>NZ_JBBKAH010000005.1:0-213423 GCF_037652055.1 Pelagibius sp. 7325
CTGCACCGTCGTCACCTCCAGCGGCTTGCCCGCCGCAATCGCCACCGCTGCCCGTACATCCATAACCGACGTCTCCCCACTGTCCTTTGAGTCACAATCGTCCAACGCATCGACCGACGGCCGTTCTTCGCCGACCGATCCCCTTGTTTTTACGGGAAACGCGGGTGCGCTCTCCATAGTCCTAAAGTACGCCCTGGGGTGGTCTCGCTGCGCTGCATTGGGGGTAACCTCAAGGGCGGCGGAACGGGTCGCGCAGCACTCCTTGGGCGCACAGGGGACGATCAGCCGCGGGTTGAGGTTGGCGTGCAGGGGTATGCACGCTCGGCACCGATCGAGCGGACTGCTGCATCAGTCGACGACCGCCGCTCGCCTCTTTCACAAGTCTTCTTTGCCTATAGCACTTTAGGCCTATTTGGCGTCCCCCCTGCTTCGCTGATAATCGCTCGCAGCATCTCCCATAGAACAGGCGGCGGCAGACCGCAGCGGGAGAGCGGGAGGACTTTTGCTGACGAGATTACTTGCCACCGCCGGTTTCATCCTGGCCGTGCTGGCGGTGCCGCTTCCTGGCCCCCGTTCCGGCGCCGCCCTTGCCGCCGCACTCGATCTGCCCATCGTGTTCCTGACGCGCGCCGAGGAACCGCGCCTGCCGCTGGCTTTCGTCGATCCGGTGGTCGCGGATCCGGGCGTCTGGGGCGCGCGCCTGGCAATCAAAGACAACCAGACCACCGGCAGCTTCCTGGGCCACAATTACGAGCTGGTCGAGGTGACGGTGCCCGCCGACGGCGATGTCGCAGCAACCTTCGCCGAGCAGCTTGCCGCCGGCCGCAAGCTCTTCATCGCCGATCTGGCACGCGCTGACCTGCTCGCCATCGCGCAGCAGCCCAGTGCCGCCGAGACGCTCATCTTCAACGGCCGCGTCGGCGACGACGACCTGCGCACCACCACCTGCTTCGCGCCGGTCTTTCACACCGCGCTGAGCCGCGCCATGCGCGCCGACGCCCTGGTGCAGTTCCTGGTGTGGAAGAAGTGGCCGGAGATCTTTCTCTTCGCCGGCTCGACCGAGGGCGACATGGCCTATGGCGAGGCGATCCGCCGGGCGGCCAAAAAATTCGGCGCCGAGATCGTCACCGAGGACAGCTATGCCTACGACCCCATCGCCCGACGCACCGACAGCGGCCACATCCAGGTGCAGCGTCAGATGCCTCTGGCAACTCAGTCGGCCGATGACGATTACGACGTCATGGTTGCCGTCGACGAGCAAGAGATCTTCGGCGAGTACCTGCCCTTCAACACCTACGCGCCGCGCCCGGTCGCCGGCACCCACGGTCTGGTGCCGATGTCCTGGCACCGGGCGCAGGAACAGTGGGGATCGACCCAGTTCCAGCGCCGCTTCACGGAGATCGCCGGACGCTGGATGGAAGAGCGCGACTACGGTGCCTGGCTGGGCGTGCGCGCCATCGGCGAGGCGGTGACGCGCACCGGCAGCGGCGACATCCCGACATTGCGCACCTACCTGCGCAGCCCGGACTTCGCGCTGGGCGGCTTCAAGGGCGTCGGCCTGTCTTTCCGCCCGTGGAACCAGCAGATGCGCCAGCCCGTCCTGCTGGTGAATAAACGTGTCATGGTCTCGGTGTCGCCGCAGGACGGCTTCCTGCACCAGCGCACGCCGCTGGACAGCCTGGGCTACGACGAACCCGAAAGCGATTGCGCCCTGCAATGACCCCGGATGGGAGACAGCGATCCATGCGAACAAGACTGACGCAAACCATTGCGGCCGCAACCTTGGCGGCAGCCTTGCCCGCCGTGCCGGCGGCCGAGGCGATGACCCTCTACGTCTCCAACGAGAAAGGCAACTCGATCACCGTCATCGACGGCGACAGCCTGGAGGTGACGGCCACGGTCGACGTCGGCAACCGACCGCGCGGCATCGCCCTCTCCAAGGACCATCGCTATCTCTACATCTGCGCCAGCGACGACGACCACATCGAGATTCTCGATACCGAGACGCTGAAGATCATCGGCACCCTGCCCTCCGGCCCCGATCCCGAACTGATGGTGATCTCGCCGGACGGCAAGCGCCTCTACGCCGCCAACGAGGACGACAACCTGGTCACGGTGATCGATCTCGAAGCCGGCGAAGCCATCGCGGAGATCCCGGTCGGTGTCGAGCCGGAGGGCATGGGCGTCAGCCCCGACGGCAAGACCATCGTGAACACCTCCGAGACCACCAACATGGCGCACTTCATCGACGCCGATACGCTTCAGATCACGGGCAACGTACTGGTCGATCAGCGTCCCCGCATCGCCGAGTTTACCGCCGACGGTGCGGAAGTCTGGGTCTCGGCGGAGATCGGCGGAACAGTCAGCGTCATCGATGCCCAGAGCTTGGAGATCAAGAAGAAGATCTCCTTTTCCGTGCCGGGCCTGCAGCCGGAGGCGCTGCAGCCGGTCGGCGTGCGCATCCTGACGGACCGCAGCAAGGCCTATGTCGCCCTCGGTCCGGCCAACAGGGTCGCCGTCATCGATGCCCAGAGCTACGAGGTGCTCGACTACGTCCTGGTCGGACAGCGTGTCTGGCAGCTGGCCCTCAGCCCGGACGAGAAGCAGCTGTTCACCTCCAACGGCGTCAGCAACGACATCACCTTGATCGACGTGGAGCGCGACAGGGCGCGCAAGTCGATCCCCGTCGGCAGCTATCCCTGGGGCATCGCCATCAAGCCGTGACCCGTCATCATCTTGCTCTGGAGACCGATAAGAGAATGTCGAAAAGAACCGCACCCGCCGCCTTCCGGTTCGCCGCCCTGGCCGCCGTTGTATTCTCCGCCGCCGGCATCGTCGCGCTGTGCCCGAACAAGGGCCATGCCGAGGGCTACCTCGCCACCCAGCCGGAAGAGCTGGAAGAGCTCGTTCTGGGCACCGATCAGATCGGCTACAATGTCTCGGTGAAGGAATACAACCTGGAGACCGGCAAGGCCTACAGCCTGCTCATCAAGTCTTCAGGCGTGAAGGAATACGCCATCGTGGCGCCGGACTTCTTCGACTACATCTGGCTGCGCAAGGTCGAGGCCGGCGGGCTGGAGATCAAGGCCAACTCGATCTACGAGATCGAGTTCGAAGATGAGGGCGAAGCCGAGCTGTTCTTCGTGCCGATCCGCCCGGGCACCTACGAGCTCTATGCCAAAGGCTTGAAGGAAAAGGGCACCGTGGTCACCATCAACGTGAAGTGAGGTATTTGTTGCGGATTCCGGCCACCCTCTGTCTTGCGTTGCTCACGCTTCTGCCCGCCGCCGCGCGGGCTGCAGCGTCCGACGATCCTGACTGGCCCTGCATCCAGCGCCTGGTGCCGCGCATCTCCGCCGCGCAGGTCTGGGCCGGCCCGGAGCCCGACGCGGCCACCTGGCAGGGCGACATCGAGGTCAGCCGCCTCGCCGCCCGGCTGGCAGCGCGGCGCACGCCGTTGAACGAGACCGAAAAGCTGGTCGAGGACTTCGCCGAGGCGCAGGCCAAGGATGCCGTCAACGCCAAGCTGACAGCGCTTTTTGGCCGCACCCTGTACGTCATCAACCAGGACCGCGCCTCGATCATCGCCGGGATCAAGCGCTTCGCCCAGCGCCAGCGCCAACTGGCCGAGCGTATCCGCGAGACCCGCGCGAAGCTGAGAGACGGCAGCGGCGAAGCCTCCGACAACGAACTCAGGGAAATGCTGACCTGGGACCTTCGAATCTTCGACGAGCGGGAGAAGTCGATGACCTATCTCTGCGAGCAGCCGGTGCTGCTCGAACAGCGCGCCTTCGCCCTGGGGCGCACCATTTACTTCTTCGTGGAGGACTGACCATGCGGACCTGGCGCCGCCGCCTGCTCCCCGTTCTGGCGATTCTGGCTCTCGTGGCCGCTCCGGCGCACGCCGCCGGCGACGGCCTGGAAGGTCTGGTGGCCGGCTCGCCCGCCGCCGGCATCTACGGCACCGACCATCTGGCCGGCCTGCCCGACAAGACCGTCCTGGTGTTCGACTACCATTTCGAAGGGACCATGATGGAGCAGCCCTTCGACGACGACGTGGTCCTGGACTTCACCCGCCACAGCGCGGCCGATACCGGCGGCGCGCGCGGCTACGACGTCGCCGCCACCCTTTTCCCGCGGACCCGCAATCTGCAGATCGGTCCGCTGTCCGCCGCCGCGGTGAACCCGATCCTGCTGATCTTCTTCCAGCGCGACGCGACGCAGCTGAGCAACGGAACCGGCGGCAGCCAGCACTACTTCCGCAATGCCATCCGGCGCGTGCTGCAAACACCCGACCCGGACAGCGTGAAGCCGATCAGCATCCGATTCGACGGCAAGGACCGTGCCGCCAGCGAGATTACCTTCCGGCCCTTTGCCGACGATCCCAACCGGGCGCGCCTGCGGGAATTTGCCGACAAGAGCTATCACGTCATCATCTCCGATGAGGTCCCCGGCGGCGTCTATGAGGTTGGTGCCGAAACACCAGCCGGCGACGGCCAGGGCGTGCTGCTGCGCGAGACCTACCGGCTGCGCGAGGTGCGGAAATGAGAAACATCCTATTGGCCCTGCCGCTCGCCGCCGCCGTCGTCTGCGCCTCCCCGGCGCGCAGCGCCAACGACTATCCGACGGAAGTGATCGCCGACTACGTGCTGGCCTGCATGGCGGCCAACAACAATACCGCCGAGGCGCTGCGCCAGTGCTCCTGCTCCATCGACGTGCTGGCCTCGCTGCTCAGCTATGAGGACTATTCCATGGCCGAGACCGTGCTGCGCATGCGCCAGGTCGCCGGGGGTGGCGAGAAAATGGCGCTGTTCCGCGAAACGCCCTTTGCCAAGGGGACCATCGACCGGCTGCGCCGCGCCCAGGTCGAAGCCGAGGTCCGCTGCTTCCTTTAGAATCTGAGGGTTGCGGGGCGGCCGCCGATCACCAGCGGCCTGCAAAAACCCCTGGCGTCCAGCCGGGATATGCTAGCATCGGGCGTGCAGAAGGCCGCGCAGATGGCCGCTCACAGGGAAGAACAGCCAGGGGATGACCCTATGGCAACGCTTGAAACCGACCGCGACGGCGCCGATCCGGGCACAGCCGAACGGTCGTCCGTGCCTCCTGAGGGAGGCCGCCCGGATACCGGAGCCCGCCCGGCGATCGCCCGCGCCTGGTCCGCCGCGCGCAATCCGGCTCGGGTGATCGAGGAGCTGAATGCCGGTATCACCGATTGCGATCCGGCGCTGATCACCGTCTTCGTCTCGTCCAACCTGCCCTACGAGGACATCGTCGCCCCGCTGTCTGCGGCCTATCCCGGCGTTCCGCTTGTCGGCTGCACCACCGCCGGCAGCCTGACGCGGGAGAGCTACGAAGCCGACGGCTCCATCGCCATCGCCTTCGACCGTTCCGCCTTCAGCTTCGAGACCTGCCTGCTCACCTCGCTGCGCACCTACTCGATGGCGCAGGGTGGCGAAGCCATCGAAGCCGCCTACTTCCGCCTGCTGCGCAAGCTGGAACCGGAGCGCGAGAACTTCTTCGCCATGCTGCTGGTCGACGGCCTGTCGCGCCGCGAGGAGGAGATCGCCGCCAGCACTTATGCCGCGCTCGACGAGGTGCCGATCTTCGGCGCCTCGGCCGGCGACAACCTGAATTTCGACACCACGCAGATCTTCTTCAACGGCGAGGTCCTGGAGGATTCCGCTCTCGTGGTGATCGGTGCCTCCAGCCGCCAGATGGAGGTCTTCAAGTTCGAGCACTTCAGCCCGACGGAGCAGAAGATCGTCGTCACCTCGGCCGACCCGGAGCGCCGCATCGTGTGGTCACTGAATGCCGAGCCGGCGGCCGAGGAATATGCGCGCCTCATCGGCGTGACCCCCGACGATCTGACGCCGGAGGTCTTCGCCGCCAATCCGATGCTGGTGCGCATCGGCGGCGAATACCACGTGCGCGCCATCCAGCAGGCCGACCGCGAAGGCGCCCTGCATTTCTACTGCGCCGTCGACGAAGGGATCGTGCTGACCCTCGCCCACCCGGAGGACATGCGCGACAACCTGGTGCAGAATATGGAGCGCATCACCGAGCGCATCGGCAAGCTGGACACGGTGCTGTGCTTCGACTGCATTCTGCGCCGCCTCGAGGCCGAACGCCTCAACATCAAGGAGAACCTGCTACCGATCTTCGCGCGTTACAACATGATTGGCTTCAACACCTACGGCGAGCAGTACCGCTTTCTGCACCTCAGCCAGACCCTGACCGGGCTGGCTATCGGCACCGAGCTCAGTGGCGGCGCTGAGGGAGATATCGAATGAGCGCGGTCCAGCTCACCCGCCCGACGGCGGCGGAACTGGAAGCGCGCGTCGCCGAACTGGAGCGTGAGAACGCCAAGCTGAAGACCGTACGCGACGCGCTCATCCGCCAGGTCGACCGCAGTCACGACTTCACCGGCAACGCCTACAAGCTTTTCCAGTCGGTTGCCGAGATGGAAACCAGCGTGGAAAAGCGCATCCAGCGGCTCGCCCGCGCCATGAGCGAGGCCAAGATCGCGCGCCAGCAGCTGCAGCAGGCGATCGACGCCATCGGCGAGGGCTTCATCCTCTACGACAGCAACGACCGTATCGTGCTGTGCAATCGCAAATACCATGACTTCTTCCCGGCTCTTGCGTCCCTGCTGAAGCCCGGCACCCACTTCAAGGACATGATCCAGGCGGCGGCGGAAGCCGGCGTCATCGTCGAGGCGGTGACCGATCCCGAAGCCTGGATCACCTCGCGCAACGAGTATCACCGCCGCAAGTCCTGCCAGTTCCAGCAGCTGCTAAGCGACGGCCGCTGGATTCAGATCAGCGAGCGCGCCACCAACGATGGCGGCAGAGTGACCATCGTCACCGAGATCACCCACTTCCGCCGCCTGGAGGAAACCCGGCGCCTCGCCAAAGTGGCCGAACAATCCGGCCTGCTGGCGACCACCGTAGCCAACATCGCCCAGGGCGTTGTGGTGTTCGACGCCGAGCGGAAGCTGGTGGCGTGGAACTCGCAGGCGGCCATGCTGCTGAACCTGCCCTACGCCGGCATGCACGCTGGCATGCGCCTGAAGGACCTGGCACGTGAAGTCTGGCGCTATGGCGCGGAAGTGCCCAAGGAGCGCCGCCGCGAGATCTACGAGTGGATCGGCGTCGTAAAGAAGCGCCTGCCGCTGCGCATCGAGCTCTCCTACCGTGGCCGGCGCTTCGTCGCCGCGAACTTCCGCACCATGCCCGACGACAGCTTCGTCGTGACCATGACCGACATCTCGGCCCAGATCAAAGCCGCCAAGCTGCTGGAGCAGAGCAAGGAAGAGCTGGAAAAGCGCGTCGACGAGCGCACCCACGAACTGCGCCGCCTGAACGAGATCCTGCAGGACGAGGTACGCCGCCACGAGCAGACCGCCGCCGACCTGGAACGCGCCCGCAAGGCGGCAGAGGCGGCGAACCTGGGCAAGACCCGCTTCCTCGCAGCGGCCAGCCACGACCTCCTGCAGCCGCTGAACGCCGCGCGGCTCTACCTCTCGGCGCTGGAGGTATCTCCGCTGGTCGCCTCGGGCGCGCGTCCCCTGCTCGACAACATCGCCAAGGCCTTCCAGTCGACCGAGGCGCTGCTCAGCACCCTGCTGGACATCTCAAAGATGGATGCCGGCGGCTATCACCCGCGCATCGCCGCCGTCAGCGTCGGCGACCTGTTCGAGACTCTGGAAGCCGAGTTCGGCGCGCTGGCACGGCAGAAGGGCCTGCGGCTGCGCCGTGTCGGTTGCTCGGCGGTGGTTCGCTCGGACGCGCAACTCCTGCGCCGCATCGTGCAGAATCTGCTGTCCAACGCCCTGAAGTACACCGACAGCGGTTCGATCCTGATCGGCGCGCGGCGCTGCGGCGACAACCTGTCGATCGAGATCCATGACAGCGGCCCCGGCATCGCGGCGGAGAACCACCTGGCGATCTTCGAGGAGTTCCGCCGGGCCAACCCGCCGGGTACGCGCACCACCGGGCTCGGCTTGGGCCTCGCCATCGTAAAGCGGGCGGCCGACCTCCTGGGTCACCAGATCGGCCTCACCTCCCACGTCGGGCGCGGATCATGCTTCTCGGTGACGGTGTCGCTGCTGCCGGCCGAGGCACGCGCCGGACTGGAGGCCGCCGCCCGCAATGCCGAGACCGAAGACAGAAACAGCACCGCGGCGGTCGGGCCCGCCGTGCCGTTCGGCGACGGGCCGCTGTTCTTGCTGGAGAATGACGCCGGCGTCGCCGATGCCATGACGACCCTGTTCGACTACTGGAATCTGGCCAGCGTGCGTGCGCCCTCCTATCCCGCGCTGCTGGAAATCGCGCAGCGCAACGCCTTGAAGCCGATGGCGATTGTCGCCGATCTGCACCTCGACGGCGAGATCGACGGCATAGACGCCATCATCCTGCTGCGTGAACGCCTGGGCCGCGATGTGCCGGGCATTCTGGTGACCGCCGACCAGTCGCGCGAAGTGAAGGAGCGCGCCAAGGCCAAGGGGATCGAGTATTTCTCAAAGCCGATGAAGCCGGCGCAGCTACGCGCGTATCTTTCTCACCTGTCGGCAGAGGCGAAGACGCCCGCCGAGCTGGCCATTGGCACCGAAGGCTGACCGAGCATGCCGCGCTGCGCCAGCAGCACCGCCTGCATCCGCGAGGACACCTCGAGTTTCTTCAGAATGGCCGAGACGTGCGCCTTCACTGTCGATTCGCTGATCGACAGTTCGTAGGCGATCTGCTTGTTCAGCAACCCTTCGCCGAGCAGGCGCAGCACCGTGGTCTGCTGCGGGGTCAGGGTGCCGATCACCCGCGAGACCTGATCGCTCTCCGCCAGCTCCTCCGGCTCATATGGCACCGAGACCCCGCCGAAGGCCGTATTGCCCGCCAGCACTTCGCGCACTGCCGAAACGATCTCGGCGGCGCTCGATTTCTTGCTGACGTAGCCGAGGGCGCCATAACTTTGGGCCAGTTGTGCCAGGCGCACGTCTTCCAGGCCGGAAAGCACCAGAATGGGAATCCTCGGGGCCTCCTGACGCAACTGCACCAAGCCCTGGAAGCCCTCGACATCGGGCAACTTCAGGTCCAGCAGCACCAGATCGATATCTTCGAGCCGCCGCACCGTCTCCAGCGCCTCGCCGGCGGAATGAGCCTGCAGCAGATCGCAGGGTTCGAAGGCCGTCCTCAGCATGCCGTCGAGGGCCGAACATACCAAGGGGTGGTCGTCGACAATCAAGAAGAGCATCGCGTTACTTCCTCCCTTGCGCGGCCTCGATTTTTGCTCGTTGGCGGGCCGCTTTTTTTACTTATCCACACAATAGTGAGGCCTGGGGCTCACATGCAATTCACAATTGCAGAATAGCCGCTGCTTCCCCGCCTCCGCCGGGCGCGGGCAAGTGACTTGCGGACGCCGGACGCCGGGCCGGCTCCTCTCCTCCAGCGGACAGCCTGCGCCGATTGGCTCGGTGCCGCGAGGGCCAAAAACCGGACCGAGACTCCGACACTGCCTGCGCGAGGAAACGCCGGCCGCGATCAGCCCGTGGCTGCAAAACCGAGCCGCGCGGCTGGATTTTATGGATAACAAATTGTTACGATTTATTACAAAGGCTTAGTTCGCACCGCTCGGGCTTGCCTGCGGGGCGTTCAAGCACGGCGCGATTGCCGCGGCCGGTGGTCGAAATGTCGCGGGATTGCTTGCAAATTCCTCGTTACCCCCCATATCCCGCAGGTCGCTGGACCTTCGCCGGGCGCCGGAAAGGCCGTCAGCTTCTGGTCAGGTCTTGATGCTACCTCTCGATTGATCCGCCACTGCTTCTGTCGTACATCTCGGATTCAGCATGTATGTCCGCCTCCGTGGTCGTCGCCGGGACCGCGACTTGACAGGCAATGTTGGGAGCGGAGCGGTCGGAAAACCTGGGGCGAATGTTCTCTTTGACGTTTTCAAGACATCGCTCAAGTGTCATAGGACTGTCGGATCAAATTCCGCAGTGCTTTTTACGACGCCAATGTGTAAATTTTAAGGCACTTGCTTGAACGGGCGATTCGTTCGGGGAACACGCCGGAAGCTCGCAAAGACCAAGAAGAGCGGCTACCGCAGTCAGCGTCGGGCGCGCTGGCCGACCCCCAAGAGAGCGCGGATGAGAACCGAAGTAGGTAAGCTAGGGATCGATTAATGCCAAGTGCTACGGCATCAAACAACAGCAACCTGTCATTTCGCATTGCAGAATTCGAAACTCTGGTCGAGGGGTTGGACTACGCCGCCAAAGGGGAAACCGGGTGCAATTTCTTCTCCCCGCGCGGCGAACTGCAAACAGCGCTCACCTACCGGGAAATGCGTGACCGCGCCATCGCCCTGGCGCAGCGCTTCGCGCGTGCCGGCATCGCGCGTGGCACGCGCGTCGCCCTGGTCGCCGAAACCAGCCCCGACTTCCTGATTTTCTTCTACGGCTGCCAGTACGCCGGCCTCATCCCCGTACCTCTGCCGCTGACCATCCACCTGGGCGGCCACGACGCCTACGTCGAACGCCTGCGCAGCATGCTGGCCAAGGCCGGCGCCGAAATTGCCGTCGCCCCCGCCGACCTGCTGCACTACCTGAAAGAAGCGGCGCGCGGCCTGAAGATGGTCGGCACGCCGGATGACTTCTATGCCCTACCAGCCGAGGGCGGCGAGTTGCGCCCCTTCGCCAAGACCGAGGCCTGCTACATCCAGTACTCCTCCGGCAGCACCAGCCTGCCGCGCGGCGTCTTCGTCTCGCAGCGCTCGATCACCAGCAACGCGCGCGGCATCGGCCAGCACGGCCTGCACCTGCGCCCCGGCGACCGGGCGACCTCGTGGCTGCCGCTCTATCACGACATGGGCCTGGTCGGCTTTTGCCTGACGCCGATGCTGAGCCAGGTCACCATTGACTACTTGGCGACCAAGAGCTTCGCCCTGCGCCCGCTGACCTGGCTGAAGCTGATCTCCCAATACGGCGGCACGATCTCCTTCAGCCCCACCTTCGGCTACGAGCTCTGCGCCACCCGCGGCCTGAACGGCTCGGCCAAGACCATCGACCTCAGGCGCTGGCGGGCCGCCGGCATCGGCGGCGAGATGGTGCGCGCGGAAATCCTCGAGCGCTTCACCGAAACATTCGCGGTGACCGGCTTCTCTCCCAAGGCTTTCCTGCCGAGCTACGGCCTGGCGGAATCAACCCTGGCCGTCACCTTCGCGCCGCTCGGCAAAGGCATCGAGGTCGACCGCATCGACCAGGAACATTACACCCATACCGGCAACGTTTCGCCGGTCAACGGTTCCGTCAACGCCAGAGCCAACGGCAAAGCGAATGGCCACGCCAAGGCCAGGGCAGCCCGCTCCTTCGTTATCTGCGGCGCGCCGATGCCCGGCCACGAAGTCGAGGTGCGCAGCGAAACCAACGCGCCCCTGGGCGACCACAATGTCGGCCGCATCGTCGTGCGCGGGCCCAGCGTGATGGATGGCTATTACAACGATCCCGCGGCCACCGCGGCGGTCACCACGCCGGACGGCTGGCTCGATACCGGCGATCTCGGCTATATGGTCGACGGTCGCCTGGTGGTCACTGGCCGCCGCAAGGACCTGGTGATCCTCAACGGCCTCAACATCTGGCCGCAGGACGTGGAATGGGCGGTCGAAGCCCTGGACGACGTCCGCGGCAGCGACGTCGCCTGCTTCTCTGTCATCGAAACCGACGGTCACGAACGCATGATCGTGGTGCTGCAGTGCCGCCTGCACGATGCCACCGCGCGGGAAGACCTGCGCAAGCGCGTGGCGGCGACGGTGCGCCGTGCCTGCGGCGCCGACTGCCGCGTCGTGCTGGTGCCGCCGAAGACGCTGAAATTCACCTCTTCCGGCAAGCTCAGCCGCTCGGCAGTGAAGCAGGACTACATCACCGGAGAGATCTGCGACCTCAACCTCGCTTACGCGGAGCGCGACAATCCCGCCCCGGCCTACTCCGAACAGCGCAGCTAGTCTCCGCGCGCCCGCCAGCGCCGGGCGGGTCCCGCGCGAGCCCTACCCGTCCGCACCGTGACCAGCCCTTCCCCACCACCCGCCGCATCGCCGGCCCCTCCGGGCTGCGTCGCGCTGACCGGCGGCACCGGTTTCGTCGGCGGTCACATCCTGCGCCGGCTCGCCGCAGCGGGCTGGCGAGTTCGTGCCCTGGCGCGCCGGGCCGGCGCCCTGCCGGAAACTTGCGCAGCGACCACGGTGACCGGCGATCTGGAATCCGAAACGGCCCTCGCCGCCCTGGTGACCGGCGCCGACACGGTGGTGCACTGCGCGGGCCTTGTCGCCGCCCGCAGCGACGCCGAGTTTCACCGGATCAATGCGCAGGGCACCGCCCGTCTGCTGCGCGCCGCCGGCGCCGCCGGAGTCAGGCGTTTCGTGCTGATCTCCTCCCTCGCCGCCCGCGAGCCGCAAATCTCCGGCTATGCCGCCAGCAAGCGGGCAGCCGAGGACGTGCTGCGGGCCGAGGGCGACCGTCTGGCCTGGCAGGTGCTGCGCCCGCCGGTGATCTACGGACCGGGCGACCGGGCGACCCTGCCGCTGTTCCGGCAGTTCGCCCGCGGCCTGGTGCTGCGTCCGGCCGGTGACGGCCGCTTCTCCATGCTCTACGTGGAGGACCTCGCCGAGGCGGTCGCGGCACTGCTGACGCAGGCCCTGCCCTCCGGACGGGTCATGGAACTGCACGACGCCAGGGCGGCGGGCTACGGCTGGGACGATATTCTGGCCGTGGCCGAGCGCCAATTCCGCCGGCGCGTCCGGGCGTTGCCGGTGCCGCGGGCGGTGCAGCGGGCGGCCGCCGCGCTCGGCACCCTGGGGGCAGCCGTGACCGGGCGCCCGGCCATCCTCTCCCAAGGCAAGGTCAACGAAATCGCCCATCCCGACTGGGTCTGCCGCCACAACCTGCTGAGTGATTGCATTTCCTGGTCGCCGGCTGTAGGCCTGGACGAGGGTTTTTCCCGAACAGCCGCATGGTATAAGGCTGCTGGCTGGCTTTGACCGAACCAGCGCGGAGTCCTGTGGCCGCGATCCGGCGGGGACCGCCCGCGCACAGAGGAAAACGGCCCGTCCAATGGGGGCGGACTGACGATGAGGAAGCAACATGCAGTGGACTGCCGATAAGGTCCAAGAGGAGATTGTGCAGCTCCTCCAGCCCTTCAACCCGAAGGACATCGCGATCACGCCTGATACGGACCTCTCGGCCGACCTGATGATGGACTCGGTCGCCGCCATGAACCTGGTGATGGAGATCGAAGACCGCTTCGAAATCGACGTTCCCATCAGTCTGCTGCCGGACGTGAACAACCTGCAAGATCTGGTCGACGTCGTTCTTGCGCAATTGAGCAAGGGCTAACGCTATGAGTCTCTTTGACAAATACAACCAGGTGAACGCCCGCCACGACCGCTTGATCGCCGCCGGACGCGACCCTTTCAACATCTGCATGGACCGCATCGTCTCCGCCACCGAGGCCATCATTGACGGCCGCGAGGTCATCCTGGTCGGCACCAACAACTACCTGGGCCTGACCTTCGATTCTGACTGCGTCGAGGCGACTGTGGAGGCGGTGCGCCGCGAAGGCACCGGCACCACCGGCTCGCGCATCGCCAACGGCACCTACTCCAGCCACCGCGACCTGGAGCAGGACATCGCCGGCTTCCTCGGCCGCAAGGCGGCCATGGTGTTTCCGACCGGCTATCAGGCGAACCTGGGCATTATTGCCGGCCTCGCAGGACCCAAGGACACGATCCTGCTGGATGCCGATTCCCACGCCAGCATCTACGACGGCTGCCGTCTCAGCGGCGCCACGCTCATCCGTTTCCGCCACAATTCGCCGGCCGACCTGGATAAGCGCCTCGCGCGCCTGAAGGACGACAACACCAGCAAGTTGGTAATCGTCGAGGGCATCTACTCCATTCTGGGCGACCAGGCCCCGCTCGACGAGTTCGTCGACGTAAAGCGCCGCCACGGCGTCGAGTTGCTGGTCGACGAGGCACACTCGCTGGGCGTGTTCGGCGACAACGGGCGCGGCATCGCCGAGGCCTACAACGTCGAGCAGGACGTCGACTACGTGGTCGGCACCTTCTCCAAGAGCCTTGGCGCGGTCGGTGGCTTCGGGGCGTCCGACAACCCGGCATTCGAGCGGCTGCGCTTCACCAGCCGGCCCTACATGTTCACGGCCTCTTCGTCGCCCTCCAGCATCGCGACCGCGCGGGCCACCCTGAAGAAGATCAAGGCACAGCCGGGCCTGCGCCTGCAGCTGTGGGACAACGCACGCGCGCTCTACAAGGGTCTCTCCGACCTCGGCTTCGAGATCTGCGCTGAGGCCAGCCCCATCATCGCCGTGCGCCTGCGCGACGAGGAATCGGCCGTCTTCATGTGGAATGCGCTGATCAACGCCGGAGTCTACGTGAACCTCGCCCTGCCGCCGGGGACGCCCGACGGCTCCTGCCTGCTGCGCTGCAGCCTCTCGGCCGCCCATACGTCGGCCCAGGTGCGGCGCGTCTGCGAGGTCTTCGAGCAGGCGCACCGCGCCCTCAAGGACTGGCGCGACACGCAATCCGCGGCAGAGTAGACGAAATCAGCGGAAGGCGCCCTTGCGATAGAGGCGCCAGAACAGCACCGTCGAGGCCAGGATCGGATGGCGGCGCTGCCAGGGCGTCAGCGTGATCGTGACGCCCGAATGCCGCTCGATCTTCCACAGCAGGTAGTGGGCGCCGTCCTGGAACGTGAAGGCCGCCTTCATCAGCCGGGCGACCGACAGAAGCTTGCCCAGCACGCGACGCGCCAGCCATTTGCCGCCGCTGGCCGGCGGACGTTGCCCTTGCCGCCAGCGCCCCGCTTCCGCTGCCTGAACGGCGCCCTGCCCGGCCAGGACCGCCGCCGAGATTTTTTCGTAGTGCGCCGCGTTGGCGTCGTAGATCTCACCGGCACGCGCAGGCGGCTCGGCACGCAGCTCGGTACCGTAGGTCTGGCGGAACAGCGCGACCCAGAGGTCACGGACGGAAAAGCGCTCGCCGACCAGCGCCAACCCTTCCCTCACGCATTTCGTCACAGATCCCGCGAGCGCATCCGCCATCGTCTCGCGCACAGCCCCGTCACGGCAGTAGCTGAGGCGGCAGGGCTGCGCGAAGCGTGCCCACAGATAGGGATGGAACCAGCCACCGGAAGCTCCCTTGGCGAAGTCTGCCAGCGACACAACGGCATACTTGGCGCGCACGGTGCGGCCCTCGAAGGGCGCCTCGAGATAAAAGACATTGGGCGGCAGCAGCCAATTCAGCGCCGCCCGCAGGCCGGCTCCGTAAGCCGCGGCGTAGCCGTCCACCAGCACGTAGAGATCGACGATCTTGCCTTCATCGTTGCCGAGACGCAGGCAGGACCCGTAGAAAAGAACCGCCGCCACCGCAGCGCCATGGCGCTGCCGCGCCGCCTCGGTGATTGCGGCGATCGGTGCGGCCACCGGCAAGGCGAGTTCCTTGCGTCGCAGCGACGTGAGCGGGTCGTTCGTACCGCCGCGGGCCATGGCGGCTACAACCGCACGAAGCGGGCTTCGTCGGCCGCCGTCAGGACGAGCTCCTTGCCGGGCGTGGGCTGGAACATCTCGCCGTCCAGGGTGAAGGGGCAGTCCATCGCCAGGGCGACGCGTTCCACCGTGCGGCTGAGGTAGCTGTCTCCAGGCAGCCGGCGGTGCTCTCCGCCGTAGAGGGTGCGCAGGGCGTAGCGCAGCAGCCCCTTGGGCGGATAGGCGATGGCGGTGAAGCGCAGGTGCCCTTCCCCGCCACCCCAGAACGGCCGGCTGTGCAGGATGAGCCTGTCCAGCGTCGTCGCCAGGATGATGAGGCTTTCCACCGTCTCGCTCTGCGCGCCGTCGAAACGCATGGTGATGCGGTCCCCGTAGAAGATCCTGCCGGCCTCGCCGGGCTGCTTGCGGCGCCCGAGCAGCCAGCCGCCGAGAAGGCCGGCGAGCGTCACCGCTGCCGCCGTCTCGGCCTCCAGCTTCAAGGGGTGAACCTTGCTGCGGCAGGCATCGATGGCGCGGCAGATCCCGGCGCCGCCGAAGAACATACCGTATTGCGGCGGGCGGTTCAGGACGTTCTCTGTGCGCAGGATGCGGCGAGGCACCGCCGACTCCGCCAGGGCCGCCGGCGAAGCCTCCAGCATGCGCCGCAAGCCTTTCAGTCCCCCCTTCAGGCCGACATCGGCGGCGATCATATTGGTCATGCCGCGCGGCACCACCGCCAGCATCGGGGCCTTGGCGAAGGGACGCTGCCCATAGAGCTCAGTCAGCACCGCCTGTACCGTCCCGTCGCCGCCGGCGACCGCCAGGACCGTAACCCCCTCGCGCGCGAAGTCGGCGAGGATCGCGGGAATGTTGGTGATCCTGTCGAGCACCACATGATGCGTTCCGGGCACCCCGTCGAGCAGGCGTTTCATCTCGGCGAGGCCCTGCTTGTTGCGCTGGCTACCCGGATTGGTGATGACCCCGATGCGCGCACCGCTGCCCGCCATCATCACGCCGGACCCGCCAGCCAGGAACGCAGCTTGCCGCGCCTGGCCGCCGCAAGGCCCTGCAGCAACTGCAGGACATGCAGCAGCAGGCAGACCGCGGTCCACAGCGCCACGGCGGCGAAGCCGAGATCGGGCCGTCCGAGGGCGGTGAACACCGTCAGCAGCAGGAGGTTGGGATTGCGCCGCGCCGTAATCAGGCGGAACCAGGTGTCGATGCGCCGCCACACGTGGATCTCCAGGCCCAGGCGCCAGATCGCGATCCCCTCGATCACCCGCTGCAACACGTAGCCGGCGACGATGACCGCGAGCATGAGCAGCATGTACTCGCTCGCCAAGACGTGCGGCCCCGTCTGCAGGCCGACCGCCCAGGCCCAGTACCAGAACGGTGGATGGATGAGGTCGATGCCGTGGTCGAAGACGTTGCCCCACTTGCTGGACTGCAGGGTAATGCGTGCGAGCTTGCCGTCCACCGTGTCGAGGAAGGTCATGCCCCAGGCCGCCAGAAGGCCGGGCAGCCAGTCGCCCTGCCAGAACCACCAGAAGGCGGCGATCACCAGCACAAGACTGAGCGCGGTCACCTGGTTCGGCGTGATCCCGACACGCGCGCAGAGTTTGGTGGCGTGGAATGCCGGGCGCGGCCAGAGATACTTGGTCACCACGTCAGTGGCACCTTTGTAGGTGCCCATGAACATGCGCCACTCGATACGCTTCAGCGCCTCCGGCCGCAGGAGCAGCGCATAGGGCTCCTCGCGCTTGCGCAACGCTTCCCAGTAGGAGGCGCCGAGATCGCCGCTGGTGACGGCGCGCAAGCCGTCGGGCAGCGCCGCCTTGCCGCCCGCCCGCAAAACCTCGGCAGCCGCAGCCGCCTGCCCGGCCGGCGCGTGCGCCGCGACCGGCAGGCCCGCCGGCTCGCCGTTGGACAGCAGCACCGCGCCCGGCGCGCGCAGCAGCGCCTGCAGCAGCGGCCCGTCGACCACTACGTCGGCGCGCAGTAGGATCACAGACCCGTCGAGGCCGCCCAGAGCACCTTCCTCGACCATGTTCACCACGCCTGCACGGGCTAGGCCGCGACGCAGTCGGTCGGCGGCGCTGCCGCACCATACCTGCAGGGAACTTCCGGGCGCGCTGTCGCCGACAATGCAGGCAAATCGGGGACGAGAAGCGGAATCAGCGCACAAGGTCTCTCTCTTGGTCGGAGAACGCGCGGGAAGGGCCCGGCACCGCGGCGGGCAGGCCGTGCTCCATTAGTCGGCCCACCCGCGGCTTGTCAAGTAGAGCCGGGCCGAAGATCGCCGGTCCTGGACGCAGGGTATCGCAACCGGCCCGCTCATGCCGGACGGGGCTTCAGCTCATGCCAGAAGATGACGCTGGCGGCGACCGCGGTGAAGGCGATGACCGGCGACAGGCTGGCGAAGAGCGGCGGCAGCATCCCGACCTCACCCATCGCCAGCGCAACACCATTGAAGATGAAAAAGGCGAAGCCGATGATGGCGCCGAAGAGGTAAATGAGCTCGACATGGCCGGCGCGCTGGGTGCGCTGCGCCAGGGCGGCACTGAGAAGCAGCATGAGCAGGGGCACCAGGCAGGCGCTCAGCTTCTCGTACAGCCAGGTCTGGTAGACGTAGGGCGCGAAGGTGCCCTGCCCGTCACCGCCGGCAAACCGCAGGGTCTGCCCGAAGGACAGTTGGCGCGGATGGCTGCTGAGGTGCGCCAAGCTGTCGGGGTTCAGGCGGATCGGCCAGTCGCGTCTCGCCTCGTGGTGTCGCGCGCCGTTGCCGCTGGTGGTTACGGTGATGTCATTGAGCTCCCAGCTGCCGTTCCGGTACTGCGCGGAAGCGACATCCAGGCGTGCGAGCAGCGTGCCCTCCGGATCGCGCTGGAAGATGGCGAAGTCACTGAGGCTGCTGCCCACGATGTTCGCCGTCGGCACGCGGACGATATCGTCGCCGACGTGGATCCAGGTGATCTTCCCGCGAGAATTGCCATCGCGGCCGGGCCTGTAGTCGGCTACCCCCCACGCCTTCAGCGCATCGACGCTGAAGGGAACGGCGATGTCGTCAATCACGAACTGCAGGCCGCCGATGAGCAGCGCTGCCGGCAGCAGGTGACGAAAGAGTCCGACCTGTGAGACACCGGCGTTCCAGGCCGCAACCAGTTCGCCGTGGCGGATCATCGTGGCGAAGCTCAGCAGGCCGGCCAGCAAGGCGGCGATCTTGATCATGTCCGAAGCAACGATCGAAGCGCGCAACACGGCATAGCGGGCCAACAGAAAGGCGCTGTCCCCTTCCGACAGCACCGCTTCGGCATTGGCCATCAGGTCCAGCGCCAGCAGGAACGCCGTCAGGCCGACCAGCAGCAGCGCGAAGCGCACCAGCACCAGCCGCGCCAGATAGACCGCCAGTACGCTCATCCCGGCAACCTCATTCCGGATGCTGCCGTTTCAGGGTGGCGCCACGCAGGCCCGGCAGCAGGTTCTGCAAGACGGCGGGAAGCGACCATCGGCCTGCACCGCGGGGCACCTTGTAGGCGGAGCGATAGAACAGGTAGCCGCTGCCCAAGGCCAGAACGGCAAAGGGCAGCCACTGACCGACCAGAGGCGAAAGCCCGTTGAACGAGACCAGCGACTTGCCCACGCTGAGCAGCTGATTGTAGCCGATCAGAATGATGATACCCACCGCTATGCCATAGGCTTGACGCGCGCGCCGCGGACCGAGCGCGAACGGCACCGCCAGGAACGGTAAAAACAGCACGGAGAAGCTGCGGACGAGGCGATCGTGAAACTCGCCGATCATCTCGTCGCTGCGCACGCCCGGTGGCGGCGTGTCACGGTAGCGCCACAACTCTGTCAGCGTCAGCTCCCGCTCATCCTCGCCGCGCGGGCGGAAGCCCTCCTGCCCCATCAGGTGGATGGGGACCTGGAACTGGTCGAAGGTCAGGGCGCCGCTGCCGCCCGCTGCGCCGTCGCCATCTGGTTTGGCGGGTCGCGTTTCCAGCCGCGCGCCGTCGACCAAGAACAGGGTGGACCGTTCACCTTTCGGCGCAACACTGAGGCTGCCGCGGCGCGCCGTCATGGCGGTCGCTTTGCCGGTCTCATCCTCTTCGTAGATGAAGACGCTGGAAAACTCCTTACTGTTGCGCCAGATACGCTCGGCCATGAAAGTGATGCCGTTCACCTCCATGAAGGTGCGCTCCTGCAGGTAGACGTTGGCAGCCGCCTCGGCGACGTCGTGCACCAGGGCGCGATAGATGTAGCGGGCAAAGGGCTGGCCGACGGCGAAGTTGGCAGCGGAGATCACCATCAATATCAAGGCGAGCAACAGCACCGGCGATAGCAGGCGGCGCAGGCCGATTCCGGCCGAGCCGAGCGCCTCGAGCTCGCGGTTCTGATGCAGCCGACCGAACGCCAGCAGTACGCCGAGGAAGAAGGCGACCGGCAGCGCCAGCGCCATGTAGTGCGGTATCAGGAAGGCCAGCATCTGCAGCAGCAGCGTGAGCCCGCTGCCGGTGTCGAGCACCATGTCCAGCAGGCGCAGCATACGCTCGGTCAGCAACACCAGCAGAGCTACGGCGATGGCCGCGATCAGCGGCCCCATGGTCTGCCGCAGAATGTAAGCGTTGATCGTCGACATCACCTGGCGCGCCGGCGGGTCCTCTTCGTCTCGCGTTCGATCGGTCTAGCTTCGGGCGCCAGGCCAGGCGGCTTTCACCGCCGCGGCGAGTGCCGCTAGGGTGTCGGCATCGGGCTGCACGCCGGAAGCCAAGTCGGGCACCGCCGGCCAGCCCTTGTCGGGGAAGTCGGTGCCTTCGAATACCTGGGTCTGCGCATAGCGTGGCAGCACATGGAAGTGCACGTCGGGATCGACCATCATCAGCATCAGGTAGTTGATTTTCTGGTACGGCCGGAAGGCGCTGAGCCCCGCCTCGATATCGCCGGTCACCGCCTGCAGTTCGGCGAAGGCCGCCGCCGAGATGTCGCCAAAGGCGCTCGCCGGCTCCTTGCAGACCAGGACCAGTGCCCCGAGGGTGGCCTGTTGCGGACGCAGCAGCACCACCCAGCGCGCATAGTCGCGGACCAGGCTCTGCGGATAGCCGAACTTGGTCATGGTTGCATTGGGGGCGCTGGACGCCGCAGAGGGCCCCTGGGGCGGCTGGCTTGACAAACTCACGGGACGGTCATACCTCGCTTGAAACGGACGGTCCAGGGCCGCGGTGGCAGCCCTGGCGGGACTGCAACGGGGATGCTGGAAGCGTCTTCGCCGTATTCTCTAAAGTGGGCCGCCGGTCGGCAGGTCCCAAGTGACTTCCGGTTGAAAGATGAAGGTTGCCGCGATGATACGTGCTTGCGTCCTGTCGATCTCCCGAAATCCAGCCCGCCACAGCATTTTCCCAAGGACCCTTTTTGCGGCGCTGACGGCACTGTCGATCGGTGTCCTTGCCGCCTTTTCGGCGCCGCGGGCGGAGACCCCGGAGCAGGTCTGCGAAGCCGCCGTTCCGACCGCCATTCAGGTGACGGTGCAAAACGTCCGCAGCTCCAAAGGCCTAATAACAGCAGTCCTTTACAACGACAATCCGGATACTTTTCTGAAACGCGGCGCGCGGCTGGACCGCATCCGCGTCGACGCCCACAAGGGCGAAACGCTGCTGTGTCTGCAGGCGCCGGCAAGCGGGCGCTATACCGTCGCAATCTACCATGACGAGAACGGCAACGAAGAGTTCGATCGGAATTTCCTCGGCATTCCCACCGAAGGCTACGGCTTCTCCCAGAATCCCGGCTTCCGTTTCGGCAAGCCGGATATCGAGGAGACCCTTTTCACGATCAACGGCGAAAAGACCGATCTCAGGATTTCAGTCCTTTACCTGGACGGTGACGCCTCCCCTCCCGACGATCAGAGGTCCTGAAACCTCCCGCCGAGGCCGGCGCTCACAGAGGGTAGCTGCGCATCTCGCGGAAGCGGCCGCTGGCGGGGTCGAACCCGCGCGCGGTGACGCCGACCCGCCACCCGTTGCCGGCCTGCTCAATGCCGTAGAGGTGATAGTGCGCTACGGGATGCTTGCTGTCCCGGCTGGCAGAGGCCGAAGGCACCCCGATCACCGGCACCTCCCCGCCGCCCGGCCCGGCGATGCGTTCCGCCCCGAAGATGTGATCGTGGCCGTGCAGCACCATTTCGGCACCGCTCTCGGCGATCACCTGGCGGAAGGGAACGGCGTCGATCAGGCGCTTGCGCCAAGCGATCTTTTCGAGACTTGGCGGGTGGTGGATCAGCACCACGCGGAACCAGCCTTCCTCGCCAAGACGGCGCAGCAGCGGGCCGAGGCGGGCCAGTTGGGCTTCTCCCAGCGTGCCGTGGGCGCAGAACAGCGGCGTCGGCTGAGCCGAACTGAGGCCCACAATGGCGACCGGCCCGCGGTAGCGCACGAACGGAAAGTCCTCCGGCCGGCCCAGGGGGAGCCGGGCGGGCATGCCCGCGACGCCGTTCACGGCGGGGCCCTCTTCGCTGCTCATGAAGGCCTGCCACTTGGCCAGCGAGGCCTCCCAGGGCACCGCGATATAGGCGTCGTGATTGCCGGGCACCACGGAGACGGCCTCCGGCGCGCCGAGGCCGCGCAGCCACTCGGCGACCTGGGTGAACTCGTCGATCAGGGCGATATTGGTGAGGTCCCCGGTCACCACCAGGTGGTCCGGCGTCAGCGTCCCCAGGTCGTCGGAAAGAGCGGCCAGCACCTCGGGCCGGTGCAGAGCCTTCCGTCGGCGCACCCAGGAAAGATAGCCGAAAAGCCGCTTGTTCAGCAGCTCCGCGACCCGGACCGTCGGCAGGGGCCCGAGATGCGGGTCGGAGATGTGGGCGAGCGTGAACATCCAGATCCGGCTTCCCGCGGGCCGATTGCCGACGGTCAGCTCAAAGGTTGACGAAACCGAAGGAACATGTGATCAAAACTACTGGCCGGGTCAAAGCCTATTTCGCCAGAAGGGTTCTATTACACGTTGAAAGCACTGATTATTGGCGCCGGGCAAGGCAAACGCCTGCTCCCGCTTACCGAAGAGAACCCCAAGGCTCTCCTCAACATCGGCGGAAAATCCCTGCTGGAATGGCAGGTCAGCGCCCTGGTCGACTGCGGCGTCGAGGACATCGTGTTCCTCGCCGGTTTCAATCTGCCGGCGGTGGAACGCAGTCTGGAACTGCTGCGCCGGCGCTATCCCTCGGCGCGCTTCAGCCACGTCTACAATCCCTTCTACAACGTCGCCGACAACCTGGCGACATGCTGGATGGCGCGCCAGGAGATGGCCGGCGACTTCCTGCTGCTCAACAGTGACACCCTGTTCAGCCTGCCGGTGCTGCAGACCCTGCTGGCGAGCGCCCCTGCCCCCATCAGCCTCGCCGTCGACCACAAGGACCGCTACGACGACGACGACATGAAGGTGCAGTTGGACGGCGGCCGCCTCCTCGACATCGGCAAGAAGCTGCCGGCGGAGCGGGTTCAGGGCGAGTCGATCGGCATGCTCTACTTCCGCGGCGACGGCCCGGCGCGCTTCGTCGCCGCCCTGGAAGCGGCCATGCTGCAGCCGGAGGCGATCCGCCAGTGGTATCTCTCGGTGATTGCCGCACTGGCCCCGCAGGTCCACATCCAGGCCGTCACCATCAGCGGCAGCCCCTGGTGCGAAGTCGACTATCCCGTCGACGTGCAGACCGCCAAGCGCATGGTGGCGGGCTGGCTGGCCGTTTCGTCTCAGGAAGACGACGGTCTCGCGGCCGCCGAGTCCTGATACCCCCGCTTTAGAATCCGTTCGACCAGTTCCAGGTCCGCGGCCTTGTCGACGTCGATCGCCGCCTCGGCCATCGGCATCGTTACCGCCGCCACCTTGACGCCGAGACGCGCCGAGATGCGTGCCATCGCCTGATCAAGGGTGAAAAGCCGCAGCAGGTAGCCCAGCAGCAGCACCGGCCCGAAGACCGCGGCGACGCGCCAGGGCTTCTTGCGCTGCCGCTCCACGCGCCGCCACAATGCCGGCAGCGCCATGGCCTCCGGGACCATCAGCGTGAAGAGATTGCTGCCCGAATAGCGCTCGTCACGGAACCGCAGATAAGTCCGCTTCGACTCCGGATAGCGCGCCAGCAGCGTCGCCGAGGCGGTCAGGCCGGCTGTCACCACGGCACCTGAGGCAAGGCTCTCGGCACAGAAATGCTCGACCATTGCCGGTGTCAGCAGAGCATGATCCGCCGTGGTGACCAGCAGCGGGAAGGGCTCGCCCAGTTGCTCGACGGCTTCCAGCACGCTCTCGCTCGGGGAGCCGGCGGCCCGCAGCGGCCTCAGCCGGCCGCCGTCGATGAGCGGCGCCAACGCTGGCATCCGTTGCAGCACCGAGGGATCGTTCAAGGAGACGGCAATGCGGTCGACCGAAGGACTGGCGGCAAGTGCCGCGACCACCCGCTCCAGCATCGGCGTGCCGGCGATCTTCGCCAGGCATTTGTGCGCGACGCCAGCCACCTGACTTACCGGGTCCTGCGGGCCGCGGTCGCCGGCCAGCACCAGCACGGTGAAACGCCGCACCTGCCGGGCCGTGGCGCCCATCAGTCGAGCCCGCGCTGGTAGACCCGGTAGGTCTTGTAGGCGATGCCGCCCATCTGTTCGATCATGCGGCGCATACGCAAATTGTCCTCCAGAATCCACGACAGTTCGCCGCCTTCGGTGCCAACGGCGACCTGGGCGCGGCGCACGCTGTCGATAACGCCGATGGCCAGCGCCGCGCCCAGCCTGGAGCTATGGTAGGCCTTGCGCACGCCCATCAGCGGCATCCGCGCGGACTTTGTCGTCTTCACCTTCAGGCGCCACAGCAGCTTCAGCCAGCCGAGAGGCAAAAGCCGGCCGTTCAGATCGGCGATCGCCTCGTTCACGTTGGGCAGGCTGATGGCCATGGCGGCGGGTGTGCCGTTCAACTCGGCAATGGCGATGAATTCGGGCCGCACGATGGGCTTCAGCGCCTTGGCCATGTGCTTCAGTTCGCTCTGCGACATCGGGACGAAGCCCCAGTTGTCCGACCAGGCGTCGTTGAAGATGTCGATGATGACGGCGAGGTCCTCTTCGTAACGCCGCATGTCGATCGGACGCACCGTCATCTGCGCCGAACGCGCAGCCTTGTGCAGCATGTAACCGACCGAGGCCGGCGGCTCTGTCTTGGCGTCGTACCAGTAGCAGATGAGGTCCTTGGCCTTGGCATAGCCCAGCGCCTCCAGGTGGGCGGCGTAGTACGGCGGGGCATGGCCCATCAGCATCGATGGCGGACGGTCGAAACCTTCCACCAGCAGGCCCGACTCTTCGTTGATCGAGAGATTGAAGGGCCCCATGACGCGGCGCATGCCTTGCTGCCGCAACCAGCCTTCCGCCGCGGCCAGCAGGGCGCGGAAGGTTTCCGGATCATCCTCCGCCTCCAGCATGCCGAAATGGCCGGTGGCGTCGTTGTAGCGCGCAAGGTAGGCACGGTTCACCTGCGCCGAGATCCGCCCCACCGGGTGGCCGTCCCGCAGCGCGAGCCAGAATTGTGCCTGCGCATTCTCGAAGAAGGGGTTCTTGCGCGGGTCGAGATGCTCGCGGCGCTCCATCAGCAAAGGTGGAATCCACGCCGGATCGTCGCGGTAGACCGACCACGGCAAGCGAATGAAGGTCTCCCGGTCCGCCCGGGTTTCGACAGGCCGGAGGGTCAGCGAGGCCCCGTTCGGCGCCCCGGTGAGGCGACTCATTCCGCGCGGCCGCGCCGCAGCACCGGCTCGCCCGGCACCAGGCCCGACAGCTCCGCCACCCAGGGATAGCGGGCGGACTCAACGTCGGTGTAGCCGAGGTTGAACACCGTCTCGCTGCGCGGGAAGCCCTTGGGTTCGGCATAGAACGTGGCGAATACGCGGTCCCAAAAATAGTTCGTGATGCCGTAGTTGCCGTGCTCGCTGTGGAAATGGTGTGCCAGGTGGTAGCGCTTGATGCGGCGCAGCCACTCCCGCTTCGGCTTGAACGGCAGGTGCTGGATGCAGTGACAGAACTCGTAGAAACAGGTCGTCAGCAGCCCGGTGGCCGCCGCCAGCGCCGCCGCACCGGGCCCGCCGATGAGCCAGCCGATCGGCAGGGTGACCGCCAGGATGGTCGGCAACGTCGTATAGAGCGCACCGAACAGCACCCCAAGGTCGTTGGGATCCTGGTGGTGGTCGAAGTGGATGCGCTTCCATAAGGAGGCCGTCTGCGGAAACTTGTAGAGCAGCCGGCTGTGCAGCACCCAGCGGTGCAGCAGGTACCATACCAGCGGATAGATCAGCACAGTGGCCGCCGCCGCCACCAGCAGGCGCAGAGGCTCACCGCCCCAATAGACAGCCAGCCCGAGGCCTGCCGCGGCGAGCAGCGCATAGGCCTGAATCGCCGGATAGGTCACATAAGCCACGACAAGGTCCCTGAGGGACATCTTGTCGAGGAAGTACTTGCGGCCGGACCAGGGAGTTGAAACGAATGACACGGGAAGGGACGAGCCTTTGTTCTGCGTGCGCCGGGTTGCGCCCAAACGTAAGTCGAGCGGCCCCAACAATCAATCTCAAGGCCGCCGTGCGCCGGCGCTAGATCCAAGAGATCCGCTTGCCGGGCTTGTGCTTGTTGATGAACTGGCGCACCCGGCCCGACCAACCCTCCGCCAGTTCCTGGCGGTCGAGAACCTGGAGGCGGTCGTCGAGGGTATAGACCAGCGGCAGGGCGGTGGCGATACGGAAACTGGCCGCCGCGTCGTCGCCGAGCCCCTCGATCTGGCGCACCAGGCCGCGGATGCTGCTGGTATGGGCGACAACGAGCAACCGGCCCTCGCCGGCCAGCGCCGGGGCCAGGGTGTCATGCCACCACAGGCCGACCCGCTCGGCCGCCTGCTGCAGGCTCTCGGTGCGCGGCAGCAGCGCCGGATCGACTGCGGCATAGAGCGAGTCCAGACTGGGCAGGCGCGGGTCGCCCTCCGGCAGTGCCGGCGGCTCGGCGGTGAAGCTGCGCCGCCACTGCGCCACCTGGTCGTTGCCGTACTGCAGTGCCATCTTGGCTCGGTTGAAGCCCTGCAGCGCGCCGTAGTGGCGTTCGTTGAGGCGCCAGCTGCGCTCCACCGGGATAGCGCCCTGGCCAAGCTCGTCCAGGATGACCTCCAGGGTCCGCACGGCCCGGCTGAGGTAGGAGGTATAGGCTCGGTCGAAGCGCAATCCGGCCGCCGCCAAGGCGTGCCCGGCGCCGCGGGCCTCCTGGATTCCGGTGGCGCTGAGGGGCGCGTCGGCCCAGCCGGCAAAGCGGTTCTGGCTCGACCATTCGGTCTTGCCGTGACGCACCAGGACCAGCGTAGACATAAATTCTCGTATCTCTTGCGGCATTTGGCGGACAGGCCAGCGCGTGCAACGGAGGGGCCTGCCTGGGACTGGGATCAGCGCGCGCTTTACCCCACTGGCCGCTGGATATAAACCCTATAGCCTGACGTCGGCAACGATGCTCTGGGGTGCCGCTCCCTGCACGCGCCGCCTGCCCGCAACCGTTCCAAGAGGCCACCGGCCGTTCCTGCATGCCTGCCCACGAATCACACGCTGTCGAGGCGGCCCCAGCAGACTCGGCCGCCGCGGAGTCGGCGCCCTCGGCACCGCGGGTCTGGCTGCTGCTGGACGACCGCCCCGGGCACAACACCCAGGTGATCGGCCTGGCCGAGACCCTCGGCTGGCCCTACGAAGCCAAGCAGCTGCGCTTCACGGCCTTGAATCGCCTCAGCAACCGCCTGCTGGGCGCCGGCCTGCTGTCGCTCGATGCCGGGCAGTCGGACCGCCTGGGACCGCCCTGGCCCGACCTGGTCATCGCCATGGGCCGGCGCTGCGCCCCGATCGCGCGCTGGGTGAAGCGCCGCAGCGGCGGGCGCACGAAACTCGTCCAGCTGGGCCGCAAAGGGGCCAACGTGGCCGCCGATTTCGACCTCGCCGTCACCTGTCGGCATTTCCAGCTGCCGCCGCACCCCCAGCGGATCGACCTGCTGCTGCCGCCGACACAGGTCAACTCGGCGCGGCTGCGGCAGGCCGCCGAGCGCTGGGCCGGCCTGTTCGGCGACGCTGCCCGGCCGCGCGTCGCCCTGCTGGTCGGCGGTACCACGGCACATCACCGCCTGGACGCCGCGACGGCCGCGCGCATGGCCGCCGAGGTGCAGGCCTTCGCCGAATCACTGGGCGGCTCGCTGACCTGTGTCACCAGCCGGCGCAGCGGGCCCGCCGTCGAGGCGGCCCTGCAGCAGGCGGCGCCCCGCGCGGAGTTCCATTTCTGGCGCCGCGAGCGCCGGGAGAATCCTTATCTCGGCTACCTCGCCCTGGCCGACATCCTGGTGGTGACCGGCGAGAGCGAGTCGATGCTGGCGGAGGCGGCCGACGCGGCCAAGCCGCTCTACATCTATCCCATTCCCGCCAAGCCGCCCGGCTGGCGCGCCCGCGTCGCCGGCGCGGTGCTGGCAGCGGCACGGCGCGGCAGCGCAGCCTGCGACCGGCTCATCCAAAACGGTATCTTGGTGCCGCCGCGCGATCTCACGGTCATGCACCGCGGCATGGTCGAGGCCGGCATTGCGCGCAATTTCGGCGACGAGTCGGCCCATACCGGCACCGCGGGCGCCGCACAGCCCGCCCGCTTCGGCGCCCTGGTCGCCCGCATTCGCCAGCTTCTGGAGTCCCGCTAACCTTGTCTGATACAGCCTCGTCCGAAAGCGCCGCACCGGCGCCCATCTCCGAAGGTCCGCTCGTCCGCCTGGGCTGGGTCAGTTGCCCCGGGGAACGTACCTTCTGGCTGCTCGGCCACCGTCAGGAGGAGTTCGAGGCCAACGCTGACCTTGTCGAAGCGATCATGGCGCGTTACCCGCGCCTCGACATCTTGTTCACCGCGCCAGAAGCGGCTACGCGGGATTGGCTGCGGGCACGTTTTCCCCGTGCCGTCGTTCTGCCACCACCGCTGCCCTTGGCCGTCATCGGCGGGCGCTACCTCGTCAATCTCAACGTCCGCGGCCTGATGATCCTCGGCGAGGCGACCGCCAGAGACCGCGCCGTTCTGCGGGCCGCCAACAGCCGGGCAACGCCGGCTGTCATCGCCGAATGCCCGGCAAGCGATGCGGCAGGGCCCGCCTCTGCCACGGCGCTGGGGGCCCTGCCGGAGCGTATCGAGCATCATTTTGTCAGCACCCCGGCCGCGCAAACGCGACTCCTCGAGGCCGGTGTCGCGGCCGAGCGGATCACCCAACTGCCGGCCGAGGAAGAAGCGCGCAGCACCGCCTTCATGACGGTCATTGCCCGTCTGCTGGCGCAGGATCTGAAACTGATCCGCAGCAAGCTGCGCCCGATCCGTCGCCGGCTGGAGCGCTTTGCCCTCAGCGCCATGGAAAAACCGCGGCTGCGGCGCCTGCTCGCCCCCAAGGTCCAACGCATCGACGACATCCCCGCGCTGCGCCGGGCCCTCGGCAACCCGCAGACCATCCTCTGCCTCGGTAACGGGCCCTCCTCCGAGGGTCCGGCGGTGGCAGAGGTTCGCCACGACTGCCTGTTTCGGGTCAACCACGTCTGGCTCGCCCGCGGTTTCCTGACCGGACCAGACATGGTGTTCACGGGCTCCAAGGCCACCTTGGGCCTGGTCAAAGGGCCAATCTTCGGCCTGCAAAGCATCAAGTCGGAGGCCCGCCTGCTGGTCACCCGCTTCCTGCAGCCGCAGTCCGGGCGGATGCGCTATGCAACCGTCGAGCGTTTCGGCCTCTATCTCTCGGAGCCGCGCTGGCACGGCATACGGCCGACCAACGGCGCCTCCATGCTGGCGGTCGCGGTGGCCCTGCAGCCGGCCCGACTGGTGATCGCCGGCATCGACCTGTTCAGCCATCCGGCTGGGACCTATCCGGGGGACACCCAAACCCCCAACGCGTATACGCCAGGCCACGAGGCCGAGTCGGAACTGGCCCTGCTGATGGCCGCATTGAGCCTCTACCAGGGCGAATTGGTGATTTTGAGCCCGGCCCTGCAGGAACGCTGGGACGAGCACCGCAGCGGCAGCCCGGGCCCTCAGGGGTCGGACTGAGCCGGTCTGACGGCGATTTGCGCCAGAATCCGGGCGGTCGCGACGATCTGAATCTTGCCTGAGGGGCGGCTCTGATCTAAACGTGACCTTATCTGCCGACCGAATTTGAAGCTGGTACCGGCTTTGCCAGATGGGGGCGCAAGTGCCGGGGCCCGGAATGAGGCTGAGAAGCGGTCTGTGGCCGGCTGTTACCGCTGCGATATCCTGCCACGATATCTAAGCGGACGGGCAGCCCGCCGCCTACTGTGCCCAATTTCTGCTGAAGAGAGTGTAGCTCCGTGACCCTCGCCCAACCCAGTTTCAAGACCAAGTACTACCACAAGAAGATCGGGCACCTGCTGCGCCTGGAGCGTGACCGCCCGGCCGGCTTCCGCAACGAACCGGAACTGGTGGCTCTCGACCCGCTGCCCGGCGTTACCCCCAGCACGAAACCGCCGGTGCGCATCTTCCTGGGCACCGAACCGGCGCAGCATCGCGCCGAGCGCATCTTCGTGTGGTCGATCCTGCAGGTCCGCGACCCGTCGCGGCGCTACGAGATCTACCTGATGAAGGACCTGAAGGGCTACGACCGGTTGAAGTGGAAGACCGGCTTCACCGCCTACCGCTATGCAATCCCCGACATGGCCGGCAAAACCGGGCGGGCGATCTATAACGACGTCGACCAGATCTACCTGACCGACCCGGCCGAGATGTTCGACATGGACATGCAGGGCGCCGGCCAGATGTGCATCACAGAGCGGGAAACCGCGGTGATGCTGCTGGACTGCGAGAAGATGGCCAAGATCTGGCACCGCGAGGACGCCCAGCGCGGCGAGCGCCACAAGTTCTTCCGCCACCGCGTGCAGGCCATCGACGGCATGTGGCGTCAACTGCCCGGCGTGTGGAACTCGCGCGACCACGAGTACGAACCGGGCGTCTCCAAGCTGCTGCACTACACCACCCTGCAGATGCAGCCGTGGCGGCCTTTCCCCAAGGTTCTTAAGTACAAAGAGAACCCCAACGGCGAGATCTGGTTCGAAATGGAAAAGGCGGCCGACGCCGCCGGCTTCACCCTGTTCACCGAGGAAAACCCGAGCGGCAGCTACCGCAAGCTGGTCGAGATGTACAAGACCATGCATCAGGAAGGCTCGCCGGACGTCGGCCGCCCGCCGGAGAAGACCTTCTCCGGCAAGTCGCTGAGCGAGCACCTCGGCCCGATCGCGGCGCTGATCCAGGAGACCGGCACCAAGACGCTGCTCGACTACGGCTCTGGCAAGGCGCTCTACTACGCGCCCTATCCGGGCGAGGCCGCGGACTCCCGCTTCAAGTCCCAGAAGGAATGGGGCGATACCAAGGTGACCTGCTACGACCCGGGCTACGAACCCTTCTCCGGGCCGATCGAGCCGGCCTACGACGGGGTCATCTGCACTGACGTGCTGGAGCACATCACCGAAGAAGACATTCCCTGGGTGCTGGACAAGCTGTTCCACCACGCGCGCCACTTTGTCTATGCAGTGGCGGCCTGCTATCCAGCCAAGAAGTTCCTGCCGGACGGCCAGAACGCCCACTGCACGGTACTGCCGCCGGAATGGTGGCGCGAACAGCTGGAAGCCGCCTCGCGGCGCAATCCGGGTGTGAAGTGGCAGCTCTGTGCCCAGTTGAAGGCCAAGTTTGGCAAGAGCGACAGGGTGTTCCGCGGCTGATTCCGGCCCATCGGCGAGCGCAATGCGGTCTACGGCTCCATGGAAGGCCCACGGCGTTGTTTTGCCGAAGGCAGAGAGGCGATAGGCGGCTTGCGCCATATCAATGCGGGGGCCGGGCCGGACTGGTTGCCTGCAGTGCTAGTTTCCGGCCAGCGGAGTCCGTGCCATCAACATGCTGAACTTCAAGAATATCAAGTTCGACTACGATCCTTACCCCATCGGAATCGCGCGGGGTGCCATCGCCCCCGATTTCTATGAGGAACTGATCGACAGCTATCCGGCCGACGACATCTTTGTGTCGAAGGACTATCACGGGGTTAAGCTGTCTCTCTCCCAGGTCAACAACCGGGCCGGCTATTACGCCCACCTGAGCAAAAGCGCGGCCTGGAAGCGCTTCTACGACTACATCAAGAGTGAGGGCTTCATCGCCGAAACCATGGCGATGCTGAAATCTCACAACATCGACCTCGGTCTCGCCAACTCCTCAGCGAAAGAACGCCTCATCAAGCGCTTCAAGGCGTTTCGGAAGGGCAGCCCGCAACCGCACTTCCCGACGCTGCGCTCGCGCTTCGAGTTCTCTTCGATGCCGATTACCGGGGGCAGTATCCGCCCTCACACTGATGCCCCCTCCAAGGTCGTCACCATGGTGATCCCGCTCCTGCGCGAGGGCGAGTGGAATGACGAATACGGCGGCGGCACCAGCGTCGTCTGGCCGAAGGACCGCACCCGCAGCTTCAACTTCACCAACGGCTATATGGATTTCGACGAGGTCGAGTGCCTGCGCACCTACCCCTTCGAGCCGAACCAGTGCATGGTCTTCGTGAAGACGTACAATTCCTGGCACGCGGTCTGGCCGATGACCGGCAACGACCCGTCCATCCTGCGCCGCACGCTGACCATCAACATCGAGAGCGAATAGGCCCCAATCGTACTGGGGCCGCTCAGTCTGCCGTCGAGGCCTTTCGCGCGTACAGGGTCTTCAGCAGACCGGCGATCTCCGTTGAAAGCCGCTCGTTCATCGGCAGCGATAGATGGTCGGAGTCGGCGAACATCAGGACCTTGTCCTTGACGCCGTAGCAGAGCCCCACGTCCTCGGAACAGGTGAACTTGCGCGGGTCTACGATGCTGACCTTCGGACTGCCGCCGTAGCGGCTGTCGACGAAGTCGTTGACCTCCTTTAGGCGCGCCGCCACCACCGCGCTCGGGATCGCCAGCTTCGCCTCCAGCTCCTTCAGGCTGCCGACGCTTTTGCGCAGCCGCAGAACCTTGTCCGGAACGTTCCAGCCATTGGTATGGGTCGGCAGAACGAAGACGACATGGTCGGCAACGGCCAGGACACCCTGCATGGTCTCCTCCAGGGACTGGAAATAATCCCGCCTCAGCGTTTCGCCCTCTGCCGCGATCGACTTAGCCGCGATGATGCGGTCGCGCCGCTCAACACCGCCGACACCGTTGTCGAAGCCGTCTCCGTAGAGATAAAGCGGCCAGCGCGCGGCCAGCACGGCGACCTTCTTGTAACGGCCCTGTGCGGCCAGGAATTCCAGGCGCCGTTCCTGGTAGACCGGGTCGCAGCGGTGGGCTTCCGGCCCGATGAAGACGGTCAGCCCCAGGAGGAAAGGGCAACCGCCGGCCGTCAGATCGAAGAATTCCGTATAGAACGAACGGTCCCCGTAGATTGCCTCGGTCAGTACGCGAGCATGGCTGTCGCCGATGACGAAAAGCGAGATCTCATTTTCCGGCGCAACGCGCGCCCCCTCAATCCGGCAGTATCCGTCCGGCAGCTTGGGAAAGCTGCAGTCCTGGCCGTCGATCTCGATGCCGCCGAACTTGTGCGGCACCACGAGCTTCTCCAAGGCCACCTGGATCTCCATCGGCGGCTCGTAGATGAACCCGGCAACGCCCAGCCCGACCAGCAGGGCGCCGCAGGCTGGTGCGGTGTAGGCGATGCTTTTTGCGGCGACGGTCTGCCGGTTGCGAAAAGGCTGTTCGACCAGCCGCCAGGTGAAATAGCCGAGGACGACCGAAGCGACGCAGAGCGTAACCTTCACTGGCAGCGTGGGGTCGCTGAGCGACCAGTGGCGATAGAAGGCCAGCAGCGGCTGATGCCACAGATAGACGCTGTAGCTGATGAGACCGATGCCGACGACAAGCCGGCCGCTGAGCACACGATGAACCGGCGTTCCCGGCGTCGCGAACAGCAGAATCAGGGCCGTGCCGGCGGTCGGGACGAGCGCATAGAGGCTGGGAAACGGCGTATGCCGGTCGAAAGTGAAGACGGCGGCAGCAATCATCCCCAGGCCGAGCAGACTCAGCCAGGCATGTTGCCCGCCCGACCCGGCCCCCTCCCCGGCACCGGCCCCCTCGCTTTTCTTGCGCAGATAGAGCGCCGCCAGCACCCCGATCAGGAATTCCCAGACCCGGGTCGGCAGCAGATAGAAGCTGGCGGTCGGAAAGGCATAGGCACCCCAGTGCGCGATGCCCAGGCTGACCACCGCCACCGCCGACAGCACCATGGCGATCTTCCGCGCGCTCAGCCGCCACAGCAGCATGAGACACAGTGGAAACAGAATGTAGTACTGCTCTTCGACCGCCAAACTCCAGGTGTGAATCAGCGGCTTCAGTTCGTTGGCCGTATCGAAATAGCCGCTCTGATCCCAGAACAGGAAGTTCGACCAGAAGGTCACCACGGCGATGATGCTCTCGGCGAAACCCTCCATGTGGCGCGGCGCCAGCCACAGCCAGGCCAGCGGAATGCAGGCGGCGGTGATGAAGAACAGCGCCGGCAGGATACGCCGTGCCCGGCGCTCGTAGAAGCGCATCAGGCTGAAGGTGCCCTTGTCCAGTTCACCGGCGATGATCGAGGCGATCAGAAATCCGCTGATGACGAAGAAGACATCGACACCGACGAAGCCGCCGCGGAAAACCTCGAAGCCCGCATGGAAGAAAACGACGGCGAGGACGGCAACGGCCCGCAGGCCATCGATCTCCGCGCGATAACGTAGAAGAGAAGCCCCGCCACCTCTTCCGGATTCAAAGTCCCGCATTCCCCAAAGCCCCGACTCGCTCGACGCGCAATAACATAAGTTAATCTAGCGCAGGAGAATGAAGCGGTTAAGCGAGGCCGGCCAGGAAATTCAACCGGCGGCGGTCAGCCTCAACGTCAATGGGTGCGAAAGCGAATGCTTCTCAATCCTTATGTGGGGGGCTTATCCCCGGAGGGTTATCCTGGCGGGCTTATGCCGGACGCTTGAGTCCGCGGCCGTCTTTTACCAGCTCGACCTTGCCGTGTTCCAGGCGGTAGGTCCGCTCGGCGATTTCGGTCCAGGCCTCGCGGTGGGTGATCGCCAGGATCGTCATGTCGCGCCCGAGTGCATCGATGTTGCGGCAGATGTCCTGTTCGGTGCGCGGGTCCAGGGCCGAGGTCACCTCGTCGAGGATCAGCAGCTTCGGCCGCCCCGCCAGGGCGCGGGCCAGGGCGATGCGCTGGCGCTGACCGCCGGAGAGCTTTGCGCCCCTTTCGCCGACGATGCTGTTCAGCCCTTCGGGCAGTGCCGAGACGAAGTCCCAGGCGCCCGCCTCCTTCAGCGCAAGCGTGGCCTCCTCGAGCCCCAGACGCGGGTCGCCCAGGGTGACGTTGGCCAGGACGGTGTCATGAAACAGGATCAGTTCCTGCGGGACGTAGCCGACCATGCCGCGCCAGGCCTGCAGGTCGATCTCGCTGAGCGGGACACCGTCCAGCAGCACGCGGCCGCCGGTCGGCTGGTAAAGCCCCAGCAGCAGATCCGTCAGCGTCGTCTTGCCGGAGCCTGAGGTGCCGGTGATCACCGTCAGGCAGTTCGACGGCACGTCCAGCGTCACCCCGTCCAGCACCTGATGATCGCCGTAGGAGAAGGTGACCGACTCGAAGCGGCAGCCCTGCTCCAGCGTCGGAACGGCCGTGCCCGGGTTCTCCTCCTGCGCTTTCTCGGCTTCCTCGATCAGTTCGTACATGGCCCAGTAGGGACGTTCGAACAGCACCGCCTTTTGAAACTGCCGTTGCATCTTGCCGACACTTGAGACCGCCTGGAACAGCAGCAGCCCCATGACCAGCAGCTGCGAAATCGGCACGTCCCAGTGTGTGGTAGCGACGTAGAACCCGATGCCGACGGCGATGGCGACCAGCATCTCTTCCAGGTTCTGCAGGGCATACTGGCTGACCACCTGGCGGCGCAGCGCGCGGTTCAGCTGCTCGATCTTGCGGTCGAAGAGGTTGGCGAACTTGCCGGCCTTGGCCATCGCCTTCAGCGGCTTGATGTTGCTCAGCGCATCGCTCAGGTAAATTACCAGTTCGGAGGTGCGCTCCACCTGCCGGCGGCCCGCCTTCTTGCTGGTGCGGACCAGGAAATGAAGCGAGAGGGCGATGGTACCGCCCAGCGCCAGAGCGGCAATCGCCAACTGCCAGGAGATCAGCGCGGCGACGACGCTGTAGATCACCGTCTGAATGGCGTTGACCTGGAAATTGGCCGCCATGAGGTAGCCTTGGCCCGCGCGGGTCGCATCGACGCTGACCGCGTTGGCGATGCGCCCCAGCGGCTGATGGGTGAAATAGCCCCAGCGCACGTTCAGCAGACGCATGATCAACTCGGCCCGCAGACCCGTCGCCACCCCGGCCACAGCCTTGCCGACGTAGCTCATCGCGGCGATGGTCAGCACGCATTTCACGACGATGCCACCGACCACCAAGGTCAGCAGCAGTCCCAGCTCCGGCGTCTGGCCAAAGAAGGCCAGGACCGCCGAGACGTAGTCCGCCATGGCCGAGGACTCGACGGCCCCGTCGTTGATGGTGAGGGAGAGCAGCGGCAGCAGCGTCGCTAGGCCGATGCCTTCGGCGATGCCGGCTGCCAGCAGGCAGGCCAGAACGACCCAGGGGCGGGTGCCCCGGGCGCCGTAGAAGATACGCAGGATTCCGATCATCGCCCATCTATTTGCGGGAATCCGGCGGGGGGTCAAGGCCAATTCCGGCCCCGACCGCCGCCCCCGGAAGGCTGGCTGGCATCCGGAGCCTACTTCAGGACCAGCCCCTGGCCGGTGGGAACGTGGATCACCTTGCGGCCGACACGGGCCGCCGCTTCGTCCAGGGCCTTTCTGGCGCCCGGGCAGGTCTTCTGGCCGTAGTCGTCGCAGACGATGGCGCCGCCGGCCACCAGGCGCGGAAAGAAGAAATCGAAGGAATCGCGGGTCGGCTCGAAGAAATCGACGTCGATATGCACCAGGCAGAACTGCTTGTCGGCGACCTCGGCGAATCGTTCCGGGATCCAGCCCTGGTAGAACAGAGCCTGCGGATGCGCCGCCAGGTTCTGCCGGGTCCGCTCCAGCGGGCTGGCAAACTCTCCCGCCTGCAGGGCCCGCACGCTTTCGGTCTTCGGTTTGTCGTGCTCGGTCGGCTGCGACAGGCCGCTGAAGGAATCGAAGATGTGATGCGGACGACTATCCTCGAAAGCTGCCATGATGATGTGGCTGGAGATGCCGCCCAGGGCCCCGCACTCGGCGGTCTCGCCGGGCAAATGCCGCAGGCTGCGGGCCATGTTGTAGAGGAAGAAATGACGCTCCCTGATCCGTGGATACTTCGGATCGAAGCGGCGCACGACCGCCAGGACTTCCGGGTCATCCTGCCAGGAGTTGTGTTTGTTGTAGATTCGCATGTCCAGCCACTTCGCGAGCTGGGTCATCACATAGAAAGCGAAGTCCCGCTTTTCGTGCTGTTCACCGATTACGGCCCGCCAGCCGTAGCGGGCAAGTTTGCTAAGCTGCACGGGTGACCATTCCCCCTGGAAAAGTCCGTATTTGGCAGCATTCCGCCGAGGGTGCAAGCCGCATCGAGCCGCCACACCGGCGGGGGTGGCTGTGAAGCGGGCAGGCTAGGCCGCCTGCTCCATCCGCTTCATCGCGGCCAGCACCAGGGGTTTCACGCCCTCGCCGCCGCCGGCGATGTAGCCTTCCAGGCCGGCACGCATGCGCGGGTCCCAGAAACTGCGGATATGGGCGGCGATCCCGGCCACCGCTTCGTCCTGCGGGTAGGCCTGGTAGTAGTCCGCGATCTGGTTGGCCATGCGGACGAGTTCGTGGGCATTCATGCCGCAGTCTCCCGGATCGAGGCGGTTTCGAAGAGCATGATGTCGTCGCCGGCCAGGCCCGCCAGGCCCATGCCGGCATCGCTCGCCAGGCGCAGCGCCAGCGCCGAGGGCGCCGAGACGGCGGCGAGGAAAGGCACGCGCAGCACGGCCGCCTTCTGGACCAGTTCAACGGAGATGCGGCTGGACAGCAGGATGAAGCCGCCGCCGGCATCGCGACCCGCCCGCGCCAAGGCGCCGCCCAGCTTGTCGAGGGCGTTGTGGCGGCCGATATCCTCGCGCAGCAGGCGGATGGCGCCGGTGAGGTCGCAGAAAGCGGCCGAGTGGGTGGAGCGATTCTCCGCCTTCATCGCCTGAAATTCCGGCAGGGCCGCATAGGCGGCTTCTAGCGCCGCCACGGCGGGATACGCGCCCGCGACCTTTGGCGGACGCGGCAGCGCGGCGGCGATGGTCTGCGCACCGCAGACGCCGCAGCCGGCCCGCCCCGGCAGGCTGCGCCGGCGATCGGCCACCGCCGCGACGCGGGCCGGATCGAGACGCAGGTTCAGGACGAAGCCGTCGGCCGCCTCGGCGATGCGCAGGCTGGTCAGCTGGGCGAGATCGTCGATGATGCCCTCGGTCAGCGCGAAGCCCACGGCGAAGTCCTCTAGGTCCGCTGGCGTCCCCATCATCACGGCGAAGGACTCGCCGTTCAGCAGGATGGCCAGCGGCGTCTCCTCCGGCACGCGCCAGACTGCAGGTCGTTGAGGGGCCCGGGAGTCGCCGCGCGACACCATCGACCCGCGTACGGCCGGCGAGACAGGCAGCGGCGCTCCGGTGAGGCGGCGGATTTCCATGGTCATCGAACGCCTCACTCCGCCGCGGGGGCGACGCGGTAGTTCTCCACCACCATGCGGTGATAGCGCTCCTGCCAGTCCGAGGGCTGGTTGGACCGCGTCACCTGTACAGCGGTCACCTTGTATTCGGGGCAGTTGGTCGCCCAGTCGGAGTTCTCCGTGGTGATGACGTTGGCACCGCTCAAGGGGTGGTGAAAGGTGGTGTAGACCACGCCCTGGGGCATGCGCTCGGAAACTTCGGCCACCAGGGTGGTGGCGCCGACGCGGCTGGCAATGGTCACCATGTCGCCGTCGGCGATGCCGCGCTCCTGGGCGTCGAAGGGATGGACTTCCAGGATGTCCTTGTCGTGCCAGCGCGAGTTTTTCGTGCGGCGGGTCTGGGCGCCGACGTTGTACTGGCTGAGGATGCGGCCCGTGGTGAGGATCAGCGGGTAGTAGCGCGAGGCGCGCTCCTCCGTCGGCACGTACTCGGTCAGCATGAAGCGGCCCTTGCCGCGCACGAAGCCGCCGACATGCATGATCGGCGCGCCGTTCGGGAACTGGTCGTTCACCGGCCACTGCAGCGAGCCCGCCTCGTCGAGGCGCTTGTGGCTGACACCGCTGAAGGACGGCGTCAGGCGGGCGATCTCGTCCATGATCTCGCCGGCCGAGTTGTAGTGCATGGGGTAGCCCATGGCGGCGGCGAGGCGGCAGACCGCCTCCCACTCGGACATGCCGTTTTTCTCCTCCATCACCGGGCGGACGCGGTTGATGCGGCGCTCGGCGTTGGTGAAGGTGCCGTCCTTCTCCAGGAAGGAGGTGCCGGGCAGGAAGACATGGGCGAAGGCCGCCGTCTCGTTCAGGAACAGGTCCTGGACGACGACGCATTCCATCGCCTCCAGGCCGGCCTGGACGTGCTGCGTGTTCGGATCCGACTGGGCGATGTCCTCGCCCTGGATGAAGATGCCCTTGAAGGTCTCATCGACCGCGGCGGCCAGCATGTTGGTGATGCGCAGTCCCGGCTCGTCCAGCAGCGGCACGCCCCAGGCGCCCTCGAAGAGTTCACGGGTCGCCACCTCGCTGACGTGGCGGTAGCCGGGGAACTCGTGCGGAAAGCTGCCCATGTCGCAGGAGCCCTGCACGTTGTTCTGGCCGCGCAGCGGGTTCACGCCGACGCCCTCGCGGCCGATGTTGCCGGTCGCCATGGCGAGGTTGGCCATGGCCATGACCATGGTCGAGCCCTGGGAATGCTCGGTGACGCCGAGGCCGTAGTAGATCGCCGCGTTGCCGCCGGTCGCATAGAGCCGCGCCGCCTGGCGCAGCAGCTCCGCCGGGACCCCAATGTTCTCGGCCAGAGATTCGGGCGAATTGCGATCCTCGGCAACGAAGGCGCGCCAGCGCTCGAACTCAGCCGTCTCGCAGCGCTCGGCCACGAAGTCTTCGTTCACCAGGCCTTCGGTGACGATGACATGGGCCAGCGCATTCATCACCGCGACGTTGGTGCCGGGTCTGAGCTGGATGTGCTGCGCCGCCTTGATGTGCGGCGTGCGCACCAGGTCGATGCGCCGCGGATCGACGACAATGATCTCGGCGCCCTGGCGCAGCCGCTTTTTCATGCGCGACGCAAAGACCGGGTGCGCGTCGGTGGGATTGGCGCCGACCAGCAGGACGACGTCCGCCTTCTCCACCGACTTGAAGTTCTGGGTACCGGCCGAGGTGCCGAAGGTCTGCTTCAGGCCGTAGCCGGTCGGCGAGTGGCAGACCCGCGCGCAGGTGTCCACGTTATTGTTGCCGAAGGCGGCGCGGATCATCTTCTGCACAACGTAGACCTCTTCGTTCGTGCAGCGCGAGGAAGTGATGCCGCCGATCGAGTCCTTGCCGTACTTGTCCTGGATCGTCTTGAAGCGCGCGGCGGCGAACCCGATCGCCTCGTCCCAGGAGACCTCGCGCCAGGGATCGGTGATCCTGTCGCGCACCATCGGCGACAATTTGCGATCCTTGTGGGTGGCGTAGCCCCAGGCGAAGCGGCCCTTCACGCAGGAGTGGCCCTCGTTGGCGCCGCCGTCCTTCCACGGCGTCATGCGCACCACGGTATCGCCCTGCAACTCGGCCTTGAAGGAGCAGCCGACGCCGCAGTAGGCGCAGGTGGTCAGCACCGAGCGGGTCGGCGTGCCGTGCTCGACCACCGACTTCTCCACCAGGGTGGCCGTCGGGCAAGCCTGTACGCAGGCGCCGCAGGATACGCAGTCCGAGGAGAAGAAGTCGTCCGTGCCGGCGCCGGGCGAAACGCGGCTCTCGAAGCCCCTGCCCTCGATGGTCAGGGCGAAGGTCCCTTGCGTCTCCTCGCAGGCGCGCACGCAGCGCGAGCAGACGATGCACTTCGAAGGATCGTACTGGAAGTAGGGGTTGGAGACGTCGACGGCGGCCTTGTGGTCCGCGTCGAAGTGGTTCTCGCCCTTCATGCCGTAGCGTACTTCGCGCAGGCCGACGGCGCCGGCGGTGTCCTGCAGCTCGCAGTCGCCATTGGCCGCGCAGGTCAGGCAGTCCAGCGGATGATCGGAGATGTAGAGCTCCATGATGCCGCGGCGCAGTTTTTCGATGCGCGGCGAGTTCGTGGTCACCTTCATGCCCGCGCGCGCCGGTGTGGTGCAGGATGACGGCGTGCCGCGCACGCCCTCGATCTCCACCAGGCACATGCGGCAGGAGCCCCAGGACTCCAGGCTGTCGGTGGCACAGAGCTTGGGTACTTCTCGCTCGACCATGGCGGCGGCGCGCATGACGGAGGTGCCTTCGGGCACCGTCACTGCAACGCCATCGATGGTGAGGGTAATATCGGCGCCTTCACGCGCCGGGGTGCCGTAGTCGGTCTCGGGATGCAGGGTCATGATCTTTACCTCACTCGGCCGCGAGCCGCGGTGCGCGGTCGAAATCTTCCGGGAAGAGACGGATGGCGGAAAGCACGGGCATTGGGGTGAGGCCGCCCATGGCGCAAAGCGAGCCGTCGCGCATCAGTTCGCAGAGATCGTCGATCAGCGCGATGTTCCGCGCGACATCCTCGCCGCGCAGCACCCTCTCCACGGTCTCCTTGCCGCGGATGGCACCGATGCGGCAGGGCGTGCACTTGCCGCAGCTCTCGATCTCACAGAACTCGAAGGCGAAGCGCGCCATCTCGGCCATGTCGACGGTTTCGTCGAACACCACGATGCCGCCGTGGCCCAGCATGGCGCCGGCCTCGGCCAGGCCCTCGTAGTCGGCCGGCAGGTCGAGCATGTCTTCCGTAACGTAAGCGCCCAAGGGGCCACCGAGCTGCGCGGTGCGGAACGGCCGTCCCGAGGCGGTGCCGCCGCCGAAGTCCACGATCAACTCGCGCAGGGTGACGCCGAAAGCCTTCTCGACCAGGCCGCCCTGCCGGATGTTCCCGGCCAGCTGGAACGGCTGGGTGCCGCGCGAGCGGCCCATGCCGAAGTTGCGGTAGAAAGCGGCACCCTTGGCGAGGATGACCGGCACCGAGGCGAGCGTCAGCACGTTGTTGATGACCGTGGGCTTGCCGAAAAGGCCGGCGATGGCGGCGATCGGCGGCTTGGCGCGTACCGTGCCGCGCTTGCCCTCCAGGCTTTCCAGCATGGAGGATTCCTCGCCGCAGATGTAGGCGCCGGCGCCTTTGCGGACGTGCAGGCGGAAAACGCGGCCGGAGCCGCCGACGCTGTCGCCCAGCCAGCCTGCCCGCTCCAGCACCTTCGCGGCGGCTTCCATCTGCGACACCGCGCGCGGATATTCGGAGCGGATGTAGACGTAACCCTCGGTGGCGCCGCTGGCGAGCCCGGCAATGATCATACCCTCGATGAGCATGAAGGGATCGCTCTCCATCACCATGCGGTCGGCGAAGGTGCCGCTGTCGCCCTCGTCGGCGTTGCAGCAGACGTACTTCTGCGGGCCCGGCTGATCGTGCACCGTCTTCCACTTGATTCCGGCGGGAAAGCCTGCGCCGCCGCGCCCGCGCAGGCCGGACTCAGTGACCTCCTCGCAGATGACCGCCGGGTCCATGATGAGGGCCTTGCGCAGACCGGCGAGGCCGCCGTGAGCCTCGTAGTCGGCGAGGTCGAGCGGATCGGTGATGCCGATGCGCGCGAAGGTCAGGCGCTCCTGGTTCTTCAGGTAGGGGATGTCTTCGGTGGGCCCGAGGCAGAGCGTATGGTCGCCGGCGACGCTGAGGGCGCCCATCATGCCTGGCACGTCGTCAGCCATGACCGGACCGTAGGCGACGCGGCCGGCGGAGGTCATCACTTCGACCAGCGGCTCCAGCCAGAACAGACCGCGTGAGCCGTTGCGGATGAGCTGGATATCCAAGCCGCGCGCCTCGGCTTCCTTGACGATCGCGGCGGCGGTTTCCTCCGCGCCGACGGACTGGGCGGCGGAATCGGCGGGCACGTAGATCGTGATGCTCATGACTGCCGCTCCGCAGCTTCTTGCGCCTGCGCGACCAGGCGGCCGAGCCTGTCGGCATCGAGGCGGCCGTGCAGGCGCCCGTTGACCATGGCGGCCGGCGCGCAGGCGCAATTGCCGAGGCAGTACACCGGCTCGACGGTGACGCCGGCCAATGAGGTGTCGCCCAGGGAGATGCCGTGGCGCGCGCAGAACCGCTCGATGAGGCTGAGCGCGCCCATGGACTGGCAGGCCTCGGCGCGGCAGATCTTCACCACCACCGCGCCAGCCGGGGCCTTGCGGAAGTCGTGGTAGAAGGAGACCACGCCGTGCACCTCGGCGCGCGACAGGTTCAGCGTGTCGGCCAGCAGCGGCACCGCCCGCTCGTCCACAAAGCCGAAGCGCTCGTTCAGCGCATGGAGGATCGGCATCAGGGCGCCGGGTTCGTGCTTAAGCGCGTCGGCGATCTCACGAACGAGATCGGGATCCCAGGGCATTGCTCTCTCGCATGAAGTTGTTTTTCTTGTCGGCTATGATCGCCGCCAATGAAATCGACTTCAAACGAGTTTTATTGAATTCATAATCGAGTTTATCGATTAACCGTTGGAGGCCCCGCGCGGCTTGATCTGGCGCTCCAGGTCGCTTTCGCGCACTGATTTCACGAAGGCCTCGACCAGCGGGGGCTGCGGCTTCTGCTGACGCACCACCATGCCCACGGTGAAGCTGCGCTCCGGCTCCACCAGCGGCAGGGCCAGCATGCCCTTGGGCGTACCGAACAGCCACAGCAGGTTGTACGGCAGCACGCTGGACCAAAAGCCGGTGCGGATGTGCGAGCAGAGCGTCATCAGCGAATTGCTCTCGGCATGAACGTTGGGCGTCCGCCCGACGCTGGCGAAGACCGAGTTGATGAGCCGGCGGTTCTGCATGTCCGGGGTCAGCAGGCAGAGCGGGGTCTCCGCCGCTTCGGTCCAGGTCACAGAGCTGCGGCCGCGAAAGGGTCCGCGCGTCGGCGTCAACAGGATATAGCGCTCCTCATACAGCGGGTAGGTCGTGACCCCGTGCAGCGGCTCGGCGCCCAGGTAGGTGATACCGACATCGAAATCGAAGGCGTCCAGGGTCCGCTGGATCTCGTCGGAGGTGCGCGAGTGGATCTGCAGCGTCACCTTCGGGTGTGCCTCGCTGAAGGGTGTGGTGAGCAGGCCGATGGTCGGCAGAGCGGAGGGGATGACGCCCAGCGCCAGCTCGCCGGTGAGCTCGCCGCGCAGCAGCCCGATCTGTTGGTCCAGCACCGCCCGCCCGGCAACCACGCGGGTCGCCCAGTCGAGCAGCACCTTGCCCTCGGCGGTAAATCCTTTGAAGCGCTTGTCGCGCTCGATCAGCGGCGCGCCGATCTCCTCCTCCAGCTGGCGCACCGCCGCAGACAAGGTCGACTGCGTCACGTGGCAGGCCTCGGCGGCGCGGCCGAAGTGCTTTTCCCGGCCCAGCGCCACGAAAAAGCGAAGATGGCGAAGCTGCATCCTGAGAAGTCCCCCCGCTGCCGCCGATTCTCGTGAAAGGCGCTGACCCTCTCATAGGGGCTTGACCGAACGGCGGCAACCATCAAGAGAGTGAGAGACAAGCCGTCCGCTTCGAGTCGCGCCGGAGAAAGGCCCGCCCGCCGCCATGGATTTCCACGAAATTCTCGTGCTCGCCGTCTTCACCGGCGTCTACCTGGGTATGGCGCTGGGGCGCTGGCCGGCGCTGGCGCTGGACCGCACCGGGATCGCGCTCTGCGGCGCCATCGTGCTGCTGTTCTTCGACGAAAAGACCGGCGCCTCGGCGGCGGCCATCGATACCGGCACCCTGGCCGTGCTGTTCGGCCTGATGGTGCTCTCGGCGCAGTTCGCCGCCTCGGGCCTCTACGAGTGGTGCGCCGCCCGTCTCGCCGCCGCAGCGGCCTCGCCCGCCGCGGTGCTGGCCCTGGTGGTCGCCGTCACCGGCGGGCTCTCCAGCCTGCTCGCCAACGACATCGTCGTCTTCGCCATGGCCCCGGTGCTGTGCCAGGGCCTCGTGAAAGCGGGGCGCGACCCGCGGCCCTATCTTTTCGCCCACGCCGGTGCCGCCAACGTCGGCTCGGCGGCGACACTGGTCGGCAACCCGCAGAACATTCTGATCGGCGAGCACGGCAACCTCGACTTCTGGCATTACCTGTTCTTCGCTGCGCCGATCTCGCTGGCCGGCCTTGCCGCCGTCTACCTGGTGGTCCTCGTTACCTGGCGCCGCGCGCTGCACCACGACACCACCGCCGCTGGCCCCGTTTTCGCTCCCCCCGGCATCGCCCTCGACAAGGCCGTGCTCGTGAAGGGCATCCTCGCGACGCTGACCCTGCTGGGGCTCTACATGACCGACCTGCCGCGCTGGCAGAGCACCCTGCTGATCGCCGGCGTGCTGCTGATCAGCCGGCGCCTGTCGACGCGCGAAATGCTGGCCTCGGTCGACTGGCACCTGCTGGTGCTGTTCGGCGGCCTCTTCGTGGTAACCGGGGCGCTCAGCGGCAGCAGCCTGAATGCGCAAGCCATTGCCCTGCTGCAGGCCGGCGGTTTCAGCCTGGAGGACCCGGCACTGCTGGGCGCCGTGGCGCTGGCCGGCAGCAACACCGTCGGCAACGTTCCGCTGGTGATCCTGCTGCTCTCGGCACTGCCGGGGCTTAGCCCGGCCGCGCTCTACAGCCTCGCCCTGCTGTCGACCTTCGCCGGCAACCTGCTGCTGATCGGCAGCCTGGCCAACCTCATCGTGGCCGAGCGGGCCAAGCGTGAAGGCGTCAGGGTTTCCTTCCTGGATCACCTGCGCGCGGGCGTGCCGATGACGGCGGTGACCCTGGCTCTCGCCTTCGCCTGGCTGGCGCTGTGGGACTTCTAGGAGGCTCAGCCCATTGCCCTGCCGCAGCGGCGGGACTAGGGTCGCAGCCATGAAACCCGCCTCTTCCCAGCAACCCGCCGGCCCCACCCCCGCCGGTCCCACGCCTGCCGGCCCGCCGGCGCAGATCAAGCAGGCCGCCGTGCTGCGCAACCGCGCCGTGGCGCTGCTGCGGGAGGGCCGCCCCGGCGAGGCGCAGGTGCTGCTGGAGGAGGCCCTCAGGGTATTTCCGGGTTTCGCCGAGGCCGAGATCCGCATCGGCAACATCCGCCGCGGCCTGAGCGATGCCGCCGGGGCCGAGGCGCGCTACCGCCGCGCGCTGGCCATCAAGCCGGACTACGCCTGGGCCCACCTGGAACTGGCGATCTGCCTGCAGCGCGAAGGCCGCGCCGAGGACGCCCTGGACCACTACCGTCAGGCGGTGCGGCACAATCCCAAGCTCTACAAGACCGTGCTGTTCGCCATCGTCGACCAGCCGAACGGCCGCTTCTGGCTCGACACCCGCGAACTGAAACGCCAGTTGCTGGGCGACGCGCCGCCGGCCGCCGCGAGCAACGCCGAAAATATCGGGAACAAAACCGAATGAAGATCACCTTCCGCTGCTTTCCCGAGCTCGAGCCCTACCTGCCGAAGCCGCGGCCGGCCAAGCGCGCCACCCCGGACTGGCTGAAGACCATGCCGCTGACCGCCTGGGCCACCGACTTCGAGGAAGAGGTGAAGACGGTGAAGGGCTGCCCGCCGGTGATCGACGCCATGACCCACGGCTACATGCTGCCGCTGGCCTGCGACCTGCACGTCGACCGGGGGCGCTTCGAATGGCATTGGGAAGGTCTGCCGGCGGACCTGCCGCCGCACGTGCCGCGCTCGCCGATCCATTTCCATGTCGCCGAGCAGGTCGAGGGCTCGCCGCTGTTTCGGCCCGGCTGGATTCCGGTGAAGTTCCGCAACCTCTGGGCCGCCGAGCCGGAGGACGGCTGGTCGATCCTCTACACCCATCCGCTGAACCGCCTCGACCTGCCCTACCGCACCATCACCGGGCTGGTCGACAACGACCGCTACCACGACGTCTTCACCCACATCCCGGCGGTATGGACCGACCCGGATTTCGTCGGCACCCTGCCGGCAGGCACGCCGATCGCGCAATGCATCCCGGTGCGCCGCGAAAGTGTCGAACTGGAAACCGCGGCGATGACGCCGGAGGAGCTGCGCGTCTTCCTCGACGCCACCCGCTCGATCAACGAGAACCCCGGCGAGTACAAGCGCCTCTACCGCGTCGCGCGATAGCGGCCTTTTCCCAACCTCTTCTAAGTCACGATATGACGCAGCGCCCGGTCTGAGTGAAAGAAGGCCCGGCAGGCTGCGGAGAAGGCCTCCATCAGCGGGCTCGGATAGTCGTGTGCGCGACGTGCGATCACGAACCTGGGCGTGCGGACCGCGCCGGCCAGTCTGCGGCAGGCGATGCGGCGGCCGGTATAGGTGCTGTCGATCAGCGGACGCACATTAAGAATGCTGAAGCCCAGCCCGGTCGCCACCAGGCCGCGCACCAGTTCGTAGGTGCGCGTGCGGTGGACGATCCTCGGCTGCGTCCCCGCCGCCTCGAACATCAGCTCGAAGTAGGTGCGCGATTCCGGCAGGTCGAGCAGGATCATCGGACGTCCAGCGAGATCCTTCAGGTGAACCACCTCCTGCTGCGCCAGAGGATCGTTGGCCGCCAGGATGACATGCGGCGGCGCCTCGCGCAGCGGCTCGGCCTCGAAGGCGCTGTCGAGTCCCAGGTCGTAGGTGAGAATGATGTCCGCCACGCCGTCGCGCAGGTGATCCTGCACGCTGCGCAGGTCGCCTTCGTGGATATGCACGGAAACGTCCGAGTGCTTACGGGTCATGTCGCGGATGATCGGCGGTAGGAAGTGCGGCGACACCGGCGCGAAGCAGCCGACGTTCACGGCGCCCTCCAGGTTTTCGCCGAGCCCGGAGAGGTCCTGCACGAAATTGTCCGCCTCCGACAGGAAACGCCCTATGCGGCCCAGCACCTGCGAGCCCACCGTCGTCAGCACCAATCCTTTTGCCTGCTGACGAACGAATATGGTGACGTTGAACTCTTCCTCGAAGTTGTTGATGGCCGCGGCAATGGAAGACTGCGAAATGCTGAGGTGCTGTGCCGCCTTGGCGATGCTGCGCAGCCGCGCGGCGGTCACCACGTAGCGCAGCTGGCGCAGGGAGACGTTGGCCGGCACATTCATCTGTTTTTCCGATTAAGTTACCTCATTAAAAATATTATTCCATGCAAAGGGCCGGCTGTAAACTCGACACCAATCTCACCACACTCCCCGAAGCATTCCCGACACTACAAGGGACGCGGGGGTCGGCATGAGGGCCATTGCCCGAAGGGGTTCGGGCAATCAGCAGAAGGGGCGTCGATGCAGTCGACTTCCACCCGGGGGCAACTCACTTATCTTTCCGTCGCCGAACTTTTGGACGGATACAAACAACGATCGCTGTCGCCGAAGGACGTGATCGAGGCGGTGCTGGCGCGCATCGACGCCGTCGACGCGGCGGTGAACGCCTTCGCGAGGGTCGACCGCGCGGGCGCCCTGGCCGCGGCGGAAGCCTCCGCGCGGCGCTGGCAGGCGGGCGCGCCGGTGGGGCCGCTCGACGGTGTGCCGACGACCGTGAAAGACCTGCTGCTCATGAAGGGCGAAAGCGCCGGCATGGGCAGCAAGGTGATGAGGCTGACCGCGCCGGCCGACGAGGACTCGCCGGCGGTGGCGCGCCTCAAGGAAGCCGGCGCGATCCTCATCGGCACCACCCACTCGCCGGAGATCGGCTGGAAGGCCGTCACCGATGGCCCCGCCTTCGGCGTCACGCGCAACCCCTGGAACACCGAACGGACGCCGGGCGGCAGCAGCGGCGGCGCGGCGGCCGCCGCGGCGCTCGGCATGGGCACGCTGCACATCGGCACCGACGGCGGCGGCTCGATCCGCATTCCCGCCGGCTTCACCGGCATCGCCGGCCTGAAGCCCAGCTTCGGGCGCGTGCCCGCCTATCCGGCCAGCGCCTTCGGCACCGTCGCCCATGTCGGGCCGATGGCGCGCAGCATCGCCGACTGCGCGGCCATGCTGAACGTGCTGGCCAAACCCGATGTCCGCGACTGGTTCGCCCTGCCGGGCGACGGTATCGACTACCTGCACGGCCTTGGCTGCGGCATCAAGGGCCTGCGCGTCGCCTACAGCCCCGATCTCGGCTACGTGAAGGTCGACCCGGAGGTCGCTTCCGTCGTCGCCAAAGCCGCGAAACTCTTCGAGGCGCTGGGTGCCAGCGTCGAGGAGGTTGACCCCGGCTTCGACTGCCCGCTCGACATCTTTCACAAGCACTGGTTCTCCGGCGCGCTCAACCGCACCCGCGACCTGACGCCGCGGCAAATCGGCGACCTCGACCCGGGGCTGCAGGAGATCATCGCGGAAGCGCGCGGCTTCAGCCTGCTCGACTATATGCAGGCGGTCGACCGCCGCGCCGCGCTGGGCCGCACGATGCGCCGCTTCCACGAGACCTACGACCTGCTGATCACGCCGACGCTGCCCCTGCCCGCCTTCGACGCGGGGCTGGAGTTCCCGGCCGGCGGCGGCTACCGTCGCTGGACCGAGTGGGCGGCCTTCAGCTATCCCTTCAACCTGACCCAGCAGCCGGCCGCCTCGGTGCCTTGCGGGTTCACTTCGGACGGCCTGCCCGTCGGCCTGCAGATCGTCGGGCCGATGCACCAGGACGCCGCCGTTCTGCGCGCCGCGAGCGCCTTCGAGGCCGCCTGCCCGCCGCGCTTTCCAGTCATCGTCAATCCGGGCCACCAAGAGAGCCCGGAGGGAGAAGGGATTACGTCCGTACAAATCGCATAAGAACAGGAGGCACCACGTTGAAACGCTTCGCCAGGAATCTCTGTGCGGCCGCCGCAGCGCTGCTGTGGTCGACCGCGGGGGGCCAGGCCGCCGAGGATGGCGGCACCTTGATCATGTTGGTCCAGCCGGAACCCCCCACGCTCGCGTCCTATCTCTCCACCTCGGGCCCCATCGGCCAGGTCACGACCAAGGTCTATGAAGGCCTGCTGGAATACGACTTCGACCTGCAGCCGCAGCCCGGCCTCGCCAAGTCCTGGGACATCAGCGAGGACGGCAAGACCATTACCTTCAAGCTGCAGGAAGGCGTCACCTTCCATGACGGCACACCCTTCAACAGCGCCGACGTTGCGTTCTCCATCGGCACGGTGCTGAAGGAAGTCCACCCGCGCGGCGCCAACACCTTCAAGGAGTTGGAGAGCATCGAGACGCCGGACGACTACACCGTCGTCTTCCACCTGAGCAATCCGGCGCCTTACCTGATCCGCGGCCTTTCCGGCTACGAGACGCCGATCCTCTCCAAGGAATCCTTCGAGGGAACCGACTTCCGCGACAACCCGACGGCCAACAAGCCGATCGGTACCGGCCCCTTCAAGTTCGTCGAGTGGAAGAAGGGGCAATACGTCCGCCTCGACAAGAACGAGAACTACTGGAAGGAAGGCCTGCCGCACCTGGACCGCGTGGTCGCCCGCTTCATTCCCGATGCCAGTACCCGTACTGCCGCCATCGAGAAGGGCGAGGTGCAGTTCGCCGCCTTCAACGCCATTCCCAACGTCGATGCCCAGCGGCTGGACGACATGGACGGTATCTCGGTCACCACCGAGGGCTACACCATGATCAACCCGCTGACGCTCTTGGAGGTCAACACCACGGTGGCGCCCTTCGACAAGAAGGAAGTGCGCCAGGCGATCTCCTACGCCATCGACCGCCAGTTCATCATCGACAATATCTTCTTCGGCTACGGCAAGCCGGCGGTCGGTGCCGTGGTCTCGGCTTTCGATTCCGTCGGCCTCTACTCCAGCGACGTTCGCGACTACGGCGTCGCCGACCGATTGGACAAGGCCAACGCCCTGCTGGACGAAGCGGGCCTGAAGCGCGACGGCGACGGCACCCGTCTGGAGATGACGCTGGATGTACTGCCCTACGGCGAGTCGTGGCAGCGCATCGGCGAGTACATTAAGCAGGCACTGGCGGAACTGGGCATCAAGGTGACCATCCGCTACGAGGACGTGCCAACCTGGCTGAAGCGAACCTACACCGACTATGCCTTCGAGCTGAACCTGAACTTCTTCTATCAGCTCTCGGATCCGGTGATCGGCGTGCATCGCCAGTATCTCACCCGCGAGATCCGCAAGGGCACGGTCTTCGTGAACGGTGCGCAGTACAGCAATCCGGAGGCCGACGCGCTGATGGACTCCGCCGCCACCGAGCCCGATCCGAAGAAACGCTCGGTGACCTACGCCAAGCTGCAGAAGCTGCTGGCCGAAGAGGTCCCGGTGATTCCCCTGGTCGAGATGGACTTCATCACCGTCTATCGCGACGAGTTGAAGGATGCCGTGGTAAGCCCGCTCGGCGTCTACGCCTCCTTCGACAAGGCCTGGCTCGCCAAGTAGTCTTGGGCTGTCCTGAGCGGCGCGGCCGTCCGGTGGTGACCGGACGGCCGCACGCTTCTTCGTGAATTCGCTGGAGGTCCGCCCTTGAAGCGCCTGCGCTACATCCTGCGCCGCATCGTCCAGGCGATCCCGGTGGTCCTGGCGATCGTCGTCATGAACTTCCTGCTGCTGCAGCTTGCCGAGGGCGACGCGGTGGACGTGCTGGCCGGCGAAGCCGGTTCGGCAACACCGGAATACATCGCCCAGCTGCGCGAGCGCTTCGGCCTCGATCAGCCGGTCCACGTGCAGCTGGTCCGCTACGTCACCAACATCCTGTCGCTCGATCTCGGCTACTCCTTCCGCCAGGAAATGCAGGTCTCCGAGCTGATCCTCATGCGCCTCGGCCCGACCCTGCTGCTGATGATCACCACGCTCGTCATCGCCGTCGGCTTCGGGGCCTTGCTCGGCATCCTCGCAGCCCGCGGGCTCAACACCTGGCGCGACAACCTGATCTCGGTCTTCGCGCTGGTGTCCTACGCGACCCCACTGTTCTGGATCGGCCTCATGTTCGTCGTGGTCTTCTCCATCAAGCTGGACCTGCTGCCGGCCAGCGGCATGGAATCCATCGGCGCCTTCTACGAGGGCTGGGACCGCGTGCTCGACATCGCCGTGCACCTCATCCTGCCGGCCACCACCCTCTCGCTCTTCTACCTGGCCGCCTATACGCGCCTCATGCGCGCCTCGATCCTGGAGCAGGCCGGCATGGATTACGTCACCACCGCGCGCGCCAAGGGCCTCACCGAGCGCGCCATCACCTACCGCCACATCCTGCGCAACGCCCTGCTGCCCGTCGTCACCGTCGCCGGCGTGCAGATGGGCGGCCTCCTCGGCGGCTCGGTCATCGTGGAATCGGTCTTCGGCTGGCCCGGCCTCGGGCTGCTCGCTTATGATGCGCTCTTCTCGCGCGACCTCAACCTGCTGCTCGGCATCTTCTTCGTCTCGGCCTGCCTGGTGGTGGCGGTGAACCTCTTCGTCGACATCCTGTACACCTTCCTCGATCCGCGGATCGAGGTGGGCTGAGCGCGCAAGGACGAGATAACCCATGGCTGCCTTCCTCGCCCGCTTCCTGCGCAACCGCTCCGCGGCCCTCGGCCTGGTGCTGCTGGCCGGCGTCCTGCTGCTCGCCCTCTTCGCGCCCGTGCTGTTCCCCGCCGATCCCTTCAGCCTGGCGGGCAAGCCGATGTCACCACCCTCGCCGGACTTCCTCTTCGGCACCGACACGCTGGGCCGCGACGTTGCCGCCGCCATCGCCCACGGCGCCGTCACCTCGTTGATGATCGGATTCGTCGCCTCGCTGGCCGCCGTGCTGTTCGGCACCGTGCTGGGCGCCCTCGCCGGCTATTTCGGCGGCAAGGTGGACGACCTGCTGATGCGCATCACCGAGATCTTTCAGACCATTCCCTCCTTCGTCTTCGCCATCTTGCTGGTGGCCATCCTGTCGCCGTCGATCCAATCGGTTGTGATTGCCATCGCCGTGGTCTCCTGGCCGCCGGTCGCGCGCCTGGTACGCGGCGAGTTCCTGTCCATGAAAAGCCGGGAATTCGTGCAGGCGGCGCGCACGCTGGGCATGTCGGACGGGCGCATCATCTTCCAGCAGATCCTGCCCAACTGCCTCTCGCCGATCATCGTTGCCGGCTCGCTGATGGTTGCGACCGCGATTCTGATCGAGTCAGGCCTCGCCTTCCTCGGCCTCGGCGATCCCAACGTGATGAGCTGGGGCTTCATGATCGGCGCCGGCCGCTCGGTGCTGCGCAGCGCCTGGTGGGTCTGCACGTTTCCCGGCATCGCCATCCTGCTGACGGTGCTGGCCATAAACCTGGTGGGCGAAGGCCTCAACGACGCGCTGAACCCGCGCCTGCGGGAGCGTGCCGCGTGAGGGAAGACGCCATGAACGCCACCTCCAAGAGCCGCAGCCCGGTCCTCGAAATCCGCGACCTTCAGGTCTCCCTGCCGACCGGCGGCGATCGCCTCTTCGCCATCGACGGCGTCAGCCTGGACCTGCACGAGGACGAGATCCTCTGCATCGTCGGCGAGTCCGGCTCCGGCAAGTCGATGATGGCGCGCGCCATCATGGGCCTGCTGCCAGGCCCCATGGTCTTCGCCAGCAACGGCGAAGTGCGCTTCGAAGGCAATAACCTGCTGGCCGCCTCGCCGGCGCACATGCGCGATATCCGCGGCAGCCGCATCGCCATGATCTTCCAGGAGCCGATGACCGCGCTGAACCCGCTGATGACCATCGGTCAGCAGATCGACGAAGTGCTGCGCATCCACACGAAACTGGATCGCGCCGCGCGGCGGCAGCGGGTACTGGCCATTCTCGCCGACGTTCACCTGCCCGATCCGGAGACGATCCTCTCGGCCTTTCCGCACCAGCTTTCCGGCGGGCAGCGCCAGCGCGCGATGATCGCCATGGCGCTGATCCTGGAACCGCGGGTGATCATCGCCGACGAGCCGACCACCGCGCTGGACGTCACCACGCAGGCACAGATCCTTCAGCTCATCAAAGAGATCCAGCGCAAGCACAAGACCGGCGTCATCTTCATCACCCACGATTTCAGCGTGGTGGCGGAGATCGCCGACCGCGTCGCCGTCATGCAGGGCGGCGGCCTGGTCGAACTGGGCAAGGCCGCGGATATCCTGAACCGGCCGCAGCAGCCCTATACCAAGGCATTGATCGCTGCGGTTCCCAGCCTGAGGCCGCGCGCGCCTTCAGTGTCCGGCCGGCGCGAGGAGGTTCTGCAGGCAGTGGGGCTCAGCAAGACCTTCAGCTCCGGCGGAGGCCTCTTCGGCGGGCGCAAACGTGAGGTCAAGGCGGTACAGGACGTAAACCTGACGCTCAGGCGCGGCGAAACCATCGGGATCGTCGGCGAGTCCGGCTCAGGCAAGTCGACCCTCGCCCGCCTCATCATCCGGCTCATCCAGGCCGACAAGGGCGAGGTCCTGCTGCACGGCACCGACTTCCTGAAACTCAACAGCCGCCAGGTGCGCAGCGAGCGCAAGCGCATCCAGATGGTGTTCCAGGATCCCTTCGCCTCGCTGAACCCCCGCTACAAGGTGGGCCATATCATCGCCGAGGGCATGCTGTTGCGCGGCACCCCGAAGATAGAGGCCTGCCGGCGCGTCAACGAACTGCTCGATCTCGTCGGCCTTGACCGCAAGTCGGCCGACCGCTTTCCCCACGAGTTCTCCGGCGGCCAGCGACAGCGCATCGGCGTCGCCCGCGCGCTCGCCCTCGATCCGGAGATTCTCATCGCCGACGAGGCGGTGTCCGCCTTGGACGTCTCGGTGCAAGCCCAGGTGCTGCGGCTCCTGGCCGATATCCGCGACCGCCTCAACCTCTCCATGCTGTTCATCACCCACGACCTCTGTGTCGCCGCACAGGTTTGCGACCACATCATGGTGATGCGGCGGGGCGAGGTGGTGGAGAGCGGTGCGACAGCCGAAGTCTTCGCCGCGCCGAAGCACGACTATACCAAGGCGTTATTCAAATCGATCCCGGGCCGAAGCTGGATAGCCGCCAAGGACAGCGTGCTCTAGAGAAGCCGCGCCGGCGGTGCTAGTTCCAGAACAACAGGATAAGCAGGATGATCGGCAGAGGCACGCCGAGAAGCCAAAGGAGGAGTCCGCGACCCATGTTCCTGTTCCTTATTTTTCAGGAGTGAGAGACCGAAAAACGCGCGGGCGCCCGTAAGGGTTCCGCTGATAAAAGCGCGGCGCCTAGCCCTTCTCGAGCCGGCGCCGATTGGCCCTTACCTTGCGGCCGTAGTGGCGCAGGGTCTTCGAAGCGGCGACCGGCGCGCTTGTGCCGAGGCCACCGGTGAAGGCGAGCCACTGCCACGCCTGCGCGGCGGCCGCCTTTTCGCTCAGCATGCGGCGGCTCTCTGCCTTGGCCGCGCGGCCGCCGGCGGCGAGCTTCAAGCTCCGCAGTCCGACGACCGTCTTGGCGTCAATGCCGAGCGTCCAGGCGTCCAGCGCCACGCTGGCCCAAGTGGTGGTTCTGCGCCGTCGCCTCACGCCAGTTGCGTCCCTTCCAGGCTCGGCGTCTCCGGCGTCGGCAGCGCACCGACGTGATAGGAAGCGGCAAGGCGCTCCTTCTCCTCGGTCATGCGCACCGCGAGGGCCTCCATATCCAGACCGGCCTTGCGGGCCTGGCTGAACAGCCCCTCGACCCGCTTTTCCTCTTCCTTCACGTGGTGCTTGATCATCTCCGAGAGCACCTTGATCTTGGCATCGAAGAAAGTGTCGGCCGGTTCGCCGCTTTCGATCTCCGCGATCAGGACTTTGGCGCTGTCGTGTTCGACATGGGCTTCGCAAAGCATGTCCTCTTCGACAGCCCCCTCACAGGCGGGATAGAATATGTCTTCCTCGATCTTCGCATGGATCGAGAGTTCCTTGCAGATCTCTTCGGCCAGAGACTTCTTCCGGCTGCCGTCTTTGGCTTTTTCGTACTGGGAGAACAGCTCTTCGACCTTGCGGTGGTCGGCTTTCAGAAGGGCGATAGCATCATCTTGTTTTCGAGAGGCCATGGGATCACTCCGTGTGTTGAGCGAATTCAAGCTTCGGACAACGGGGATCGCGTGGCTTGGTTCCAGGGCGTACGTCGGCCGGTCTCCGGCCGCCACTGGAATGGCGGCACGGAGAGCGTGCCTTGAAGATGGCATCTTGAGAAGCTGGCCGCTTAACGGGTGAAACACTAGAGGGCGGCGATGATCGCGAAGGCCGCTATGCCGCAGACGACCGCGAGCGGCACCCAAAGGAAAGCCTTTCCGCTCTCTCCGGCCTCCAGGTCGCGGTAGTACTGATGACGGTCGCCGCCGGGCAGCGGGCCCGGATTGAAAGGATCGGGCATGGTCATGGAGTATCCTCCTTCTTCCGCCCCCTGAGGCGGGGTTCTGGGATTCTCTCCCCCATTACGCGCCACCCTTAACAGACCCAGACGGCAGCGCCGTTATTCCGCCGCATCGCATCCTCTTTTGCAGCAGGGCCGATCGTGGATCTGAGTTTTAGGGCTTATTTCCTATATTCCAGCTAAGGACTTGCCGTCTACCTTGGAAACGTTCTAAAAATAGCGTCGCATCTAGGACAGCGGGGCCGTCCACTCAACACAAACACTATGGGAGAGCGACATGGACGCAAAAGTCGAAGCCAAATGTCCGGTAATGCATGGCGGGATCACATCGCTCGCCAGCAACGTCATGTCATGGTGGCCGAAGGCCCTCAACTTCGACATCCTGAGCCAGCACGATACCAAGACCGACCCGCTGGGGAAGGACTTCAACTATCGTGAGGAATTGAAGAAGCTCGACGTCGCGGCGCTGAAAAAGGATCTCCACGCGCTGATGACCGACAGCCAGGACTGGTGGCCGGCCGACTGGGGCAATTACGAAGGCCTGATGATCCGCATGGCCTGGCACGCCGCCGGCTCCTACCGGCTGGCCGACGGCCGCGGCGGCGGCGGCACCGGCAACCAGCGTTTCGCGCCGCTCAATTCCTGGCCCGACAACGTCAGCCTGGACAAGGCGCGCCGCCTGCTGTGGCCGATCAAGAAGAAGTACGGCAACAAGGTCAGCTGGGCCGACCTCATCATCCTGGCCGGCAACATCGCCTATGAGCACGCCGGCCTGAAGACCTTCGGCTTCGGCTTCGGCCGCGAGGACATCTGGCACCCCGAGAAAGACGTCTACTGGGGCTCTGAGAAGGAGTGGCTGGGCCGCGGCCGCTACGACAGCGACGACGATCCGACATCGCTGGAGAACCCGCTGGCCGCCGTGCAGATGGGCCTCATCTACGTGAATCCGCAAGGCGTCGGCGGTAAGCCGGACCCGCAGAAGACCGCGCTGGAAGTGCGCGAGACCTTCGCGCGCATGGCGATGAACGACGAGGAGACGGCCGCGCTGACGGCCGGCGGCCACACCATCGGCAAGTGCCACGGCAATGGCGATGCCGAACTGCTGGGCGCCGACTGCGAGGGCGCGGACGTCGAGAACCAAGGCTTCGGCTGGCTCAATCCGACCGGCAAGGGCAGCGGCCGCGACGCCATCACCAGCGGCATCGAGGGCGCCTGGACGGCCCATCCGACCAAGTGGGACATGGGCTGGTTCGAGATGCTGTTCGGCCACGAATGGGAGCTGAAGAAGAGCCCGGCGGGCGCCTGGCAGTGGCAGCCGGTGTCGATCAAGGAAGAAGATATGCCCGTCGACGTCGAGGATCCCTCGATCCGCTGCATGCCGATCATGACCGATGCCGACATGGCGATGAAGGTCGACCCGACCTACAACGCAATCTGCCGGAAGTTCATGGACGATCCGGCCTACTTCGCCGACACCTTCGCCCGCGCGTGGTTCAAGCTGACGCACCGCGACATGGGACCGAAGGTGCGCTATTTCGGCCCCGAGGTGCCCGCGGAAGACCTGATCTGGCAGGATCCCGTGCCGGCCGGCCCCCGCAATTACGACATCGGCGCCGTGAAGGCGAAGATCGCGGCGAGCGGTCTTTCCATCGGCGAGATGGTGGCGACCGCCTGGGACTCGGCACGCACCTACCGCGGCTCGGACATGCGCGGCGGCGCCAACGGCGCGCGCATCCGCCTCGCCCCGCAGAAGGACTGGGCGGGTAACGAGCCCCAGCGACTCGCCAAGGTGCTGGCAGTGCTGGAGCCGATCGCGGCGGAGACCGGCGCCAGCGTCGCCGACGTCATCGTGCTGGCCGGCAATGTCGGCATCGAGCAGGCGGCCAAGGCCGCGGGCGTCGACATCACCGTGCCCTTTGCGCCGGGGCGCGGAGACTCCACGGACGAGATGACGGACGCCGACTCCTTCGACGCGCTGGAGCCGCTGGCCGACGGCTACCGCAACTGGCTGAAGCAGGACTATGTCGTCAGTCCCGAAGAGCTCATGCTCGACCGCACGCAGCTCATGGGGCTGACCGCGCCGGAAATGACCGTGCTGGTCGGCGGCCTGCGGGTTCTCGGCACCAACCACGGCGGCACCAGGCATGGAGTCTTCACCGACCGCGAAGGCGCCCTGACGAACGACTTCTTCGTGAACCTGACTGACATGAGCTATGCCTGGAAGCCACGCGGCGACGGTCTTTACGAGCTCCGTGACCGCAAGACCGACAAGGTCAAGTGGACGGCGACACGCATGGATCTCGTCTTCGGATCGAACTCGATCCTGCGGTCCTACGCCGAGGTCTATGCCCAGGATGACAGCAAAGAGAAATTCGTGAAGGACTTCGTGGCGGCCTGGACCAAGGTCATGAACGCGGACCGCTTCGACCTGGCGTAAATCAGGTGCGGCAGCTCAACTCAGATTGAGCCGCCGCACTTGCATGCATGTCCGCTGAGGTCCCTTAGCCAAATTCCCGTCTGACCCGGATATCTCAAATTGCCTCGCTCGGTGACTCAGGCCGGCATGAGATGCGTCAGCTTCACGTTCATGTAGTCGTGGATCGCCTGCCTGCCACCCTCGCGCCCCATGCCAGAATGGTCGATCCCGCCGAAGGGCGCCTCGGCGTGGGCGATTATGAAGGTGTTGATGCCGACCATGCCGGCGTGCAGCCCGCGGCTCAGAGCTTCGGCCTTGGACTGGCTCGCCGTGAAGCCGTAGGCGGCCAAGCCGTAAGGCGTCGAGTTCGCCCTTTCGATGGCGTCGTCGAGTTCGCGGAATGTGACGATCGGCGCCAGGGGGCCGAAGGGCTCCTCGCGCATGATCCGCGAGTCGTCGGGCACTTCGGTCAGCACCGTCGGCTCGAAGAAGAAGCCCTTGTTGCGATTGGCCGGGCGACTGCCGCCGGTCAGGCAGCGCGCGCCGTCGGCCACCGTCTCGGCGCAGAGCGCTTCCACCCGGTCGCGCTGCGCGGCCAAGGTCAGCGGCCCCATGGTCGTGGCTGCGTCTTGGCTGTCGCCCAGCACCAGCGCCTCGGCGGCGGAAACCATGCCGTCGACAAAGCGCTGCGACACTCTCTCGTGCACATAGAAGCGGTTGGGCGATATGCAAACCTGACCGGCGTTGCGGAACTTGAAGGCGGCGCACTGCTGCGCCGCCGCGTCGACATCGGCGTCTTCGCAGACCACGACAGGCGCATGGCCGCCCAGTTCCATCGAGGTGCGCTTTACCGTCTTGGCGGCCTCGGCCAGCAGCAGCTTGCCGACCCGCGTCGAGCCGGTGAGCGAGATCTTGCGCACCTCGTCGGCCTCCATCAGGTGGGGTGTAATCGCCTCTGCCGGCCCATGCAGCATCTGCACAACGCCTGACGGCGCACCGCCTTCAACGCAAGCTTCGGCAATCAGCGTGGAGGTCAGCGGCGTCTGCTCGGAGGGCCGGCAGATGATCGGACAGCCTGCCGCCAGCGCCGGCGCGATCTTGCGCGCCACCAGATTGATCGGAAAGTTCCACGCCGTGAAGGCGGCGACGATGCCGACCGGCTCCGGTACCGCTGAAAGGCGCCCGCCTTGGCGCGACGGGATCGTTTCACCGAACAGGCGCTCTGCCTCCCCGGCGAACCAGTCGAATTGCTCGATGGCGATCAGAACCTCGCCTTCCGACTGCGCGATCGGACGGCCGATCTCCAGCGACAGTGCTTTCGCCAGATCGACCTTGCGCCGCTCCATTGCCCGCGCGATGGCACGCAGGACCTTGGCGCGGTTCCAGCCGTGCACCGCCGACCACCTCGGCAAGGCCGCGCGTGCGTGCTCCAGGGTTTCGGCAACCTCCGGCGCGGCGGCGGCCGGCGCAGTCCACAGCACCTCTTCCGTGCAGGGGTTGACGACTGCGATCGGCTCTTGCGCGCTGCGCTTGCGGAACTCCCCGCCGATCAGCAGCGCTGGGGTCGTGGCGGACATCATTTCACCTCTCTGTCATTCGTCGTTTCGCCGTGCTACTGGCTCGCCGTAACGCCGCCATCGATGTAGATGGTCTGACCGGTCATGTAGCTGCCGGCCGGGCTGGCAAAGGCGATCACCTGGCCCACGACCTCGATCGGATCGCCGATGCGCCCCAGCGGATTGCGCTCCAGGATGAACTCACGGAAACGCTCGCGCTCCAGGTGGGGACGGATGCGGTCGGACTGGATGAAGGTCGGCGCCACGCCGTTTACCGTGATGTTGTGGGGCGCCAGCTCCATAGCGTGCTGCTTCACCAGCATCAGCAGCCCGCCTTTGGTCGCGCAGTAGGCGGAATAACCGCGCCCGCGCAGCGCCAGTTGGGCACGCACCGACAGGATGTGCACATGGCGCCCGCCCTGGCCGGCCGCGATCTGGTGCCTGGCCACCGCCTGGGCCAGGAACATCGCCGACTTCAGGTTGGTTTCGTAGACCTGGTCGAAGACCTCCTCCGTCACCTCCAGGATGCTCTGCTCGCGCTGGATGCCGACGCAGTTCACCAGGATGTCGATGCCGCCCCAATCCACCGCCAGCAGGTCGACGGTCTCTGCAATCTGTGCCGGTTCCCGGGCATCGAGGGGCAGGCCGACGGCTTGGCCCCCTGCCGCGGTGATCTGCGCGGCGAGGGCCTTGGCCTTGTCGCCCTTGGGGCCGGCAACGGCGACGCGGGCTCCACGCCGTGCAAAGCCCCAGGCGACGGCCTCACCGATTGCGCCGTACCCGCCGGGGATGAAAACCCGCCGCCCCTCCAGATCGAAGAGGCGATCCAGCGCGGCCACGTCGATCCGAGGCGTCAGCGGCGCGCCAGCGTCCTGCTTGTTCACGGTGAAACCTCCACTCCCGCCGCGTCATAGACGCTTTCCATGAGGCGCAGCGTTTCCAGGTTATCGAGCCGGTCGGTCTCAAAGGGCCTGCCGTCACGGACGCCCGCAACGAAATCACCGACGGCATGGTCGAAGCACTCCTGGTAGCGGCCCAGCAGATCCACTTCGACGGCATCGTCCTCTTCGCCGACCAGGAAAACGCGGTTGTAGTCCATCACCACCGTGCCCCTGGTGCCGACGATCTCCAGGCGGTCGCCGTGCAGCGCCGGATAGCCGGGCGCACAGATGCAGCCGTCGGCGGTGGCAATCAAGCCATCGGGGCCCCTGAGCAAAATCGCGGCGGTATCTTCGCCCGGCAACCCTTCGGCAAGGTGGTTGAGACGCGCAGCGACCACCTGCAGCGGGCCGACCAGCAGGCGCAGAACGTCCAGGTGATGGATCATGGTCTCGAACACCAGGTTGCGGTCGAACTGGCGCAGGTAGGGCTGGCGCTCCAACAGGAAGGGCTCGCCCTCGGGGCGCGGGCAAAGGCCGGAGCCCCGCACGGCGATCGCCGCGTGGCGCGGCCGGCCGATACGCCCTTCGCCGATCCACCGACGCACCGCCATGTAGTGCGGTCGGAAGCGGTAGTTCTCGTGCACCATGAAGCGTACCCGCGTGCCGACGTAGTCGACCAGAGACTCCGCCTCGGCCACCGTCCGCGTCATCGGCTTCTGCAGCATGACGTGGATGCCATTGTCCGCCGCCATGCGGGTCAGCGGATCGTGCGCCTCGACCGAGGCGGCGATGTCGGCCAGCTCGAAGCCGCCGTCGGCGAAGAGCGCCGCAGCATCGCTGTAGATCCGTTCGATACCGAATTCGCGCGCGCGCTCTTCCGCCCGGCCGCGGTCCGAGTCGCAGACCGCGACCACCGGCACGCCGGCAGCCTGCCAGGCCCGCAGATGATAGAGGCTGATCATACCCGCCCCCAGCAGGGCGGCACGGAGCGGTATGTTAGCCATCACCGCCCTCCCAAAAGCCGTAGCCATAGAGCCACACGCTGCCGGACGCCGAGAGAGTCCGCAGGGAATGCGACGTATTGCGCGGAATACGCACCAGGTCTCCCGGCGCGGCCTTGAAGCGCTCGGCACCGACGGTGATTTCCATCGCGCCCTCGGCGACCAGAACGTATTCATCGCTCTCGTGCACGAAGTCGTTCCACTCCTGGCCCGGCGGATCGCGGAACACGCCGAAGCTGAAGCCTTCACCCGCCCAGTCGAGCCGAACGCGTTCGTGGTCAACCGGGGCGCTGTAGGCTCCACTCCGCAGAACTCCGCTCATGCCGCGCGCCCTCCCAGAAGGTCGCCCAGGTATCCGCGCACAGGCGCATGGCTTAGCAGAGCCTGGTAGTCCGGCACTGGCGTCACGCTGCCCTGCTGAACGAAGATGAAGCTGTCGCAGGCCTCCTCGAGGATTTCCAGATGCAGGCGTTCGTTGGGATGGACGCAGAGGAATACGAGGCGTTTCTGGTCGCGCAGCTTGCGGAAGAAATCGAGCATGAAACCGATATAGCCGTCCTGAGTGTTGAACTGTGGCTCATCGAAGAGGTGCACCAGGGGATAGTCGCTGCCCGCGCGCTGCAGCAGCAGGTTCGGAACCAGCGAGCGGAAATGGCGCACCTGATAGGACTGGTGGTAGTGGATCGCCAGGCGGTCGCGTTCGTCGGTGCGCACCCTGTGGATGTCGCGGCCGTCGACCAGTACACTGCCGGCGCTCGGCGTATTGGAGCCGGTGATCAACTCGAAGAGCGTCGTCTTGCCGGAGCCGTTGGGGCCCATCATGCCGACGATGGCGGGCTCCGCCACGGTAAAGTCTGCGGTCAGCCGGAAGCTCACCTTCCGCTTGAGGGGGCTGCCGCGAGTGTAGACCTTCTCCAGCCCTTTCACTTCCAGCATCGCGGTCATGCGCTACATCCCGATCAGCCGTTGGCGCAAGGCGGCGTCGCTCAGCAGCGCGGCCGCATCGCCCTCATGGACAATCTTGCCTCGATCCATCACGTAGACGCGGTCGGAGACCTCCAGCGCCGCCAGGGCGTTCTGCTCGACGATGAGAACGCCGATTCCCTCCTCCTTCAGGCGGCGCACCGTGCGCATGACATCCTGCACGATCTTGGGCGCCAGCCCCTGGCTCGGCTCATCAAACAATACCAGTCCGGGGGCGCCCAGCAGCGCACGCGAGATCGCCACCATCTGCATCTCGCCGCCGGAAAGGTTTTCGCATTCCCGCCCCATGAGATGTTCCAACGCCGAAAAGATTTCGAACATTTCTTCGGTGGTCCAGGATCGGTAAGCCGTCTTCTTCACAGCGATCTGGAGGTTGCGCGCTACCGTGAGGCTGGGGAAGATCCGCCGGTCATCGGGCACCCAGCCGATTCCCAGCCGCGCGATGCGGTGGGTAGCCTGACCAGTAATGTCGGCGCCGTCGAACTCGATGGTGCCACGGCGCGGCGGGGTAAGGCCGAGGATCGAACGGATCGTCGTGGTCTTGCCGGCGCCGTTCGGCCCCAGCAGGCAGACCACTTCGCCGCGGCCGATCTGCAGCGAGGGGCCGAACAGGGCCTGCGTTTCGCCGTAGAAGGTTTCGATGCGATTGAGCGCCAGCATCACACAAGCTCCCCCAGGGCGGAGCGTTGAACCCACTTGTTGGTGCTGAGCGCCGCTGGCGTCCCCTCAGCAATGACCTGGCCCCAATGGATGACTGCGATGCGGTCGGCAATCCGAAACAGGAAGCGCATGTCGTGTTCGATGACCACGATGGTGTAGCGCTGGCGCAGCCGCGCGATCAGGCGCGCCAGGTTCAGGGTCGCCTCGGTGCCCAGGCCTGAGGTCGGCTCGTCGAGGAACAGGATGCGCGGCCGTGCGGCCAGGGCGACGCCGATCTCCAGCGCACGGCGGTCGCCGTAGGACAGCGACACCGAGGGCTCCCACTCGCGCCCGGTCAGCCCTACCTGGTCCAGCACCTCGCGGGCTTCGTCAATCAGGGCAGCATCGGCAAAAGCCGCCGTGAGGGCTTTGTGACGACGCGCCCGAAAGTCCGGCAGGGCAAGCAGGATGTTCTCCAGCACGGTCGAATCGTCGAAGAGGTTCATAACCTGGAACGAGCGGGCGACGCCCAGGCGCGCGATGCGCTGCGGCGGCAGGCCGCCGATCGACTGCCCCTCCAGCAGAATCTCGCCGCGGTCGGGCGCGTAGCGTCCGGTCAGCACGTGGAAGCAGGTGGTCTTTCCGGCACCGTTCGGCCCCATAATGCCGCTGACCTGCCCGGCCTCGAAGCTCAGGTTCACGTTCTCCAGCACCACGCGGGCGCCGAAACGCTTGTGAATGCTGCGTGCTTCGAAAAGAGCCATCACGCCCCTCCCGAAGTTACAGGGCGAGTCTGCGCCGCAGATGGCGGGCGGCGGCGCAGACGATGGAGCACGCCGGCCAGGCCCTCCGGCCGGAACATCACCATGGCGACGAACATCAGCCCATACCACAGCAGCCAGGTCTCCGTGAGAGCGCCCAGCACGTCGCGCGCGACGAAATAGAGCACCACCCCCAGGACGGGACCCCAAAAGCTGACCAGACCGCCGCCGACCAGCACCATCATCACGATCAGTCCCGACTGATGCAGGCTCATCACGTCCGGATAGGCGCTTTCCTGCGCCATGGCGAAGAGGCCGCCGGCCAACCCGGCGAACATCGCCGAGAGAACGAAGGCTGCGAACTTGAAGCGCCAGACCTCGTAGCCGATGAAGGACGCGCGCATCTCGTTCTGCCGGATGGCCTGCAGGATGCGGCCGAAGGGCGAGTTCACGATGCGCCACAGCGCCACCACGCAGAGCCCGAGAACCGCAACGGTGAAGTAGTAGAAGGACAGATTGTCGCTTAGCGTGACCTGCACGACACCGAGATCCAGAGCAGGACGCGGAATGTTGAGCAGACCATCCTCCCCGCCGGTCAGCCAGTGCAGCTTGATGGCGCTGAACCAGAAGACCTGCCCGAAGGCAATGGTCAGCAGAGCGAAGTAGATGCCGCGGCGGTGCGACACCGCGGCGGCGACGATCATGCCGGCCAGCGCCGACGCCAGGATAGCCGCCGCCAAGCCGCCCACGAGGCTGGTGCCGACATGGTGCTGAAACAGGCCGAAGGCGTAGCCGCCGACGCCCAGGTAGGCGCCGTGGCCGAAGGAATGCAGGCCGGTGTAGCCGAACAGCAGGTTGAAGCCCAGGGCGTAGACCATCCAGATCGCGATCTCGATGCCGAGGTACTGGTAAAGACCGACCGGGCCCAGCCACAGCGGCGCGCTGAGCATCACAAGGGCGAGGACCAGCATCTGGGGCGTCACCCAGGCGGTGCTGCGCGGCGAGATATCGGAAAGGGTCAGCACGGCATCAGCGCTCCAGCGCGCTCTTGCGGCCGAACAGGCCTCGCGCGCGGAAGCCGACCACGGCGATCAGCAGCAGGTACATCGACATCAGCGACCAGGCGGAAGCGTAGGCGCCGGTGATGCCGACGGCGAGGCCGACGAGGATCGAGGCCACGACGGCGCCCCAGAAGCTGCCGACTCCACCCAGCACGATGATCAGGAAAGCGGGGATGACCACGTCGATGCCGACATGCGGGCGCAGGCCCCAGATCGGCACCATCACGATGCCGGCGATGCCGGCCAGGGCGGCCCCCAGCCCGAAGACGAACATGCGCAGGCGTGCCAGGTCATAGCCCAGGGCCCGCACCATCTCGCTGTCGTGGGCGCCGGCCTTGATGATGGCGCCGTAGGGCGTGCGCTCCAGAAACACCCAGACCGCGGCAATGGCTGCCAGGGCGAAGACCGCGGCGAAAATCTTGTACTTGGAGAAGATCAGTCCGCCGAAGAAAAAGGCCCCGTTGATGCCGTCGGGCACAGGCAAGTGCTGCTCGCCGGTGCCCCAGCCCAGGCGGATCAGTTCCTCGATGACCAGGGCGGCGCCGAAGGTCAGCAGCAGGCCATAGAGCGGCGCCTTGTCGTAGGTCGGGCGCAGGCAGCGCTCCAGCAGCATGCCGGCAAGGCCGACGGCCAGCGGCGCGAAAGCCAGCGCCACCCCGTAGCGCGCCGTGATCGGCAGGCCGAGCCACCAGCCGCCCAGGGCCGTCTCCTGCGCCCAGGCCGGATCGATCATGCTGAGGGCAATGTAGGCGCCCAGCGCGAAGAGCGAACCGTGCGCCAGATTCAGCACCTCCATCACCCCCACGATCAGGGTGAATCCCAGCGCAATCAGCGCGAACAGCAGCCCCAGAGTGAGACCGTTGAATAGATGGGGGGCGAGCTGGATCATGGTCGGCAGGGCTGTCCACGGCGACGAAAGAATGGCGGCGAGGTCGGCTTGGACCCCGCCGCCAGCAGCAGGAGATCACACGTCCAGAGTCGGCGTGTCCGCGTAGGACTCCAGTTTGCAGGCGCCCTGAGCCCCCATGTCCTGCACGGCTTCGGGAGCCGAACTGGTCAGGATCTTGAACATATCGTCAGGGTCTTCCGCACCGCGGTTGGCGGTCGCCAGGTAGATTGTCTGCTGCACCTGGTGGGTGACCGGATCGATCACCGCGTCATGATGCTGCATGCGCTCGGCCGCCGGCATCTTGTGGCCTTCCAGCGCCTTGATGACGGCGATGTTGTTCGTCGTCCCGGTCCGCTCGATGGCGCGCAGCAGTTCGCGGGTCGCCATGTAGCCGTTGTAAAACACATTGCCCGGCACCCGCATGGAGGTGTCCGGGTAGGCCGCCTGGTAGCGTTTCACGAAGTCGGCGACCCCCGGCAGGTCCAGCTTGTAGTACCAGGTCGTCCCGAAGACGCCGAACAGGTTGTCCAGCGGCAGGCCGTAGACGTCGGGCCAGTCCTGCTGGTTGTTGATCCAGGCCGGCTTGTCGCCCATGCCCAGGTCGGCGACCTGCTGGCGCAGCGCCTTCTGGTCGTCGCCTCCGACCGCCGCGGCAACGACGTCCGGGCCGGCCTGCTGGATCTTCAACAGCGCCGACGAGAAGTCGCGGGTGCCTTGCGGCACCAGGATCTCGTCGATGATTTCGCCGCCATACTCGTCGACCAGCTCGCGCGTGGCAGCGGCGGTGTTGTGGCCCCAGACGTAATCGTTGGTCAGCAGCAGCCACTTCTTGCCGAAGCTGTCGATCGAGTTCTTCACCGCGGCCTTGGCGAAGTTGGTGCCGTTGCCGTCCCACACGAACTTCACACGGTGACAGTTCTCGCCCGATTCCGTCGGCGAACTGGAGTTGGTGTTGAGGTAGATGGTGCCGTACTTCTGCGCCACCTGGCTGATCGCGTTGGCAACGCCGGAGCTCACGGCGCCGATCAGAAAACCGCACTCTTCGCGGCTGATCATGCGCTCGGCCACGCGGCTGCCGGTCGCCGGCGTCGTTTCCGTGTCGATATGGACGGTTTCGATCTTGCGCCCCAGCACACCGCCCTTGGCGTTGAACTCGTCCACCGCCATCAGCATGCCGCGGCGGTCGCTGGCGCCGGAGTTGGCGTACTGACCGCTGGCATCGGAGGTGAGGCCGAGCTTGATCGGCTTGTCGCTCGAAGCCGCATAGACCCGGTTGAACTTCCAGGGCCCGTTGAATGCGGCGATGCCGGTCGCGGCGGCGGTCGCTCCCAGGAGCCCTCGACGGGTTACGATGAGTTTCTTCACAGCTGCCTCCCTCCCTCGCTGCGGACTTCGGGTCGACGGACCCCGCCGCTTGTTGCTTGGCGGCGTCGCATGGATCCTGCGACGCCAGATCATAAAAAAACGAATATTCATTCTTTTATCAAAAATTCATTCACTTCTGCAACCCGAAAAGGCCGTGTCAGTCGCTGAAGCCCGCAGAAATCTTGGAAAAACTGAACGTTATTTGATGTCAGGAAATGCTTTGTTCTTGAAATTGAAGAAAAATTCATTCATTTTCGCGCCCATGAGACAAGTGATTACCGACAGCAATGGCGGCACGCCGGAGCCCTTCGACGCCCTGCGCGAGCGCATCCGCGACCGCTTCGACGATCTCAGCCCGCACCTCCAGCGCATCGCGCGGCTGGCGCTGGACGAGCCGAACCAATTCGCCCTGCAGACCATCGCGGCCATCGCCGAACGGCTAAAGATCCAACCCTCCACCGTGATCCGCTTCGCCAAGGAATTCGGCTACGACGGGTTCAGCGGGATGCAGCAGGTATTCAAGTTGCGGCTCATCGAAGGCGGCGCGCGCTATCGCGAACAGGTCTATGAAGAGAGTCATGCCGACAACCGCGGCGGCGGAACGGCCGACAGCCTCGGCGCCTGCATCGACACGCTGACCGCGTCGCTCGAGGCCCTGCGGCGGGACGTGCGCCCGGAGCAGGTGGACCAGGCGGTGCACATGTGCGCGCGCGCCCGGCATATCTACGTGGCTGGTCTGCGGCGCTCGCATCCCATTGCCACCTACTTCGCCTACGGCCTGAACCGCCTGGAGCGGCGATGCAGCTTGCTCGACTTTGCCGGCGGCATGGCGGCCCAGCAGGTCGCCAACATGGGACACGACGATCTCCTGGTTGCGATCGCCTTTACACCCTATACGGCCCTGGTGGTGGATATCGTCCGGGACGCCAGCCTGCGCGGCCTGCCGATCGTGGCGCTCACCGATACGACGTCCAGCCCGCTGGCCGCCAATGCCAGCCTGGCCTTCTTCGTGGACAACGAATCAGGCGGTCAGTTTCGCCCGATCTCCGGGGCCATCGGCCTCGTGCAGGCAATCATTGTGGAATTGAGCGCAGAATTGGAGCGCGAAGGTCAGGAGCCCGCCCGGCATACCGAGTAACATCAAGCTGAAGGCGTCCGACCGCGCCTTACCGCCGGATTGTGGCACGCTGCTGTCCAAGCACCTTGCAAGCATATGATTTAGCTGAAAAAAATCCCACATGCCTGCTATCACTCAAAAGCACAAGGCTCCTGGCGCGCTGACTATATCTGAGTAATCTTGTTCTTCTTCAAGCGACGAGGAACTTACCTCAAGATCCTTGGATACTGGGCCGACTAGTGCGCCAACGATGCGTCCGGGGTTCCTCCTGTCGGCTCAGCTTTCTCTCGCCTCGGTGCCCTCCGTCGCCGCCACGCCGTAGGGGTGTGCAAAGGCCGCCAGCCTGGCGTGCATCTCGGCGATGAGGCGGGTGCGCGCCGAGCCGATGCGCTGCACGATGCCGAGCTGGCGGTAGACCGTCGGGCTGCCAAAGGTGCTGCGTGGCAGGTCGCGGGCTCCGGCAGCCAGGGTAGCGATGTGCGGCACCACGGCGACCCCCAAGCCAGCCTTCACACACTCGATGGTGGCCGGCACCGTGTCCACCTCGGCGATGGTGTTGGGCACTAAGCCCAAACGAGAAAGCTCAGTGTCGATCTGGCTGGCCAAGGGCACCGCGGTGCGGTAGCGCACGAAGGGATTGCCCATGATCATGTCGCAGGCCGCGGTCGCCGGCGTGCCCGGCGGCGCGACCACCACCAACGGCTCACGCAGGAAGGGGCTCCACTTCAGGATCGGCGCCACGCCCACGTGTTCGGCCACAATTGCGAGGTCAAGGCGGCCGGAGGCGACGTCGTTCATCAGCGCCTCTGACAAGCCCACCTGGAGCTTAACCTTCAGCTTGGGAAAGGACTCGCGCAGGCTGACGATGGCGCGCGGAAGGATTTCGATCGTGCTCGTGCGGATCGAACCGATACTCAGCGTGCCGGATACGCTTCGCCCCGAGATCGAGGCTGTGGAATCTTCGACGATCTGCAGGATCGAATGTGCCGTTTCCAAGAACTCGAGGCCCTTGGCATTCAACGACGGCGGCCGGCTGGAGCGATCGAACAGCGCCACGTCCAGTTCGCGTTCGAGGGCCTGCATTTGTTGGCTTACGGCCGAAGGCGTCAGGTTCACCACACGCGCGGCCTTGGCGAAGGTACCCTGATCGGCGATGGCGATGAGCGATCTCAGTTGCCTCGTGTCCATACCATCAGATTAAGCTTTTCTGCATCTAAGCTGGAGTTTTTTTCGCTTTGGATGAAAAAATTCGTTGTTAGCATCTCTTCAAGGAGCGTCACAGCACACGAGCGCGCCCGATCTCGCACTGCACAGGTGCGACACGAGACAAAGCGCAGGTGCGAACGGCAGACGCTGGACGCCGCACCCACCGGTGGCGCAATCGAGGCATCAACGAAGGGAGAGCGAGATGAAGAAGAAGATCCTGGCACTTGCTGTGGGCCTGAGTGCCGCAGCGCTTTTCGGCGGCGCAGGGCCGGCACTGGCAGACTATCCAGAGCGGCCCGTTGAGTTCATCGTGCCCTGGTCGCCGGGCGGCGGCAGTGACACTCTGATGCGCATAGTCGCCAACAACGTCGAGCCCTATCTCGGCGAGCCCATGCCGGTCATCAACATGCCCGGCGTCAGCGGCACCACCGGCATCAAGGAGGCCTCGACACGCGCGGCAGACGGCTACACGGTCGTGCAGATCCACGAAGGCCTGCTGGTCGCTAACGCCGTCGATCTCACTGACGTGAATTGGAACGATTTCGACCCCATCGGCATGATGACGGTCTCGCCGCAGTTCCTCGTCATCAACGCCGATAAGTCCTACAAGACCTTTGAGGAGTTCATCACCTACGCCAAGGAAAATCCTGGCGCGGTGAAGTTCGGTGTGACGCTGGGCGGCGTGCCGCACCTCCATGCGGCCATGATTGAAGATGCCTACGGCGTCGAGTTCTCCTATGTCGGCTACGAGGGCACCGGCGAACGCATTCGCGCGCTGGTCGGCGGCAATCTCGATGCGGCCATCGGGGATATCGCCTCGGCCAAGCAGTTCGTCGACAATGGCGATCTCATCTTCCTCGCCACAGGCAATCCGGAGCGCCTGTCACAGACGCCCGACGTGCCGACCTTCAAGGAGCTGGACAGCGATCTCGAACTGCTCATCACCCGCGGCATCTTCATGCCCGAAGGCAGCCCTGAAGAAGCGCGCGGCACTCTCGAGTCCGCCCTGGAGGAGCTGGCCGCCGATGATACCTTCGTGACGCAGGTGAACAACGCCGGCGGCGAGGTGAACTTCCGCGGGCAAGACGCCTATACGGCCTATCTCGAAGGCCTGCAGAAGGCAATCGATAAGCTGTCGAACAAGTTGCAGCCCTAGTCCCCCATGCAGGCGGACCAGAATCCAACACCTGAGAAGCAGGAGGCGGGCGGTGTCGCCCGCCTCCTCTCTTATCTCGTGATCCTGGCCGCTTCGGTCGGGTTGTTCTTCGACGCTCGCGCGCTGCCCACCAGCCGCTGGGACGTGCTCGGCGCCGGCGCCTTCCCACAGCTCGTCTTCGCGACGCTCGGTGTCCTCGCCCTCGTCGCCATAGCCGACGCCCTGCGCAAGCTTCCACCGGGCGCCTTCGCCGGCTTCGGCGCCGCCGCCGTGCCGTGGCTGCGTGCGCGCTATCTGGTCGTCGCGCTGCTGGCGCTCTTCGGCCTCTACCTCGCCATATTGCCGCGCGCCGGCTTCTCCTGGACCACGCTCGGCTTCCTTCTCGCCGCCCAGCTTCTGCTCGCGCCGCGCCGGCCCCGAGTCATCGCCGTCCTTCTGATCCTGGCCCTGCTCTTCTCCTTCGGCCTCAACGCGCTCTTCGCCGAGGCCTTCAACGTCTTTCTGCCACGCGGAAGGTGGTGGACGTGATTGATCAATTCCTACTCGGGGCGGAGCAGATCTTCACGGTCTCCACCCTCCTTTTCATGCTGCTCGGCTCCATCGCCGGCATCGTCGCCGCGGCCATTCCCGGCTTCACCATCACCATGGCGATCATCCTGACGCTGCCGCTGACTTTCGCGATGCCGCCGCTGCAGGGCATCGCGGTCATGCTCTCGGTCTACGTCGGCGGCTATACGGGGGGGCTGATCTCGGCGGCCTTGCTCGGCATTCCCGGCACGCCGTCCTCGGTCGCCACTACTTTCGATGCCTTTCCCATGGCCCGCGCGGGCCAGCCCGGCCGCGCCCTTTCGCTCGGCGTCTGGGCCTCCTTCTTCGGCACGCTGATCTCCACCGTAGTGCTCATCGTCGCCGCGCCGCCGCTGGCGCTCATCGCCGTGAAACTCGGCCCCTGGGAATACTTCTCCCTCATCCTTTTCGCCCTCACCATCATCGCCAGCCTGGTCGGTGCCTCGTTGCTACGCGGCCTCATGGCAGGCGCCATCGGACTCGCCATCTCCACCGTCGGGCCCGACCCCATGATGGGCCGACCGCGCTTTGATTTCGGCCTCGACATGCTGGCGCCGGGTATGCCGTTCCTCGTGGTGCTCATCGGCATCTTCGCCATCTCCCAACTGGTTTCTGAGGTGGAGGACGTCCGCGCCGTGCGCTCCGGCACCTCTCTCGCCACCAAGGACATCGACTTCCAGACCTGGGCCATGATGCGCGAGATCTTGGTGCGGCCGGTGAACCTTGTCCGCTCCTCCATCGTCGGCGTGTTGATCGGCGCGCTGCCGGGGGCCGGGGGCTCCATTGCCAACCTGCTGGCCTACGACCAGGCCAAGCGCGCCTCCAAGACGCCTGAGAAGTTCGGCACCGGCATATCCGAGGGCGTCGTCGCCTCGGAGGCCGGAAACTCCGCCACCGCCGGCGGCGGCCTCATTCCCCTGATCGCGCTGGGAATCCCCGGCTCAGCCGTGGACGCCATCCTGATGGCCTCCCTCATGGTGCACGGCATCTCGGTGGGCCCGCGCCTGATCATGGACAACGCCGACCTCGTCTACGGCATGTTCATCGCCATGGTGGTGGCCAGCCTGATGATGCTGATCGTCTGCATGGTTTCCCTGCGGCTTTTCCTGCGCGTCACCGAGATTCCAAAGTGGGCCATCGTGCCGGCGGTCATCGTTTGCTGCGTCGTCGGCTCTTTCGCCCTGAACAACCGCGTGACCGATCTCTACCTGCTCGGCTTCATCGGCCTCGCGGGCTACCTGCTGAAGACCCTCGACTACCCGCTGGCGCCGCTGGTTCTGGGCGTCATCCTCGGCCCCATCGCCGAGACCAACCTGCGCCGCGCCCTGATGACTGACAGCGACTGGACAGTCTTCCTGACGCGCCCGGTCAGCTTGCTGCTGCTGGTTGCCGCCGTGGCGTCCGTCGCCTGGGCAGTCTGGCGCCACCGCCAGTCGCGCGCCCGGAAGAGCCTCACAGATCCGAAAGAGTCAGGCTAGAGAGTACCGTCGATGCGCTTTCCCTATACCCCGCCCTACGCCTCGCGCCGCTCGCCCGTGCTGGCAGAGAACGTCGTCGCCACCTCGCAGCCCCTGGCCGCCCAGGCCGGGCTTACCATGCTGGCCCGTGGCGGCAATGCCGTCGACGCTGCTCTAGCCGCCGCCATCGCCCTGACGGTGGTAGAGCCCACCGGCAACGGCGTCGGCTCGGATGCCTTCTGCATCCTCTGGGACGGCAGCAAACTCCATGGCCTGAACGCCTCCGGACGCGCGCCGGCAGGTTGGACGCCCGGGCGCTTCCAGGGGCGCACCGCAATGGACGAGCGCGGTTGGGAGAGCGTAACCGTGCCCGGCGCGGTCAGTGCCTGGGTCGAGCTCTCGCGGCGCTTCGGCCGGCTCGACTTCGCCGACCTCTTCCAGCCCGCCATTGGCTACGCCGAGAACGGCTTTCTCGTCTCGCCAATCATCGCAGAACTGTGGCAGCGCGGCGGTGACATCCTGTCGAAGCAGCCGGGCTTCGCCGACCACTTCCTGCCGGGCGGCGCGGCGCCCAAGGCCGGCGAACGCTTCGTCAACCGGCCACTGGCGTCGACCCTCACCGCCATCGCCGAGACCAAGGGCGAAGCCTTCTACCGAGGGCCGCTGGCCGAGAAGATTGCCGCCTGGGCCAAAAAGCACGGCGCTTCGCTCTGCACCGACGATCTCGCCGCGCATACCTGCGACTGGGTCGGCACGCTGTCGCAGGACTTCGACGCTGTCACGCTGCACGAGATCCCGCCCAACGGCCAGGGCATTGTCGCCCTCATGGCCCTCGGCATCCTGGCGCATACACCCCTGCGCGACTTCGGCGCCGACGATCCTATGGCGTTGCACTACCAGTGGGAGGCGCTGAAGCTCGCCCTGCGCGACGCCGCTGCCTACGTCGCCGAAGGCGCTTCCATGCGCGCGGTCACCGCGGAAGAGCTGCTTGCGCCCGACTACCTTGCACGACGAGCAAATGAGATATCGCCGCAGCGCGCGCAGGTGTTCGGCGCCGGTGCGCCAAAACAGGGCGGCACGGTCTATCTTTCCACCGCCGACGCTTCGGGCATGATGGTCTCCTACATCCAGTCGAACTATTCCGGCTTCGGCTCGGGTGTGGTGGTGCCGGAGACCGGGATCAGCCTGCAGAACCGCGGCGCCGCCTTCTCGCTGCAGGACGGGCACCCCAACCAGGTCGGTCCGGGCAAGCGGCCCTTCCACACCATCATCCCCGGTATGCTGATGCAGGGCGGCGCGCCCTTGATGAGCTTCGGCGTCATGGGCGGCCCGATTCAGGCCCAGGGTCATGTGGCCATGGTGCTCCGCACGCAGCTCTGGGGCCAGGACGTGCAGAGCGCCATCGATGCACCGCGCTGGCGCGTTACCGAAGGCCTCGGCGTCGCCTGCGAAACCTCCATCGAGCCGGACACCTTGCAGGTCCTGCGCGACCTCGGTCACGTTATTACGCTGGAGTCTCCCGATACAGCCTTCGGATTCGGCGGCGCCCAACTCGTCCACCGCCTGCCAGGCGGTGGCTATGCCGCCGGCTCCGACCCCCGCAAGGACGGCCAGGCGGTCGGGTTGTAGGTGGAGATGGGCGAGAAGGCATTGCTGCAGGTTTAAGCAGATCAGCGCGGACATACTCCGTGCGGCCTGCGCGCCGCGTCGGCACTTAGGGCCATAGGCTGCCCGTCGCTTAGAATCCGACTTTGTCGGCGCCTTTCAACTTCAAGATCTGCCTCGCCTCCGCAGGGGTCGCGACCTCCATACCGAGGCCCTCGATCATCTTGCGGGCGTTCGTCACCTGCTCGGCGTTCGATTGCGCAAGCCGGCCCGGCCCACCCCAGAGCGAATCTTCGAGGCCAACACGAACATTGCCCCCCATCGCGAGGGCCATGGAGATGATCGGCATCTGGTTGCGCCCCGCCCCCAGCACCGACCACTGATAATCCGCGCCGAACAATCGGTCGGCGGTTCGCTTCATATGGAGGACGTCCTCGGCATGCGGACCGATACCTCCGAGAATGCCGAACACGGTCTGCACGAAAAGCGGCGGCTTCACCAGCCCGCGTTCGAGGAAGTGGTGAAGATTGTAGAGATGGCCGATGTCGTAGCACTCGAACTCGAATCGAACGCCGCTGTCGCCCAAGGTACGCAAGGCATACTCAATATCCTTGAACGTATTGCGAAAGATGAGGTCGACGGAATTCTCGAGATGTTCCTTCTCCCACGCGTGCTTGAATTCCTTGAAGCGACTCAGCATCGGAAACAGGCCGAAGTTCATCGATCCCATGTTGAGCGACGCCACCTCCGGCTTGAACTTGACGGAGGGCTGGATGCGTTCCTCGATCTTCATCCAGGGTGCGCCGCCGGAGGTGAGATTCACCACGCAATCAGAGCGCTGCTTGATCACCTTGAGAAAGGGTTCGAAGGCCTCCGGTGACTGATCGGGCTTGCCCGTATTCGGATCACGGGCATGCAGATGTACGATGGCGGCCCCAGCCTCCGCCGCTCCAATCGCCGCGTCAGCGATCTCCTGCGGCGTCACGGGAAGGTATTGCGACATTGAGGGCGTGTGGATCGCCCCGGTAACGGCACAGGTGATGATGACTTTGCGTTTCGTTGCCATGGTGTCTTCCTCAGGTACCGATTTCTTTCGCCGCCTTGCGCTTGTGGACGGCCAGCGCCATCAGGCGACGGTCGCGCCACTGATGGCGTTCCGGCAGATCGGCTGCGGCCAGCTTCGCACGGCGTTCTTTCTCAACGGTCTGCAACACCTCACCAGTCCAGTCGACCCTGTGCTGCATAGAGCCAAAGAGCCGGGAGTAGAGTTGCTGATAGCGTTCGCAGTAGTCCTTCACCCCGCCCGGCGCATTGAGATCGATGGTCTCGAACGGCCCCATGAAGGACCAGCGCAACGCAAGGCCCTCGCGGATGCCGACATCGACATCCTCGACCGATGCGTAGCCGTCCGCCACCAGCCGGAACGCCTCTTCCAGCAGGGCGCCCTGCAGCCGGTTCATGACGAATCCGTCGATCTCGCGCTTCATCATGATGGGGGCCTGGCCTGAAGCAATCGCAAGCTGCCGTGCTTTCTCGGTCGCCGCGGGGTCGGTCCAGGGTGCGGGGACGATCTCCACCGCCGGCACAAGGTAAGGGGGATTGATCGGGTGCATGACCAGGCAACGGGCTCGGCCCTTCAAATGCCCGGTGAATTGCGAAGGCAGAATTGCCGAAGTCGAGCTGGCCAGCACCGTCTCCGGCGCCGCAACAGCATCCATCTCCGCAAAGACACGCTGCTTCACTGCGACGTCTTCGGGTGTGTTCTCCTGCACGTGAATGGCGCCTTCCAGGGCAGCCTCGAGGCTTCCCGCCGGCTTGATACGCGCGGCAAGCGCGTCGGCGCTCTGCCCCTCGAGAAGGCCCTCGGCCTCGAGTGGCGCTGCCATGTCGCGGGCAAAGGCGATCGCCCTCTCCGCCGCGCCGGCCACCTCGTCGTAGAGAGAAATTTCGTAACCAGCGCGGGCGAAGCTGATCGCCCAGGCTCGCCCAATCAAGCCGCTGCCGATGATGGCGATTTTTTCCAAAGCGTTAGCTCCCGCATGTCATTGCGTTGGCGGCTCGTTCGGTGGCACGCCAGTCAGCGCGGCGCGCAGGCGCCCGCATGTCGCCAAGTATGCCATCGGGCATAGCGTGGTCAATGTCCTATCTCATATCTGTGATCACAGAATGGCTTCCGATTGCCCCCGCCCGGCGGAAATAGCAGCACCCGGACGGAGCAATCGCGCTCGCGGTGCGTTGCTGGGGATCCCGCCTCAGCGCGGGTGGTCTTAGTGCCGACCTTGACGCGGCGCGGGTTGGGGCTGACTTGCTCCCGCGGAGCCGAAGTGATGGAGACGGAACCACGACGACGCCGCGCGGATATCGAGCGCCAGAGCGAAGCGCGCTTCCTTGGCATCACGGCGTTCGATCGCAGCGACTACCCGCTCATGAACCGTGGCACCGCGCCGGAACATTTCAGTCGAGCCGGACACGTTCTGCACGAAAGAAAGCACCGGGCCGAAGCGCAGCCAAAGGGAACCGATCATCTTCAGCAACGCATCAGACTCCGCAGCTTCGTAGACTGCGAAATGGAAGTGCTGGTTGCCTTGCAGCATGCCGACGGAATCGCCCGCCTCGACCGCGCGTTCAAATGTCTTGTTGATCTTCCTCAGCTCGCTGCAAACGCAGGCCGGCGCGCGCAGGGCAGCACGCTGCGCAGCATACCCTTCCACTTCGCATCGCAGGCGAATCCACTCATCGTAGTTCTCGAGCGTGAGCGCCGTGACCTGGAAGGTGCGGTTGGGCAACTGGGTCAGGGCGTTCTCGGTCACCAGGCGCTGAATCGCCTCCCTCACCGGCATGGGACTCGTACCCAGGGCCGCGGCAAGGGCTCGGATGGTCAGGACTTCGCCCGGCATGAACCGCCCCTGGAAGAGCGCGTTGCGCAACTCTTGATAGACCCGCTCCTGCACGGTCGTGACGTCGATCGGTCTGACCTTGTCGTTCATCTGTTCTCTTCATCCGGGGCGGGTCGGCGATATCGGGGACCATAAGTCTCCCGCCACCAACTTAAAGCTTCCCGATCCGGAAATAAACTACCGCCCATCTACGATAGGTGATCACAATCTTTGATTGCATGCCGGTGTCTTCAATTTCTCCGGCCGGGACGGGCCCGCGCCATCAGCGTTCGCCAACGACTGTGATCACAGATCAATAATATATTATCTTTACACGTACCAGGACAATCTTCTAGGTTCGACTCGCGACGGGAAGAGGCCCCACGAAGAATGGGTCGCCCATCGCGGAAGATAAAAAAATATCGGAGGAGGAAACCTGTGAGACACATTTCCCTGATCGCGCTAGCCGTTGCCGGCAGCTTCACCGCCGCACCGCTGGCGGCGGAACCGCTGAAAATCGGCATCATCGAGAGCTTGTCGGGCGCACAGACATCGACCGGACGGATGTTTGCCAATGGCGTCCATTACGGTATCGAGAAGATCAACGCCGCGGGCGGGTTCAACGGCGAGCCGGTGGAGGTGGTCGAGTACGACAACGCCGGGGGGCCGACCGAGGCGGCCGACAAATTCCGCCAGGCTCAGGCGGACGGAATCAACATCATCATCCAAGGCGCATCGTCGGCCATCGCCGGCCAGCTCACCGAGGATGTGCGCAAGCACAATATCCGCAATCCCGGGAACGAGATGATGTACATCAACGTCGGCGCTGAAGCGATGGAGCTGACCGGCGAGAAGTGCCACTTCTACCACTTCCGGTACACGTCAACGGCGCCGATGCGGGTCAACGCGCTGATCTCCACCATGAAGGAGCAAGGGAGCCTGGGCAGCCGCGTCTATTCGATCAACCAAAACTATTCATGGGGCCAGGACATGCAGGCGGCGACCGCCGCGAACGCCGAGATGGGCGGCTACGAGGTGGTCGGTGAGGTGTTGCACGACGTCAACAAAATTCAGGATTTCGCCCCCTTCGTGGCAAAGATCAAGGCCGCCAACCCGGACACGGTGATCACAGGGAACTGGTCCAACGACCTGCTCCTGTTGATGAAGGCCGCCGGAGACGCGGGACTCAAGGTCCGCTTCGCCACCGCCTTTCTCGACCAGCCGGGCAACATCGCGAATGCGGGCGAAACGGCGCTCGGCCACTACATAGCGAATGCCTACGACAATTCCGCCGCCGACAGCGGCTTTGCCGATGACTACAAAGCTGCCGAGGGACACTTCCCCACCTTCGTCGAGCCGCAGGCTGCTTTCGCGGTCGGCGCCCTCGAGGAAGCCTTGGCCAAGGTCTCGTCGAATGGCGGCGAGGTGGATGTGACGAAGATCGCCATGGCGCTGGAGAACACGACGTACGATAGCCCCGTCGGTCCGATCTCGGTGCGGAAGGAAGATCACCAGACGATCCGGCCGGTCGTTGTCTCGAAGGTCGTGAAGAACGCAAAATACCCCGCCGACGACACGGACATGGGCTTCCAGACGGTCAAGGTCGTGCCCGGCGCAGAGGCGATCTATCCCGTGCAGCCCAGCTGCGAGATGAAGCGACCGGGCTAAACCAAGCCTGAGGGTCCGGCAGGGCACAGCCTGCCGGACCGTCGCGCCCCCTCCTCCGGAGCTGGCAATGGAATTCTTCCTAATCTCGACTCTGAACGGGGTCATTTTCGGCCTGCTGCTGTTCATGGTCTCCGCCGGGCTGACCCTGATCTTCGGCATGATGGGCGTGCTGAATTTCGCGCATGCCTCGTTCTACATGTTGGGCGCTTACGTCGCCTACGCGGTGTCTTCGACCGCCGGTTTCTGGGTCGGGCTTCTCGTCGCGCCGGTCTTCGTGGGCATTGTCGGCATGCTTGTCGAAAGATTCCTCCTGCGCCGCGTGCATGCCTTCGGGCACGCGCACGAACTGCTGCTGACTTTCGGATTGGCGCTGATCGTCGAGGAAGCGGTCAAGCTGGTCTTCGGCGACTTCCCGGTGAATTACCAGATGGCAGATACGCTGCGGTTTGCCGCCTTCACCGTCTATGGCACCGATTACCCTTTCTACAGGGTGTTCATGGGCATTGTCGCGATCGTGATGTTCGTGGCGCTCTGGCTGCTGCTCTCGCGCACCCGCATCGGGATCGTGGTGCGGGCCGCCGAAAGACTGCCGCAGATGGCCGAAGCGCTGGGGCATAACATCCCCGTCGTCTTCACCAGCGTTTTCGGTGCCGGTGCGGCGCTGGCAGGCTTGGCGGGTGCCGTCGCGGGTGCCTTCTACCCGACAAACCCGAATATGGCGCTGGAGCTTGGGGTCATCGTCTTCGTGGTCGTCGTGGTGGGCGGCCTGGGCTCGCTGCAAGGCTCGCTGCTGGCCTCGCTCCTGATCGGGCTTTTCTCGTCTTTTGCGGTCGGGATCGACTGGTCCGCCGCCGACCTCCTGGCGCTGGTGGGGCTGGGCGATTGGGCAAGGTCGTTGGGGGGGCTGATGATCATGCAGATCTCTTCGATTTCGGCGACAATCCCCTTCGCGCTGATGCTCCTGGTGCTGCTGGTCAGGCCCGCGGGCCTGATGGGCGAGCGAGGCTAGAATGGCGCGTGCTCTCTTGCCGCTCGCCCTTGTCGGGGCGTTCCTGCTTGTGGCGCCCCCGTTTCTCGACCTCGGTTGGCAGAACGCGCTGATCAACATTCTGATTGCCAGCCTTTTCGCGCTTGCCTTCAATCTTCTTGCCGGGCAAGCCGGGCTGCTGTCGTTCGGACACGCCGCGTACTTCGGCGTCGGGGCCTTCGCCGCGCTGCACCTGATGGCGCGCATCGAGGACGGCCTCGGCTTTCCCACCCCACTCCTGCCGCTGGCCGGGGCCGCGGCCGGGCTGCTCATCGGTCTCGTCGCCGGATTCTTCGCCACGATGCGCTCGGGCGTCTACTTCGCGCTTGTCACCCTCGCGATCGCCGAACTGTTCCACTCCCTCGCCCCCCACTGGCAGGGCGTGTTCGGCGGCGAGGCGGGCTTGTCATCGATGCGGATGCCCTGGGGCGGTCTCATCTTCGGCTCGCTTATCGAGGTCTACTACCTCACCCTCGCCTGGGTCGCGCTTTCGATCCTGCTGCTCTGGGGCCTCACCCGCACACCTTTCGGGCGCCTGGCGCTGGCGCTCCGCGACAACGAGCAGAGAGTGCGCTTCCTCGGCTACAACGCTCACGTCACCAAGGTCATCATCTTCGCCATCTCGGCGATGTTCTCAGGCGTGGCGGGCGCGCTGCAGGCGATTTCGAACGAGACGGCGAACTATGTCCTCTTCGCCTCGGGCGTCTCCGCCCAGGTCGTCCTCTATACCTTCGTGGGAGGAGCGACGATCTTCTTCGGTCCGGCGGTCGGCGCGGTGATCTTCACACTCTTCGCCTACCTCGTCTCCGACCTCACACGCTCCTGGCTGCTCTACCAAGGCCTGATCTTCGTGCTTGTTATGCTTTACGCTCCGAACGGACTTGGTGGCTTGATCCACCAGCATCTGCGTCACCGCGGGCAACTCGACTGGCCTCGTCTTGCCAGGCCCTATGCACAAGCCACTCTGGGCAGTCTGCTCGTCGCCTCAGCGGCCATCTTCCTCATCGAAACGCTTGCCGTGGTCTTCAGCCGAGACTATGCGGTGGCGCGCCGGGACGCCGGCGGCGGCTTTCCCACCTATGAGGTCTTTGGTCTCGACTGGACGCCGCTCAGCCCGGTGCCGTGGCTGCTGCCGCTGGCGCTCTTCACCGCTGGGCTTTGGCTTGTCCTTCAAGCCCGCCACCCCATCGGGGCGCTCTGGCAGCGAGTCCGCGCGGGATCCGAACCCGGCGTGAACCCGTCATGACGCAGGTACTCCTTGAACTCAATGGGATCGCTAAGTCGTTCGGGTCCATCTCGGTGCTGCAGGAGGTCAACCTCGACGTGCGGTCCCGCGAGCGCCACGCCGTCATCGGGCCGAACGGCGCCGGCAAATCGACCCTCTTCAACCTGATCTCGGGAATGTTTGCGCCCACGAGCGGGACGATACGGCTGCAGGAGCGTGCCATTGGCGGTCTCCCGCCCCACGTGATCAATCGCGCAGGCCTGGCCCGGTCCTTCCAGATCACCAGCAACTTCCGGCGGCTCAGCGTGTTCGAGAATCTCCGCTTGGGCGTGCTCGCCCGGCACGGCATCCGCTACGGCCTGTTCCGGCCCGTGTCGAGAATGCGGGCCGTCAATGAGGAAACCGCCGAACTGCTCTCCGTCGTGGGCCTTGAGCGGCGGGCGCACGACATGGCCGGCGATCTGACCTACTCCGAGCAGCGCGCCTTGGAGATCGGCATGACGCTCACTACCCGAGCCAACGTGATCCTGCTCGACGAGCCAACCGCGGGCATGTCGCGCGACGAGACCGATCAGACGGTCGAATTGATCCGCAAGGTCACGACGGACAAGACCCTGCTGATGATCGAGCACGACATGAGCGTTGTGTTCTCGCTCTGCGATCGCGTCTCGGTGCTGGTTTACGGTTCGGTTCTGGCGACCGACACGCCGCCGGCGATCAGCGCCAATGCAGAGGTCCAGAAGGCCTATCTCGGCGAGGAGACGGCAACATGACCCTTCTCGAGGTCAGCGGGCTGCACGCGCACTACGGTAAGAGCCACGTGCTGCACGGCGTGAACCTAGCCATTCCCGATGGCGCCATCGTTTCCCTTCTGGGCCGCAACGGCTCGGGCCGCTCGACGACCCTCAAGACGATCATGGGGCTGGTGAGGCCCAGCGCCGGGGCTGTACGGCTCGCCGGAACCGAACTGGCGGCCCGCCGGCCCTACGACATCTGCCGCCGGGGCATCGGGTTCGTTCCCGAGGAAAGGCTGGTATTTCCCAACCTTACCGTCGAGGAGAACCTGCGGATGGGGATCCAGCCATCCCCACCGGGCGCACATTGCTGGTCGATCGCGGAGATGTACGGCTACTTCCCTCGCCTCAAAGAGCGCAGCTCGGTCCGAGCCGGACACCTCTCGGGCGGCGAACAGCAGATGCTGACGATCTGCCGCTCGCTTCTCGGCAATCCGCGGGTCCTGCTCATCGACGAGCCGACCGAGGGCCTGGCGCCGCAGATCGTCGACGTTGTGATGGAAGTGATCCTGGACATCGGCCGCCGTGGCGTCGCTGTCCTCCTGGTCGAGCAGAAGCTGACAATCGCGCTGAAGGTGGCCGCCGAGGTCCTGGTCATGGGCCATGGCGAAATCGTGTTCCGCGGCACGCCCGAGACGCTTTCCGACAATCCTGACGTCCGCCGCAACTGGCTGGAAGTCGCGTGATCCAGAAAGAAGGAGATGCGATGAACTTTATCGATCGGATGCGCCCCGCCGCCGGCTTGCGGGTGCTGATCACCGCGGGCGCGTCAGGCATCGGCGCGGTCATCGCGAAAGCCTTCCTCGAGGTGGATGCGAAGGTAATGATCTGTGACATCGACACCCCGGCGCTGACCGCCTTTACCGCCGCGCATCCCGGCCTGCTGAGCGAAACCACCGACGTCTCGGACGCGGGGGCTGTCGAGACCCTGATCGACTCCGTCCGGACGCAGCTCGGCGGGCTCGATGTTCTGGTCAACAACGCGGGGATCGCCGGACCGACGGGTAGGATCGACACGCTCGAGGTCGACGACATCCGCCGCACGATCGAGATCGACCTGATGAGTCAGTTTCTCGTCACCCGGCGGAGCGCCGGCATGCTGCGCGAAAGCCGTGGCGTAATTCTGAACATGTCCTCAGTGGCGGGCCGACTGGGGATCAGCCTGCGCACACCCTATGCCGCCGCAAAATGGGGCATCGTTGGCTTGACCGAAAGCCTGGCCCGCGAACTAGGCCCCGATGGCGTACGGGTCAATGCAATTCTGCCGGGCATCGTCCGTGGCGATCGCATCGAAAAGGTCCTGACGGCCCGAGCCAAGGCTGAGGGCGTCACCTATGACGAGATGGAGAAACTGTATCTCCAGAACACCTCGTTGCGCCGCATGGTCGAACCGGAGGACATCGCCTCGATGGCGTTGTTCCTTTGCTCGCCCGCCGGGGCCAATCTCTCTGGTCAGGCGATCAGTGTCTGCGCAAACGTGGAGACGCTGTAAAGGATCGCAGGGAGCGCGGCGGTTTCGCATTGGATGCATCCGCGCTATGTGCCGACACTTTGCCAGCGCAACGAAGTGGCGATCCGCGAACACCTCGCCTACCTCGGCTCCCTGACCAGCGGCGACGTGGCACGAGTCGAAGCCGCTTGCGGCGCTCACCTCGCCTCGGCCAAGGAAACGCTTTTGCGCTCAACGGTGGGCCAATAGCAGGAAACGCCGCAGGCCCGGCGCAACCGCCGCACAGTTCGGACGCCGGCATAAGCGGCGACCCCTTCACGTTCAGATAGTCGTTGATCGCCCGGCAGCCCCCTCGGGTCCTAGGTCCCTGTCTTTCAGAGGCGCGCGCAATCGGACGCGTCGCCAGCGCGGCAGGCGCATCATCGGAGGCATGAAATAAATTTCAGTCTATGATTTATCTCCCGATTCCTGTTGACAGCATTCGCTCTCCCTGCTTTGGATTGTGAGTATGCGATAAATTTCGTGTAATGAAAAAAATCGCATACCATCTTGAATAAAAACAGTCCCGGCCCGAACGCCGGGATATAAAGCGGAGGAACACTATGAGACTCTTCGGTTTGGCCGGGGTGCTGACCGCGGCCGCAATGGCGTTCACCCTGACGCCCCCCAACGAGGCTGCGGCTCAGAGCAAGTTTCAGTGCGAACCGGGAGAAACCTACATCATGAACGTGATGGTTTCTGCCCACCCCTATTGGGTCCCTGTCTATCAGGGCTTCAAGCAGGCCGCCGAGGCGATGGGCTGCGAGACGATCTTTTCGGGCACGCCGGACTACGACATCACGAAGCAGATCGCTTCCTTCGAGCAGGACCTGGTGAAGCAGCCCGCGGGCATACTGCTGCACCCCATGCAGTCGGATCCGTTCATCGAACCGATCAACCGCGCCATCGACAGCGGTATCGAGGTGGTGACCTTCGCCGCCGACTCGCCGAAGTCAAGGCGCTCCGCCTACATCACGTCGGACAACGTTGCCGAGGCTAAGTTCGCCTCGGAGGAAATCGTCTCGCAGGTCGGCGAGAGCGGCGAATACGCCGTGCTCGAGAATCCGGGCCAGAGCAACCACGACCTCCGGGTCACCGCGCTCATCGACTACATGAAGGAAAACTATCCGAACATGAAGCTGGTCGGCCGCCAGGCGACCAACCAGGACAGCAATGCCGCCTACCGCGCCACCGCCTCGATCCTGCAAGCCAATCCCAACCTCGATGCGCTCTGGATCCCCGAGGCCGGTTCCGCCGAGGGGGCCGTCGCCGCCGTGCTGGAAGCCAAGGCCGATGTGCTCATCATGCACGCGGACATCACCCCGACGACGTTGGAGCACATCAAGGCCGGCAACATCCACATGTCGCTCAACCCGAATCAGGGCGTGCAGGGCTTCATGGGCTTTGTCGCCACCTTCATGGCCGCGCACGCGGAGATGTTCGATCCCTTCAACGACTACAAAGTCTCCGGCTACAATCCGATGCAGATTCCCTTCATCGACAACGGCTTTGCGGTGATCACGAAGGACAACGCCGACGCCTTCGACCTCAACGCCTACATGGAGGGCCGCGACCCCAGCTGAGGGCCGCTCTCGCAAGGATTCTTCCGCCTCGGCTGTCCGCACCATGCATCTCTTGCGGTGCGGGCAGCCAAGCGGAGGCCGCACCCCAGTTCCCTGCTGACGACCTGGACCATGGCAGACGATCCAATCCTTCAGATATCGAACCTGAGCAAGGCCTTCGGCCCGGTCCAGGCCCTACGAGGCGTCAGCTTCGAGCTGCGTCGAGGTGAAATTCATGCCATTGCCGGCGAAAACGGTGCCGGCAAGTCCACCCTGATGAACGTGGTCGACGGCATCCTGCGCCCCGACAGCGGCGAAATCCGCTTCGACGGCGCGCCGGTCGATATCGTCTCGCCGGCCATGGCACAACGCCTCGGAATTGGCTTCGTGCACCAGGAGATCGCGCTCTGCCCGGACGTCACCGTGGCCGAGAACATTTTCATGGCCACCACCAATACCAACCCTCACCTGCTGATGAACTACCGGGACCTGGAGCAGCGTGCCACCGCCGTGCTGGGCCAGCTCGGCGACATCGATCCCACGTCCCTCGCCCGCGACCTTTCGATTTCCCAGCAGCAGTTGGTGGAGATTGCCAAGGCTCTGACCCTGGACTGCCGCGTGCTCATCCTGGACGAACCCACCGCCGCGCTGACCGAGAAGGAAGCGCAGGTGCTGTTCGGCATCATGCGCCGGCTGGCAGCGCAGGGCATCTCAATCATCTACATCTCGCACCGTATGGTGGAGATCTTCGACAATTGCGACCGCGTGACCGTGTTCCGCGACGGCCAGTACATCACCACCCGCAACGTGGCGGAGACCACCCCACGCGAGATCGTCAACGCGATGGTCGGCCGGGTGATCGAGAACCTCTACCCTGAGAAACAGAGCGCAGCAGAACGCTCCGACGAGGTCATCCTCGCCGTCGAGAACCTCTGCGAGCGGCGCCGCTTCAGCAACATCACCTTTGATGTGAGAAAGGGCGAGATCCTCGGCTTCGCCGGCCTGATCGGCGCCGGGCGCAGTGAGATCGCCAAAGGCATCTGCGCCCTTGAGGGCGACGTGACCGGCGAGGTCCGCCTGAAAGGCCGCCGACTGGCGCGCCGGAACTACAAAGACAGTATCGCCGAAGGCATCGTCTACCTCTCGGAGGACCGCAAGGGCGACGGCCTGTTCCTCGAGATGTCCATCGCAGCCAACGTGTCGGCCCTGGCGCTGCGGCAAGTCGCCACCCGACTGGGTATCATCGACGACCGCCGTGAGGGCGACCAAGCCATCCGCCTCGGCGAACGCCTGAACCTGAAGTGCGGCCATATCGGGCAGCCGGCCTCGGCCCTCTCGGGCGGCAACCAGCAGAAAGTGGCCATCGCCAAGATGCTTTCGGTGAAGCCGCAGGTAATCTTTCTCGACGAACCGACCCGCGGCGTCGACGTTGGTGCCAAGGCGGAGATTCACCGCATCCTGCGCGAACTCGCCCGCAGCGGCGTCGGCATCGTGGTGATCTCCTCGGAGTTGCCGGAGCTCATCGGGGTCTGCGACCGTGTCCTGGTGGTGCGCGAGGGCCAGATCAGCGGTGAGGTGTCGGGCGACGCCATGACGGAGGAGAACATCATGCACCTCGCCTCCGTCCTGGAAAAGCAGCGCCTGGCGGTATGAGGGTGGTTCATCCTATGGTCTCGACTGCCACACCCATGGACCACGAGAAGAAGGCCCCCAGCGGCATGATCGGGTTGCTCAAGAGGCTCTTCCGCATGCGCGAAACGGGCCTGATCCTCATCATTCTCGCCCTTTTTGTGGTGATGTCCTTCGCATCACCCTACTTCCTGACCTGGGTCAACATGCGCGCCATGGCGATGGCCTTCGCCGTGGAGGGCATCGTCGTGGTCGGCATGACCATCCTGCTGGTGTCAGGCGGCATCGACCTCTCCGTCGGCTCCGTGACCGCGCTCGCCATGGTCATCGCCGGCCTGTTGTTCCTCAACGGGGTCGACCCTTGGACCGCCTCGCTGATCTCCATCGCCGCCTGTACTGCCATCGGCGCCGGCATGGGCTTTTTCGTGACGCGGGTCGGCCTGCACCACTTCATCGTATCCCTCGCGGTCATGGTCATCGCCCGCGGCGCCTGCCTGCTCGGAACCGGTGGCAGACCGCTCGGCCTCTTCACCCTGCCGCCGGAGTTCAAGTTCATCGGCCAAGGATCGATCGGCGTGATTCCCGTCGTCATCGTGATCTTCGTCGTCGTCGTGGTTGGCTTCGACTTCATGCTGCGGCGCACGACGCTGTTCCGGAAGGTCTTCTATACCGGAAGCAACGAAAAGGCCGCTGCCTACTCCGGCATACGCACCAAGAAGGTCGTCTTCCTGACCACCACGCTCTGCTCAGCGCTCTGCGGCGTCGCGGGCATCATCTACATGGCCCGCTTCGGCTCGGCCCAGCCGACCTTCGGCATCGGCATGGAATTGAACGTGATCGCCGCGGCGGTGATCGGCGGCGCCAGCCTGTCCGGCGGGACGGGCACCATCTTTGGCGCCATATTGGGCGCCATCCTGCTTTCCGTTGTTTCCAGCTCCCTCGCCCTGCTGGACGTCTCGGTCTACTGGCAGGATATCATTCGCGGTTCGATCCTGCTCGCCGCCGTATCCATCGATCACTATCTCAACAAGCGGCGCGGCTGACCCAGATGGCTGACAGAAAAGACGACTTCGAGTCGATCCGGCAGATACACACGGTGCTCGTGCTGCATTTCCTCGAGGGAATGAAGCAATCGGAGATCGCCAGGAAGCTCAATCTTTCGACCTCCAAGGTGAACCGGTTGATCACCCAGGGCCGACGGCTGGGCATGGTGAAGATCGCTGTCGAGAGCCCCTTCCAGCGCCTTGTCGATTTGGAAACCGCCCTGGTGGAGGCGACTTCGCTCACGGAATCCGTGGTCGCACCGACAATCTCCGGCAATCCCGACACCAACCTGCAGCAGGTCGGACGGGCCGCCGCCAACCTGCTTCTGCAGAGCCTGCGGGACGGCGACGTCATCGCGATCACCGGCGGCAAGGCAGTCAGCGCCGTGGTCGACAACCTGACGCCGGAGCGGGCCTTTAAAGTGACCGTGGTGCCGCTGACCGGCGGCGTACAGGGCAAGTACTACACCGACGTCAACCACCTCGCCACGCAGCTCGCCGAGCGCCTTGGAGGCTCCACCCTCCTGGTTCATGCACCGCTCTTCGCCGAGAGCCAGGAGCAGCGGGACATGCTCATGGCCATGAGTTCTGTAAAAGAAGTCTTCGACTTGGCGCGCTCGGCATCCGTGGCACTGGTCGGCATCGGTTCGATCCAGCCGCCAGCCTCCAGCTACTACGATCTCCACCCGCTCCCCAACCCGGAGCGAGAGATGCTCGTCAGCAGCGGCGCCGTCGGCGAATTCCTGGCGCACCTGATCCGCGAGGACGGTTCGTTGGCGGACTATCCGCTCAACTCGCGCCTCGTCGCCCTCGACCCGCAGGAACTGGCGCGCTGCCCCTGCACCATCGGCGTGGCGGCCGGCCCGGAGAAGGTCCAACCGATCCACGCGGCCCTGAACGGAGACTATCTCGACTCTCTCATCCTCGATGAGAAAACCGCAGAGGCCGTCCTCAAAACCATGGGAAGTGTACAGAATGTCGCATGAAGTCCTTACCCGTACCCTCGGATCCTCCGGCATTGAAGCCTCCGCCGTGGGGCTTGGCACCTGGGCCATCGGAGGCTGGATGTGGGGCGGCACCGACGAGGCGCAGTCCATCGCGGCGATCCAGGCATCGCTCGACGAAGGCATCTCGCTGGTCGATACCGCCCCGGCCTACGGACAAGGACTCTCGGAAGAGATCGTCGGCAAGGCGATCAAAGGCCGGCGCGACAGCGTGGTGCTCGCGACCAAGTGCGGCCTCGTCTGGCATACGCAGAAGGGCAACCACTTCTTCGACTACGAAGGACGCCCGGTTCACCGCTACCTTGGCAAAGAATCTATCCTCTTCGAGGTCGAGCAGAGCCTGCAGCGCCTCGGCACCGACTACATCGACCATTACATCACCCATTGGCAGGACCCGACCACGCCCATCGCCGAAACTGTGGAGGCGCTCGAGAGCCTGAAGCAACAGGGCAAGATCCGCTCCTTCGGAGCCAGCAACGTCTCGCCGGAAGACCTCAAGGCCTACGTTGCAGCCGGACCGCTGGATGCAATCCAGGAAGAATACAGCATGGTGAAGCGCGACATCGAGTCGACACTGCTGCCGATCTGCGCCAAACACGGCGTCTCGACGCTCAGCTATTCCTCCCTCGCCCTCGGCCTGCTGTCCGGCAAGATCGGGCCGGGGCGCAAGTTCGAGGGCGACGACCAACGCCGTGACAGCCCACGCTTTTCGCTGTCGAACCGGCAGAAGGTCGCGCGCCTGATGGAAAGCATCGCTCCCGTAGCCGAGGCGCACCAGGCGACATCCGCCCAGGTGGTCATCGCTTGGACTCTGCAGCAGCCGGGCATCACCTTCTCGCTCTGCGGCGCGCGCAACCCCGATCAGGCGAAGGAGAATGCGAAGGCGGCCCGCATTCGCCTTGATGCAGACGAATTGCAAGCCATCAGCGAGGCGGCGACGACACACCTTTCGGATCTCGACGCCTGAGCGTGGGCCAAACCGCAACGACCGTAACGCACATCGCTCCGGTGGGGCGATGACCAGGACAGCTATGCCAGGACGACGCAGCGAAAACATGGAACGGCTCCGCGCGGATGCGGCCTTCGACGTCATCGTCGTCGGCGGCGGCATCAACGGAATCGGCGTATTCCGGGAACTCTGCCTACAGGGCCTGCGGGTGCTCCTGGTCGAGCGCGGTGATTTCTGCTCCGGCTGCAGTGCGGCGCCCTCGCGCATGATCCACGGCGGGCTCCGATACCTGGAAAACGGCGAGTACGGGCTGGTTCGGGAGTCGCTGCGCGAGCGCGATGCCCTGCTGGCCAATGCACCCCATATGGTCCGCCCGCTGCCGACGACCATTCCCATTACCTCGCTCCTCTCCGGACTGATGAACGGCGCTGCCGGCTTGCTCGGCTTGGGCAGCCGCCCGGCCCCTCGGGGCGCGCTGCCGGTGAAACTCGGTCTTTCCCTCTATGACTGGGTGACGCGCCATCGCCGCATCCTGCCGCGCCATACCTTTCGCAGCGCGGCCGAGACACACCGGCGCTGGCCAAAGCTGACCACGGCCGTGCGCTTTTCGGCAACCTATCACGATGCCTGGATCAGCTATCCTGAGCGCCTCGGTATCGAGCTGATACTGGACAGCCTGCACCTGTCGCCTGAGAGCGTATCGTTGAACTATGCCGAGATTCTTCCGGCGAGCACTGGCTTTTGCGTAATCGACAAGCAAACCGGCGAGCGCCTGCCTGTTACAGCCCGGGCCGTAGTGAACGCCACAGGCGCCTGGTTGGATGAGGCCATCGCGCAGCTAAACCGCGGCGGCGGTCCGGCGGCGGCGCTGGTATCAGGCACCAAAGGTTCTCACCTGATTATCGACAACCCGCGGCTTTTCGACGCACTGGGCGGGCACATGATCTTCTTCGAGAACTCGGACAGCCGCATCTGCATTGTCTTTCCGTACCTGGGGCGCGTGCTCGCCGGCGCTACCGACATCCGGGTAAAAGCGGTCAGCCGCGTGCGCTGCGAAGATGAGGAGCGTGACTACATCCTGGAGTCGCTCCGCCTGGTCTTCCCCACCATTGCGCTGACCACCGAAGAGGTTGTCTACAGTTACAGTGGAATCCGGCCGCTGCCCAAGAGCGACCATGACTTCACCGGCCGCATCTCCCGCGGACACTTCGTGCACCGCATCGACGGGGCGCTGCCGCAGTACTGCATGGTCGGCGGAAAGTGGACAACTTTCCGCGCTTTTGCCGAGCAGACCGCAGACCGCGTTCTGACCGACATCGGCCGCCGGCGTAAAGCGCAGAGTCTCGATCTCTCCATAGGCGGCGGGGCCGAGTTCCCGCAATCTCCCGCCGACCTGGAGAACCGGCTGGCGGCGCGCCACGGCATCACCCCGACCCGGGCGGCCTACCTGGTGGACCTCTATGGGACGCGGTCGGACGAGGTGCTGCAATTCTGTTCGCGGCGCAACGACGACCGTCCGCTGGACGGGCGCTGCACCACGACCGCAGCGGAGATCGCCTTCCTGATCCGCCACGAATTCGCCACCGGGCTCGGCGACCTGCTGCTACGCCGCACGCCCCTGGCAATCCGCGGCGAGATCTCGTCGCAACTGATCCGACAGGTGGCCGATGTCGCCGCCATTGAGCTCGGCTGGAGCGGAGAAGAAAAGGACCGCAACATCGACGACTTCATTGCCGAACTCGGCGACTACCACGGCGTCTCTGAGGAGACGCTGGAACAGCGTACCCGCGACAGGAGTCTTGAATGCGCGTAAGTCCCAAAGCCCGCATGAACCGCATGTTCACCCACGGTGCCTGCCTGGACGTGGCCGTCGACCATGGCGTCTGCAACGAACCAAGCTTCCTTGCTGGCCTCGAGGATATGGCCCGCGTCGTAGACACCCTCATCGCGGCGAAGCCGGATGCGATCCAGATGAATCAGGGTCAGGCAGACCTGCTGCAGCGCCGGCCGGAGAAGGACAAGCCGGCCCTGGTGATGCGCATCGACATGGGCAACCCCTACAACGACCAGCGCCACCGCGTGATGTGGTCCCAGTTGCAGAACCACGAAGAGCCGATCGTCGGCGCGCTGGAGATGGATGCCGCCTGCGTGGTGGTCAACCTCTTCATGCTCCCCGACGAGCCGGAGCTCTTTCGCCAGTGCGTCGAGAACATCAGCCGGGTGCGCGCCGCCTGCCACCGCTACGGCATGCCGCTGATGATCGAGCCCCTGGTGATGCTGCCCAATGGCGTGCGCGGCGGCTATCAGGTCGACGGCAATGCCGAGAAGATCGTCACCCTGGTGCGCCTCGCCAGCGAGATGGGCGCCGACATCATCAAGGCCGATCCGACCGAAAACCCCGAAGATTTCCACCGGGTCGTGGAGGCGGCACGGGTGCCGGTGCTGGTGCGCGGCGGCGGCAAGGAGGACCTGAAGAATGTCCTGATGAAGTCCGCCGCCCTGCTGTCCCAAGGCGCGAGGGGACTGGTCTACGGCCGCAACATCTACCAGCACGACAACCCCAAAGCCGTCGTCAATGCGCTTTTGGCAATGATCCACAAGGGTATCGGCGGCGAGGAAGCCTGGGACATCTACAACCGTGGCTGAAGACAAGCGCTACCTGCTGGGCCTGGATGCCGGCAACACGGTCATCAAGGCGGTCATTTTCGACCTCGAGGGGCGCATCTGCGCCATGCAGGCCCTCGACGGCCGCTCGATCACGCCACAGGCCGGCATGGTCGAGCGCGACCTGGAGGAGCTTTGGGCCAACGCCCGGCAGGCGATCCGCGGCTGCATCGAAATGGCGGGGATAGACGCCCGGCAGATCGCAGCGATCGGCTGCGCCGGCCACGGCAACGGCCTCTACCTGCTGGACAAGGCCGACCGACCGCTGCTCGGCATCCAGTCTCTCGACACCCGCGCGGCCGCCCTCGCCCGACGGCTCGCGGCAGAGCGGGGCGACCGGCTGCACGGCCTCTGCCTGCAAAAGCCCTGGCCATCGCAGACCCCGACGCTGCTCGCCTGGGTCAAGGACAACGCCCCCGACGTCTACGCCCGCGCCGGCACGGCCATGCTGTGCAAGGATTTCATCACCTTTAAGCTGACCGGCGAGCGCGTCAGCGACATTTCGGACATGTCCGGCTGCGGCCTGCTGCGCTTGCCCGACGCCGTCTTCGACGACGACCTGCTCTCGGCCTATGGACTCGCGGAGGCGCGCGGCCTGTTGCCCCGCCTGGTGCAACCGACGGACATAGCGGGCCGGGTCGACGCCCCGGCGGCCGAGGCCACGGGTCTGGCCGAGGGCACGCCGGTGATCGGCGGCTTCTTCGACGTCGTGGCCAGCGCCATGGGCTCCGGCGTGGTTGGCGCCGGCGAGGCTTCGATCATAGCCGGAACCTGGTCGATCAATCAGGTCTTCTCGGCCCGGCCGGTCGTCGATCCCAAGGTCTTCATGGTCGCCGCTTTCGGCCCGCAGCGATACGTGAACATCGAGTCCAGCGCCACCTCCGCAGCGAACCTGGAGTGGTACGTGCGGACCTTTGTGGAGCGTGCGGGGCACACCGGCGATCCCTTCGCCTTCTGCAACGAATGTGTCGGGTCGCTGACGCCGGCCGCCGACGATCCTCTGTTCCACCCCTTTCTCTATGGCTCGGGCCAGGGGGCGGACTGCCGCGCCGGCTTCTACGGCGTCGCCGGCTGGCACGGCGAGGCCCACCTTCTGCGCGCGCTCTTCGAGGGCGTCATGTTCGAGCATCGCCGTCATATCGAGGTGCTGGCTGCGGCCGGCGTCACCTTTGAACGCGCCGTGCTCTCCGGCGGCGGCTCGCGCAGTCCTCATTGGCCCCAGATGTTCGCCGACGGCCTGGGCCTGCCCATCGGCGTGGCGGAGGCCTCGGAGACCGGCGCGCTGGGCGCGGCCATCGGCGCCGGTATTGCCGCTGGCTTCTTCGCCGACTACGAAGCCGGCATCCGGGCCATGACTCGGCCCAAGGCGGCCTTCACGCCCGACCGGCAGCGCAAGGCGCACTATGACCGGCGTTACCGGCTCTACCGCGACCTGAGTGAAAACCTGCGGGGTTTCTGGGCGGCGCTGCAAGACGGCGCCGGCGGCAGTGCCTGACCGCCGCCGGGAGCAGGGCTCCATCATCGCGCGGCTCTACGCGGCGGTCAGAGCAGACCAGATCATCAGCACCCCGAAGGCCACGAAGATCATGCCGGTCAGCATCCGTCCGCGTCTCGCATGCTCTGGCGCGCGGAGCAGTCGGACCAGATGCCGGGCTCCGAGCGCGTAGCCGCCTAGGACGATAAGCTTCACGGCCAGGAAGCTTGCAACCAGAAGGGCAAGTACAGACGGACCGCTCCCCGCCGGAATGAACTGGGGAAACAGCGCGGCGAAGAAAAGCACGGCCTTTGGATTACTGATCCCAACACCGAAGGAGTGGAGCCAAAGCGCCAACCCGCTTCCCCCGTGGCCTTTTTCCCGGGCTCTTTCCATGCTCGGATTCTCTTGCCGCGGGGCGGAACGAAGAAAAGTCCATCCGAGCCAGATGATGTAGGAAGCGCCCGCCAGGCGCAGGACGAGGAAGGCCACAGGATAGGCCAAGAGCAGAGCGCCCAACCCGACGACGGAAAGAGTGGCCAATAACGCGATCGCGAGCAGATCGCCGCTCAGAGCAGCCAATGCGCGGCGCCATCCGTGGGCAATGGCGTTGTTCACGATGAACAACGTGGACGGCCCGGGGCTCGCGATCTGAAGCGCGCTGACCATCAGGAATGTGAGGTAGGCTGGGAGTTCCATCGTACACCGGGGGCAGTAAGGTCTTCAGGGATCCTGACGGACCGGACGCGACCACGCGCCTTCGGGAATGCAGCTCAATCGGGCAGAGGGATATGCTCATCCCGGTCGTCGACCGGCAGATCGAAGCGCCCTCTGCCCCAGTTCTCGGCGCGCCACTCAGCTTTGGCCTCTTCGATGCGCTCTTGCGACGACGCGACAAAATTCCACCAGATGTATCGGGGGCCCGGAAAGGTCTCGCCGCCGAGGATCATGAGCCTCGCGCCCCGGTCTCCAGCCGCGACGGTGATCCTGTCGCCTGGGCGGAAGACCATCATCTGAGGTGCCGCAAAATCCTGGCCGGCGATCGAGATCGAGCCTTCGACGATGTAGATGCCCCGGTCCTCGTGATCGTCTGGCATCGGCAGCCGGCTACCGGGTTCGAGTTGCACGTCAGCGTAGAACGTCTCGGAGAACATCGTCGCGGGCGCGACCTTGCCATATGCGTTGCCGAGGATAAGCCGAACCGAGACACCGCGGTCCCCGACCACAGGCAGCGTTTCCTTGCCGTAATGATCGAAGGTGGGCGCCACATCCTCATGCGTGTCAGGCAGGGCCAGCCAGGTTTGGATGCCGAACAGACTGTTCGGACCGCTCCGGGCAGCCGCGGAGGTACGCTCCGAGTGGGTCACGCCCCGCCCGGCGACCATCCAGTTCAGTGCACCAGGGCTGATGATCTGGTCGGCGCCGGTGCTGTCCCGATGGTGAAAGTCACCGCGATAAAGGTAGGTGACAGTTCCGAGCCCGATATGTGGGTGCGGTCGTACATCGACGCCCTGTCCGGTCAGCAATTCGGCAGGGCCGGCCTGGTCGAAGAAGATGAACGGACCGACCATCTGCCGCTTCGGCGCAGGCAATGCGCGCCGGACCTCGAAACCGCCGAGGTCGCGGGAACGCGGGACGATGAGGGTTTCGATCGCGTCGATCCCGACCTCATCGGGACAGCCCGGTTCAACAGCTGGGTTCCAGCTCATTCGACCTCCAATATTCCTGCTATGACAGTCATGTCACGGATCCCTGCACCACGTGGATCACGATCGGTTCTTCATGGAGCAGTGGCTCTAGCACCGACATGAAGCGGGCATGCGCCTCGCTCGGCTCGAAGCCGTTCACATGCGCCTCGAGATCCCGCCACGCGACTTCCAGGAGAAAGGTATTCCGGTCATCCAACGTCTGGACGAGACGGTGGCGGAGGTGACCGTCCGCGGCGGCGAGAAGCGGACGGACCGAGTCGAAGGCGTCCTCGAAGCCCGATCCGTTGCCCGGCTGGACTCGCAATATCGCGAGTTCGATGACCATGCTGGCTCTCCTCCGGGGGACGGCCCGGGCACGCCTCGGGCCGTCCGAAAAGATCAGGCTGCGGCGGCGAGCGGCGGCACAATCGTCTCTGCCTCGCCCGAAATATCGATCGCGACCTTCCCTCGTAGTCCGCGGCGCGACCCCGTCTCCAGGACCTCGTGCCCCTCCGCGAGGCGGTCGAAGGGGAGAACAGCGCCGATCACCGGCCTTACGAGACCACGTTCAACGAGGTTCGTCAGCGCGTCGAGCTTGCCGCGGTTCTGGCGGGTGAAGACGAAGTGATAAGAGGCATTCCGCCCCCACGCCTCAATGAGGTTCTGCGGCGTCGCGACATCGACCAGCGAGACGACGCGCCCGAGTGGCGCAAGTACGAGCGGGCTCCTCGTCAGCGTGTCTCCGCCTATTGTATCGAAGACGACGTCAACCCCGCGCCCACCGGTCAGCGCGTCCACGGCGTCGACGTAGTCGGTAGAGGCGAAGTCGATCGCATCGTCCGCGCCGAGCGCCCGGACGAACTCATGATCATTGGCGAGCGCCGTCGTGATGACCCGTGCGCCGATGGCCTTGGCGACCTGAATCGCGATCGTCCCGACGCCACCCGCGCCGCCATGGATGAGGATCGTCTCGCCGACGCGCAGGCCAGCGCGGCCGACGAAGGCCTCCCAGACGGTCCCGCCCACGAGCGTCAGGCTCGCTGCTTCGACGTGCGACAGGTTGCGGGGCTTGCGGCCGACGAGATCGACGTCGGAGACATGGACCTCGGCGTAGGACCCGGCGCCACCGAAGATCTTCGGCGTATAATACACCTCGTCGCCGGGAGTGAACTCGGTGACATCCGCGCCGACGGCCTCCACGACGCCGGAGACGTCGTGACCGATCACGGCCGGCAGCGGCACATAATCGGCGTAATCGCCGCGACGGATCTGATAGTCGAGCGGGTTGATCGCCGTGGCGTGGACGCGAACGCGAACCTGCCGCGAGCCGACCGAAGGGACGGGAAGGGTCTGCATTTCGAACGCGTCAGGACCGCCGAAGCGGGTCAGGACGACGGCCTTCATTGTGTCGGACATGATGTGTTCCTTTCGTTGCATCGAAATGCCTCCATGCCATAGCGCCGATGCGGGCGGCGACCCGCCTGCACTCCCTTTTCAGAGATCAGCGCCGATCGCTGCCGCATCGCAACCCCGTTTCGTTTGTGACAGGTCAAAGGGTCAAAGGCGCCCTCCAGCCGATTGCAGAACAGTTGATCGCGGCGCAGAAGGGATCTTATCGAAACGCCGCGACGATGCGGTGCGGGGGCTGCTGCGCAGGTGCCAATTTTGCGCTTTTCCCCGTCTAGCGGCGAAACCAGCGTCCGCAGCTTCCGCGAAAGCGGCGAGTACCACATCAGGGCAAACCCCGACGGATCGGAAAGCAACATGTGAGCCTTGTCCGAACATCGATGCTTGGCGAACAGGCGGGTACAGCAAGATCGGCACTCTCTCGGCAGCTTTCGCGCCGCGCCGTTCAGGCTTCTTCTCTAGGTTCAGCCACCAGCGCTCGGCTCTTCCTCAGATGCAAAGGATGACATCATGACCTTCCGTAACGGCCTCGACTCGCTTCTTCGTCCCGAAGACTCTGTGCTCGTTCTAATCGACCATCAGCCCTATCAGCTCGCGAACCTGAACAGCCATGACCCGCACATGGTGGTGAACAACACGACCGCGCTCGCCAAGTGTGCCAAGGTGTTCGGCGTGCCTACGATCCTGACAACCGTCATCGCCTCCCGGGGTGGCGACCTCTTTCAGCATGTCACCGAAGTGTTCCCCGACCAGGAGGTGATTGACCGGACGACAATCAACACCTGGGAGGATCCGAAGGTCGTGGATGCGGTCAAGGCGACTGGCCGCAACCAGCTGATCATCGCCGGTCTCTGGACCGAGATCTGCGTCGCGATGCCGGCAATCCAGGCCGCCGGCGAAGGCTGGGACGTGACCGTCATCACCGATGCGTCGGGCGGCACGTCCGTCGAGGCCCATGAGGTCGCGATCCAGCGCATGATCGCCGCCGGCGTCAACATGATGACCTGGCTGGCGCTGGCGTCCGAATGGCAACGCGACTGGGCCCGCGCCGAGACGGCGACAGCCCTGAACGATGCGCTCAAGTACCACATCGGCGGCAGCGCCATTGCGTATCTGTGGGAGCAGCAGCTGCTCAACACGCCGGTGCCGGGCGTCGCGGCCTGATCTCCGTGGGGTGGCAGGCGATCCGCCCGGAAAGCAGCGTGCGAATCGACCCTCGTCACCCCCCTCGCTCGCGGCCACCCGACATGTCCCGCGCGATGACGGGGCAACGTGACGTCAGGCCGACCAACCTGCTCTTGGCTCTCTGACCCGATGTCCTGCAGGGATCACACACAAGAAATGCAAGACTGAGAACATGAACGCGCGAAATGCTGTATTTCCTGCCAACCGCCATGCCCTCTACGAGATGCACGGCTACTCGGCCGCAATTGCGTCGGGCGACCTGTTGTATGTTTCAGGCCAAGTTGGGAGTCGTCCCGATGGCTCGCCGGAACCGGACTTTGCCGAGCAAGTTTGCCTCGCCTTCTCCAATCTCGAGGCGACGCTTGTTGCAGGCGGCTGCACCTTCGATGATATCGTTGACGTTACGACATTCCACACCGATCCCATAAACCAGTTCGAAACATTCATGACCGTAAAGAGCCGAATCTTCTCGGAGCCGCCCTATCCGAACTGGACAGCGGTCGGCGTCAACTGGCTCGCCGGTTTCGACTTCGAGATCAAGGTGATCGCCCGCATTCCCGATTGGTGATCCGGCGTCGGCCACGGCGGAGATGCAAGATCCCTGCGAAACGATCAGCGGCCTGTCATGCGCGTGCCGGACAAGTTTTCCGCCGGCAAGCGGGCCCCTCGGGTCTCACTGCAACGCAATGGAGCGCACCGAATCGCGAACGGCCCGACGATAGCCGGACGGACTCAGGCGCATGTGCTTGAGGAAAACCCGGGCGAGAACCTGGTTCGACGAGTATCCGACCTCCAAGGCGATCTCCGTGACCGAAAGACCTGTCTGCTCAAGGAGTTCGCAGGCTTTCTCCACCCTCAGTCGCGTCAGGTAGACCCGCGGCGGCACGCCCACGCTTCGCTTGAACATGCGGGCGAAATGAAACGGCGAAAGCTGAGCCTCGGCCGCCAATTCGTCGAGACTGATGTCTTCCGAAAGCCGCGCCCGCATCAGCTCCAGACAGCGCCGCTCGGCCCAAGGCGCGAGGCCACCTCTGGCGGGCGCGAACGGAACCCCGCCCAACCGGCAGAGTTCGGCGAGGATCTCGCAGCCCGCGGCCCGCGCCAGCAACCGCGACGGCGGCCCCTCTTCCTCACATAGGGCCCACAGGCTCCGAAGCGCCGACCGGATCGCCGACGAGTCAAACACTCGGCCGTAGATGCCGGAGGTGTCGAGCGAGAAGCGGCCGTCGGCGGCCTCGTCGAGCTCGTCTTGCCACTGCGACAAAGGAAACGCCAGGCTGCGAAGCCGATGTCTTTCGTCGTTGATCACCGTGGTCGCAAAATTGGGCGCAGCGAGAGCGAGGGTGCCCTTCCCCGTCGTCACATCGAAGCGACCCCCTCCCAGGTCACCCCTGACACGACTGCAGCCAAGAATGTCCTCCATCAGCACGATGTCCGGCAGGGCCGGGCGGGACATGTCCCCGGCTGGTCGCTGGACCTCGAGAAGATCGATAATTCCGCCTGGGGATTTCATCGTGCGCAAGTAGGACGCATGTCGACCATTGCTGTGCCACTGGGCGAATGACGAACGGGCATGGACGGTCATTGCCGTCCCTCCAGAGCCGGATGCGCGCCAAGCGAAATCGCCGGGCGCACCGGATCGCGCACTGACCGGCGATAATCTGACGGGCTCAAGCGCATATGTTTACGGAAGACTCGGGCGAGGACCTGGTTCGACGAGTACCCGACCTCCAAGGCGATCTCCGTGACCGGAAGGTCGGTATGTTCGAGCAGTTCGCAGGCTTTCTCCACCCTCAGCCGTGTCAGGTAGACCCGAGGCGGAACTCCGACGCTCTGCTTGAACATGCGGGCGAAATGGAACGGCGACAACTGCACCTCGGCCGCCAGCTCGTCGAGGCTTATATCCTCCGAAAGCCGCGTCCGCATCAGCTCCAGGCAGCGCCGTTCTGCCCAGGGGGCAAGACCGCCCCTCGCTGGCGTGAACGTTACTCCGCTTAATCGGCACAGCTCGGCCATGATCACGCAGCCTGCGGCCCTGGCCAGCAAACGCGACGGCGCCCCTTCCTCGTCACACAGAACCCACAGGTTCCGGACCGCCGATTGAATGGCGGGAGCGTGAAATAACCCTCGGTCGACCTGTAGGCATTCGAACGACAGCCGCCCGTCAGCGGCTTCATCGAGCACTTTCTGCCATTGCGCCACAGGAAACGACAAGCTGCGGAGCTGGTGGCTGGCGTCGACCATGACCGTATTGGCAAAGTTCGGCGCAGCGAGAAAGAAGCCGCTTTTTTCGCTCGTCACAGTGAAACGCCCCCTTCCCAGGTCCCCGCTGACACGGCTGCCGCCGAGCAGGTCCTGATACAGGACAAGATCCGGCACAGCCGGGTCGGACATGTCCCCGGCCGGTTGCACCGCTTCAAGCAGATTAAGGATTCCTCCGGGGGATTTCATGGTACGCACATAGGACGCGAGGCGGCCTTCACCGTACCACTGGGCGAACGACGAGTAGACAGGCGCGGTCATTGCTGTGTCTCCCGAAAGTCGGACGGGCTCATGTGCCGATGATTGACGAATACCCGGGCGAGGACCTGGTTCGACGAGTGCCCGACTTGCTGGGCGATCCTCTTGTCGGACTCTCTGAAATTGCGGTCGTTGCTCATGGGGTAAGTCCCTTCAGCGGTCAGAACTTGAACTGCAAAGTCAATTCGAAGAAATCGATGCCCTCGGACGGGCCGGTCGCGCGGATGAAATCGCCCGCGAAGAAATGAGTGTAAATCGCGGTGAGGTTCAGGTTCTCCGCGATCGCGTATTCAGAGGTGAGCGAGACGGCCGATCCGACGAAGCGATCGTCGCTGCCTGACGGTCCGCGGATCAGCTGGCCGGCGGGTGCGTAGACGCCGTCGCTTGTGTTCAGTCGCCAGAAGAAGTTCATGTCGGTAGTCAGCGACCAAGCTTCTGTCGGTCGGACGGTCACGAAGGGGTGGATGTTGAAGAAGTTGCGCGGGCCGAGCACCGCGGCTTCGGAGAAGTAGTTGCCGCGCGGAAACAGTGGGTTGAACGTGCCGAGGTCGGCGTCAGCCGGATCGCCGTCGCCGCTTGCGATATTGGCGCTGAGCGCGATGCGTGGCCGCCATGGCGCGTTCTCGAAGGTAAAGCCGGTATCGCTGGCGATCGTCCAAGCCGAGATGCTGCCGTCGCCGAAGCTACCGAACTGGTAGATCGCTTCCCAGTTCCAGTCCCAACCGAGCTCCGCCCCGTAGAGCCGCGTGCCGATCGAGTGACGACGCTCGCGCGCTGTCCCTTGCGCGAATTCGCCAGCATCGTTCTCGAAGCCAAGATAGTAGAGATCGAGCGCGCCGAAAGGCAGCCAGTCTTCGTCACCGACGGCGTAGGCGCCCCAGAGTGCCTCGTCGTCATTCGCCTCGTCATCAAATACGCCCGGATGCGGCAGCCGTGGCCGTGCTGCGAGCGCGTCGACGCGCCAGCCCGGCAGTTCCACAGTGGCCCGTGCGGCGTCGAAGGTGCGCCGCACGTTCGGGCCTTCACGCACGTCCACCAGCCGGCCCGATCCGAACTGCAGCTCCTGCCTGCCGCCTCGCAGGGTAAGGTCCGCGTCACGCCCAAGCGGAAGGTTCACGTCGACGAAGGCGTTCTGCAATGCGAGCTCGTTCTGGTCGACCGGGCTCGGCCCGCCCGCGCGGCCTGCCTCTAGCGCACTCGACATCTGGCCGAAGAAGCGGAGATGCGGCCCAAGTCGGAGATCCCCGTGCAGCGTGTAGCGCTGCAGCCAAACACCCTTCTCATCCTGCGGATCTTCGCCGAACTCCGGGTTGAGCGTGTACTCATAGCGCTGACGCACCTCGCCGCCGAAGCCGAGAGACGCCTCACCGCTTTCGTCCAGAGGAATGAACTTGAAGATACCGGGAATCTCCTCACGCATCCACGGATCGCGGAAACACCCGATATCGTCATCATAGCGAAGCTTCGCGGGTTTCACCGAGCACACCTCTGCGGCCTGCGCTGCCGCACCGGAGAGACCGAAGGCGATCAACACGCAAACGGTCCTATTTCTCCCGGCATGGATCATCTTCTGTCGACGGACGGCCGCCCGCCGCCTCGGACCATATCGATGACGGCCCCGGCTCCATCGAGCATGGTGCGGCCCCGGCTGTGGCGGTCCCAAATTGCGATCATGCTCTGCCCTTACCCTCCAGGGAAAGCCGCCCAGGCCCAGTGACCGCGAGGAGCAGAAAGCCGCCAACGATGGCAAGGTGTTCGAGGGCGGTCGTCAGCTGGCGCTGAAACTCCACCCCCGCAAAGGACCAAAAAGGGTGCCCAATCAAGGTGGCGATAACGGTAAAGGCCGCGAGCGCTGCGGCCGCGGCGCGAACCTGCCAACCAAGGCCGATCGCAAGCCCACCGAAGAGCTGGACAACCACGGTCGCGGTAACGGCGATGACCGGCAGCGGTACGTCCAGCTGGCCGAACTCGGTCACGGCAGCCTGCCAAGCCAGTAGTTTCACCGCGCCGCTATAGAGGAATACGGCAGCCAGAAAGAGTCTAGCAGCGAGAAGCAGGCTGTCGGCCCATGCATCAACAGTCGTGGCATCGGCTGACGCGCGATCCCCGGAGTGCGACCTGCTCATAGTGTGGCGCTCCAATGGGCAAGAGCCGAGTTCGGTCCGATACACCCTGTGGTCATCACGACCACGAGCAACGCACCGACGATCGGCGGAAGCGCCGACAGTGGAAGGTCGAACCTTCGGCAACTGGCTTATTTGTGACGGTCATCCTGGCTCTGTCTGCTGTCGCGAAAGAGCCATCAAACTGAGCATTTGTTCAGCATCCGAGCAATTATACATAGGTATATCCGGGCTATGTCTGCGGAGCCAGAGCCAAACGATCGGCGAAGCGAACCAGTTCACGCAGGGACTGTGCCTGCATTTTGCGCATCACTTTGCCGCGGACCTTCATGGTGCAGCACCTGGTGGCGAAACGGCTTGTTGAGAAATTCAATCGCGCCGGCCTTCATGACGGCGAACGACATCGGTACGTCGCCGTGGCCGGGGATGAAGACGAAAGGCAGGTCAATGCCGTCTTTCATCAGCTTGTGCTGGAGTTCTAGGCCTCTCTGACCGGGCACCCGTGGAGCACCACGCCAGTCGCCTCAGCGAAGCCGTCGCGGCGATCCACCAAGTCCCTGCACCGACTACAGACCGCTTTCTTATCGAGTTATCTATTGCGGCGTCGGAAGGTCGACAGTCTGGCCCGCAACATCGATTGCCACCTTCCCGCGAAGCCCGCGGGCGCCCCCGGCTTCGAGCAGTTCATGCGCTTCGCCGACCCGAGCCAGAGGCAGCACTGCGCCAACCACAGGCTTGATCAAGCCGCGTTCGACAAGATTTGTCAGCGCGTCGAGCTTGCCTCGGTTCTGCCGGGTGAAGACGAAATGATAGGCGGCGTTCTTTCCCCAAGCCTCGATGAGGTTCTGCGGTTGTGCGATGTCGACAATGCTGACCAGCCTCCCGGCATCCGCAAGGGCGAGCGCGCTTCTCGTCAGGGTGTCGCCGCCGATGGTATCGAATACGACGTTCACCCCTTTTCCACGCGTCAGTTCCGCCACGGCCGAAACGTAGTCATCGGAGCTATGGTCGATTACCTCATCTGCTCCGAGCGAACGCACGAACTCATGGTTGCTAAGGCGCGCCGTCGTGATGACCCGCGCCCCCATCGCCTTGGCAAGCTGGATCGCCACCGTACCCACACCGCCGGCGCCACCATGGATCAGAATAGTCTCATGAACGGCAAGCTGGGCGCGGGTCACCAAAGCTTCCCAGACCGTCCCCCCAACCAGCGTCAGGCTGGCAGCCTCCAGGTGGTTGATGTTGCGCGGCTTGCGGGCGACCAGCTCGACATCGGCAACGTGCTGCTCCGCATATGAGCCGGGGCCGCCGAAGATCTTTGGCGTGTAGTAAACCTCGTCGCCTATGTCGAACTCGGTTACATCCGCCCCCTTCTCTTCCACGACGCCGGAAATGTCATGACCGATGATGGCGGGGAGCGGCACGTAGTCGGTGTAGTCGCCGCGTCGGATCTGATAGTCCAGAGGATTGATGGCGGTAGCATGTACGCGCACCCGGACCTGCCGAGACCCGACGGCTGCTACGGCGACATCGCGCATCTCGAAAGCGTCGAAGCCTCCGAACTTTTCGAGCACAATTGCCTTCATGGTATCGGTCATGATCTTGCCTTCTGATGCTCAATTATTGGTAGGAGATATTCTGGGGAGCAAATGTACCAAATGTAATACGCACGCCTCTTGCCTATGGGCGGGGGATATCGGTCGGGTCGTGCCTGAGCCGGATCAGAAGCCTTCGAGGACGATCTTGCCTCGCGCCTTGCCGCTCTCGAGCAGCGCATGAACGTGTTTGAGGTTGGCGGCATTGATCGGCGACAGGCGTTCGCTCAGCGTGGTGCGCAGCTTGCCCGAATCGACGAGCGCGCTAGCCTCGTTCAGGATGCGACCCTGCTCGGCCATGTCGGGCGTGCCGTAGATGGACCGCGTGAACATCAGCTCATGATGGATTGAAACCGCTTTGCGCTTGAACGACATGACGTCGAAGCCCGAAGGATCGTCGATCAGGCAGAAGCGGCCCTGGGGCGCAATCAATTCGGCGATCTCGGCGACGTGGTCATCCGTGTGGGTGGTCGAGAATACGAAAGCAGGGGCACCGATGCCGAGCGCCTCAATCTGGCGGGCCAGCGGCTTCGAGTGATCGAGGACGTGATGGGCGCCGAGCGTCTTTACCCACTCCCGCGTCTCGGGACGCGAGGCGGTCGCGATTACGGTCAAGTTGGTGCGCTGGCGGGCGATCTGCACCGCAACCGAGCCGACGCCACCGGCGCCGCCGATGATCAGGATGGCGGGTGCCGCGCCCGAAACCGGCTTGTTCACGTCCAGACGGTCGAAGAAGGCTTCCCACGCAGTCAACGTCGTCAACGGCAGCGCGGCGGCTTCAGCCCAATCCAGCGAGACAGGCTTCTTCCCGACGATCCGCTCATCGACCAGATGCAGCTCTGAATTGGTCCCCGGGCGGGTGATCGAGCCGGCATAGAATACCGCGTCGCCGGGCTGGAACAGGGTCGCGTCCGGGCCGACGCTGCGCACGATGCCGGCGGCATCCCAGCCCAGCACCTTCCACTTGCTGTCCTGTGGAGCCGCGCTGCGACGCACCTTGTAATCGACCGGGTTCACGGAAACCGCCTTCACCTCGACGAGAAGGTCGCGGCCGGTGGGCGATGGCTCGGGAAGATCGATATCGACCAGCGATGCCTCGACTTCGATCGGTCCTGGAACTCCGTATCCAATGGCCTTCATGTCTGCACCCCAAAATCTTGTTAAAGACCAATCTAGGGCGTATCTATAAAATGCGCGATACGCACAAAACTTGCTCTCAGTGCACAAAAGGATACTGTCATGGTCAAGCGGCGGCACACCAGTTTGGACAGCAACCCCGGTTGCGCGGTCGAGGCAGCGATCAGTCTGATCGATGGAAAGTGGAAATGCGTTGCACTTTGGTATCTTCAGGAAAGAGGGACCATCCGCTTTAACGAGTTGAAGCGCCTGATGTCCGGCGTAACGCAGAGAACGTTGACCAATCAGTTGCGCGAACTGGAAGCCGACGGGTTGATCCACCGCGTTGTCTACGCGCAGGTGCCGCCCAAGGTCGAATACAGCTTGTCCGACCGGGGCCGAACATTCATCCCGATCCTTCTTTCCCTCTCCGCCTGGGGTGAAGCCAATATGGACCTGTTCCAGCAATCTGGAACGACGGCTTCGTAACTCCCCGCCAATTTGCAACGTCACGGCGCCCACCAGGCGTTTGCAGAACAGTTGAGCGTGGCTTCGAATCGATCTTATCGATCCGCCGCGACACTGCGGTGCGGGGGTTGCTGCGCAGGTGCCCATATTGCTTATTTGCCGCCTACCGGCGGAATTCGGGACGCTTACTCGCCGCGGCCCGAACGAGTGAATCCCGTATTGTGTGAAATCCGAGGCAGTCCGCTTCGCTGCAAAAATGAGGCTTCACATACCGCCGAGATGGTGCCGCGCCGCGCTTAGCCCGCAAGATCGGCAACCGGACCGCAGCTTCCGCGCCGCACCTTGTTCGAACGCTTGCTAGGGTCATCGGGGCTGGAACCACCGAGCGCGTTCGTTCGGAATGGGACCGGGAATGGCGATGCGCGAGGAACTACCCCGCGACTCCCTGGCAAGTATCGCCACAGCGGTCGTACGCACGGCACGTGCTGCTCTCTAGGACGAGGTGTGGAACTTGGCCGACGAACGGGTGAAAGTCCCGGCCCACAAGCCACCCCGCCGCCGCAAGGGGGCAGGGCGAATCTTGTCGCAATAGCTGGGCAGAGGGAACAGTAGGGAATAGCAGCAATGGCTCAGGTTCAACGTCCGCAGCAGCGTGAAGCAGCTTTCCCGGGTAAAGATTCGTTTGCGGACGCTCCGCTTGTGCTCATCGTCGACGACGATAGCGACCTGCGCGAAGCCTTGCAGGAACTGATGCTGTCCGTCGGACTGGCGTCGATCTGTTATTCTTCCGCCAGAGAACTGCTTGCCGGCAAAATGGAAGACCGGCCCGGATGCCTGATTCTCGACGTGCGGCTGCCTGGCCTCAGCGGTCTGGATTTCCAGCATCAGTTCAGGGCTCGCGGCTGCTCGAAGCCGATCATCTTTCTCACGGCCCATGGCGACATTCCAATGACCGTGCAGGCCATGAAAGCCGGCGCCGTCGACTTCCTCACCAAGCCCTTCCGGGACCAGACCCTCATCGACGCCGTGATGACCGCCATTCAAATCGACATCAGCCAGCGCGTCGTAGCGCGGCGTACCGGCCAGATCGTTGAGCGCTTCTCCACGCTTACACCGCGCGAACGGCAGGTCCTGCGTGAGGTGGTGCTCGGCCAGGTCAACAAGCAGATCGCCTTCGATCTGGGTATCAGCGAAGTCACGGTGAAGCTGCATCGTGGCAACGCCATGCGGAAGATGCAGGTTGTTTCCGTGGGGGACCTTGTCCGAGCTTGGGAAGCCTTGCCCGAGGCCCTCAAGGAGAGTCTGGAGCCTCGACCCGTGCAGCGGGCGGGACAGATTGCCTGAGCGTGCCGTGCCGAGGAGAAAATGTTTGCCAAATCCGCCCGTAATTGCGGTTGTTGACGATGACGAAGCCATGCGGCTGGCACTCTCGGAGCTGGTTGAAGTGCTTTCGCTTACCTGTCGCGACTTCGATCGGGCGGAGGCATTCCTGGCTGCTTATGAACCGCAGGTCTTCGACTGTCTCATAACGGACTTGAGTTTGCCGGGCATGTGCGGACTCGAGCTGCAGCGCAAACTGCACGCGCTCGGCTCGTCGATGCCGATCATCGTGGTAACGGCAACGTCAAATCCGATGCTGCGCACACGCGCCCTGGAAAACGGCGCCTTCGCTTATCTGGAAAAGCCGGTAAAGGACAAAGTCCTGGTGGGTCACATCATGTCGGCTCTGCGGGAGGGTGAGGCTCAGGTGTAGTTCAGTGGAGGCGTTTCGATCACGGGAAAGGGTAGGCGGGATGGGAATCTCTAAAATGTCGAAAACCCGGTTGCACGAATCGGAACTGCCGATGCGGTCGAGAGAACGCTCAGTTCACAAGGGACATGGTAACGGTAGCAGCTTCACCGGTCGGGAACGCAAGGACAAGGGGGCGGAGTTCGCCGCCCTGGCCGCCTCGCGGATGCAGCCGGGCGATGACCCTGTTCATTCGCTGCTGTACCATAGAGCCCTTGGCGAGCTTGCCACCTTGATTGCTCACGAGATCCGGCAGCCGCTCTCGGCCATCGTGACCAATGGGGAGACTAGCCTGCGCTGGATGTCGCGCGACGACCTGAACGCCGAGAAGGTCCGCAACCTTACCAGCCGCATGGTTGCGAGCGCGCGCCGTGCAAACGACATTGTCCAGCGTATCCTGGATATGGCCGCGGACGACGCGCCGCGGCACATCCCTGTTGACCTGAGTGACGTCGTTGAAGAAGCCTTGCTGCTGGTTCGTCACGATCTGGAATCCGAAGGGATCGAGCTGTCGCTTCTGATTGCGCGACCCTCGCCCGAGGTGCTGGGTGACCGCATCCAGCTCCAGCAGGTCGTGGTCAACCTGCTGTCCAACAGCATTCAGGCGATTGCGCAGGTACGCTGCGCGAAACGTCAAGTCTCCGTGAGCGTCGAAGCGCAGCCGGAGACGTCCGCGGTGACCGTCGCGGTGCGTGACAGTGGGCCGGGCATTCCCGACAGCCTTCGCGACTGTGTCTTCCAAAGCTTCTTCACCACCAAGGCCGGTGGCATGGGGGTGGGGCTCGCGCTCTGCGAGTCGATCGTCGTGGCGCACGGCGGCACCATCGCAGCTTCGAACCATTGCGAGGGCGGCGCCCTGTTTTCAGTCTCCCTGCCCGCTCTGTCCGATGAGGTCTGCGCCGGCCGGTCGGCGGTGCCCTCTGCCGGCGCATAGCTTAACCTGACAATCGGCGACGGCAACCAGCCCCGCCGCATGATACCGAATCCCTCTCGGGAAGTGCAGTCTCTCGCTACACCCTCCCTGCCACTTGCCGCCAGGCTCAGGCAACGGCACGGCGGGGAAGAAAGCCCCTGTCACCTGGAAGGGAGCGAGGACCATGAGACCGCGATCCCCCAATGCCCTCATGGCCAACCCCTTCCCGGCTGTTCGCCTGAGCCTGGCAGTCTTTTTCCGCCTGAATAGTTAGTTCGCGAGCTTGGGATGTACTGGCCTCTCGGCCAACCACCAAAGACCCGCTTATTGAATATTGTCAGCATTTATCAGAAGGGACAGATGACCATGAATCACCATGTAGCGGAGACTCAATCTCCTCCATCCTGGCCTGCTCGACGCTCGGTCCTCCGGAGCCTTCTTGCTGGTTCCCTCGTCGTCGCGGTTGCCACCTTGACCGCCTGTGGCACAAGACGCGACCTGCCGCCTGAACGCCGAACCAGAGGCAAATTCGGAAAAAGCGATTAAGGAAGCCGCGGCGGGCCGGCTGTAGCACTACCAAACCGCAGGTCCGCACTGGGTCAACTTGAGACCTGACCCCTCCGACACCTTTCCGATAAACATCTGAGATGAGTCGAATGCGGACACATCAGGTTCGGCGCCCAGGCCGGTACCATCCATTCGCTCCCTCAAGCGAAGGAGGCAATCTTGTTCAAAGCGTACAATTCAGTAGCGGAGCGCCTGCCGGGGATCGCTTACAGTCGATTTTCCCGCACGCTCACCGAGACGCCGAGGATGAAATCCACCTGACGGCCGTCGCGCGACAGCGGGCAGTCGATCGATTCGAACTCGATCCAACGGCGGTGGTTCAGGTGTTCCATATTGCCGGTGCAGCGGCGACACTGCCTCTCATCGGCAATGCTCTGGTAGTACTCGGCGAGCGCGTGCCCGTACTCTCCCACGCCTGCGGCCTCGGTAATAATACGGCCGGTATTGTTCACCCCGAAAAGCTCAATCACCCGCTCGCCTTCCAGCTTCATCAGGAACTGCCCATCGGCCAGCACCTCGACCAGGAAAAGGTCGGGGACGATGGGTGTATGCTCGGTGATGTCGAACTCGCGTCGGAGTGGCAGGCGCCCTTCCGCTGCATGAGAATGCCACCACCGATAGAGGCCCGCGACCTTGGATGAGAGGAACGCAGTCGCCTCCGTCACCGTCTCCTCGTTCACGCCGTAAATCCGGGTGATGGCCAAGTTGCGCAACACACTCAACCCCTTCGCCAATAGCAGCTCCCCGAGAGCTGAGACCGTGGGGAGCGACAGACATAGGTCAAAAGCGCGCCCACAGGCAGCCCCACCTACTCTTGGGCACAGAAATGCAAGAGATACCCTAGCCGCCCTTCCCCGATCTACCAATGGCGTTTTGACTGTATTCATCCACCCCTTGCGTGTAGAGAGGCGCAACGTCGTTCAATCACTGATTGGTTGGCTGATGCAGATGGCGATGCGTCTCGCTGTTGCTTGCCACTGGGAAACGGCAGGCAACAATGCTTACGAGCATCTTCCCGACCTAGGCGTCCAGGAGAGTCAAAGCTGCTGTCAGACTTCCTGCGCCCGCTACAGGCCGCCGCCCCTCGAGCTCAACCCCGCAGCGTGACCCGACTTATGTGAGATTCTGCGTCTTTATGTGAGACGCCAGACACGCGCCTAACGCAAGTACCCCGCGGCCTCTTCCAGGTCTTCGGGGCGGTTGGTGTTGAAGAAGGGATCGAGCGGTCCCCGTGCCGTATCGACGTCCGGGAAGTCGACCGCCACCAGGCGGTAGCGCGCGGTCCAGAGGTCGACCTTGCGCATCTCCTCCTCCACCATCGCGCGGCGCAGTTCCTCGCGCAGACTGAGAGGCCAGAGGCCGAAGACGGGGTGGGTGCGCCCGTGGGTGACGGCGCAGGCCATGTCCGCGCCCGCTGCTTCCACCGCCGCCAGCATGCGCGCCACCATGTCCATCGGAAAGAACGGTGCGTCGCAGGCAAAGCTCGCCAGCCAGCGTGCGCCGGGGGCCTGCGCCGCCGCCCAGTCCAGTCCGGTCAGCACCCCTGCCAAAGGTCCCGCGTAGCCCTCCACCACGTCGGCGGCGACCGGCAACCCGAAAGCATCGAAGCGCGCCGGGTCGCCGTTGGCGTTCAGCACCAGAGCGCCGACCTGCGGCGCGGCGCGCTCGATGATGTGCGCCAGGATCGGGCGGCCGCCGAGGTCGCGCAGGCATTTGTCGCCGCCGCCCATGCGGCGCGACAGGCCGCCGGCCAGCAGCACGCCGGCAACCAGTTTCCCATCGGTCATAGGCTAGCGCCCCTCACGCCCACCCTCTTCACGCCCAACCTCTTTACGCCGCGTCATCGGCGCGGCCGCTCTTGCGCTGGTGGCGCGGGTCCTCGTCTTCCAGGGCGTCGGGATCGTGGTCGAAGACCAGGCGCTCGCTGCCCGCCAGCGCGACAAAGCGCCTGCCCTTGGCGCGGCCGACCAGGGTGAGGCCCGCCTGCTTGGCCAGTTCGACACCCCAGGCCGTGAAGCCGGAGCGCGACACCAGAATGGGGATGCCCATCTGCACCGTCTTGATCACCATCTCCGAGGTGAGCCGCCCCGTCGTATAGAAAATCTTGTCGCCGGGGCTGACGCCGTGCATCAGCATGTAGCCGGCGATCTTGTCGACGGCGTTGTGGCGCCCGACGTCCTCCATGTAGAGCAGCGGGCGGTCGCCCTGACACAGCACGCAGCCATGGATGGCGCCGGCTTCCAGGTAGAGGCTCGGCACCGAATTGATCTTCTTCGAGAGGCTGACGAGCCACGAAGTCTTCAGGACCACATCCTTAGGCAATGCCACCGTCTCGAACTTTTCCATGAGATCGCCGAAGACCGTTCCCTGGGCACAGCCGGAGGTGCGCACCTTCTTCTTCAGCTTTTCCTCGTAATTCGTCTCGCGCTGGGTGCGCACCACGACGACTTCCAATTCCTCGTCGTAGTCGATGCCTTCGATGACGTCGTCTGGGCGCAGCATGTTCTGGTTCAAGAGATAGCCGACGGCGAGGTAGTCGGGATAGTCACCGATGGTCATCATGGTGACGATCTCCTGCCCGTTGAGGAACAGGGTCAGCGGCCGCTCCACCACCACCGCGGTCTCCACCGCCCGGCCATCCTGGTCGATGCCTTGGACGCGCTCGGTGAGGCGCGGATCGTCCGGATCCGGGCGCAGCGTGAACTCGGCCAGCGCCGCCTCGTCCGCCTTGGCACGGCCCTTCCGCAGGACTTTCGGCTCTTCTGCGCTCACGTCGTAACCTCTTGTTAGTGCCGGGGCCCAACTATGAAGGCCGGGGACGGCGCCCGCAAGGCCACCCCCCTTGAGAGACGAGTTGCCAAGAGTTCATTTGGTCCCGCACCCCTGAAAAGCTATAAGAAATCCATGCGATTCCCAGTTCGATTTCGGGCCCTGCTGCCGGCGCTCGCCGCCGTAATCGCGATTGCGCTGCCCGCCGCCGCCCAGGAGCCGCCGGGCCTGCGCCTGGACCTCGCCAGCGGCGCGCTGCCGCCGCTGGCCGAGCGCCTGCCGGCGGAGCCGCGCCGCGATCTCCCCGCGCGCGAGGACTGGAAGCAGGGCCGCTACGGCGGCAGCCTCACCCTGCTCACTCGCGGCGGGCGCGACGCGCGCGACCTGGTGCTCTTCGGCTATGCGCGCCTGGTCGCCTGGGACGCGGATGCTCTGAAACTGGTGCCGGACATCCTGGCCGGCATCGAGGTGACGGACGAGCGGGTCTTCACCCTGAGGCTCAGGCCGGGCCACCGCTGGTCGGACGGCGCGCCCTTCACCAGCGAAGACTTCCGCTTCTGGTGGGCCGACGTCGCCAACAACAAGGAGATCTCGCCCCGCGGACTGCCGCAGGAGCTGTTGGTGGCCGGCAAACCGCCCACGGTGGAGATCATCGACGACGCCACCATCCGCTTCACTTGGCAGGCCCCCAATCCGCGCTTCCTGCCGGCGCTGGCAGCCGCCGATCCGCTGTTTCTCTACCGCCCGGCGCACTACTTGAAGCAATTCCACGCGGCCTACCACGACCCGCAGGAACTCGCCGAACAAGCACAGGCGATCGGCCTGCGCTCCTGGGCCGAGCTGTTCCATCGCATGGACCGGATGTTCTTCTTCGACAATCCAGCACTGCCGACGCTGCAGCCCTGGATGACCACCACGGCGCCGCCGGCCGAGCGTTTCGTCGCCCGCCGCAATCCCTATTTCCATCGCGTCGATGCCGAAGGCCGCCAGTTGCCCTACATCGACGAGGTGATCCTGGCGCGCACCGAGCCGCGCCTCATCCTGGCCAAGGCCGCCGCCGGCGAGACCGACCTGCAGGCGCGCGGGCTTTCCTTTGCCGACGGCGCCGCGCTGAAGCAGGCGGAGAAGGACGGCCGCATCAAGGTGCTGCTGTGGCCGATCGGCCGCGGTTCGCAGTTGGCGCTCTATCCCAACCTCAACGCCGCATCGCCGGGCTGGCGCGATGTCTTGCGCGACGTCCGCTTTCGTCGCGCGCTCTCGCTCGGCATCGACCGCCAGGAGCTGAACCAGGTGCTCTACCAGGGCACCGCCCTGCCCGGCGCCAACACCCTGCTGCCCGGCTCGCCGCTGTACCAGGAGGCCTACCGCAGCGCCTGGGCGGCCTACGATCCGGACCAGGCCAACGCGCTGCTCGACGAGCTGGGCATGACCTGGAAGGATCCCGACGGCATCCGCCACCTGCCCGACGGCCGCCGCGCCGACCTCATCATCGAGACCGCCGAGGTGGACCCGGTGGAGACCGACATGCTGGAGGTCATAAAGGCGCAGTGGGCGAAGATCGGCATCGCCGTGCTGGTGCGCGCCCAGCCGCGTCAGGCGGCGCGCCAGCGCATCGCCGCCGGCGCGACGGTGATGAGCGTCTTCTACGGCCTCGCCAACGGCCTTGCCACCGAGGCAATGTCGCCGGACGAATTGGCGCCGACCAGCGACAAGCAGAACAACTGGCCGCTGTGGGGGCTGCACAACGAAAGCGGCGGCAGCGCCGGCGAACCGCCGGCTCTGCCCTCGGCGCGCAAGCTGCTGGAACTTTATGGCGGATGGACGCTGGCGACCGACGCAGCGGCGCGCGCCGACATCTGGCGCCAGATGCTGGAGATCCACGCTGACCAGGTCTTCACCATCGGTCTGCTCGGCGCCGTGCAGCAGCCCATCGTCATCAACGCGAAGCTGCGCAACCTGCCGGCCAAGGCCGATTACATGTACGACCCGGGCGCCTACTTCGGCCGCTACCGCATGGACACACTCTGGTTCGCTGAAAAATAGCGGCGACTGCAGCAGCGAGCCTGACGCAATTCTCTTGAAGAGAAAATCGGGCTACCAAAACACCCCAAGTTCAATGGTTCCCCAAACCACCGCAGCGGTAATGGCGAGCGAAATCACCGCGGCAGCCAGGGCGATGCACAACAGGAGGCCGTCTTCCTCCATGAACGCAAAGGCGAGCAACATAATGACGAGGGCGGGAATGACGTTGCTGAAGGGAACCGGTGCAAGCAGCGTTCCGCTCAGCAGCAGAACGACGAAGCCGACGGCCCGTTTGGTCGCCTCGAACGGCATGGCCCATCGCGGCCGCACGACCTGTTCCAGGCGCCTGACGACGGGGATCACACGCGCGACGATGCGTTCGATCCGCGGCTTTGAAAATTGTCGGGCGGCAAGCCGACGGGGCAAAAGGGGCTCCCGGCGCCCGACCATCATTTGCACGGACGGCACGGCGAGAAGGACACCCGCGACGGGCGACAAACCTGGAACCAGACCCATGAGAGCGATCAGCAGCATCACGATGCCGAACGAGAGCTCCCGCAGATTTGCGACGATCCACGCCAGCGTCACGCTGCTCGGTGCGTCCCGCAGTAGCCTCTCCAGAATGACCGACGTCGGATCGCGCATCGCCGGGCCGCGCCCTCCTACCAGTTACAGGGGTCCTGTACGAAACCGCCACCAGAACAGAATTCCCTTGGCGGCGTCCAAACGGGCCGCGCGGGAGTTCTCTGCAGATGGGTCCGCCCACACCCAAACTCAAATCTGATAGATCCGCTCAATGATGCTGCAAATATCGTCGAGAAAATCTTCGTTTACTCTAATGCATAACTTTTTTTCTTCTTGAATATTATTTATACTATGAAATATTTGTTGAATAATATTTTCTTCTCCCATTGAAATACAATCATATCACTACCATATATTTGAGAACGGCAAATCACTGCCGACATTACGAAAGGCGCTCTCGATGTCCTTCAAGAAATTCTCCTCGGCGCAGCCCGCTCCCAACAAGGGCGGCGCTGGCAACAAGCCCAAGGAAGCCTGGCCTTCAGGACAGCCGACCGCAAAGCCTGCCCAGAAGCCCGCTGAGGTCACGTCGGTGCCCAAGTCGTAGCTGGCGTCCCGGAGGGGGCCTGCCCCCTCCGCCACTCCTCGACCAACTGGAAGCCTTCCGATGACGACCCGCACAAGCGCAAAGACCGTCACCTTCCGGCATCCCTTCGTCCTCGCGGCGCTTGAAGAGGTGCTGCCCGCCGGCGACTACGGCGTGGAAACGGAGGAAGAGCGCATTGAGGGGCTTTCCTACGCTGCCTTCCGGCGGACATCGACCGTCCTGCGGCTGCACGCCCGGTCCGGACCGTCCCACCTGACACGGGCGCTGACCATCGATCCGGACGACCTGGACGCAGCGCTGGATCGCGACCGTCTAACCCCCGACTGATTTGGGGCATGCCGCAGCCGTGGCCGGCTGGCCGTCCAAGACACGCTGGCGCGAGTCAGGCCACTTCGGGCTCAGCGGTTCAGCCGCCCTGCAGCCACATGGCCATGGCCAACCCCGCCAGGGCCAAAGCAGCCCAGACTAGCCACTTCGGGACATCCGGCTTCGGCAGCGGACGGCTGCCATCCCCTCTCTCCGGCGAGTCCGCCGCCCCTCTTCCGCGCGCCGGCAACCAGCTTACCAGGCGGCTGGCGATTGACCGCGAGTCCGAGGCCTGCCAGTCCCCTTCCGGAAGATCGGCGATCGCGGAGGTGAGCGCAGAGGTGGCCGCGTCCTTCGACATCCCGGCAAGACGCGCGGCCTCTTCCCAAGGGTCCAGCCCGAGACGCGCCAACGCAGAAAGAACGGTCAGCGGCTGGCCGCTCTTCTCCTCGCCGACCAACGCGAAAAGGAAGTCATTGAACTCTGAGTGAGCGAGCGAGTACTCCGGGCGCAATCCCATAATAATCCTCTTTGAAGACGCTGCGGGTCTCACCTGCGGAAGCCCGAAGCAGGCGCCACGGTCAAATCCTTCAGACCCCTCCAATATTTCTTCGGATCCGTCTTTATCTGAAGGAGAGGTGGAATTAATTTTTACTATAATTCATATGGTTATTTATTTCCTATTTCCAATATAACAAAAATAATTATTTCTTCCTGCAAGTTTCCTGCGAGCCGTCATACTGCACGGGGCCGGCCGGCTTCCGGCGGCCGGATCCGTCCAGATATTGCCGCAACGGGGGTGACAGGCGCCTGTTCGGTTCGAGGGTCGACCCGCAATCCCTCAGGAAAATTGGGGTCGTCTTGCCCCCGCCCGGCCCGCTAAGATGCAGACGAATGGTCATACCAATTGGTTTGGAATCCAGGCCGGAGGGCCTTTCCGCCAAGGTGGGCCTGAAGGAGAACAAGCGCGCGGGCGCTGGAAAGGGCCGATCGGGCCCGGCCTTTTCGGCCTGAGCCGCGCCTCAAGAGGTTACGGAGAGTATTCTTATGGAGATGCGCGGCAAGCGCGTTCTCGTCTGCACCTGCGACGCCACCATGCCGCTGGACGCAGGCGCCCTCACGCGCGCCTGCCAGGCGGCCGGCGCCGAGGGCAAGGTGGAGCTGAACAGCCAGCTCTGCCGCGCCCAGCTCGGCAACTTCCAGCGTGCCATCCTCGGCAGCCAGCCGGTGGCGGTCGCCTGCACCCAGGAAGCGCCGCTGTTCCGCGAGATCGCGGCGGAGGACAACCCCGCCGCGGAGATCGACTTTCTCAACATTCGCGAGACGGCGGGCTGGTCGGACGACGCCAAGGCGGCGACGCCGAAAATCGCCGCCCTCATCGCCGCCGCCATGGTGGAGGCCGAGCCGACGCCGATGGTGGCGCTGGCCTCCCAGGGCGTCTGCCTGGTCTATGGGCGCGACGAGCAGGCGCTCGAGGCGGCCAGGCAACTCGCCGGGCGCCTCGACGTCACGGTGCTGCTGAGCCAGCCGGGCGAGATCATTCCGCCGCAGGTGATGGACGTGCCGGTCTTCAAGGGCACCATCGTGCAGGCCAAGGGCCACCTCGGCGGCTTCGGCATCACGGTGAACGACTACGCGCCGGCAACGCCCTCCGGGCGCGGCGCCCTCACTTTCGACGCGGCGAAGAACAACGCCTTTTCCGAGTGCGATCTGATCCTCGATCTCACCGGCGGCACGCCGCTGTTCCAGGCGGCGGAAAAGCGCGACGGCTATTTCCGTCCCGACCCGGGCGATCCGGCGGCAGTGCAGCGCGCGCTCTTCGAACTCGTCGATCTGGTCGGCGAGTTCGATAAGCCGCGCTACGTGAAGTACAACGCCGAGATCTGCGCCCACGCGCGCAGCCGCAAGACCGGCTGCACGCGCTGCCTCGACGTCTGTCCGACCGGCGCCATCAGCCCGGCCGGTGATGTGGTCAACATCGACCCGCAGGTCTGCGCCGGCTGCGGCTCCTGCGCCTCGGTCTGCCCGACGGGCGCGGCGACTTATCAGCTGCCCGCCGGCGACAGCCTGTTCCAGCGCCTGCGCGAACTGCTGGGCGCCTACCGCATGGCCGGCGGCAAGCGCGCCACCCTGCTGCTGCACGACGGCAAGCACGGCAGCGAGATGATCGGCTACATGGCCCGCCTCGGCCGCGGTCTGCCAGCGTACGTGCTGCCCTTCCCGCTGAACGAGGTGACCCAGGTCGGCATCGACTTCCTGGCCGCCGCCTTCGCCTATGGCGCCGAGCAGGTGGTGATCCTCGCCGATCCGAAGAAACGCGACGAGATGAGCGGCCTCGCCGGCCAGATCGGCCTTGCCGAGACGGTGCTGAGCGGCCTCGGCTACGGTGGCGGACGCCTGCACGTCATCGACGATCTCGATCCGGACGCGGTGGAGACGCAGCTCTACGGCCTCGCCGCCCCCAAGACAGCGATCGCACCGGCCAGCTTCCTGCCCGTGGGCGGCAAGCGCAGCCGTGCCTTCCTGGCCTTGCGCCACCTGCACGAGAAGGCGCCGGAGCCGGTCGACCATCTGCCGCTGGCGCCGGGTGCGCCCTTCGGCCGCGTGAAGGTCGATACCGAGGGCTGCACCCTCTGCCTCGCCTGCGTCTCGGCCTGCCCGGCCGGCGCGCTGCTGGACGACGAGAACCGCCCCTGGCTGGGCTTCAAGGAGGACGCCTGCGTGCAGTGCGGCCTCTGCCGCGTCACCTGTCCGGAGCAGGTCATCACCCTGGAGCCGCGCCTCAACTTCACCAACGCGGCGATGAGCGCGGTCACCCTCAACGAGGACGAGCCCTTCGAATGCATCCGCTGCGGCAAGCCCTTCGGCGTGCGCAAGTCGATCGAGCGCATTTCCGAGCAGCTCGCCGGCAAGCACTCCATGTTCCGCGAGAGCGGTCAGATCGACCGCATCAAGATGTGCGAGGACTGCCGCATCTCCCACCAGTTCGAAAGCACAGACAACCCCTTCCAGCGCGGCACGCGGCCGACGATCCGCACCACCGATGACGATCTGCGCGAGCGCGATCTGGAACTGGAACTCGCCCGCGCGAAGGCCAATGGCGGCCCCGGCGGCAAGCCCGGTCCGCATGAACACTGACGGCAGCGACGGGCCCGCATCGTCTGGCCGCGCGGGGGCCCTGTTTGGCTGAACTGGAAGCCGCCTTCGGCGCCCTCCACCCGGGACAGCTTGTGGTGGCCAATCTCATCGTCCTGGCGGCGACGGCTGTCCAGGCGGCAACCGGTATCGGCTTCGCCCTCATCGCCATTCCCCTGCTGGCGCTGGTCGACCTCTCCTTCGTGCCGGGCCCCAGCGTCTTCGTCGCTCTCTTTCTCGCGCTCTTCATGACCTCGGCGGGACGCACGGTCATCGTGCGCGAGGAACTGCTGCCGGTCGGCGCCGGCGTGGTGGCCGGCGCTGCGTTGGGTGCCGTGCTGCTGATCTTCCTCGACCTCGCGAACATGGCGCCGGTGTTCGGCGGCGTCATCCTGGCTGCCGTCGCCATCAGCCTGACCGGTCTGCACCTGCCCTTCACCCTCCGCAACCTGGTGGGGGTCGGCTCCATCGCCGGCGTCATGGGTGTGCTCTCCGGCATCCACGGCCCACCGCTGGCGTTGCTCTACCAGCGCAGCGAGCCGGAGAAGGCGCGCGCCATGATCGCCTCCATCTTCTTCGTCGCCTACATCGCCACCATCGCCGCGCTGGCGAGCGCCGGATACTTCGGCGTGCGGGAAATCCTGCTCGGCCTCGCCCTCATGCCCGGCTTCCTTCTCGGTTACGTCCTCGCCCGCCGCTACCTCGTCATCCGCAACCCGGCGGCCTTCCGCCGCGGCGTGCTGGTCATTGCTGCGGCCAGTGCCATCGCCCTCATGTTCAAAGCCCCCTGATCCGTCCGAAGCCGCCTTCAGCGGAGCTTAACCGGCGCTCGCCTAGACTCCGCTTGTTGAACTACAGTGGCAGCCATGACCGATCTCGACCCGCGCCTGAACGCCTTCCGCGACGACCTCGCCGACGCCCGGCTGAAAGACAGGGTGACGGCGCCGCGCTATGCCGAGGGTCGCCCGGCCGGGGTTGCACGCGGCGTGGTCGATCTCAGGCGCGCGCCCGATCCGGCCTCCGGCCTCGACACACAGTTGCTCTTCGGCGAGACCGTGCGTGTATTCGACGACAAGGACGGCTGGTCCTGGGTGCAAAACGGGACCGACGGCTATGTCGGCTATCTGGAAAGCGCCGCGCTGGGCGAGGCGCCGCCGCCGGCGACCCACCGCCTGCGCGCCCTCAGGAGCTTCCTCTATCCGGAGCCGAACCTGAAGACACCGCCGCTGGACGTCCTCTCCATTGCCAGCCCGGTGTCCGTCACCGCGACCGAGTGCGCCTACAGCCGCATCCACGGCGGCGGCTGGCTCTACACCAAGCACCTGCAGCCGATCGCCGAAAACGCGCCGGACTTCGTCGCCACGGCACTGGAGTTCCTGGGCACGCCCTACTATTGGGGCGGACGCAGCTCCATCGGCCTCGACTGCTCGACCCTGGTACAGCTGTCGCTCGCCTGCGCGGGCCTCGACGTGCGGCGCGACTCCTACCAGCAGGCGACCACCATCGGCGAAAAACTGAACGGCTTGCCCGGTGAACTGACGCTCGAGCGTGGCGACCTCGTCTACTCGCCGGGTCACGTCGCCATCATGCTGGATGATCGCCACATCGTGCACGCCAACGGCTTTACCATGACGGTCGCCATCGAGACGCTGGAAGCCCTGGAAGCCCGCGTGCGTGCCGAGACCAAGGGCGCCGGCTTCACCGCCGTGCGCCGCACCGGCCTCTGATATCACCCAGGTGCCCGGCCCGCGCAGCGGCACTCAAAAAAGTGTGGGACCTAAGTCCAATGGCCGCCTGCGCCGGGCCTGCCTAGCTTCGGATATGCCGGTCCGACGCTGGCTCGCGCCGATGGCCGGCTCTTCCGCGCGCTCACGAGGTTGTTTGCATGGCTGGCGGAAATCGCAGCGTGGCAGGCGGCACGCAGGCCCAGAGTGCGGCCGCCCTGTCCGTGCTCAGCGGCATGCTCGTGCTGGCGGCCGCCAACCACGACGCCCTCGCAGGGCCTGACGCCATCGGTGCCGCGGGAAGCGACCCGACCGTCGACAAGACCTTCGAGCGCGGCGAAGCCGTCGCGTTCGAGCCCGGCCCCGGCTTCGTCGTCTTCCCCATTCCAATCAGCAATCCCACCATCGGGACCGGGCTCGGGGTCGGCACCGGTCTGCTCTACCAGACGGACGCCGGGTCGGCGCCGTCCTACACCGGCGTCGGCGCCATGGCGACCAGCAACCGAACCTGGGGTGTCGGCGTCCTGCAGTATCTCTCCCTCGATGAGGATCGCTACCGTCTCTCCTTCGGGCTGGGCTACGCCAGCGTGCACTACGACTTCTTCGGTGCCGGCAGCGATGCGGGCGACCGTGGCGCATCGATCCCGATCATTCAGAAAGGCTACTTCACGAACCCCTGGGCCGAGGTTCGTATTGCCGAGAATCTCTATGTCGGCCTGCAATACCGGCTTATCGAGGCGAGCACCGAGATCGATTTCTCGGACCGGGACGGTGTGCTCGCGCGACTGCTGGAGGGGCGCCAGCTCGACTTCACCAGCTCCGGGGCCGGGCCCATCCTGGACTGGGATACGCGCGACGATCCCTTCTGGCCACGCCAGGGCCACTGGCTGCATGCCGACATGTTCGTCGCCAGCGGTGAATTCCTGTCCGACTTCAACTATCGCAAGGGGCACGTGAGCTTCAACTACTACCGCGAGGTCTTCGACGACGGCATCCTGGCCGCGCGGGTGGCCGGATGCTTTGCGGGAGGCGAAGTGCCGGTGGTGGATCTCTGCCTGTTCGGCGCGAACAACGACCTCCGAGGCTACGAGACGGGCCGCTACCGAGATGAGAATGCGCTTGCGGTCCAGGTGGAACAACGCTGGAAGTTCGCCGAGCGCTGGGGGCTGGTCGGCTTCGCCGGGGCCGGCGGCGTCGCATCGGACATTGGCAAAACCCTCAGCTCCGACCCGCTGGCCAGCGGGGGGCTTGGCTTGCGCTTTCAGGCCTCGGAGGACTATCAGGTTCATCTGGCCGTCGACGGCGCCGTCAACCTGGATGGCGACATCGGCGTCTACTTTCGCATCGGGGAAGCTTTTTGAGGGGATTATCCAAATGCTCCGGGAGGTGATGCCATGGCTGTAAACGCTCAAGACGACAACGACCTGCTGAAAATTGCGCTGCGCATCCTCGCGCCGCTGGCGATCGTTCTGATCACCTACAATCCCACCGACTACTGCTTCTATACCTGGTTCACCGACGCCATGGCAGCCGGAGAACTGGGCGGCATTCACTTTCTGGCCCTGGTGGTGCTGCTGATTTGCTGGAGCATCCTCGTCGTCGCGACGTGGAAATCTCTCGACATCTACGGGGTGGTCCTGGTCTGCGCCCTGCTCGGCGCCGTCATCTGGGTGCTCATCGACTGGGGGCTGCTCAACACCGACTCGACCAATGCCGTCGCCTGGATCGTCCTGGTCTGCGGCGCGATCATCCTGGCGGTCGGGCTGTCATGGGCACTGATATGGCGGCGCATCACCGGCCAATACGCCGTGGACGAGATCGAGGATTGAGCGCGGTCGCAGGGCGGCCGTCCCTGACGCACTTCCGGATCACGCGCCCTGGCGCAGAGGCTCCGTGTCGCGCAGCAGCCACAGGCGGAACGCCGTGACCGGCTCGCTCTGCGGTTTCCCCTCGGGCGTTACAAGGTAGTAGTCCCAGTCGGCAACGGCGTGGTCGCACAGCTTCACGAGCCGCCCGCAGGCCAGGTCTTCCGCAACGAGAAACTGGTCGGCCAGCGCTACGCCCTGGCCGGCGATCGCGGCTTCGATGGCAAGACCGCTCTCGAGAATGCGCGGCCCTCGTCCCACGTCTGAGCCGGAGATCCCGCCCGCGGCGAGCCAGTCCCGCCACAGACAGCCGTCGTCGTCATGCAAAAGGGTGAGTTGCGTCAGGTCTTGCGGCCGCCATGCACCCTTCCTTTGCGGCAGGTAGTCCGGCGACGCCACGGGAAACACCTGCGAATTCACAAGAAGGTCCTGCGTCAATCCGGGCCAGTGGCCCAGTCCGCGGCGGATGGCGATATCGGCGCCCTCACGGTTCAGATCGACAACACGCGGCGTGGCATCCAGCACCACCTCGCATTCAGGCCAGTCCGCCCGGAACCGGTCGAGGCGGCGAATCAGCCAGCGCGAGGCGAAGGCAGGCTGCGCAGTGACCCGGATAAGGTGGTCGGCCCGCGAAATCTCATGCAGCGCGCTTGACCAAGCGGTATCGGCTGCAACTGTGCCGCCCCGTGTCCGCAGCGCGTCGTACAGACGGACAGTCTCGGACTCGGGTGCAACCGACAACTCGCGCGCCAGCCGGTCCCGCAGGGTGCCGAACAGCTTCAGAGCCTGCGCCCGCTCGCCCCGCTCGGCATGGATGCGCATCAGCGCGCGGCAGGCCCTTTCGTTCAGCGAGTCGAGCAGCAGCAGGCAGCGCGCCGCGGCTGCCGCCCGCTCTCTTTCGCCGGCCGCGAGCGACCGCTCCATCAGCGCCGTCGCGGCGTCCACGGCGAGGCCCCGCAGGCGCTGCCGCTCGATCGCCAGCCAGTCTTCAAAGGCGGCATCACGGACGTAGCTGTCCTCCAACAGTTCGCCGCGGTACAGCGCCACCGCCTGCTCCAGCGCCTCGAGGCTGTCCTGCCTCAGACCCCGCTCGAAGCGGATCACATCGACGTCGACCGTGTCAGGATCGAGCGTCACCGAGCGCCGGTTGGCGACCAGCGCCCCCCGCGGTTCACCGCCCAACGAACGCCTGAGGCCCAACGAACGCCTGAGGCGCAGCAGCGCCTGCTTCAGGCTGTCGCGCGCCTGACGCTCGCCGCTGTCGCCCCACAGCAGCCCCGCCAGCCTCTCGCGGGCGACTGGAACGCCGGGCGACATGGCGAGGAAACCCAGCAGCGCGCGGTCCTTGCGGCCCGGCAGGTCGATGGTCCGCCCGCCGCCGTCGCGCAGGCGGAACCCGCCGAAGAGAGTGATCTCCAGGATGTCGGCTGACGGGTCGTGGCTCATGACATCAAGCGTCCGGTGGACGGTTCCTGCGTCGCATCCATCGAATTCACGGTTTATTTCCGATCGGCACCCCGGTGGCTTCCCCTCCGCCGGACTACTGTCCCTTCGTAAGGTCGGCCCGGTCATCGCCGCACGCCGATACCAACGAGGATGCGCTGAATGTTGTACCACTTTCTCCGAGGCTACACCGATGCCATCTATGTGGCGGTCCATCTGCGAGCACCCAAAGCGCCGCGTGCGGGCCTGTTCGCTGAGCCTCCTGTTCCTATCGAAGCGCAGGTCGCCACCTGCTTCGAGACCCTCTTTGGGATGATCGCGTGGCTCATCCGGGCGCTGGCCGGAACAGCCCGTTGGATCTACCCCGGCAGAGCCGGCTCTGCGGGGCGCCGCGCCATCGCCGGAACCGTCGCTTTTGTGCTTGGCGTCGCGCTGTTCGCCGTCGTGGCCGCCGCCGGCAGCGCCCGCGCGACGATCCTGACCTTCGATCAGGGGCGGAGCGCGACCGGCTTCGACGTGGTCCCGATCCAAGCCGGTGCGCAGGTGGCACAGGACTACGGCGACCGGGTCACCGGCAGTCCGATGGACGTGCTGGGCGGCACCTACACCTACGGTAACGGCGGCGAGGGCTTCACGCCCAATGTCGGTGTCAACTACCTCGCCACCGGCGGCGTGTTCCTCTGGACGCTCGAGTATGGCGACCTGACCAACGTCATCTTCGCTGGGCCGGGCTCCAACGTCTTTCGCGTCCAACTCGAGGCCGACGCGGGCTTCGAGGTCGTGCTGTACGGCTTCGACCTCGCCGGCTGGCCGCTGACCGACTACGCCATCGATGCCGTGACGGTCAGCAGCAACGGCATTCCCTTGTTCTCGCAGATCGACGTGGCAGTCGAAGGCGACGCGACGGGACCAGGCCACACCGCCTTCGGCTTCGCCGCACCGCTGATGGGCAGCGAACTGACGATCAGCCTCGACTTCTCGAACATCCCCTTCGGACAGCAGGACAACTTCGGCCTCGACAATATCCGCTTCGGACAGAGTCCGCCGCCGGAGGTCGTCCCCACCGAGGTACCGGAGCCTGGTTCGCTGGCTCTGCTCGTTACCGGTCTGGCGATGCTGGGCCTGCGACGGGATCGAGCGGCTTTCCGCTTGCGTGCCGCTGTCTGACCCCCTCTCCGCCGCCGGTGCCGCCGTGGCGCTGCAATAGCGCTCGGCATTCGTTCGCCATCACATGGTCGACCCGCCGAGTCCGGTTGCCTTCCGCTCCGCTTCCCGGCATCCTGCCCGCGACGGTGCCTTTGGCAGAGGTGAAACGGGAAGTTCGGTGAGAAACCGACGCCGCCCCCGCGACTGTAAGGAGATCGCCCCCTTCAAGAACGTCACTGGCCTCCATCGGTAAGATCCCTTGGGGCCGGGAAGGCGAAGGTGGGAAGAAGCTCCGAGCCAGGAGACCGGCCGTCACGGAGTTCAACAGCTGAAAGGGGGCGGCGGGCCCCCGCAAAGGAGTTTTCATGCGCTTTCTTTCCGTTTTCACGGCCACCCTGCTCATCGCCACGGCGGCTGAAGCCCACACCGGCGGCGGCGCCGCGTCCGGCCTGTCCCACGGCTTCTTCCATCCCCTCGGCGGCCTCGACCACATCCTGGCCATGGCCGGCGTCGGCCTGCTCGGCTTCGTCATCGGCGGACGCGCCCTCTGGCTGGTGCCGGTGTCCTTCGTCGCCATGATGGCCGTCGGCGGTATTGTCGGCGTCGCCGGAGTCGGCCTGCCGTTTGTGGAGGCCGGCATCGCTCTTTCGGTGGTGGTGATCGGCGCCGCGCTGGCCTTCGGCGGCAGTGTGCCCCTGGCCCTCGCCATGGCCCTGGCCGGCGGCTTTGCCGTGTTCCACGGCCACGCCCACGGCACCGAGATGCCGCTCGCCGCGTCCGGCCTGACCTACGGCCTGGGCTTCATGGCGGCCACCGCCCTGCTGCACGGCCTCGGCATCGGCGCCGGCTTCGCCCTCAACGCCGTGGCCGGCGCAGCCAGCCGCCGGGCGGCACGCGTCGGCGGCGCGCTGCTCAGTCTCTCCGGTCTGGCGCTTCTCACGGGCGTTCTGTAAGGCGCTCTGACGGCAGCTATTGCGGTGGTGGCGGCGGGCCGCTGCCACCACCCAGCTGCGCCTGGCACAGTGCCTCGGCCCGGCCTTTGAACAACGCGGCCTGCTGGGCGTTGATCGTGCCCTCCGAGACCATCTTCTCAATGTCGGCGGCGCGCTCGGCGAAGCAGCGCGCCACCGGATCAGTGGCGTCCACAGCCGCCTGCTCCGGCGGGAAGAGGTCATCGCGGTGCATGAAGGCCAGCGCCGCCGCCATGAGCAGGGCCACGCCGACGGCGCAAAAGCGTGCGATCGGTCGGTCCAGGAAAGAGACCTCTTGGGAGGAGTCGGCCATGGCGGCAAGGCTAGTGCGGCCTCCGGCGCCCGGCAACTGAAGAAATCGTCTCCCCGCCCCCGCGGCAAGACGCCGCGAAGTCCGCGGAAATCCAAGGGTTTCTGGACCTTTAGCCCCAGAAAGTTTGGGGGAGAAAACACGCCCTCCCTGTACCTATACTGCCCGGCTCACTATATTGAAGCTTGGGATAAAGGCCGGGCCGCGGGCGATGCTTCCTCCGGGAACCGGCGCCAGGAGTATGGGTTGGGAGACACCTGATGGCTGAGATGATCGATCCCTTCGGCAGGGCGGTCACTTATCTGCGCGTTTCGGTCACGGACCGCTGCGACTTCCGCTGCGTCTACTGCATGGCGGAAGACATGACCTTTTTGCCCAAGAAGGACATTCTCACCCTCGAGGAACTCGACAGGGTGTGCAGCGCCTTCGTGCGCCAGGGCGTGAAGAAGCTGCGCATGACCGGCGGCGAGCCGCTGGTGCGCCGCGACATCATGAAGCTGTTCCGCTCCCTGTCGCGCCACCTGGAAAGCGGCGCACTGGAAGAGCTCACCCTCACCACCAACGCCAGCCAGCTCGGCCGCTTCGCCCACGAACTCGCCGATTGCGGCGTGAAGCGCGTGAACGTCTCGCTCGACACTCTCGATCCCGACAAGTTCCAGGCGATCACCCGCTGGGGAAAGCTGGACAAGGTCATGGACGGCCTCGCCGCCGCCAAGGACGCCGGCCTCGCCGTGAAGATCAATGCCGTCGCCCTGAAGGGCGTGAACGACGACGAGGTCGATCGCCTCGTCGCCTGGTGCGGCGACGAGGGCTACGACCTCACCTTCATCGAGGTCATGCCGATGGGCGAGATCGGCGAGCAGCGCATCGACCAGTACTGGCCGCTCTCCATGCTGCGCGCGCAGCTGGCGGAAAAGTGGACGCTGGAAGATATCGACTACCGCACAGGCGGCCCGGCGCGCTATTGCCGCGTGAAGGAAACCGGCGGCCGCCTCGGCTTCATCACGCCGATGACCCACAACTTCTGTGAAAGCTGCAACCGCGTGCGCCTCACCTGCACCGGCACGCTCTACATGTGCCTGGGCCAGGACGACGCCGCCGATCTGCGCGAGCCGCTGCGCATGAGCGAGAACGACGGGCCGCTGGAGCAGGCCATCATGGAAGCCATCGGCCGCAAGCCCAAGGGCCACGACTTCATCATCGACCGCCGCCGCAAGCAGCCCGCCGTCTCTCGCCACATGAGCGTCACCGGCGGCTGAGCGGCTACGGCCCCTCACAGCACCAGCTTGAAGCCCTCGTGGGTCGCCTCGAAGCCGAGCGACTCGTAGAAGCGGTGGCTGTCCTGGCGGGACTTGTTCATGGTCAGCTGCACCAGGCCGCAGCCGCGCCGACGGCTCTCGTCGATCGCCCAGCCGATCATCAGGTGACCGAGGCCCTGCCCGCGCCGTGACGCGGCGATGCGCACGCTCTCGATCTGGCCGCGCCACATGCCCTTCAGCGACAGCCCCGGAATGAAGCTGAGCTGAAAACAGCCGACCACCGCGCCGCCGTCGTCGACCACCGCGAGGAACTGGTTCGCATCGCGCTCGATGGCGGCGAAGGCCTCGGCGTAGCAGGGATCACCGGGCGCCTCCCGCGTCTTGCCGAGAGCGTCGTCGGCCAGCAGGGCGACGATGGCCGGCAGGTCGGCCAACACTGCGCGTCGAATCGTGGGCTCGCTCATGTCACCTTCATAGTCCAACCCCTGCTATTTGGCGACCGCCATCCCGGCGCTTACAGCCGCTCCCACAACGGCAGCGCGTAGAGTGCCGCCCCGGCGCAGAGCGCCAGCGCCGCCTTGCGGTAGACGCCCTCGCTGGCGTGCGGAAAGAGCCGCGCACCGACGAAGATGGCAAGCACATAAGCGGGCAGCAGCACCAATGCCTCGCGCAGCACCGCTAGGCTCAAGAGGCCGTTCAGCCATAGCGTGATGCCGCTTACCACGCCCAGCAGGCCGAAGATGGCATAGATGTTGTCGCGCACCTGCGCGGGGCTGGACTGACCGCCCAGCCAGAACAGCACCAGCGGCGGTCCCGCGAGACTGGCGGCCCCGCCGGTCACCCCCGCCGCCGCACCGACGGCTGCGGTGCCCAGCAGCGGCAGCTGCCGGCGCAGGCGCCAGCCGGCGGCCAGCGCCGACACCGCCGCCAGGATCAACAGCGAGATGATCCAGCGCATGACCACGGGATCGGCCGAGACCAGCAGCGCCACGCCCAGCGGGATGGTCACCGTGGCGCCGGCCAGCAACGGCAGGATCTCCGCCCAGGTGCAGCGCCGGAAGGCGGAAACGGTAATCGGCAGTGTGGCCAGGCTGTCCACCAGGAAGAGCAGCGGCACGGCGACCTCCGGGCCCTTCATCACGCTGGCGAGGGGCACGAAGACCATCGCCGCGCCGAAGCCGGAAAAGCCGCGCACCAGCCCGGCCAGGAGCGCCGCCGCGGCCAGCCAGACGAAATGAGGGTCGCCGGTCACGGCGCTCCACAGCAGGGCCGGTGCGGTGCCGTCCATTCTGTTGCCTTTCGCCTGAGCGTGGGCCGGCACCCAGGAGAGCGCCGGAGCCAGGGAAGCCGACGCCTTCCCTGGCATCGGAAACCACTTCGTGATATCCCTGCGATGATGCAGGTACAACCCTTAGTAATGCAGCTTATGTCTGCAATTTTGCAGGCATGAGCGCCCTCCCGCAGTGGTCCGACCTGCGGGTGGTCCTGGCGCTGTCGCGGGCTGGCACCCTCTCGGCCGCGGCCGAGCGGCTGGGCGTCGACCAGACCACCGTCGGCCGCCGCCTCGCCGCCTTGGAGCGGGCCCTGGACGGTCGCCTCTTCCTGCGGGAACGCGGCGCCCTCACCCCGACGGCGCTGGGCGAGGAGGCCGTGGCCCGCGCTGAGCAGATGGAGGCTGCCATGGCGGCCCTGGAAGCCGCGGCCAGCGCGTCGGGCGCGGCGGTGGCCGGGCGGGTGCGCATCACCGCCGTGCCGATCCTGGTAAACCAGTTGATCGTGCCGCGCCTGGCGGCTTTGCTGAGCCACTTTCCGGGCCTGGAGGTCGACGCCAACGCGGATTCCCGCAATCTCAGCCTCAGCCGGCGCGAGACCGACATCGCCCTGCGCTTTGCGCGGCCGGAGAGCGGCAGCGGCCTTTGCCGACGCATCGGCGCCCTCGCCTTTTCGGTCTACGCCCCGCGCGGCACGGAGCCTGACGGCCTGCGCTGGGTGACCTACGACGACCGCTTCCTGCACCTGCCGCAGGCGCGCTGGGTCGCCGCGAATGTGTCGCCGGACAGGCTCGCGCGGCTGCGCATCAACGACGCGGAGGGGTTGGTTCAGGCGGTGCGCGGCGGCCTGGGCCGCGGCGTGCTGCCGGACTTCATGGCGACACGCGATCCGGCCCTGGCGCGGGTCTCGGCGGCGCCGGTCCTGCAGCGCGACCTCTGGCTTCTGGTCCACCCGGATCTGCGCCAGCTGCCGCGGGTCGGTGCGGTGATGGACTGGCTGGCCGGCCTGCCGGCGCGGCTGGAAGCCGAGGCGGCCGAGGCGCCGCTCTCGCCCGGCTCCTGAACGCTGCTATTTGATGATGATCTGGTGGGCGAAGTCGCGGCCGTCGGAGATGGTGATCTGCTCGAAGCCCAGCATTTTGGCGAGATCGAAGAAGGTGTAATAGTCCTCCACCCCCAGCTCGGCGAAGATCGGCAGCAGGCGCGACACCGCCGTCATCTGCGCAAAGATGGCGCGGGCGCGGTAGATGGTGTCGATGCGCCCGTCCTCCAGCGCAACGATGATCATCTTCTCGGCCTCCGAGCCCTTGGCGAAAATCGCCGCCTGCGGCGGATAGGGCGCCTTGTTCTGCTCGTTTGTGATGCCGGTGACGAAGGCGATGCGCGCCTTGCGCGTGGCCTCCGGCACCGTGTAGGCGCGCGCCTCGTAGTCTTCGCTGCTGGTCGGCTCGGGGTAGTAGTAGCCGGCGTGGCGGTCGTCCGACTGCGCGCGGACCGGCCCCGCCGCCACAACACCCGCCACCGCCAGCAGCAGCGCCGCCAGTCCGATCGTCATTCGCACCGCCATCACCCACTCCCTACCCTGATGAGTCCGAGGCGCCAGACTGCGGCAGCGCCCCGGGATTGGCAAGCGGCCGGCGCTGTCCCAAGGCTGCCGCCCCCTGATTTCCCGGCCCTGGCATCGGGCAGGCAGAACGCTATACTCCCCCCGCGCGGCCCGGTCTTCGCGGAGTCGCAGCACAACGCCGGTTTCAGGGGCCCGCAAGGCGGCATGGCTGCATCATGAGCACTCCGAGTTTCGCGCTGGTCGCCAGCGACACCGCCGAGGCCCGCGACGCCAAGGCGCGCCTGGAGGCGCGCTACGCCACCGCCGACATCGACGCCTCGGAAGTCATCGTCGCCCTGGGCGGTGACGGTCTGATGCTGGAGACCCTGCACCGCTTCATCGACCGCTCGGTGCCGATCTACGGCATGAACTGCGGCACCGTCGGCTTCATGATGAACCAGTACGAGGAGGAGCGCCTGCCCGAGCGGCTGGCCGCCGCCCAGCAGGTGACGCTGCATCCGCTGCGCATGCATGCCACGACGGTCAAAGGGGCCGAGGCCGACGCCCTCGCCATCAACGAAGTCTCCCTGCTGCGCGAAAGCCGCCAGGCGGCCAAGATCGGCATCTCCATCGACGGCGTGAAGCGCATGGAGGAGCTGATCTGCGACGGCATCATGGTGGCGACGCCGGCCGGCAGCACCGCCTACAACCTCTCCGCCCACGGCCCCATCGTGCCGCTCGCAGCCCAGCTGCTGGCGCTGACGCCGATCAGCGTGTTCCGCCCGCGCCGCTGGCGCGGCGCCCTGCTGCCGGCGCGCGCCGAGGTCACCTTCGAGATCCACGAGTCCGCCAAGCGGCCGGTCAGCGCCACCGCCGACTTCACCGAGGTGCGCGACGTTGCCCGCGTCACCGTGCGCGAAGACCAGAGCGTCGACCTGAACCTGCTGTTCGATCCCGAGCACAACCTCGAGGAACGCATCATCAAGGAACAGTTCCAGCCGTAGACGGCACCCCCTGATGGCGCCTCGATGCCGACACAGACCCCACTGTCGTCCCGGCACTTGATGCCGGGACCCATTGGCGTCAACGCGTGGCGATGACATGCGGCATTGGCTTCCTCGCCAGCGGGAGGCGATGAAAGCTCCCCATCGGCGTCACATCGAGCGGATAGGCCCATGGGTCCCGGCATCAAGTGCCGGGACGACACCTTGAGAGTGTCACGGGCGTGCGAGAATTCGGCCCGACTTTCAGATGCCTTCCCGCCCCCTACTTCACCAGGACGCAGGTGACCGGCGACAGGCCGCTGACCTTGTGGGAAACGGAGCCGAGCAGGAAGCTCTCGACGTCGCCGGTGCCGCGCGCACCCATGACGATGGTGTCGACGCCGTGCTCCTTGGCGAAGGCGACGATGGTGCGCGATGGCTGGCCCCGCTTCACGAAACCGTTGACCTTCTTGGCACCGCGTTCCTGCGCCCGCTTCTTCGCAGCGGCGACGATCTCCTTGGCGTAGTCGCTGAGCGACTTGTCCGGATGCTCCGGCTCGGCCGGCCGCACCATCGAAAGCGAGGCCTCGAGCATGGAGTGATGGCGGTACACGCACAGCAACAGGACTTTGCTGGCGAACCTCTCCGCCATGTCGACGGCGTAGTCGACGGCCTTGTCCGCCTGTTCGGAACCGTCCACCGGCACCAGGATGCTTTCAATCATCGCAACGACTACCCTTTTTTTTCGGAATGCCCCGTCATCTGAATGCAAGATCGCGCAGGAAGAGAGCGATCGGCGGGTAGATGATCAGCGCGGCGGCCACAAGCATCAGCATGAAGACGAAGGGCGGCGTGCCGCGCACCACGTCCATGTAGGGCCGTTTGAAGATCGCGATGGCGGTGAAGATGTCGCAGCCGAAGGGCGGCGTTGCCGATCCGATCGCCACCTGCAGGGTGATGATGACGCCGACCAGCACCGGATCGATGCCGGCACCGTCGATGATCGGCGTGAAAATCGGCACCAGCACCAGAATGACGACGATCGGGTCGACAAACATGCAGCCGATGAAGAAGGCGATGGAGATGGCGATCAGCACACCGATGGGGCCCGCCTGATCCAGGCCGATGCCGCCCAGAATCGCCTGCGGGATCTGATTGAAGGAGATCACCCAGGAAAACGCGGCGCCGGCGGCGACCAAAATGAAGACCACGGCGGTGATCAGGCCGGTCGACTTTGCGATGTCGTAGATCTCCCTCAGCTTCAGCGAGCGGAAAATCACGAACTCCAACAGGAAGGCATAGGCGACACAGACCGAGGCTGCCTCGGTCGGGCTGAAGATGCCGCCATAGATGCCGCCGACCACGATGACCGGAAAGCCGAGCGGCCAGACGGCTTCTTTCATCGCGGTCAGCCGCTCGCCCCAACTTGCCTTGGGCAGCACCGGTATGTCGTTGCGGATGGCATAGATCACGCAGTAGCCGGCGAAGAGCACCAGGATCAGCAGGCCCGGGCCGACGCCGGCGATGAACAGCTCCGAGATCGAGGTGCCGGAGATGACGCCGTAGATGATCATGGCGATCGACGGCGGGATCAGCATGGCGATGTCGGAGGCGTTGACGATCAGTGCCAGCACGAAGCTGTCCTTGTAGCCGGCCTCGAGCATGCGCGGACGCAAGGGACCGCCGATCGCCACCACCGTGGCCTGGGTCGAGCCGGAGACGGCGCCGAAGAGGGTGCAGCTCGCCGCCGCGGTAACGCCGAGGCCGCCACGCATGTGGCCGAAAAAGCGCATTACCAGGTCGATCAGGCGGTCGGCCGAATGGCCCTTGGTGATGATGTCGGCGGCAAAGATGAACATCGGTACCGCGATCAGTGCTGCCGGCCGGATGCCGCCCAGCATCTGCTGGACCATGATCTCCGGCGGCACCGGCATGAAGAGGAAAAAGGCGACGAAGCAGCCCGCGATCAGCGGGATCATCATCGGGAAGCCGAGCAGCAGCAGCACGACCATGGTGAGGAGCATCGCTTCAGCCATGGCGCTATACCTGAACTTCGCTGTCGTCGAAGGAGTCGACAACCGCCACCGAGAGGTAGACGTCGCGGCGCAGCAGATTGACCACCGCGGTCAGCAGATACTGGATACCGGTGATGACGAAGCCGACCGGAACCCACAGGAAGGTCAGGTAGACCGGCACGCGCAGCGAGGGCGCGATCCGCCCGGTCGCCGCCACCTTGTCGACGTAGACGTAGGCGTAGTAGGCGAGCACGAACATGGCCGCCGCGGTGATCAGCGCGATCGCCACCATCAGAACTTTGCGCCAGATGTCCGGCAGGCTGTCGTAGATCGCCGACATGCGGATATGGCGGCCCTTGCGCGCGGCATAGCCGAGGCCGACGAAGGTGATCAGCACGATGAGGAACTGGTTCAGTTCCTCGGTGAAGAACAGCGATTCGCCGAAGATGAAACGACCGATCACGTTGGCGACGGATACCGTCGCCATGATCAGCACGCCGATGGCCAGCACGACCGCCTCGAAGCGGGCGATGACCTCATCGATGAAAGCCAGCGGCTTCAGCACGCCGGAGAACTGCGGCGGCTTGCTGTCCGCCCTCGGTCGGGTCGTGCCCGCCGGTGAATCCTGATCGGTCATGCTGCGGCCGCCCCCACCCGGAAATGATACCGATAGAAGAAGGGCGGCCCGCCGCGGCGGGCCGCCCCTTGTCGACCGCTTAGTTGACGCGCTTCTGGGACTCTTTGATGTCCGCGATGAAACCCTCGAGGACTTCCTTGCCGCTGTCGCCGGTCATGTCGACGAACTTCTCCTGCACCCGCTCGGCGGCCTCGCGGAAGGGCGCGCGCTGCTCATCGGTCAGCACCGTAACCGTCATCGACGGCTTGGCCTCCAGGATCTTCTGCTCGGCTTCCTGCTGCAGGCCCTCCTGATACTCGATGATGTGGTCGTAAGCGACATCGGCCGCTTCCTGCACCAGCTTCTTGTCCTCGTCCGAGAGGCCCTCGTAGAAGCCGAGGTTCGCCGCCACCGCCGTGGTGAAGTTGTTGTGGCCGGTATAGGTGATGTAGTCGGTCACCTCGTACATGTTCGTCGACTCGACGAAGAACATCGGGTTTTCCTGGCCTTGGATCATGTTGAGCTGCAGCGAGCCGAAGACCTCGCCCCACGGCAGCGGCGTCGGTGTCGCGCCGAAGGCATCGTAGGTCTCGACCAGCAGCGGCGTGGTCATGACGCGGAACTTCACGCCCTCAAGGTCGGCCGGGCTTTCCACCGGCTCCTTGGTGGTCATCACCACCTCGCCTTCCGGGAACATGTCGATGAGCTTCAGGCTCTTTTCCTCGTACATCGAGGCGAGCTTCTCGTTGATGGTGTCCGATGTCTCGTAGAAATCGGCCAGCACCTTGGGGTCCTCAGGCAGCACGTAGGGCAGCAGGAAGACCTGAAGCTCGGGAATGAGGCTGCCGGTGAAGCCCGGCGAGGCATCGACGAACTGGATGGCACCGAGCTGCGCCAGCTCGGTCGTGTCCGCCGACTCGCCCAGCGTGCCGAAGGGATAGATCTCCACCTCGTGGTCGGAGTTCGCCTCGATGTACTCCTTGAACTTGGTGGCATAGACGCCCTGCACCTCATGCAGGGCCTCCTCGATGGCGTACTTCCAGGTGTCGGCCGAGGCCGTGCCGGTAAAGCCAACGAGCACCGCGGCAGCGGCCGTCATAGTCGCGAATCTTTTGATCACCTTACGCTCTCCCTGTCTGTTCGTGGTTCCTTCCCGAAGTCTCGTCCGGGAATGGGACTTTTTCTCAGTCACGGCGCAGTAGAGGCGCACGCAACCGGCGCTGCAGAAAGAACCGCAGCGAAGTGCGAAAAATTAGGGTAAAGGATGACCCGGGCAGCGCGAAGAAGTCTATAAACGATGCCACGGATTATCGGGTGGCACGCTGGCGATTCTTCTTTAAAGGATCCTGCTTGCCGTCGATTTTTCGGAATCGAATTCTACGCAGCGCGAAAGGTCCGCCTACGAATACTATCTCTGCGCAACTTGGGAGAATCGGCAGCGTGCGGGGAAGTCACACGACGAAGCCGTACAACGACCACTCGCTGTCCGAGACCTCGTGCGCGAGGCGTTCCCATTCGGCATGCTTCACGGCGGTGAAACCGCGATGCAGCCGGGCACCCAAAGCCTCCTTGGCGAAGGCGGAGCGCTCGAACGTCTCGATGGCGTCGAGCCAGCTGCGCGGCAGCCGGCCGCCGAGATTGTTGCCCGCCAGCCTGCCGTCGTTGGGCGGGCCGGGATCCGCCTTGGCCGCGATACCGCCGAGGGCACCGGCCAGGGTCACCGCGGCGACCAGATAAGGGTTCGCATCGACGCCGGCGACCCTGTGTTCGAAATGCCGCGCCTTTCCTGCCGTCTCCGGCACGCGGATGGCGGTGGTGCGGTTGTCCAGCCCCCAGGCGTCGTTGGCGGGCGAGTAGACCGTGGAGGCGAAGCGGCGCCAGGAGTTCATGAAGGGTGCCAGCACCAGCATGGTGTCGCCCAGCGTGTCGCGCACGCCGGCGATCGCATGCAGCATCAGCGGGCTCAGCTTGCCGTCGGCGCCGTCGGCGAAGAGGTTGCCGCCCGCGTCGTCCGCGAGGGAGAGATGCAGGTGCATGCCGTTGCCCGCCTGCCGTCCAAAGGGCTTGGCCATGAAGCAGGCCTCCATGCCGAAGCGCCGCGCCACCGAGCGGATGAGGCGCTTGCCGACGATAACGTCGTCGGCGGCCCGGGCGAAATCGCGGTAGCGGATCGTCAGCTCATACTGGCCGACGGCATACTCGGAAATCACCGACTCCAGCGGCAGGTCGAGGTGGCGCGCGCCCTCGTAGACGGCATCGAAGAAAGGCGACATCTCGTCCAGCTCGTCGACCGACATGGTGTTGTGGGCCAGCGGACGCCGCCCGGTCAGGGCATAGCGGGCGGGCTGATAACGGCCCGCCGCATCGCGCTCGCGGTCGACCAGATAGAACTCCAGCTCGAAAGCCCCCATGGGATCGAAGCCCGCCGCGCGCGCCCGCGCGATCTGGCGCAGCAGCGCGTGACGCGGCTCGGCGTCGAAGGGCGTCCCGTCGGCCTCGTACATGCTGACCAGCACCTGTCCGCGCCCGGCGTGGGGCTGGAAGCCGAGGGAGCCTGCCACGGGCCAGCAGCGCTTGTCGCTGCCGCCGTCGTTCAGCACCAGTCCGCTCGCCTCGACGTCATCCCCGGCGACGTCCTGCCCGAACAGCGAGGCGGGCATCGCGCGGCCGGTGAGATAAAGCGATTCCAATTCGTGGCGCCGGATCGTCTTGCCGCGGCCGATGCCATGGCAGTCCGTCAGGACCACATCGATCGCTTCGGCTTGCGGATACTTCGCCAGGAAATCGGCGGCTTCGCTCAACGACACGCCCGGCGGCGGCTGAAGGTTCATTTCGGTGAGAATCCTGAGGGGTCGACACCGCAGGAGTATTGCCTCACGCCCGGCAGGAGAAAAGCGTCACGGGCAGCGCGCAAAAAAGCGGCACCGCGCTCTGGGGGAGAGACGCGGTGCCGGTCAGGTGCCTGGAGGCCGCTGGCGGCCCCACAGGGAAGGTTCTCAAAATCTCAAAAGAGGTGCTGAGGCCGACTCTGAGGTATCGCCCCGGGCTCAGCGGTTCCAAAAGGCCTTGCGGGCCATGTCCTCGGCCTCGCCCCGGCTGATGCCGAGATCGTGCAGTTCCCGGTCGCTGAGGCGCAGCAGATGCGCGCGCTCCTCGGCCTGGCGCTGCCAGGCGGCGAGACGGGCCAGCAGCGCGACGGGGGTCCGCAGCAGACCGGCGGAGCCGGTGGTGAGCGGCAGGGTCCGGCGGGTGGCAGCCTGTTGCATCGTCGTATTCCCTTAGTGAACCTTATGTGACGCCAGCCCAAGGCAGGGCGGCGCGGCCAAGGTTTTCTGGCCAAATTGCTGTGTTACTCAGGAAGATATTGCCGTTTGCCGCGACCAACAAACGATGATATCTCATGTTTCGGATAAGGAATTCTGATCCGAAACCGCCCCGCGAAGAGGTCCCCCGATGGCCCGCAAACTGCCCCCGCTCAATGCCTTGAGGGCCTTCGAGGCCGCCGCCCGCCATCTCTCCTTCACCAAGGCGGCCGAGGAGCTCTTCGTCACCCAGGCGGCGATCAGCCACCAGGTGAAGACCCTCGAGGAGCACCTCGGCCTTTCCCTCTTCCGCCGCCTCAACCGGCGCCTGGTGCTCACCGAGGCCGGCCAGCTGTACCTGCCCGTGCTGCGCGACGCTTTCGACGCCATCGCCGCCGGGACGGCACGCCTCGGCCAGGACCGACCGAGCGGACCGCTGCACATCAGCGTCATTCCCTCCTTCGCCGCCAAGTGGCTGCTGCCGCGCATGTCGCGCTTCCGCGACCGCCACCCCGAGATCGACGTCATGATCTCGGCCAACGGCGCGCTGATCGACTTCGCCGAGGGCACCTTCGAGCTGGGCATCCGCTATGGCCGCGGCGACTATCCCGGCTTGCGCACGGATCTGCTGCTGTATGACGAGGTCTTTCCGGTATGCAGCCCCAAGCTGCTGGAGGGGCCGCACCCGCTGAAGACGCCGGATAACCTGAAGCACCACACCCTCCTGCACGACGAGGTATCGCGGCAGGACGAGAGCCCGGACTGGCGCTCCTGGCTGCAGGCCGCCGGCATCGAGGGGGTCGACTGGAATCGCGGCCCGGGCTTCAGCGATTCCTCCATGGTGATCGAGGCCGCGGCCGCCGGCCAGGGCGTCGCCCTGGGCCACCGCTGGCTGGCCGCCGCCGACCTGGAGGGCGGCCGCGTCGTCATGCCCTTCGGGCCGGTGGTTCCCTCAAAGTTCTCCTACTACCTGGTCTCTCCCCCCGCGGTAGCCGAGCGGCGCCGGGTGCGCCTGTTCCGCGAATGGCTGCTGGAGGAGGCGGAGAGGACTGGCGCCGAGCGCGTGCCTCTGTCATCCTAGGGCCGGCTCTGGTATCTAACTGGTATCCAAGAGTTCCCCTCTGCCTCAACACAGCCAAACGCCTGGAGTATCCCATCGCGTGTCCGCACCCCTGAACGCCGATCGCCCGGCCATCAGGCCCGAAACCCGTGCCATGATCGACCGGCTGATCGCCTTTGACACCACCAGCCGCAATTCCAATCTCGAGCTGATCCACTACGTCCGCGACTACCTCGCCGGGCTCGGCGTCACCGCCCAGCTGGTGCATGATGCCGACGGGCGTAAGGCCAACCTCTATGCCACCCTGGGCCCGACCGACCGGCCGGGCATCGCGCTCTCGGGCCACACCGATGTGGTGCCGATCGACAACCAGGACTGGACGCGCGATCCCTGGCTGGTCAGCGAACACGACGGCCGCCTGTATGGCCGCGGCACCTGCGACATGAAGTCCTTCGTCGCCGTCGCTCTCGCGCACGCGCCGCGCTTTTTGGCGAGCGGCCTCGCCACGCCGGTTCATCTCTGCTTCTCCTACGATGAAGAGGTCGGCTGCAAGGGCGTGCCGAGCCTGCTCGACTTCCTCGCCAGCCAGCCGATCCGCCCGGCCATGTGCGTGGTCGGTGAGCCGACGGACATGAAGGTCATCATCGGCCATAAGGGCAAGAAGTCGGTCAGCTGCCAGGTGCGCGGCAAGGAAGCGCACTCCTCGCTGGCGCCCTACGGCGTGAATGCGGTGAACGTCGCGGCAAGGGTCATCGGCTACCTCGCCGACATGGCCGCGCGCAAGGCTGCCGAAGGACCCTTCGACAGCGACTTCGACGTGCCCTACACCACGGTACACACCGGCACCATCCAGGGCGGCACGCAGCTGAACATCGTGCCCGGCCACTGCCGCTTCGAGTTCGAGTTCCGCTACCTGCCGCAGGACGATCCCGAGGCGCTGCTGGCCGAGGTGCAGGCCTACGCCGAAAAGGAACTGCTGCCGGCGATGCAGGCGGTCGACCCGGCGACCGGCTTCACCTGGGAGCAGATCTCCGCCTTCCCCGGTCTCGACATGGACCCCGGGGCGGAGATCGTCGAGCTGGCCAAGACGCTTTCCGGCGGCAACGCCACCGGCAAGGTCGCCTTCGGCACCGAGGCGGGCCTGTTCGACCACAGCGGCATCCCGACGGTGGTCTGCGGCCCCGGCTCCATCGACCAGGCGCACAAGCCCGACGAGTTCGTGGCCCTGGAACAGGTCGCCCTCTGTGAGCGCTTCATGGACCGCCTGGAGGAACGCCTGCGTGGTTGAGCGGCGCGTGCACGGCCCGGACACCCCGCCGGTCGAGGCGCCCATAGAGGCCGTGGTCTTCGATGTCGGCGGCGTGCTGATCGACTGGAACCCGCGCCACCTTTATCGCAAGCTCATCGACGATGCCGGGGAGATGGAGCGCTTCCTCGCGGAGGTCTGCACCCAGGACTGGAACGAGCAGGCTGATGCCGGCCATTCGACGGCCGCGATCACGGCAGATCTCTGCGCGCGCCATCCCGACAGCCGGGCCCTGATCGAAAGCTACTACGCGCGATTTGACGAGATGATGGCCGGTGCGCTCGATGACACCGTTGCGCTGGTCGAGCGGCTGCATGCCGAAAACGTGCCGCTGTACGTGCTGTCCAACTTCTCGGCAGAAACATTCCCGCTCGCGCAGCGCCGTTTCGATTTCTTCCAGCGCTTCTCCGGCATGGTGATCTCCGGCGCCGAAGGTCTGAAGAAACCGGACCGGCGCATCTACGACCTGCTGACCGAACGCTTTGCCCTCGCCCCGGCACGCACGCTCTTCATCGACGACCGCCGCGACAATACCGAGGCGGCGCGCGCCGCCGGCTGGCAGGCACTGCAGTTCATCTCGGCGGAACAGCTCTCCGGCGACCTCCGCGCGCTCGGCCTGCTCCCCGCTGCCACGGCGGTGGCGTGATGGCGAAGAAACCCAAAGCCCCCCGTCCGGCGCTGCACAAGATCGCCCTGGCGCTCGTCATCGGCTCGGTGGGCGGCTGGCTCGCCCACGAACTGAACGTGCCGCTGGCCTGGATGCTGGGCGCCATGAGCGCCACCACCGTCGCCGCCATGAGCGGCCTGCCGGTCGCCCTGCCGGTGTCCTTTCGCCTCGCCATGCTGGGCGTCCTCGGCGTCATGCTGGGCAGCGGCTTTGCGCCGGAGATCCTGGACCGCATCGGCGACTGGGCGATCTCCCTCGCCGGCCTCGCCGTCTACACCGTCTCGGCGACCGCGCTGGTCGCCGTCTTCCTGCGCAGGGTCGCCGGCTATGATCCGATCACCGCCTACTTCTCCGCCGCGCCCGGCGGCCTCTCGGAGATGGTGCTGGCCGGCACCCAGGCCGGCGGCGACGAGCGCATCATCTCGCTGACCCACACGTCGCGGATTCTGCTGGTGGTGCTGGCGCTGCCCTTCCTCATGCAGGTCATCTTCGGCTACACGCCGGGGCCGCGCCCGGCCGGCGGCATCCCGCTCGCCGACTCCAACGCCTTCGACATTCTCGTGCTGACGTTCTGCGGCGTCGCCGGCTACATTCTGGCGCGCCTCGCCCGCCTGCCGGCCGCCGCCGTGCTCGGCCCGATGCTGTTCTCGGCCGCCTTTCACCTGGGCGGCCTGACCTCGGCCAAGCCGCCGACGGAACTGGTGGCCGCGGCCCAGGTGGTGGTCGGCACCACAATCGGCTGCCGCTTCGCCGGCGTCAGCATGAAGCTGGTCGGCCACACCATCCTCGCCTCCTTCGGCAGCACCGTCATCCTGGTCGCCGGCGGCCTTCTCTTCGCCGTCGCCCTGCACCCGCTGACCGGCCTGCCGACCATCGGCCTCTTCCTCGCCTTCGCCCCGGGCGGCGTCGCCGAGATGAGCCTCATCGCGCTGGCACTGTCGATCGACGCGGCGCTGGTGGCGACGCACCACATCGTGCGCATCTTCTTCATCGTGGTGTGTACGCCGCTGCTCTTCCGCCTGCTGCCGGCCGGGATCGTCGGCCGCCGCCAGCCCCCGGCCCCCGCACCGGCGCCTGGCGAGGACTAGCGGTTCTTCCTGGCGCGTATGCCGGGACACTCCGCTGTCTCCTCAAATCCACTTCAAATGCCGCAGCAGCCAGATCTCCAGGCCTGCGAGCAGCGCAAGAATGCCGCAGACCGCGGCGAAGGCCCAGGGCGTGTCGACGCCGGGCAGTCCGCCGACGTTGATGCCGAGCAGCCCGGTCAGGAAACCGAGCGGCAGGAAGATCGCGGCGATCACCGACAGCGTGTACATGCCGCGGTTCAGTTCGTCGGAGAGGTGGTTGGCGAGCTGGTCGTGGACGACGCTGGCGCGCTCGCGTCCGGCATCCAGGTCCTCGACGTAGCGGGTGATGCGGTCGGCGGTCTCGCGCAGCAGCAGGCGTTCGCGGGTTTCCAGCCAGGGAGTGATGTCCTGGTCGCTGGCGAGGCGCAGCAGGGCCTCGCGCTGCGGCGCGAAGTAGCGGCGCAGCACGATGGCCTGGCGGCGCACCGTGGCGAGCCGCTCACGCAGTTCCGGCTGGTAGTTCTCCAGCACCTCGTCCTCCAGCGCGTCGATGCGGTCGTCGATCTCGGCGATCACCGGCTCCATCCACGAGGCAAGCCGCTCGCACAGCAGGGTGAGGAATTCGCCGACGCCCTTGGGGCCGCGTCCTTGCTCCAGCATCTCGTCGATATCCCTGACCGCCAGCAGCCGTCGCAGCCAGACCGTCAGGATGCGCCTGCCGTCGGTCCAGACCCGGATGGAGACCATGTCCTCCGGATCGGAGTCGGGATTGAGATTGACCCCGCGCAGGATGAGCAGCAGGCCGCCCTCCAGGGGCGTGCAGCGCGGCCGGGTTTCCTCGGCAGTCAGCGCCTGGCGCACCAGGGGCGGCACCCCGCGCTCGCGCGCCAGCCAGCGCTGGGCCGAAGCGGAGTCGCGCTGCAAGTGCGCCCAGAGGATCGCATCGGGCGGGAAGTCCTGCCGGCCGGCCGATTCCCGCCGCGCGCCGCCGGCACCGTCGAACACGCTGACGAAGCTCCAGTCTTCCTTCTGCTTTTCATCCATCACGTTTCCCCGGCCTCGTTGCGAAAAGAAGCGATACGGCGGCGTGCAACCCTACGCCGGGCAGACTGTTATCCCAAGTCCGCCACTGATACCATCCACCCGGCCAAGACCGCTGGCCGGCCAAGAACGCTGGAGCGACCGACGATGCTCGAATGGATTTCCGACCCCGCCATCTGGGCCAGCCTGCTGACCCTGACCTTCCTGGAGATCGTGCTGGGCATCGACAATATCATCTTCCTGTCGATCATCACCGACAGGGTGGCCGAGAACCGCCGCATCCTGGCCCAGCGCCTCGGCCTCGGCCTGGCGCTGGTCGGGCGCATCGTGCTGCTGGCGGGACTGGTGTGGCTGACCAAGCTCACCGCGCCCCTGTTCGAGGTCTTCGACCTGGCGGTCTCCTGGCGCGACCTCATCCTGCTGGCCGGCGGCCTGTTCCTGCTGGCCAAGGCGACCTCGGAGATCCACGGCACCGTCGAAGGCGATCACGGCAAGGAGCACGCGAGCAAGGCGACCTCCTTCGCTTCCGCCATCGTCCAGATCCTCGCCATCGACCTGGTGTTCTCGCTCGATTCCGTGATCACCGCCGTCGGCATGACCGACAACCTGCCGATCATGATCACCGCCGTCGTCATCGCCATCGCGGTGATGATGTTCGCGGCGACGCCAATCAGCAACTTCATCCGCCGCCACCCGACCACCAAGATGCTGGCGCTCGCCTTCCTGCTGCTCATCGGCGTCGCCCTGGTGGCCGATGCCCTGCACTTCCACGTGCCGCGCGGCTACCTCTACTTCGCCATCGCCTTCTCGCTGATGGTGGAGATCCTGAACCTCACGGCGTTCCGGCGCCGCAAGAAGACGGAGGGCGGCACGACGGCGCAGTGATACGCTCTCGCTTTATGCATAACTGTCGTCCCGGCACTTGATGCCGGGACCCATTGCCCTCGCCGTTTCACCGAACACAGCTGTTGAAATCTTCACCGCAACTGCAGCCAATGGGCCCCGGGGTCAAGCCCCGGGGCGACAGCGGTGTGTGCCTGTAGAGATGGTCGAAGTGTCAGGTACTAAGAAAACTTCGCCGTGATGCCGCCGTCGACCAGCAGCTCGGTGCCGGTGATGTACTTGGCCTCGTCGGAGGCGAGGAACAGCGCCGCGTAGGCGACGTCCCAGGCGTCGCCCATCTTGCCAGTCGGGCACTGGGCGTCGCGCAGGCGGATCATCTGCTCGATGTCGCCCTCGGCATAGGCATCCTTCAGCGGCTCGACGATCATCGGCGTGTTCAGCAGGCCCGGAACGATGGCGTTGGCGCGGATGCCCTTCTTCGCGTACTGCAGCGCCACCGAGCGGGTGAAGGGCAGCACCGCGCCCTTGCTGGTGGAATAGGAGATATAGGGCACGCCGGTGTCGCGGATCCCGGCGATCGAGGCGATGTTCACGATGGCGCCGCCCCCCTGGCGCTCCATCACCGGCAGCACGTGCTTGCAGGTCAGGAACATCGACTTGAGATTCACGTCGAGGACGCGGTCCCAGTTCGCCTCGTCGGTTTCCACCGGCCCGCCGACCTGCAGGATGCCGACGTTGTTGTCCAGCACGTCGATGCGGCCGTAGGTCTCAAGGCAGCGCGCCACCATGGCCTCGACCTCCGCCGCCTTGGAGACATCGGCGCGGCAGGATTCGGCCTCGCCGCCCTCGCCGCGGATGAGGTCGACCGTTTCCTCCGCCGCTTCGAGATTGATGTCGACGCAAAACAGCCGGGCGCCTTCGCGGGCGAAGAGCACGGCCGTGGCCTTGCCGTTGCCCCAGCCGGGCCCCGAGGAGCCGGCCCCGACCACCATCGCCACCTTGCCTGCGAGCCGTCCCGCCATGGATCGTTCTCCCTCGACCGTTGCCTCCCTTCATAGAAGAAGCGGCCCGGCGGGGCCAGCTTCGGGTGCCAGCTTCGGGTGCCGGCATTGGATGCGGCGGGCCGCGTCCCGGGGCGGATAGGGCAGCGCGCCCCTGGCCGCCCCCCCTGGCCGCCCTTGTCTCCGGCAGCCCCCTGGGGCACAAGGAAGGCCCTACCGCCCCGGCGGCCCTCCCGAAGGCCCCGGCCCGCTTGATGGAATTGGTAGACATACGGGACTTAAAATCCCGAGGCCGCAAGGCCGTGCCGGTTCGAGTCCGGCAGCGGGCACCAGGGGCGGCTGGCACCAGGGTGGAGGGCGCCTGCGGCGGAACCGGGGCGCGATTTGGGGGAACCGGCGCGCGATCTCTGCGTTGATGCCGCGGGAATACCTGAAAGAGGATAGAATCATGCGTAAATTCGCGGCAGCCGCGGTGCTGCTGGGCTCGATGTTCATGGTCAGCGGCTGCGCGGCCCTGGTGGGTGGCGCCGTGGGCGCCGGCGGTACCGCCACGGGCTATGAGGTCCATCTCGACAACGAGCGCGACCGCGTCGAAGAGGCCTACAAGGAAGGCCGCATGAGCCGGGAAGAGTACGACATCCGCGTCGACCAGATCCGGCGCGATTCCGCGGTCCAGTAGGCCGTCCAGTAGGCCGGCAGCAAGCGCGCCCCGCCTGCTTTTTCGGGAGGCGGGGCCGGCTCTGTCATCACCGCGACACGCCCGCCGTGCTATGCAGGGGGCATCATGTCCGCTACGCCGCCATCCGGTCCCGGTCAGCCCGCCGCTGACCGCCAACCTCCCGATCCGGCCTCGCTGTTCGCCGGGGCGGCGCCCTATTACCTGCGCTACCGGCCGCGCTATCCCGACGCGCTCTTCGCCGACCTGGTGGAGCGCTGCCATCTGAACCGCGGCAAGCGCGTGCTGGATCTCGGCTGCGGGCCCGGCTTTCTCGCCGTGCCCCTGGCCGCCCTGGGCGCGCAGGTCACCGCCGTCGATCCGCAGCCGGAGATGCTCGCCGCGGGCCGCAAGGCCGCGCAGGACCTGGCCTGCGCGGACAACATCCGCTGGCTCGAGACCACCAGCGAGGACCTCGCCGCGCAATGGCCGATGGAAGCGCCGGCATTCTGTTGCGCGACGTTGGGGCGCAGCTTCCACTGGATGCAGCGCGAGGCGGTGCTGGCGTTTCTCGACCGCGTGATCGATGCCACGGGCAGCGTCGTCATCATCGGCGAGGATCGTCCGAACGGCGTCGCCTGGCGTGAGGCGGCGCGTGCCTACGTCAGGGACTGGCACGGCGGCGCGAGCCCCGCCGATGCCCTCAACAGCAAGCGCCGCAGCGGGCGCAGCCACGAGGAGGTGCTGCGCCAATCGGCCTTCCACCGCATCGCCACCCTCGCCTATCCGGTCGCCCGGCACTGGTCGATCGACGATATCGTCGGCTATGTGTTCTCGACCTCCTCGGGCAATGCGGCGCTGCTCGGCGACGGCATCGGCGACTTCGAGGCGGGGTTGCGCGCCTGTCTCGCCGCGCTGCCCGGCGCGCCGCACTTCGCCGAAGAGACCGACGTGGTCGCCATCCTGGCGACCCGGCCGCCGGGTGGCGCGCTCGGCGTATAGCCATCCGTTCGGGGACTTGGGTCCGGGGACGAAAATGACGTGTCGGGCCGGGGCCGTTCACTCTTCGGGCAGCGGGATGAAGTCGCTGTCGCCCGGCACCGCGGGAAAGCGTCCGTCCTTCCAGTCCGCCTTGGCCTGCGCGATGCGCTCCGGCGAGGAGGAGACGAAGTTCCACCAGATGTGGCGGCTTCCCTCCAGCGGCGCGCCGCCCAGCAACATGAGGCGGCTCGCCGCCGTCGCCGCGAGGACGGCCGGGCCGGGCCGCAGCACCACCATGGTGGCCGGGCCATAGGTCTCGCCGCCGATCGAGAGTCCGCCCTCGACAATGTAAACCGCGCGCTCGGGATGCTCTTCGGGCAGCGCAAGCGCGGCGCCCGCCGGCAGCTCGGCGTGGATGTAGAAGAGGTCGGAGAACACCTCGACCGGCGCGGACTCGCCGTAGGCCCGACCGGCGACGAGGCGCAGCCAGGCGCCGTCGCGCTCGATCACCGGCAGCGTGTCCTCGCCATGATGGGTGAAGCTCGGCGTCCGCTCCTCTTCGTCGAGCGGCAGGGCAACCCAGGACTGCATACCGTGCAGGCGTTTGTCGCGCGCGCGCTCCACCTCGCCGCTGCGCTCCGAATGAACGATGCCGCGCCCGGCGGTCATCCAGTTTGCCGCGCCGGGCCGGATCGCCTGCAGGCTGCCCAGGCTGTCGCGGTGCAGGATCTCGCCCTTGAAGAGATAGGTCAGCGTGGAGAGCCCGATGTGCGGATGTGGGCGCACGTCGATGCCGTGGCCCGCCGCCATGTCGACCGGGCCGAACTCGTCGAGAAAGACGAAAGGACCGACCATGCGCCGCTTGGCGTAGGGCAGCACGCGGCGCACGGCGAAGTCGCCGATGTCGCGGGTCCGCGGCTGGATCACCAGGTCGACGGCGCCGTCAGGTTTTCCCGTCATCGCAGCACCTCACCGCGCGGTCTTCAGCCGCCGCACTTCGCGCAGCGCGACGACCACGGGGGCCACCCCCAGCGCGAGCAGCAGCCAGCCGGTCGCCGGCGCCCCGAGACGCTGCGCGATGAACTGGGTCGCATAGAACTCCTCGATCACCGGTCCGCCCCACTCGGCATAGGACAGCGCCGCCGCACCCCAGACAAACAGGCAGAAGCTGGCCGACAACAGGGCGCCGACCCGGATGACCGTGCGGGCGAGGTCGATGTTGCCCATCACCAGCACGTAGACCACCAGCGCCGTGGTGAACAGCAGCGGCAGCAGATCTGTCGGTGGCACCTCGTCATTCACGGCCTTGCGTCTCCTCTCATGCCGTCTCTGCAGGCGCAGGCGCCGGTCCGGTTTCCCATGCACTCTTGGCGCCGAGCGCGGCGATCAACGTATCGAGATCCGCCGCCGCCGCATCCAGCACCGCGTCCTCGGTCGCGCGCAGCACCAGCCGGGTGCCGAAAACGCCGTCGCGCGTGAAGGGATAGCTGCCGATCTCCACATCGGGGTAATGCGCCTGCAGGCCGGCAAGCCCCTCGGCCACGAAGCTTTCGCCCATCTCCACGACGAGAGTGCGCGAGCGCAGCGGCTGACCGCCGACCAGGCGGTGTTTCACACTGGCGAACATGGCCTGCATGATGTTGGGAATGCCGGCCATGACGAAGACGTTCTCGACCTGGAAGCCCGGCGCCCTGCTGACCGGGTTCTCGATCAGCACGGCGCCCTCGGGCGTGCGCGCCATGCGCAGCCGCGCCTCGGTCAGTTGGCCGGGCGGGTAGTGGGCTTCGAGGATGGCCCGCGCTTCGGGATTGATGATCAGCTGCCGACCGAAGGCCTTGGCCACGCAGTCCGCCGTGATGTCGTCATGGGTGGGGCCGATTCCGCCGGTGGTGAAGACATAATCGAAGCGGCGGCGCACCTCGCCCAGGGTGGCGACGACGGTCGCCTCGACGTCGGGGATCACCCGCACTTCCATCAGCCGGATGCCGAGTTCGTTGAGGCCCTGGCCGATGAAGGCGAGGTTCTTGTCCTGGGTGCGGCCCGAGAGGATCTCGTTGCCGATGATCAGGAGGCAGGCCGTCACCGGCGATTCCGGCTTCGCCCGCGGCTCCGCTGTTGCAGCCATGCCTTAAGGCCTCTCCCTCAGAACTCGAGGCGCGGCAAGACCGTGTCGGCCCGCGCGTAACCCTTCGACTCCATGCAGGACGACATTAAAGACGTCCGGCGATTGCGCAGATCGTACTCGTCGACCCGCTGGCGCAGGCCCGAATAGGGCGACTGGTTCGTCAGGGTATCGATGCCGGCGTTGCGGTCGTCGATGAACTGGGCATCGCGGCGCGTCTGCGCGGCGGCGTAGCGATAGCAGTCCTCGATGTCGGCCTGGTAGGTCTCGCTGTCCTTGTTGGTGGACGCCGTCCACTCGGTGCCGTCGGGCCCCTTGACCACGACCGGTTCGCCGCCGTTCGCCGGCGGCTGGCTGGTGCTCGACGGCGCCGGCAGCGGGGCGGCGGGCACCACCGGCAGGGCACCGCTGCCGCCAGCATTTTCACCGGCGGCATTTTCACCGGCGGCGGGCGGCGGCAGCGCCGTCCCGGAATCGAGCCCGCGCGCCGGGCCGCCGGACTGCGATGCGCAGGCGGCCACCAGCAGCAGGCCCGCGGCGAGCGCCATGCGCCTGAACACCGGAAACGCCAAGGCGGTATGGGCAGTGGAAAGCACGGACATGAGGCGAATCCTGGGCAGGCGGCTGTGGCAGGCGCCAACTACTGGCGGCGGGACGGCGATTGCCGAAAAGCGGTTAAGTCATTGTAGAGTGGCTTTCCCGACGTCAAGTTGCAAGCCTGGGTAGGGGTCCTCAATCGCTTCCCGCCAGTTGCTGCCAACACCGCAATGCCACCGGGCGTTCCCGCCCTCGTCGGCTTCAAGAAACATCTTCGCTTCGAGAGTTATGCCGCACCGATGCAGTTTCCAGATCCCCTGATCCGCGGGCGCCTGCTGCGCCGCTACAAGCGCTTTCTCGCCGACATCGTGCTCGAAGAGGGCCAAGAAGACGCGGGCCAGGAAGACGGGGGCCAGGAAGACGGGGGCCAGGAAGACGGGGGCCAGGAAGACGGGGGCCGCGAAGTCGTGGCGCACTGCGCCAATCCCGGCTCCATGCTGGGCCTTGCCGTTCCGGGCTCGCCGGTGTGGCTGTCGCCGGCGACGAATCCGGCGCGCAAGCTGAAGTACTCCTGGGAACTGGTGGAGGTGCCGGCGCCGCAGGGCAGCGCGCTGGTCGGTATCAACACCGGACGCGCCAACGCCCTGGTGGCCGAGGCGCTGGAGGCCGGGCGGGTGGCGGAACTGGCCGGCTATGCCGGGCTGCGCCGCGAGGTCCGCTACGGCACCAACAGCCGGGTCGACTTCCTGCTGGAAGCCGACGGCCGCCCGCCCTGCTATCTCGAGGTCAAGAGCGTCACCCTGAAGCGGGGCGGCGACACCGCGGAGTTTCCCGACGCGGTGACCGCCCGCGGCACCCGGCATCTGCTCGAACTGGCCGCCATGGCCCGCCAGGGCGCCCGCGCGGTGCTGTTCTTCCTGGTCCAGCGCGGCGACTGCCGCCGCGTGGCGGCGGCCGGCGACATCGACCCGGCCTACGCCGCGGCCCTGAAAAGCGCGCAAAGCCAGGGAGTTGAAGTGCTCTGCTATCAATGCAACCTGTCGCCGGAGGGCATCGTCCTGGACGCGCGCCTGCCGCTGGCGTCCCAGCCTGGGTGACGCGGCCCCCGCCAAGCCGTGCAAAAGCTGGATTTCCCGGCTAGAATGCTTAAATAGAATGCACGTTTTGCTCTAAGGGTCGAAGTCCATGAAGCAAGCTTATTCCGCCGAGCGCGTCAGCCCCTCCGAGGGCGGCTACGTCATCCACGACGAGGCCGCGTTCGAAGGCATGCGCCGTGCCGGCCGCCTGGCGGCGGAGACCCTGGACATGATCACCCCGGAAGTGCAGCCGGGGGTGACCACCGAGCACCTGAACACGCTCTGCCACGATTTCATCGAGGCTGCCGGCGCGATCCCCGCGCCGCTGAACTACCGCGGTTTCCCGAAATCGATCTGCACCTCGGTGAACCATGTCGTCTGCCACGGCATTCCCAGCGAGGACAAGCGCCTGGAGAGCGGCGACGTCATCAACATCGACGTCACCGTCATCGTCGACGGCTGGCACGGCGACACCAGCCGGATGTTCTTCGTCGGCGAACCCAAGATCAAGGCGCGCCGCCTGGTCGAGGTGACCTACGAATCCATGATGCGCGGCATCGAGGTGGTGAAGCCGGGCGCGACCCTGGGCGACATCGGCCACGCCATCCAGTCCTTCGCCGAGAGGCAGCGCTTCTCGGTGGTGACCGACTTCTGCGGCCATGGTCTCGGCCAGGTCTTCCACGACGCGCCCAGCGTGCTGCACTACGGCCGCCCCGGCACCGGCGTGAAGCTGCGCGAGGGCATGTTCTTCACCATCGAGCCGATGATCAACGCCGGCCGCCCGGAAGTGAAGATTCTTCAGGACGGCTGGACCGCCGTCACGCGGGACATGAAGCTCTCGGCCCAGTTCGAACACTCGATCGGCGTCACGGCCACCGGCTACGAGATCTTCACCCTCTCCCCCAAGGGCTGGCACCAGCCGCCTTACGACTGAGCCGTCACGCGGCGCTTTCGTCGCAACCACGCAGACTGTCTACCTGCGGAGGTCCGGCGAACAGGCGGCCAACCACAGTCGCCGCCAAACGTCACGTCGGCGGTCGCGGGGATGCCTCAGGGGGTGGTGTTGGTGGTGCGGCCTGCCTTCTGCAGTGCCGGACCCCGTGAATCTTGGCGGCGCGGCTGGACGTCCGCCGGACGGCGGCTCAGCCGACCTGCAGGCCGCGCACCGCGTGCTCCGCGGCGATCTCGGGACGCAGGCCCTTCTGATGTGCCGCGCGCCAGTTGTAGCTGGTTGCCGAAAGATCGAAACCGAGGATCGCCAGCTCGCACTCGGCCCAGCTCATCCAGTCCTCGAAAAGATCGACCGGCGCGACGGACACCGGCCGCGGACGCACCGGAAAGGCGATCACGTTGCTGCCGTGCGTGACGGCATCCGTGGCGGCATCGGGTGTAGGAACATCGGACATCTGCATTTCCCTCGAAGACGCATCAGAGGACAAATCAACAGAATCGACCTGCTTGGACCGACCTTCGTCGGCATCAATTATTGCGCCTGCCATAGTTAACAAATCACTAGTTCGGCGGGTTCCCCGATCGCGCGTCCGATCGTGCGCTCAATCTCACGGTTGAATATCCGCGCGGCGCGTTCTCTAATTGCGCCGGCGAGCGGGAAACGGGGGAGCGGTCCGCTGGACGGCGACGGCAGGGAAAACAGTTCAGACAAGCCGCACTACCACGGCCACCGCGAGCGCCTGCGCCAGCGGCTGCTGGAGCGTGGCGGCGCGAGTCTCGCCGACTACGAGGTCCTGGAGTTCCTGCTGTTCGGCGCCAGGCCGCGCGGCGACACCAAGCCGCTGGCCAAGGCGCTCATCGAGCGCTTCGGGACCCTCGCCCGCGTGCTCACCGCCCCGCCCGAAGCCCTCGCCAAGGTGGCGGGCATGGGCGATGCCTCCATCGCCGTGCTGAAGGTCATCCCCGAGGCGGCCGCGCGGCTCGCCCGCGAGGAAGCCATGGCCGGCGACGTGATCTCGTCCTGGGACAAGCTGCTGGCCTATTGCCGCCTCACCATGGCGCACCAGCCGGTCGAGCAGTTCCGTCTGCTGTTCCTCGACAAGCGCAACCGTCTGATCGCCGACGAAGTGCAGCAGCAGGGCACCATCGACCACACCCCGGTCTACACCCGCGAGGTGATGAAGCGCGCTCTGGAACTGGGCGCCGCCGCCCTCATCCTTGTCCACAACCACCCCAGCGGCGAGGCCGAGCCCTCGGCCGCCGACATCGCCATGACCGAGGAGCTGGCCGGCGCCGCCACCAAGCTGGGCATCGTCATCCACGACCACCTGGTAATCGGCCGCGCCGGCCACGCGAGCTTCCGGAGTTTGGGGCTGCTTTAGTCGGCGACGGCCGCCGGTCTCCGCACGGCACGGCGCAGCGGCGCGGCCAGGGCGGTGGCGAGCGCGGCAGCGATCAGCCCCGCCGCGACGGCAAAGGCGATCCGCAGGCCGAAGGCGACGGCATCGGGCGACGCCGCGGTGATGTCGCTTTCCCCCACGGCGGCCGCGAAGACGGCCCCCATGACGGAGGCGCCGGTGACGAATCCCAGATTGCGCGCCAGGTTCAGCAGGCCGGAGAGGACACCGCGCCGATCCTGCGCGACGTCGGCCATGACGGCAGTGTTGTTCGCCGCGAGGAACAGCTGGTATCCGGGTGCGAGCACCGCGAGGGCGGTGATGTAGCCCGCCAGACCGAACAGGCCCGGCAGCGCCGCCAGGGCGACGGTCCCGGCGAGCATTAGCGCCAGCCCCGCGACGACCATGGCCCGCGCGCCCAGGTGGTCGACGATGCGGCCGGCGGGAACGCCGCTCAACGCGGAAACCACCGGCCCCACCGAGAGAACGGCGCCGACGTGCACGGCATCGAGCCCCAGCGCGCGCGACAGGTAGAACGGGCCGACCACCAGCGTTACCGCCATCACGGTTGCGACCAGCGCATTCATGACCAGGCTGGCGCTCAGCGCCGCGTCGCGGAACATCGCCGGCCGCAGCAGCGGGGAGGCGACCCGCGTCTCCACCAGCACGAGAACGACGGCGGCCGCCGCGGCCGCCGCCAGCAGCGCCGCGTTCAAGCCGCCGAAGTCGCCGCGCCCGACCGTCATGGACAGCGCGTAGCCCGCTAGGGTGAGGCCGAGAAGCAGCGTGCCCCAGGCATCGAAACCGGCACTGTCGCCCGGCGGCACCCGGCGCCCTGCGGGCAGGCTGCGCCAGATCAGCAGGAAGCCGACCAGTCCCAGCGGCACCATGACGTAGAAGATCGCCCGCCAGCCGGGGCCGGCGAGAAGCAGTCCGCCCAGTGACGGACCGAGGGCGGTGCCGACGGCGGACATGGTGCCGAGCAGGCCCATGGCGCTGCCTGTCTTGTCCTTGGCGATGGTCTCGCGCACCAGCGCCAGCGTGAGCGCCATGAGGATGGCCGCGCCGAGGCCCTGCAGCGCCCGCGCCGCGATCAGCATCGGCAGCGTCGCCGCCGCGCCGCATAGGGCCGAGGCCGAGGTGAAGATCGCGATGCCGGCCAGCAGCACCCTTCGGTGCCCCAACTGGTCGCCGAGGCGCCCGGCGCTGACGATCAGCGTGGTCACCGCCAGCAGATAGGCGAGCACCACCCACTGCACGGCCTGAAACGACGCGCCGAAAGCCTGGACCAGCGTCGGCAGCGCGACGTTGGCGATGCTGATGCCCAGCGAAGCTAGCAGCATCGTCATTGCCAGGCCGGCGAGCGCCCAGCGAACCGAGGGAGCGGCCCGCTCTTCCATTGTTGCGTTCTGTTCGGTCATGATTTGCCTCGCCTCGCTTGCGCCTTGTCAGGGCCCCCGGGAAACGGGGAGCCGCCCGACAGTTAGGCCCTTGCGACACATGGCGGAAGACGCATCAATTGCACTTAATTCGTGCGTTTGGCGCCATGTCATTTCCGACGGCCCATGGTATGCTGAGCTGATGGCGCTCCCCGATCTGAACCTGCTTGTCACCCTCGACGTACTGCTGAGCGAAGGCAGCGTGGCCGGCGCCGCCAGGCGGCTGCGGCTGAGCCCCTCGGCGATGAGCCGCGCCCTGGCCCGCCTGCGCGAGACGACCGGCGATCCTCTGCTGGTGCGCGCGGGACGCGGCCTCGTCCCGACACCCCGGGCGCTGGAGTTGCGCGCGCGCGTCGGCCCGCTGGTGCAGGACGCCGAAGCCATCTTGCGCCCCGCCGAGACATTGGATCTGACGCGGCTTGAGCGGACCTTCACGCTGAGAAACCGTGAGGGCTTCGTCGAGACCTTCGGCCCGGCCCTAATCGCCCGTGTCGCCGCGGAAGCACCAGGCGTCCGGCTGCGCTTCGTGCCGAAGCCGAACAAGGACAGCACGCCCCTGCGCGACGGCAGCATCGATCTGGAAACCGGCGTCATCGGCAAGGACATGGGGCCGGAGGTGCGCGCGCAGGCACTGTTCCGCGACCGCTTCGTCGGCGTCGCGCGCAAAGGGCACCCGCTCTGCAAAGGCAGGATCACCCCGGCCCGCTTTGCCGCCGCCCGCCACGTCCTGGTCGCACGCCGGGACATCGGCACCGACCGCATCGACGAGGCCCTCGGCCCCCTGGGGCTGGAGCGGCAGATCATGACGGTCGTCGGCAGCTTCTCGGAAGCCCTGGCCCTGGCACACGCCACGGACCTGGTCGCCTGCGTTCCCGAACGCTACACGGGGAATCTGCGCGACGGGCTGGCGAGCTTTCGCCTCCCGGTCCCTGTGCCGGAGATCACCGTCTCGCTACTGTGGCACCCGCGCCTGGATGCGGATCTGGCCCACCGCTGGCTGCGCGGCTGCGTCTGGGAGGTCTGCGGCGACCGGTCCGGCCGGCGGCGCAGCAAGTCCCCGACCGCCTGAAAGCCGCACATTCCGGCGCGTTCTGTGGGATTGCGAGGGGTCGGACGGCGTTGCCGCCGGCGCGCCCCGCCGCTATAAAGAGGCCCTTCCCCATATTTCTTCCGGGCCCCCTCCAGCAGCAGGACATCTTCCCTCATGATTCCGCGTTACAGCCGCCCCGAAATGACCGCCATCTGGGAGCCGGAGAACAAATTCCGCATCTGGTTCGAGATCGAGGCGCATGCCTGCGACGCCCAGGCCGAGCTGGGGGTCATTCCCAAGGAGGCCGCCAAGGCGGTGTGGGAGCGCGGCGCCTTCGAGGTCGACCGCATCGACGAGATCGAGCGCGTGACGCACCACGACGTCATCGCCTTCCTGACCAACCTGGCCGAGCACGTCGGCGACGAAGCCCGCTTCGTCCACCAGGGCATGACCTCCTCCGACGTGCTGGACACCTGCCTCGCCGTGCAGCTGACCCAGGCCACCGACATCCTGCTGGCCGACATGGACCGCGTGCTGGCCGCCCTGAAGGCGCGCGCCTTCGAGCACAAGAACACCGTGTGTCTCGGCCGCAGCCACGGCATCCATGCCGAGCCCACCACCTTCGGCGTGAAGCTGGCCGGCCACTACGCCGCCTTCGCCCGCGGCCGCAAGCGGCTTGAAGTCGCGCGCGAGGAGATCGCCACCTGCGCCATCTCCGGCGCCGTCGGCACCTTCGCCAACATCGACCCCTACGTGGAAGAGTACGTCGCCAAAAAGCTGGGCTTGCAGGCCGAGCCGGTGTCCACCCAGGTCATTCCGCGCGACCGCCACGCGGCCTTCTTCGCCGCGCTGGGCGTGATTTCGTCGTCGGTCGAGAACCTCGCCATCGAGATCCGCCACCTGCAGCGCACCGAAGTGCGCGAGGCGGAGGAATACTTCGCGCCGGGGCAGAAAGGCTCCTCGGCCATGCCGCACAAGCGCAACCCGGTGCTGACCGAGAACCTCACCGGCCTCGCCCGCCTGGTGCGCGCCGCCGTCGTGCCCGCCCTGGAAAACGTGGCGCTGTGGCACGAGCGCGACATCTCGCACTCCTCTGTCGAGCGCATGATCGGCCCGGACACCACCGTCACCCTGGACTTTGCCCTCAACCGCCTGGCCGGCGTCGTCGAGAAGCTGCTGGTCTACCCGGAGACCATGCAGAAGAACCTCGACCAGCTGGGCGGCCTGGTGCATTCCCAGCGCGTGCTGCTGGCGCTGACGCAAGCCGGCATCAGCCGCGAGGACTCCTACCGCCTGGTGCAGCGCAACGCCATGAAGGTGTGGGGCGGCGAAGGCGACTTCCTGGCGCTGCTGAAGAGCGACCCGGAGATCGCCGGCAAGATCGACGAGGCCAAGCTCGCCGCCTGCTTCGACGCCAGCTACCACACCAAGCACGTCGACACGATCTTCGCCCGGGTGTTCGGGAAGGATGCCCAAGCGAAAGCCGCGGAGTAAGAAACACCGGTGTCGTCCCGGGGCTTGGCCCCGGGACCCATTGGCCGACGGGCGAGGCAAGCTGCAAGGGCAACGGATGCCGGCAGCAAGTGCCGGAATGACATCAATGATGTGGCAATAGCGTGCGAGTCGGGCTCGGCCTAGACGCAACAAAAAAGGGCCGCCCCTCGGGGCGGCCCTTTCCGCGTCGGCTTGGTGCCGCGCCCTACTCGCTCATGATCTGATGCTTGGCCTCGGTCATCAGTTCTTCCAGGCGGTGGCGCAGACGGTGCTCCGAGAAGTCGACACCCTTGGCCTGGATATCGGCCATGACCTTGCGCACCACATCGTCGACACCGGGCTCGTCGAGATCGCTGGCGACAACGTCCTTGGCATAAGCTTCCACGGCGTCGCCCTCGAGACCGAGCAGTTCCGTCGCGACCCAGCGGCCCAGCAGCTTGTTGCGCCGAACCTCGGTGCGGAACTGCAGGTCCTGGTCGTGCTTGTACTTGTCCTCGAAAGCCTTTTCGCGCTCGTTGAATGTCGACATCGGTCGATAGGTCTCCTGGAGTGGCGTCCCGCCCTCCGGTTGTGCCCCGTGAGGGCGAAGGGGTTGGCCGACCCTTCACATGGCGGTTATGCTCTGCTGCATCGTCTGGCAGCGGCGGTTCATCAGGAGGCTTTATAGCGCCCTTCGCGGCTGCGTTAAACTACTTCAAGTCGCTGCCGCGGCGCTTTGGCCCGGATTTCGCCACCCTCACCGATAGAAAGCCGCCGCGTCCCCCATGTGTACCCTGGTAATTCTGCGCCGTCCGGAGCATCCCTGGCCGGTGATCCTGGCCGCCAATCGTGACGAGATGGTCGACCGGCCCTGGGCCGCGCCGGGCCGCCACTGGCCCGACCGGCCGGAGGTGGTCGCCGGCCTCGATCGCACGGCCGGGGGCTCCTGGCTGGGCCTCAACGACCACGGCGTGGTGGCCGCCATCCTCAACCGCCGCGGCTCCCTCGGCCCGGCCGCCGGCAAGCGCAGCCGCGGCGAACTGGTGCTGGAGGCCCTCGACCACGCCGACGCGCTGGCCGCCGCCGAGGCCCTGGCGGAGCTGAACCCCCAGGCGTACCGCAGCTTCAACATGGTGGTCGCCGACAACCGCGATGCCTACTGGCTGCGCAACCGCGGCACGCCGGACGCCCGGGTGATCGAGCTGGAGCCCGTGCCCGATGGCCTTTCGATGCTGACCGCCTACGACCTCAACGATCCCGCCAGCCCGCGCGTCGCCCGCCACCTTGCCGACTTCGAAGCTGCCGTGCCGCCCGAGCCCTGGGGGACCGGCAACCAGGACGGAGACTGGGCCGCGTGGCAGGCCATCCTGGCGCGCAGCGAGCCCGGCGGCGAGGCGGCGATGACCGTCGAGCGCGGCGGCTTCCAGACCGTCTGCTCCTCGCTGCTCGCGCTGCCGGCGGCGGGACTGGCGGGGCCCGGCGGGACGCCCTGGCGGCCGGTCTGGCTGTTCGCGCCCGGGCGCCCGGACCGCACCCCCTACGCCCCGCTGGAGGCCCTGGCAGCGCCGCCGAACGGCTGATAAAATTTGTTCTATTACAATAGCTTGGCTGATGGTATCCGGCGCCGGTGGGCGTCATTGTTTTGCCTGGGTTCTCCTGCTATATGACGAGGCTCCCCCTGAGGCGTGCCGCAAGACGGCTGGGGGCAAGGGGCGCAGGGGCGCATGCCACCCTGCGTAATGGGACCAAATCCCCAACACGGGTGCAGGCCGCCGTCCTGGCGGCACCCAACTTCAGGTGCAAGAGATGCGACGCAGACAGATCTACGAAGGCAAGGCCAAGGTGCTCTTCGAAGGACCGGAGCCGGGAACGCTCGTCCAGTACTTCAAGGACGACGCCACCGCCTTCAACGCCCAGAAAAAGGGCGTGATCACCGGCAAGGGCGTGCTGAACAACCGCATCTCCGAGTATCTGATGACGCGGCTGGAGAGCATCGGCGTGCCGACCCACTTCGTGCGCCGTCTCAATATGCGCGAGCAGCTGATTCGCGAGGTGGAGATCATCCCGCTCGAGGTGGTGGTGCGCAACATCGCCGCCGGCTCGCTGTCCAAGCGTCTCGGGATCGAGGAAGGCGCGCCGCTGCCGCGCTCGATCGTCGAGTACTATTACAAGAACGACGAACTGGGCGACCCGATGGTCTCCGAGGAGCACATCACCTCCTTCGGCTGGGCCAACACGCAGGACATCGACGAGATGCTGCAGTACGCCCTGCGCGTGAACGACTTCCTCACCGGCCTGTTCCTCGGCGTCGGCCTGAAGCTGGTCGACTTCAAGCTGGAGTTCGGCCGCCTGTGGGATGACGAGGAGATGCGCATCGTGCTGGCCGACGAGATCAGCCCGGACTCCTGCCGCCTGTGGGACGTGACCACCAACGAGAAGCTGGACAAGGATCGCTTTCGCCGCGACCTGGGCGGCGTCGAAGAGGCCTATCAGGAGGTCGCTCGCCGCCTCGGCGTGCTGCCGGAAGCCGGCCCGGTAGACCTCCAGGGACCGCGCCTCATTCAGTAGGCCGACCGCCAGCAGGGACGTCCGCGGCCGGACGTTCCGCAGCGTTCTTCGTGCCTGTTCTGCCCGCGCAGGATCGCGGTAGAATGGGGACAATCAATAAAGTCGACAGGAGACAGCGATGCGCGTTCGGTTCCCGGTGGTTCTTGCTCTGTTGGCGGCGCTCACCGCCGGCTTCACTTTCCAGGCCTCGACGGCGCGCGCGGAGAAGGCGGCGACCATCGAGCAGAACTCGCGTGATGCGCTGGCGCTGCTGAAGCAGAATTCTCCGGCGGCCGACAAACTGGCGCCCGAGGCCGCCGCCATCCTGGTGTTCCCGAAGATCGTCAAGGGCGGACTCATCATCGGCGGCCAGTACGGCGAGGGCGCCCTGTTCAAGAACGACGCGGTGGCACAGTATTACAGCACCGCCGCCGCCTCCTTCGGCCTGCAGGCCGGCCTGCAGACCTTCGGCTACGCCATCTTCTTCATGAACGAGACGGCGCTGGGCTACCTCGACAACAGCGACGGCTGGGAAATCGGCACCGCCCCGAACGTGGTGGTGGTCGATGAAGGCGCCGGCGCCTCGCTGACCACGACCTCGGCCAAGGACAACATCCTGGTGTTCTTCTTCGACCAGAAGGGCCTGATGGCCGGCCTCACCATCGAGGGCACGAAGATCACCAGGATCAATCCGGACTGAGAGCCTTCCGGCCGATGCCGGCCCCCAAGCACAGCGACGACACGGCGGGTGTGATCACACACCCGCCGTTGATCTATCTGGCCGGGCTGCTGCTGGGCTGGGGCGCCGACCGCCTCTTCACCCTGCCGCCACTGCCAGGCCTCGCCGGCGGCGCCGGTGTCTCCCTGGCGGCGTTGCTGGGCACCGCCGGCCTACTGCTGGCGCTCGCCGCCGCCGGCCTTTTCGTCCGCGCCGGCACCAGCATACCGCCGCACCGCCCCGCCAGCGCGCTGGTTACCGGCGGGCTCTACCGCTTCAGCCGCAATCCGATCTACGTCGGCGTCACGCTGGTCTACCTCGCTGTCACCGCGTTCTTCGCCAGCCTCGGCGCGCTGGTGCTGCTGCCGGCGGTGCTGCTGGTGATGGAGTTCGGCGTCATCCGTCGCGAGGAGCGCTACCTGGAGCGCCGCTTCGGCAGCGCCTACCGCGACTACAAGGCGCGCGTGCGCCGCTGGTTCTAGATCAGATCGGCGGCTCGCTGGGAGTCTCGGCGGCGCGCACCGGCGACGGGCCGGCGAAGGCGATGAGCAGGCCGGCGACCACAGCGGCGAGCCCCGCCAGCGTCAACGGCGACAGCGTCTCGTCCAGCAGCAGGACGCCCAGCAGCGCTGCGGTGATCGGGCTGAGCGACAGGAACACGGTCACCTGAGTCGCCGGCATGCGGCCCAGCGCCCACAGCCAGCAGAAGAACGCGGTGCCGCTGGAAATGCCGATGAAGACGATGACGCCCCAGGTGCGCGCCGACAGCCGCAGCACCGTTGCGCCGACGCCTTCCGGCACGGCGAGGAAGGCGAGCACGACCACCGAGGCCAGCATGGCAAGCGTGCTGACCGGCAGGGTCGGATACTTCTGCAGATAAGGGCGATAGAGCACCGAACAGGCGGCGCCGGTCAGCACCGCGCCGAGGATGGCGGCAATGCCCAGCCATTCTCCGCCCGCGGCCTGCGCCACAGTCAGCTTGTCGAGCAAGGCAAGGCCGACACCGGCGAAGCAGACCGCCACCCCCAGCGTCTTACTGAGCGACAGCTTCTCGTGGCCGAGGGCGGCGGCCAGCAGCATGGTCATGATCGGAAAAGTCGCGAACATCAGCGCCGCGCGCGCCGAGGACACGTAGAGCAGGCCAAAGTTCAGCAGCACGATGATGACGCCGAACTGGCCGATGCCGAGCGCGGCGACGGCGGCAAGGTCGCGGACGGTGAAGCGCACCCGCGGCGCGGCGAAGAAGAACGGCAGCAGGCAGCACACGCCGATGGCATAGCGCAGCAAGGCCAGCGAAACCGGCCCGACGTCCTCAACCACGGCACGAGATGCCACAGTCGCGGCTCCGACCTGCACCCCCACCGTCGCGGCCGCCAGAATCGCGGGCCAGGACCGCATAATCCCCCTGCTTTGTTTAACCGAGTTCCAGATCCCAGTGCTGGCCGACCAGGTCCTTGCCGAAGCTGTGATGCTTTTCTTCTTTCACCAGCGTGAAGCCTGCAGCTTCGTATATCCGGCGGGCAGATACCAGAATGTCGTTCGTCCAGAGCGTGAGTTTCTTGTAACCATGCAGCCGGGAGAAGCGGATTGCCTCGGCCACCAGGCGCTGGCCGATGCCCAGTCCGCGCGCCGCGGGCTCGACGTAGACCAGCCGCAGCTTGGCGACCGACTCCGAATCGCGCACCACGAAGGCCGAGCCGACCACCTCGCCGTCCTTCTCGGCGATCCAGCAGCGCTCGCGCTTGGGGTCGTAGGCCTCGATGAAATGCGCCACGATCTTGGCGACCAGCGCCTCGAAGGTGTCGTCCCAGCCGTATTCCTCGGCATAGAGCACGCCGTGGCGGTGGACGATCCAGCCCATGTCGCCGGGCTGCGGCGGGCGCAGGATGTAGGGCACCTTGCGCGGCTGCCGTTCCGGGCCATGGCCGCCGCCGAGGTGTTTCTCGACGGTCGCCATGGCCTGAACGACCGCTGTCTGCTCCCCGTCGTCCAGCCTGGCCAGCATGGCGCTCACCTCGGCGCGCGAGCGGGCGTTGATCTCCGCGAAGGCCTGGAGCCCCGCCGGAGTCAGGGTGATGTCCGCGGCGCGCCCGTCCGCCGCGGAACGCCGGCGCTCCACCAGGCCGTGCTTCTCGAAACGCTTGAGGATGCGGCTGAGATAGCCGGCATCGAGCCCCAGTTCGCCGGCCAGCTCCTTGGCGCTGGTGGTCTCGTGGTGAGCCAGTTCATAGAGCACCCGCGCCTCGGTCAACGAAAAGGGGCTCTCCAGCAGATGGCGGTGCAGAACCCCGATGTGCTGGGTGTAAAAGCGCGTGAAACGGCGCACGGCGTCCACCCGCCGGTCCAGCCTGGTCATGGCGGCAACTCCCTCGCGGCAACGACTTGGATGCCATCGTCCATCAATTTATATGACTTAGTCAATTAAATTGGCGGCAGGTATGGGGACAAGAAACCGCCCCCGCAAACCGCCCGATCTCGCTCGTGTGCGGCTTGTCTTGCCGGGCCGTCGCCGCTAAGGTCCGGCCAACTTTCACCCCCCGCGAGTCGGAGCGATCTGCCCATGAAGGCGCGCGTTCACGTCACCCTGAAAAACGGCGTTCTCGACCCCCAGGGCAAGGCCATCGAACACGCACTCGCCTCGCTCGGCTTCGGCGGCGTGGACGATGTGCGCCAGGGCAAGGTCATCGAGTTCCAGCTGGCCGAGAGCGACCCCGCCAAGGCCCGCGCCGAGGTCGAGGCCATGTGCGAGAAGCTGCTGGCCAATACCGTCATCGAAAACTACGCCATCGAGCTGAACGCCTGACCCGTCGTCGATGGACCGGATCTGCTTAGGAGAGCGCGCATGAAAGCCGCGGTCATCGTGTTTCCGGGTTCCAATTGTGACCGGGACGTCCAGGTTGCGCTTAGACAGTCCATGGGCAACGAACCCGTCATGGTCTGGCACAAGGACAGCGACTTCGAGAAAGTCGACCTCATCGTGCTGCCCGGCGGGTTTTCCTACGGCGACTACCTGCGCTGCGGCGCCATGGCGGCGCAGTCGCCCGTCATGAAGGAAGTGGTGGCGCGCGCCAACAAGGGCGTCGCCGTGCTGGGCATCTGCAACGGCTTCCAGGTGCTGACCGAGACGGGGCTGGTGCCCGGCGTCCTGATGCGCAACGCCGACCTGCGCTTCGTCTGCCGCGACGTCAATATCAAGGTGGAGTCGAGCCAGAGCCTGTTCACCGCGAAGTACGAGCAGGACCAGGCGATCCGCATCCCGGTTGCCCACCACGACGGCAACTACTACGCCGACGACGATACCCTCGCGGCGATGGAAGACCGCGGCCAGATCGCCTTCCGCTACTGCACGCCGGACGGCAGCGTGACGGCGGAGGCCAACCCCAACGGCTCCCTGCGCAACATCGCCGGCGTCTACAACGAAACCAAGACGGTGCTGGGCCTGATGCCTCACCCCGAGCGCCTGGCCGATCCCAAGCTGGGCGGCACCGACGGGCGCGCCCTCTTCGACGGCCTGGTGGAGGCGCTTTCGTGAGTTCCGCAGTTGCCAACGAGCAGCCCGTTACGCCGGAGGTCGTGCGCGAGCACGGACTCAACGGCCAGGAATACGACCTCATCCTCGACATCATGGGCCGCGAGCCGAACCTGCTGGAGCTCGGCATCTTCTCGGTGATGTGGTCGGAGCACTGCTCCTACAAATCTTCCAAGAAGTGGCTGAAGACCCTGCCGACCAAGGGCCCGCAGGTCATCAAGGGGCCCGGCGAGAACGCCGGCGTCATCGACATCGGCGAGGGCCTGGCCGCCATCTTCAAGATGGAGAGCCACAACCACCCGAGCTACATCGAGCCCTATCAGGGCGCCGCGACCGGCGTCGGCGGCATCCTGCGCGACGTCTTCACCATGGGCGCGCGGCCGGTGGCCAACCTGAACGCGCTGCGCTTCGGCTCGCCCGACCACCCCAAGACCCGCCACCTGATCGCCGGCGTGGTCGCCGGCATCGGCGGCTACGGCAACTGCGTGGGCGTGCCGACGGTGGGCGGCGAGGTGAACTTCGACCCGTCCTACAACGGCAATATCCTGGTCAATGCCATGACCGTGGGCATCGCCCCGGCCGACCGCATCTTCTATTCGGCCGCCGCCGGTGTCGGAAAGCCCGTGGTCTACGTCGGCTCCAAGACCGGACGCGACGGCATCCACGGCGCCACCATGGCCTCGGCCGAGTTCGACGACGATTCCCAGGAGAAGCGCCCGACCGTTCAGGTCGGCGATCCCTTCACCGAGAAGCTGCTGATCGAGGCCTGCCTGGAGCTGATGGCGACCGACGCCATCGTCGCCATCCAGGACATGGGTGCCGCTGGTCTCACCTCCTCCTCCTTCGAGATGGCCTCCAAGGGCGGCTCCGGCGTCGAGCTGGAGCTCGACAAGGTGCCCTGCCGCGAGGCGGGCATGACGCCCTACGAGATGATGCTGTCGGAAAGCCAGGAGCGCATGCTGATGGTGCTGCAGCCCGGCAAGGAAGACTTGGCGCGCGGCATCTTCGAGAAGTGGGACCTCGACTTCGCCATCATCGGCCGCCTCACCGACAGCGGGCGCATGGTGCTGAAGATGCATGGTGAAGTGGTCGGCGACCTGCCGATCGATCCGCTCGCCGAAGCATCGCCCGAATACGACCGCCCGTGGCAGCCGACCCCGGCGCAGGACGACGTCGACCCCGAGGGCTTCACCCCCTCGGTCACCCCCGCCGAGGCGCTGAAGCGCCTGATGGCGACACCGGACCTCTGCTCCAAGCGCTGGGTGTGGGAGCAGTACGACCACATGGTCATGGGCGACACCGTGGCGCGGCCCGGCGGCGATGCCGCCGTGGTGCGCATCCACGGCTCCAACCGCGGCCTCGCCGCCAGCAGCGACTGCACGCCGCGCTACTGCAAGGCGGACCCGGAGCGCGGCGGCGCCCAGGCGGTGGCCGAGAGCTGGCGCAACCTCACCGCGGTCGGCGCCCGTCCCTTGGCCGTCACCGACAACATGAACTTCGGCAACCCGGAGCGGCCCGAGATCATGGGCCAGTTCGTCGGCTGCATCGCCGGCATGAAGGCGGCCTGCGAGGCGCTCGACTACCCCGTCGTCTCCGGCAATGTCTCGCTCTACAACGAGACCAACGGCCAGGCCATCCTGCCGACCCCGGTGATCGGCGGCGTCGGCCTGATCGACGATCTCGACCGCATCGTCAGCGCGGCGCTGCCCGGTGAGGGCCAGACCCTGGTGCTGATCGGCGAGACGACGGGCCACCTCGGCGCTTCGATCTACCTGCGCGACATCGAGGGCACGCGGAAGGGCGCGCCGCCGCCGGTCGACCTCGCCGCCGAGCGGCGCAACGGCGATTTCGTGCGGGCGCAGATCCACGCCGGCGCCATCACCGCCTGCCACGACCTCGCCGACGGCGGCCTCGCGGTCGCCCTCGCCGAGATGGCGCTGGCCGGCAGCTGCGGCGCCGATATCGCCGACGCCGCGGGCGTGCCCGGCAATCCCCCTCTCTGCGCGTGGTTGTTCGGCGAGGACCAGGCGCGCTATCTTGTGACCACAGCCGATTCCGGGGCTTTGCTGGCCGCCGCCGAGAAAGCCGGCGTGCCGGCGCGGGCGATCGGGCGCACCGGCCCCCAGGGTGGAGATGCGCGCTTGATCATCGCACCGGGGGAGGCCATATCCCTGGCGGACCTCAGGGCCGCGCACGAGGACTGGCTGCCCGGCTACATGAACCGCTAGCCACCGATCAGGAGCTAGGGCGGCGGAACGAGACAGGGTCTGAGAAAAGGCCCGTAGAGGATTGAGGGACAAGGATAATTTTCATGCCGATGAACCCGTCGGAAATCGAGGGAATGATCAAGGCGGCGATGCCTGACGCCCAGGTGCGGATCGAGGACCTGCGCGGCGACGGCGACCACTACGCCGCCTATGTCACCTCGACGGCCTTCCGCGGCAAGACCCGGGTGCAGCAGCACCAGATGGTCTACGAGGCCCTGCAGGGCCGCATGGGCAACGAGCTTCATGCGCTGGCGCTGCAAACCTCGGCACCGCCCGAGGCCTGAGCCGGGACACGTCGCGCTTAAACCGTTTTGTGAACAACGGCCCTCAGAGGCCAAGGCGGCCGCGGTAGGGCGGCTGGCCGTTTTCGGGAAAGGAGTTCAGGTTATGGACGATACCGTAGCCGCGCGGATCAAGCAGGAGATCGACGACAACCAGGTCGTGCTGTTCATGAAGGGCACGCCGGTGTTCCCGCAGTGCGGCTTCTCCGCCGCCGTGGTGCAGATCCTCTCGCACCTCAATGTGAAGTTCAAAGGCGTCGACGTGCTGCAGGATCCGGGCATCCGCCAGGGCATCAAGGACTTCAGCAACTGGCCGACCATCCCCCAGCTCTACGTGAAGGGCGAGTTCGTCGGCGGCTGCGACATCATCCGCGAGATGTTCCAGTCCGGCGAGCTGCAGGAGTTCCTCAACACCAACGGCGTCGAGGCCAAGCCGGCGGCCTAAGCGCCAGCGACAGCCGAAAGACAAAGGGGCCGCCCCCGCCGGGAGCGGCCCCTTTTTTCGCCGAGCTCAGCAACCTCCGCGTACAATCTAAGCCGAATGATCAACGACCCCAGCAAGACCCTTCATGTCGTCTCGGGCGGCTCTGCGGCAGGCTGCCTGAAGCAGGCCCTGCGGGTCAGGAACCATCAGGTCCTCGTCGGGGATTCAGACCTCCATTGTGGACCGGCCCCCATGATGGACGACCTGATTGCCTGGCATCGAATACGGAAAGTCTATTCCGATACTCTCTTCGAGACTTGGCACCGCGCCATGTCCGATCACCCTCTGCCGCCAACGGTCTCCTTCGGCGACGAGCCGGAAATCGGTCCGCACATCGATGGCGAGCGCCTCGCCGAGGCCCCTGAAGTGGTCGTCTGGGTCACCCAGGGACTGGCCGACCAGTTGCTGCTGACCTGGATTGTCTTTCTGTTTGATCGCTTCAAGTTCGACCACGCGAAGCTACGCGTCGTCGAGTTCGAACACTCCCATCAGAAGTGGCCTCTCGTGACCATCGGCATGTTGAGCCCCGAGGCGATCAATCGCCTGAACCCGGGCGCCAAGCCGCTGGGCTCGGATCAAATTGAAGAACTCAGGAGAGCTTGGCAGGCATATACCGCTAGCGACCCGGGGTTGCTGGTCGACTACCTTGCCGATCCCGGTCTTCTGCCATTTCTGCACCGCGCTATGGCTGAGCTTATCTACCGCTATCCGGACGTTCGCACGGGACTGAGCCGCTGGGACGAGGTGCTGCTTCGCCAAACCATCGAAAACGGACCGCTACCGCGGAAAATCACCGGCTACGCCATGGCATTCTCTGACACTCCCGACTGGGTGAGAGACCCCTACCTCTACGATCGCCTCACGAAGCTGGGCGGCTTGGGTCCGTCGTCGCCGCTTGTTTCGCTCAGCAGCAGTCAGCCTCTCAAGAAGCAGCATCTCGTCGAGATCACGGATTTCGGGCGCAAGGTCCTGGCGGGCGAAGCCAACCACGTGGCGGAGAACGGTATCGACGACTGGGTCGGCGGCGTGCACCTCACCCCCGATACCGTTGTGTTCCGTGACGGCGACCGCCTGCTGATGACCTGAATGGCTCACCCTACCTCCTTCACCATCGCCAGCGTCTCCTCCAGGCTCACCTGGCCGGCGAAGCCGCCGCTGCTCTGCGCTCCCTCCCCGTGCTCGATCGCCAGTGCGAAGCGCACGGCGGGATCGTCCTTCAGCTTCTCGAAGAGGCGATGCAGGCCGGGATAGTCCCGGCGGTCGACCGCCTGGTGGAAGTCGGCCCAGCGGGCAATCCCGAAGAAGTACGCATCCGCCAGGCTGCGGCGGCCAAGCAGCCAATCGCCGCCACCCAGCAGCGCCTCCAGCTGTCCGTGGGTCTTTGCCACCATGGCCCTGCCGTAGGCGGTGAGCGCCGCCTTCTCCGCCCCTTCGCTGCCGTGCTCCAGCGCGTACCACAGAGGGCTGAAGGCGCCGAAGAAGCTGGTGTTGAGAAAGCCGAGCATGGCGTTCAGGCGATCGAAGTCGCGGCTGCCCTGGGCGAACGCCGGACCGCTGCCCGGCGCCCCGGTCTCCATGCGCCAGGCGCCGATGTGGTTCAGGATCGCCAGGCTCTCGCTGATCACGTCGCCGCGGGCGGTCATCAGCGACGGTGTCTCGCCCACCGGATTGAGACGCCGGTAGTCCGCGCCGGAGACCACCTCCGGCATCTGGACGCGGCAAAGGCGGTAGGGCCGCCCGCTCCATTCGAGCGCGACGATGGACCCGAGGGAACAGCCCTCCGGCACGCCGTAGAAGAGGATGGGATGCATGGGTCGTCTCCATTTCGTATTGCCGCCGAGGGCCGAGTCCCTTGGCCCAGGCACCTTGCGGGTATGGACGTTGACGCGGTAGCCGGCAGAAAGGAGACTTATCGTTCACATATATGGACGACGGACATGCTGAACCTCAACGACCTCCGCTTTTTCGTGCAGGCCGTGGACTGCGGCGGCTTCACCGCCGCCGGCCGGCGCCTCGGCGCGCCGAAAACCACCGTCAGCAAGCGGGTGGCCGAGCTGGAAACGGCGCTCGGTGCCCGCCTCATCCACCGCACCTCGCGCAGCTTCACCCTCACCGAGGTGGGGCGCGACTTCTACGACCACGCCCGCGCCGCCCTGATCGAGGCGGAGACTGCCGAAGCCATGGTGCGCCGGCGCCAGGCCGAGCCCAGCGGCACCCTGCGCCTCACGGCCTCGGTGCCGACCGCCCAGCTCTACCTTGCCGACCACCTGCCGGCCCTGGCCGAGGCCTATCCGAAACTGCACCTCGTCGTGGAGGTGACCGACCGCTTCGTCGACCTGGTGCAGGAGGGTTTCGACATCGCGCTGCGTAGCCACTTCGCGCCGCTGCCGGACTCGCAGTTGCTGCAGCGCCCGCTCGCGCGTGAGGACATCGTTCTGATCGCCGCGCCCGCCTACCTGGAGAAACACGGTACGCCGCAGTGGCCGCAGGACCTCGCCGTCCACGCCGGCCTGCTGACCGGCCCCGGCGCGACCACCTGGCGCCTTGGCGGAGGCGATGCCGACGAGGCGGTCGAAGTGACGCCGCGTCCGCGGATGTTGGCCGACGAGTCCGTGGTGCTGTTGAAGGCCGCGGCGGCCGGCCTCGGCATCACCTGCCTGCCGGAGGCGATGTGCCGCGACGAGCTTGCGCGCGGCGCTGTGGTACGCGTGCTGCCCGGCTGGACCGCCGGCAGCGTCACCACCACCCTGCTGATGCCGCACCGGCGCGGGCAACTGCCGGCGGTGCGCGCCGTGGTCGACTTTCTCTGTGCGCGCCTGGCACGATGACAGCGAAAGCAGCGGCAAAGAGAAACGGCGGCTCCAGGAGCCGCCGTTTCCGTTTCCGGCTGACCGCCCGCTTCAGATCAGCTTGCGGCGACGCCCCGTGAAGGCCAGGCCCGCGAGGCCGAGCCCGAGAAGGGCGAGGCTCGCCGGCTCGGGGATCTTCTGGAACACGGCACTGGCCGTGCCGATGAAGAGCTGTTCGTAGCCGTTGTTCAGGTCCTTGCCGAAGTTGTTGTAGATCGCGCAGCTGCCGTCGACGATGCCGCCAAAGCTTGGGTCGCAGCCCAGCCGCAGGTCGACGTGCAGGACGAACTGGCTGAGGTCAACGCTCGCCAGGATCATCGCATCCAGCAGCGCGTTGAACTCCGGGAAGATCACCCCGTAAGCCGCCTGATCGGCACCGAGGTTGTGATTGATCGGCCCGTAGACATGCGGCCCCGCGCAGGACACCGGCGTGATGGCGGCATCCAGGCAGATCGCGCCGCCGGACAGCACGTAGTCCGTGTCGAGATTGCTGCCGACATCGGGACCGGCGCCGGCGCTGCCCGCCTGATAGGAGCTGGGGTCGCCGTTGAACACCCCGCCGCCGCCTTCGCTGACCAGGGCATAGGGGCTGTTGTTGTTGGTGAGCTCCCAGACCGCCTGGCCGTTCGCGTTGCCGGTACCGGGCGCGTAGGGGGCGACGGTGATGATGTTGCCCAGGCTGTCGGTGATCGAGATCTGCATCCAGGCGGCCAAGGTCTGGCTTGCCGAACCGCCGCTGTTCACGTTGTTGTTGTTGAAGAAGAAGATCATGTCTTCGCCGCCGAGGAACGAGCCCAGCGCGCCGAGATTGGCGTCCCAGGTCTGAGCCTGGTCGCCTGTGAACGCGCCGCCCACCTGGCTGGGGTCGGCATAGGTGCCGGTGGAGAAGTATGTGCTGCCGCTCTCGCCCGACGGCGTGGCGTAGGCATTGTCCATGCCGGCGAAGTTGGTGGTGGTGGGATTGGAACTGGTGCCGGTGGCGACGACCACCAGGTCCTTGATCTGACCCGGAGTCGAGGAGACGTAGAACTCCTCGCCCGGCGACGGCGTGCTGCCGTTCTTTTCAAGTCCGGCGATCGGCAGCGAGTACGACAGCGCGTCGCCGTACTGGACGTAGCCCAACCCCGTCAGGTTCACCATCGGAGCCGCGAGCGCTATCGGCGCAGTGCTCCATGAGGCTGCCGCGGCGACCAGGCAACCCACAACACAATCTCTGGTTCTCACGATCTACTCCCCGAAGACGGCTTATTGTGCCTACGATCATATAAGCAGGTTTCATGCCACATTGATTACGCGAGCCGTCATGGAGCGATTTCTGGTTAACGCCGCATACACAAGAGCGCTGCTGGAAATAATTCCGACAGGTGGCCGCGCCGGAGGTTCTCCGAAAAGGCCACAAAACTTGAGAAAAGTTATTTTCTTTCAATATATTACGACGAAGTGACGCAACCTCAGGAGTGCAAAAAAAACTTACACAACAAGAAGAGGTTGCGTGCGGCCTTCGGCCAGAGACCTCCGCAAGGGCTGCAAGCGGAGGAATCACTTCCCGAATGACGCGGAAAACTCAGCCCTGGGGATAGGCGACATCCGGCGGGTAAGTCGCCTGAAACTCGGGGCGCGCTTCAAGGCGCCGCGACAATGCGTCCAGCGCGGGGTAGCGGCCTTCCGGCAGCAGTTCCGGATCGGCCATCTCCACGTAGCGCAGGGCGCAGGCGGTGGTGATCTGGGCCTGGTCGAGGCCTGCCTCGACCGCCCAGGGCGCGGCGTCCAGCGCCGTCAGCGCACCCGCCGCCTGGATGCGGAGCCGGGCGATCCACTCGGGCCAGCGGTAAGCCGGCGGGCGGATCATGCGCTCGTAGGCGCCCGCCCCCGCCTTGTCGACCAGGCCCGTCGCCAGCGCGATGATCTGCAACACGTGGCGGCGCTGCGCGCCAGCGAGCGGGACGAGTGCGCGCGCCGGCCCCACCTCCTGGTCGAGCCAGTCGAGGATCGCGGCGGAATCTATCAGCACCGCGCCATCATCGATCACCAGCGAGGGGATGCGCCCCAGCGGGTTGGTCTGGCGCATGGAGTCGAAATCGCCGAAGACGGAGCGCTGGTCGTGTTCGTAGTCGTAGCCGAGGACACGCAGCGAAATGCCGACGCGACGCACGAAGGGAGAATCGTATTGGCCGACGAGGATCATGGGCGAAGTCTAGCCGTGCGCCAGTGGCTGTCACCGAGATTTGCGCACCCCGCGCCCTGCCCGCCCCCTCTTCAAGCCTCGTCTCAAGATCAGAAACATCATGCAACAGATTGAAATCGATCAGATATACAGCCCAACCTCAACGCAACCATGAGGCCTCATGCCGCAGCGGCAACTTTCCGCTTTGGCATGATCTCACCTTCCACATTAAGGTTCCGGCATGAAGATTTCCGAGATCCGTGCCTTCCTGGCGGTCGCCGAGGCGGGCTCCATGCACGCCGCCGCGGCCCGGCTGAACCTGACCCAGCCGGCGGTCTCGCGGCTCATCCAGCGGCTGGAGGCGGAGCTCGGGGCGGTACTGTTCGACCGCACCTCCAAGCCGCCGACCCTGACTCCCGCCGGCCACCAGGCTCTCGCCCACGGCCGCCGCGTCGTCCAGGCGCTGGACGACCTCTCCGGCAGCGTCGCCGAGGGCGCCGACCCGCGCGGCAGCTTCCGCCTCGGCGTCTCGCTGGGCCTGTCGCAGCTGGTATTGAACGAGCCGCTCGACAGCCTGCGGCGCCAGTTCCCCGGCCTGGTGTTCCAGGTCAGCAGCGCCTGGAGCGGCGACCTGTTGAAGGACGTCGAGAGCAACGCCCAGAACGCCGCGGTCGTGCTGTCTTCCGACCGCAGCGAGCCGGCGACCACCCTGCCCCTCAGCCGGGTCGGCAGCGACCGGCTGATGGTGGTGACGGCGGCGACCTCGCCGCTGCCGCCGCGTGCGGCATTGGGCGACCTTGCCGGCCAGGGCTGGGTGCTGCATCCGGAAGGCTGCAGCTACCGCAGCGCCCTGAAGCGCGCGCTGGCCCAGGACGCGAGCCCCTTCGTCGTCGCCGTCGAGGCCTTCGACCAGGAACTGCAGCTCTCCCTGGTCGCCCGCGGCAACGGGCTGGGCCTGGTACCGAGCTGCCTGCTGCGCCACAGCGCCTATCGCGACCGTCTGCGCGCCATCGAGGTGCCGGAACTCGACTACCGCCTCGCCGTCTGGATCGCCCGCGGCCGTTTCATCGGCTCGCTCGCCACCGTGGTCGATGCCCTGGAGACGGCGACCCGGCACATGCTGGCCGCCTCAGATCATGCCGAACTGGCATGATAATAATTATCAAATTGAATTTGCGGAATAATCTGAGGCTCCCTAGATTGCTGGCCAAGCCGCTTGCTTCGCGCCGGAGTCTCTCTCGGCGCCCGATTCCGGAGCCTCGCCCCCGATGAGCCCTATCACCGAGACCCTGCCGTCACGCCCTTCCCTGCCGGGCTGGCGCACGCCCCTGGTCATTCTGGTCGCCGGCTGCCTGCTGGCCCTGCTGTCCTTCGGCATCCGCGCCAGCTTCGGCCTCTTCCTCTCACCGATGTCCGACGAGTTCGGCTGGGGCCGCGAGATCTTCGCCATCGCCATCGCCGTGCAGAACCTGCTGTGGGGCCTGTCCCAGCCGGTCGCCGGCGCGGTGGCCGACCGCTACGGCAGCGGCCGGGTGCTGGCGGTGGGCGCCCTGCTCTACGCCGCCGGCCTGTTCCTCATGTCCGGCGCTTCGACGCCGGGCCTGCTGATGCTGTCGACCGGCATCCTGGTCGGCGTCGGCGTCGCCGGCGCCTCCTTCGCCATTGTGCTGGCCGCCTTCGCCCGGCTGGTGCCGGAGGACAAGCGCTCCTGGGCGCTGGGCCTGGGCACCGCCGCCGGCTCGGCCGGGCAGTTCTTCGTGGTGCCGCTGGGCCAGAGCTTCATCAGCGCCTACGGCTGGTCGACCGCCCTCACCCTGCTGGGCTTCATGGCCCTCATCATGGTGCCGCTCTCGACCGCGCTGACCGGCCGGTCGGACCGCGCAGGCTTCCACCAGTCGGCCGGCAACGCGCTCAAGGAAGCTTTTAAGCACCCGAGCTACAACCTTCTGACTCTTGGCTTTTTCGTCTGCGGCTTCCACGTCGCCTTCATTCAGACCCACCTACCGCCCTACATCACCGACATGGGTCTCGATGCCGGGCTGGCGGCCTGGGCGCTGGCCATCGTCGGTGGCGCCAACATCGTCGGCGCCCTCACCTCGGGCATGCTGGGCGCGCGCTTCAGCAAGAAGTACCTGCTTTCCGGCCTCTACTTCGCCCGCGCGGTGGTCATCACCCTCTTCGTCCTGCTGCCGATCAGCCCGGCCAGCGTGCTGGTCTTCTCCGGGGCCATGGGCCTGCTGTGGCTCTCCACCGTGCCGCTGACGTCCGGCCTGGTGGCGCAGTTCTTCGGCACCCGCCACATGGCCATGCTGTTCGGCGTGGTGTTCTTCAGCCACCAGGTCGGGGCTTTCCTCGGCGTCTGGCTGGGCGGCTACTTCTTCGACGCAACGGGGTCCTACGACCTGGTGTGGTGGGGCAGCGTGGCGCTTGGCCTCCTCGCCGCCGCGGTGCACTGGCCGATCCGCGAGGCCCCGGTGGCCCGCCTCGCCGGCGCCGGCTGAGGCACCACGCGCCACGCCCATGCGGGGCCTCACCCTCAAGATCGGGCTGCTGTTCCTCGCCCTCTGGCTGGCGGTCATGGCCGTTGCCCTGCCGCTGGCCAGCCTGCCGGAGGAGGCCGCCGGACGGGTGCTCGTGGCCTTCCCGCCCGGCCAGTCTCCCGACGCCCGCCTGCTGGCCATCGCCGCAGCCGGCGGCCGCCCGGTGCTGCCGATGCTGGGCGGGCGCGCCTGGCTCGCCGAGGCGCAGGAGCCGGGATTCGTCGGCCGCCTGAAGGCCGCCGGCGCCTGGGCCGCCTTCCGCCCGGCGACCTTCGCGGTGCTGCCGGGCGGCGGCTGCTTCTACATCTCGGTGCGCAAACCGGGCCCGCCGCAGCCTCATCCGCCAATCTAGAGACGCGACTTTATATATAAATTTCAGTAGATTATTGGTCGTTGCTAATCTTAAAGTGCGGCCTCAAGAACAGGCCCGATCGGTCCGTGTCTTGGCCGAAACGCATCCGGCCAGAAGAACCCGGCCAAAAGAAAAGGGCCGGCGCTTGCAGCAGCCGGCCCTTTTCGGAACGCTCCGTCGCGCAGGATCAGCGCGAGTAGTACTCGATGACGAGGTGCGGCTCCATCGCGACCGGATAGGGCACGTCGGCCAGCTTGGGCTCGCGCACGTAGGTCGCCTTCATCTGATTGTGGTCGACCTCGATGTAGTCCGGCAGGTCACGCTCCACCGACTCGACACCCTGCAGCACCAGCGGCAGCTCCCGGCTCTTGGACTTCACCTGAATCACGTCGCCGTCCTGCACCTGGTAGGAGGGGATGTTGACGCGCTTGCCGTTCACGGTGACGTGGCCGTGGTTCACGAACTGGCGGGCGGCGAAGACGGTCGGGACGAACTTGGCGCGGTAGACCACGGCGTCGAGGCGACGCTCCAGCAGGCCGACGAGGTTCTCGCCGGTGTCGCCGCGGCGGCGCGAGGCCTCCGCATAATAGCGGCGGAACTGCTTCTCGCCGATGTTGCCGTAGTAGCCCTTCAGCTTCTGCTTGGCCGCCAGCTGGATGCCGTAGTCCGTCGGCTTGCGGCGGCGCTGGCCGTGCTGGCCCGGGGCGTATTCGCGCTTGTTGAAGGGGCTCTTGGGCCGGCCCCAGAGGTTGACACCGAGGCGGCGATTGATCTTGTACTTGGACGCAACGCGCTTGGACATGGCGCTTGCCACTCCTTTCTTTCATCGATGCCGGCGTGCTTCTCGCCACCGGCCTTGTTGTTCCGGTAGGCCCTGGAACCTCCCGCCAAGCCGCAAGGCTGGAGGGAAAGCCGGAAAATCCGGCCTTTCCGCCGTCGCGCCTTTCAGGCAAACCTGTGCCGCGCCGGCGATGTTCCTGGGCGGGGTTGGGGCTTCCGACCTTAAGGTCGTGAGAGGCCCTCCCGCGTTCCCGGAAAGGAAGCCGGGACTATACGCAGGCGCGCCGGATTGTCAAATTCTCCAAGAGGCCGCGGCCAGAGACCCTTAACGTACTAATTTGTAAGCCATGTTAACCAATTCCGCCGAGACCGCCCGGGCCGGCCACAAGAAGGGCCTGCTGCTGACCGCCCTGGGGGTCCTGATCCTGACTCCGGACACCCTGCTGGTGCGCCTGATCGACGCCGAGCCCTTCACCCTGCTGGTCTGGCGCGGGGTGCTGCAGGCGCTCGGCATCCTGGCGATTCTCGCCGTGCAGCACCGCGGGCGCCTTACCGCCCCCTTCCGGGCGGTCGGCCGCTGGGGCCTGCTGCTGGCGGTGGTGTTCTCCGGCTGCACCCTGTTCTTCATCCTGGCCTTGAGCCTCACCGCGGTCGCCGACGTGCTGGTCATCGTCGCCGCCGCGCCGCTGGCCGCCGCCGTCTTCAGCCTGGTCTTCCTCGGCGAAGGGGTGCCGCTGCGCACCTGGGTCGCCATCTCCCTCGCCGTGGTCGGCATCGCCCTGCTGGTCTCCGAGGATCTCGGGGCCGGCTCGCTGCTGGGCGATCTCGCCGCCGGAGTCTGCGCGCTGTGCATCGGCGCCACCTTCACCATCACCCGCCATGCGCGGGCGGTCAGCATGGTGCCGGCGATGGCCCTGGCGGGCGTCTTCACCGCTGCCGTGGCGCTGCCCATCGCCCTGGTGACGGAGAGCGGCCCCTTCTTCTTCACCGGCGCGCAACTCGGCTACACGCTTGCCATGGGTCTCGTCGTGGTGCCGCTGTCCTTCGCCCTCATCGCCGTTGGTCCGCGCTACCTGCCAGCGGCCGAGGTCGGCCTCATCCTGCTGCTGGAAACCGTACTCGGCCCGCTGTGGGTCTGGCTGGCGATCGGCGAGTATCCCGGCGACCTGGCGCTGATCGGCGGTGGGCTGGTGGTCGTCACCCTGGCCGGTCATTCCCTCGCCGGCGCGCGCCGCCGCCGCCCTGCCCTGGCAGGCGCCCAGGGGAGTGCCACGCCGTGATCAAGGTCACCAACTCGGTCGCGCTGGATCCCGCCGAGATCGAGGAGAGCTTCGTGCGCTCCGGCGGCCCCGGCGGGCAGAACGTGAACAAGGTGGCGACCGCCGTGCAGCTGCGCTTCGGCCTGCGCCACTCGCCCTCGCTGCCGGCGGGCCTGCGCGCCCGCGCCGAGCGCCTGGCCGGCAAGCGCCTGACCAAGGACGGCGTGCTGGTGATCACCGCCAACCGCTTCCGCAGCCAGGAGCGCAACCGCGAGGACGCCCTGGAGCGCCTGGTCGAACTGCTACGCAAGGCCGCCATCCCGCCGACCCCGCGCAAGCCGACGCGCACGCCGCGGTCGGTGCAGCGCAAGCGCCTGGAGGACAAGGTCAAGCGCGGCGAAGTGAAGAAGCTGCGCCGCGGGCCGCGCACCGACGACTGAGGACCTGCAGTCCGGCCTGACGGCCCCTTGCCGTCCGTGCGCCGGCCTCTAGGTCATACCGCATGAACGGACCCCTCCTGCGCACAGCCCTGGCCACGCTGATCCTCTCGGCCGCCATCGTGGCCGGCAGCCCGGCGAAGGCGAGCGAAGCGCTGCAGCGCCTGGCCGAGCCGCGCACCCATGCCATCCTGCGCCACGCCATCGCGCCGGGCACCGGCGATCCGCCCGGTTTCACGCTGGGCGACTGCGCGACCCAGCGCAATCTGGACGAGCGCGGGCGCGCGCAGGCACGCGCCATCGGCGCCGCGATCCGCGATGCCGGCGTGACGGTCGACCAGGTGCTGACAAGCCAATGGTGCCGCTCGGCGGAGACCGCGGCGCTGCTGGACGTCGGTCCGGTGCGCGAGGAGCCGGCGCTCAACTCCTTTTTCGCCGACCGCAGCACGGAACCGGCGCAGACCGCAGCGCTGCGCCGCCTGCTGGCCGGCCTGCCGGCGGAAGAAACCGCCCTGCTGGTCAGCCACCAGGTAAACGTCACCGCCCTCACCGGCATTTACCCGCGTTCGGGCGAAGTGGTGATTCTGCGCGTGGCGGAGGATGGCGGCCTCGAAACCATCGGGCGCTTCCTCCTGGAATAACGGCCGAAGAATCGAAAACCCCCTCGCCGGCCGGCGTTACAGGATTCACACACTTCGGATGCTGTAGAGCTTCGCCCTTGCCAAACCACGGCTGTCGTCCCGGGACTTGATCCCGGGACCCAATGCCCTGGCCGATTGACCGATCATGGACAGAGCATCCGGTGCTCGCGGCCAGCGGGGATGCAACCGTCACACCTTATCGCCACGCGCTGACGCCAATGGGTCCCGGGGTCAAGCCCCGGGACGACAACGGTGTATGCAGAAGCGTTGCGGCTAAACCGCGAGCGATGTGAAAACACCCTCGCCGGCGGGCGAGGGTGTTTTCATTCACAAGGGTGACGGCGGTGGGCGGTCCGGTTCCTCGGGCGGAATCTCCGGACGCTCCGGAAAGTCCGGCGGCTCGTCGGGCGGGATCTCCGGATGCTCCGGCCGGTCGGGCGGCACTTCCGGCCGCTCGGGTTCATCGGGCGGAATCTCCGGCCGATCGGGCTGGTCCGGCGGGATCTCGATCGGGGGCTTGTCCGGATCCGGTGCCGGCGGCGGCCGTACCGGTTCCGGCGGCCGCTCAGGCGGTGGCCGCGGCGTTCCCGCTTCCCGCGGGAGCCCCGCCTCCGGGTCGGCTGCTGCCCGCCGCATCGTCGCCTCCCTCAGGCTCAGGCGTCCGCCTCGGGCGCCTCGAGGACCTGGCTCGGCGCCGGCTCGTGGGGCACCAGGGACTTCTTCTCGTCGCTGCTCCACGACGCAATGCGCACGCCGACCAGCTTTGCCTTGTCATCGGGGTTCTCGGCCACCGACTCCCAGATGTGCAGGCCGTCGGCGTCGAGGAAGAAAGTGTGATCGCCGAAATTCTGCTTCAGCGCCGGCATCGACGGGTTGTCGTCCGGCACCACGCTGGCGCCGGTCTGCTCCTGAATGCGCTGGGTCTGCAGTTCGCTAAGCCTCATGGGTTCTTACCTTTCGCTCGAGTCGATTGATTTTCTGTGGGGAAGGGTTCGCTGGGCCGCATCATGGGAGCTACTGCCGTCTCCCGCGCACGCGCGTTGTTGCTTGAGCGCCGCCTGCATCACTTCTAATATATTTTCAGCTGAAAACTTTTCAAGTCAAAGTACTTGGCCGGGGTGCCGGGCAGCTTGAAAAGCGCGGAAACAGGGGCCTTTCTCGATGCAGACAACCAAGCAGAACCCGGCGCGGCGTGGCCGCCTGGGCACCACCGCGGCCCGCAGCCAGGACGTCCTGACGGCGCTGAGGCGGATCATCCGCGCCACCGATCTGCATTCCAAACAGCTCGCCCGCGACGTCGGGTTAACCACGCCGCAGGCCGTGGTGCTGCAGGCAGTGCGCGACCTCGGCGAGGTGACCACCGGCCAGCTGTCGCGCCGCGTCAGCCTCAGCCAAGGCACGGTAACGACGATTCTCGATCGCCTGGAGGAACGCGGCCTGGTCGAGCGCTATCGCAGCACCGCCGACCGCCGCGTGGTGCACGGGCGCCTCACGCGGCGCGGCCGCAACCTGCTGGCCAAGACACCGCCGCTGCTGCACGAGAAATTCACCGAGGCCTTCAGCGGCCTCAGTGCCGCGCGCCAGGATCGCATCATCACGACCCTGGACGAGATTGCCGCGATGATGGGCGCCGCCGACCTCGATGCGGCCCCGCTGCTGGACAGCGGCTCATCGGTGAAGCGGGCGGAGTAGCGGCGGGGCGAAAGGATGCAATGTTCTCTCGCGTCCATGCAGGCGACATTCGGCAGCGCCACAGCCAAACCTGTCGTCCCGGCACTTGATGCCAGGACCCATTGCCCTATCCGCTCATTGAACCTCAGAGAAATTGGTGCGGCAGGCACTGAGGATGCAAACTTCTCTGAGCGTTGCCACGCACTGACGCCAATGGGTCCCGGGGTCAAGCCCCGGGACGACACCGGCGCGTGGCAATCACGTCAACTCTATCCCCGCCCGATGAAGGGCATCTTGGTCGACATGATGGTCATGAACTGCACGTTGGCCTCCGGCGGCAGATCGGCCATGTGCACGACGGCATTGGCCACGTGCTGCACATCCATGGTCGGCTCCGGCTTGATCGTGCCATCGGCCTGCGGCACGCCCTGGGCCATGCGCTCGGTCATGTGCGAGGCGGCGTTGCCGATGTCGATCTGGCCGCAGGCGATGTCGTAGGGCCGCCCGTCGAGGGAGATCGAGCGGGTGAGGCCCGTCACCGCGTGCTTCGAAGACGTATAAGGCGCCGAGCCCGGCCGCGGCGCATGCGCCGAAATGGAGCCGTTGTTGATGATGCGCCCGCCCTGCGGCTTTTGGCGCTGCATCAGCTTGAAGGCCGCGGAGGCGCAGAGAAACATGCCGTGGAGGTTCACGTCGATGACCTTCTTCCAGGCGCTCCATTCGAGGTCGCCGAAATTGGTCGCCGGCACGTTGGTGCCCGCGTTGTTGAAGATCACGTCGAGGCGGCCGAACGCCTGCTCGATCCTGGCGAACATCGCGGCGACCGCGTCCGGATCGCTGACGTCGCAGGGCAGCACCAACAAGTTGCCGCCGGCTTCGGTGTCGGTTGCCTTCAGTCCCTCCTCGCGCCGCGCGCAGATCGCGACGCGATAGCCCGCCTTCGCCAGGGCCAGCGCCACCGCCCTGCCGATGCCCGAACTCGCGCCCGTCACCAATGCCGTCTTCGCCATTTCCTTCCTCCGCAGTGTTGTCGTTGATCGAATGTTCGATGCCGGCCGAGCCGGGGATTAGTCGTCTGCCCGCTGCGCCTTTTTCTTCTGCTGCCGGGCTTCCTCGGCGCGCCGCGCGCGGCCCTTCTTGTCGCGCAGGGCGACGATCACGCCGTGCAGCGTGTTCACCTCGTTCTCCGTCGGCGCCATGCGCAGGAACATGTTGCGCAGGTTCCGCAGCATGCTCGGCACCTTTTCCGGCGGGAAGAGGAAGCCCGTGATGTCGAGTTCAGCCTCCAGGCGCTGGAAGAAGTTCTCCATCTCCGCCTTGCTGGCAGGCTGGCCGGCGTTGGTCTCCAGGTAGCGCGGCGGCGTCTCGTCGCCGGCAAGAAACCAGGCATGGCCGACCAGCAGCACGGCCTGGGCGAGGTTCAGCGAAGCGAAAGCGGGGTTGAGCGGGACGGTGAGCGCCGCATCGGCCAGCGCGATGTCGTCGTTCACGAGGCCGGAGCGCTCCGGTCCGAACATGAGGCCGCAGCTGCGGCCCGCCGCCGCTTCCTGGCGCAGCTCCGCGGCCGCCTGCGCCGGCGTGACGATCAGCTTCACCATGCCACGCGGCCGTGCCGTGGTGGCGTAGACGCGGTGCAGGTCGGCGATGGCCGCGGCGGTCGAGTCGAAGAGCTTTGCATTCTCGATGACGGCGTCGGCCCCGGAGGCAGCGGCGATGGCGAGCGGATTGGGCCAGCCGTCGCGCGGGCGCACCAGGCGCAGTTCGGTGAGGCCGCAGTTCAGCATGGCGCGCGCCACCATGCCGATGTTCTCGCCCAGCTGCGGTTCGACCAGGATGACGGCCGGGCCCGGCGGCAGGTCGGTGGTGCGGGAACGATCTGTGCCGGACATTGAACGCCGCCCTACTGCGGCAGCAGGGTCTCGGCGCGCTGCACCGCATCGGCGAGCGGCATGCCGACTTCGAGATCGGGATGGAAGAACAGCCGGAACACCGCCTCGCCCAGCGGCGTCAGCATCGGCCCCTCCTCTGCGTTGGCGACCAGGCCGGTCAGCTCCGGCCCCAGGGTGACGGCCCCGAGACCCCAGACCGTCGCCAGGATGAAGGAAGCCTCGCGCGCGCGCTCCGGCTCGTCGTCGGCCAGCAGCACCACGCCGCGGCGCCGCGCGTCGGGCGCGAAGGAGAACATGAAGGGCCAGGTGCCGATCTCGAAACGCGCCAGCATGCCGCGGTTGAAATCGCTGCCGGTGGCGAGCTCGACCAGACGGCTGCGCGGGCCGATCACGATGACCAGATCCGCCTGCGGGACGAAGGCGGCGACATTGTCGCCTGCCGCCGGCAGCGGGCCGCTTTCGACCAGGTCGATTGACACACCCGAGGCAGCGGCGAAGGGGGCCGCGGCGCCCTGGTAGATCGACCGCAGCGTATCCGCCTCGGCAGACAGCAGCGCGACGGTGAGCTCGCCCCGGCGACGCCAGAACTCAGCCTCCGGCAGGCCGAAGAGCGGACGCGCCTCACCGCGCGCCACCAGCCGCTTGAACGCGGTCAGCACCTCGGCGCGGACCACCTCGGCGCCCTCGGTGGCCTCCACCGCGGAGGGCTCCTCCGCCTGACCCGAGGTCTGTGCAGCCAAAGGCAACGGCAGTGCCGCGAGCAATGCGGCAGCGAAGGCCAGGAAAGCTCGTCTCATTGCGCCGCCTCCCGCGGAACGGCCGCGCCATCCTGGAACAGCTTCCAGGTGATGCCGTCGTGCAGCGCGTTGAAGGAGGCATCGATGATGTTGGTGGAGACGCCGATGGTGGTCCAGCGCCGGCCGTTGGCATCGGCGCTTTCGATCATCACGCGGGTAACCGCGCGGGTGCCGGCCTGCGGCGTCAGGATACGCACCTTGTAGTCGACCAGGCGCATGTCCTGAAGCTGCGGATAGATCGGCACGAGCGCCTTGCGCAGCGCGGTGTCGAGTGCGTTCACCGGGCCGTTGCCGTCGGCGACCTCCATCTTGGCGTGCCCGGCGACCTCCAGGGTCACCGTTGCCTCGGACTCGGTGACCAGCTCGCCCTTCGCGTTCCAGCGGCGGTCGTCCATGATGCGAAAGCGGGTCAGCGAGAAGTAGCCCGGCACCTCGCCCCGCGCGCGCCGCGCCAGCAGCTCGAAGGAAGCCTCGGCGCCGTCGTAGGCGAAGCCCTCGAACTCACGCGCCTTCACCTCCTCGACCAGCTTGTTCACGTGCGGGTCTTTGGGATCGAGATCGATGCCGATCTCACCGAGGCGCGCGAGGATGTTGGCGCGCCCGGCCTGATCCGACACCACGATGTGGCGGCGGTTGCCGACCAGTGCGGGGTCGATGTGCTCGTAGGTGCGCGGGTCCTTGGCGACGGCGGAGACATGCAGGCCGCCCTTGTGCGCGAAGGCGGACTCGCCGACGTAGGCGGCGCCGCGCGACGGCTGCCGGTTCAGCCGCTCGTCCAGCAGCCGCGATACGTGGGTCAGCTGCGACAGCGCGTGGTCGTCGAGGCCAATGTCGAAATCCGTCTTCAGTTTCAGCGACGCGATCAGCGAGATGAGGTTGGCGTTGCCGCAGCGCTCGCCCAGGCCGTTGACCGTGCCCTGCACCTGGCGCGCGCCGGCGTGGATCGCCGCCAGCGAGTTGGCCACCGCGTTCTCGGTGTCGTTGTGGCAGTGGATGCCGACTTGCGTGCCCGGAATGCGCTCGCAGACCGTGCCGACGATACGCTCGATCTCCTGCGGCAGGGTGCCGCCGTTGGTGTCGCAGAGCACGACCCAGCGCGCGCCGGCCTTGTGCGCCGCCTCGATGCACTCCAGGGCGTAGGCCGGGTTGGCCTTGAAGCCGTCGAAGAAGTGCTCGGCGTCGAACATCACCTCGCTCTTGCGGGTGAGGGCATGGGCAACGGACTCGCCAATCATGGCGACGTTTTCGGCGCGCGGGATCTCCAGCGCGACATCGACATGGAAGTCCCAGGTCTTGCCGACCATGCAGACGGCGTCGGCCTTGGAGTTCACCAGCGCCGCGAGGCCGGGATCGTTGTCGGCGCTGCGCCCGGGCCGACGGGTCATCCCGAAAGCGACGAAGCGGCTGGTCTTAAAGGCCGGCGGGTCGGCGAAGAAGGCGTCGTCGGTGGGATTGGCACCGGGCCAGCCGCCTTCGACGTAGTCGATGCCCAGCTTGTCGAGAGCCCGCGCGATGGCGCCCTTGTCGGGGACCGTGAAGTCCACGCCCTGGGTCTGCGCCCCGTCGCGCAGGGTCGAATCGAAGAGATAGACCCGCCTGTCGTTCACCATTTTCCGTCCTGACCCGCTCGCCCCGGCCCGTTGTTCCCAACGCGCTCAACCAGGCCCGCGCCCCTTTTGGGGGCTATTCACCACAGCCCGGGGGGTACGTCAACTTAAGGGCCCGCGCAGCTTTCGGATATAGGCCCCGGCAGCGGCCGCCTACCCTCCCTCCCCATGAGCCAGGAATCACACCAGCGGCACATCCTGATCCGGCGGCGCGGCGCCGTGGGTGAAGGCGCGGCCCTCCTCCACCAGCCAGTCGCGGAAGGCGATCACCTTCGGCTTGCGCGCGGCCGCCTCGGTGGTCAGCGCGAAATAGCTCATCGAGCCCTCGATCGCGCGGTCGAAGAGGCGCACCAGCCGGCCGGCGCGCAGGTCGTCGTCGGCCAGCGCCGCCCAGGTGAGCGCCACGCCCTGGCCGTGGATCGCCGCCTGCAGCAGCATGTAGCTGCTGGGGAAGGTCGGGCCCGCGGTGGCGTTGACGCCGCGCACGTTCAACAGCGTGAGCCAGACCTCCCAGTTGGCCATGGAGTTCACCTCGATGCGCACCGACTCGCTGTGCAGCAGCGTGTGGTGGACGAGGTCGCGGGCGCGGCGCAGCGGCGGTCCCTTGGCGAGCAGATCCGGGCTCGCCACGGCAAAGACCGTCTCGTGCATGAAGGGCACCGCCGCCAGGTCCGGAAAGGGGCCCTGGCCGAAGCGGATCGCCATGTCGACGGTGTCGGCCTCGGCGTGCAGGTCGACCAGGGTCGGATCGGGGCGGATGCGCAGGTCGACCTCGGGATGGCGCTGGTGGAAGCGCCCGAGGCGCGGAATCAGCCACTTCACCGCCAGGGACGGACTGACGGTCACTGTCAGGATGCCGCCCTCCTGCTCCTGACGCAGTTCCTCGATCTTGTGAAACAGGCGGCGGAAGGCGCTCTCCGCCGTCTCGGCGAGGTCGCGGCCCTTTTCCGTCAGGGTCAGGCCGCGCGCGCCGCGGTGGAACAGGGCAAAGCCCAGGCTGGCCTCCAGCTGCTTGATCTGCTGGCTGACCGCGCCCTGGGTGACGTGCAGCTCGGCCGCCGCCTTGGTGAAGCTGAGGTGCCGGGCCGCGACCTCGAAGGTGCGCAGCGCGGGCAGCGGCAGGGCCGCCATCAGGGGTTCTCCCGCAAGTCCGTCACATTAGCTCAACTTATATCAGCCATTATAAATGATGGTTTGTCGGAAATCGGCCGATGCTGGATATTTCTGGTCAGAAGCAAGCCGTTCTGTCAACGCCCTCGCAACCCGAGCCAATCAGGTGACCTAATGTCGAGCCTTTCGAACGGGGCCTCTCGCCGGGTCCCCGCCACTCTCCGTCTCTCCACCTCCCGCGGCCAGCAGAGCGACCTCGGGCGGCCGGATGCCCGCTGGCGCCTGGTGCGCAACCCCCTGCTGCGTGCCCTCGCCTGGATCGTGATGGCGGCCGCCCGGCCGCTGGTGCGCTGGCAGACGCGCATCCGCGACCGCGACTACCTGCAGCGGCTGCCGGACTACCTGCTGAGCGACATGGGCCTCGACCCGCACGAACTGCGCGAGGAAGCCCGCAAGCCGTTCTGGCGCCCCTGAACGACCCGCCGTTACCGGACAGCCCTTCTGGCAGGCTCAAAACGCCAGAACCTCAACCTGCTAGCCTCGACGGCGGGCGGCCTTCCCCCAGGGCCTCCCGCCGTTCTTTTGTGCGGCGGCTACCGCCCGCTGGTCTTTTGTCCGGCGGTTACCGCCCGCTGGCGGGGCCCTCCGGCGGCTGATCCGCCCGCTTCGCCCCGGCCTTCAGCGCGTCGATGCGCGCGGCGACCTGCGGGGCGTCGGCGATGCCGAAGAAGGCCTCGATGCGGTAGTTGTTGCCCAGGCCGCGCTGCCACCAGGGCAGCTTGCGGTTGACGAAGACAACGATCCCCATGGGACCCGGGGCCACCGGCGTGACCAGGGTGTCGTCGAGGTCGCCGGGGCCGAAGGCGCGCCGGCGTTGCCGCGGCCAGTCCTCCAGCACCAGCACGCGGCGGTCGGTGACCGCGTAGACCGTGTTGGCCGCCGCTCGCTGCGCAAAAAGTGGCGCCGCCGCCAGCCACAGCGCGTAGAGCAGCGCGGCGCCGATGAATATCGCAAAGAGCAAGCCGCGCAGGCCGCCCGGCCAGTCGGGGATGAAGCTCAGCCACAGGAAGCCGCCGATCACCACCAGGCCCAGCACCCCGCGGATCGTGTGCGGCAGCCGCGCCCGTGCCAGGACCCGGGGGTCCGGCCGGTCGGCCCACAGCAGCGCCTCGCCGGGCTGCAGCGCCGCGCGTGCGGTTTCGAGAGGATCTTGCGTAGGGCTCATGAGAGGGGGCTTGTGGCGAACGCGAAGCGGCGACCTTCCCGGTTTCCGACGCGGGCGTCAAGCGAGGCTCCCCCGGAATCGTCCCGGGCGCGCCTTGGAATCGCCATATCGCCGGAGCAGAGTCCGGCACAATCTCCGGACAATCACCCGCCAGACCATCAGGCGCCGGCCCCTCAGATCGCGGAACACCCCATGCCCAACAATCCCTTCGGCCTCGCCGCCGCCCTGGTCCTCGCCGTCGCCGTCGCGCTGGCCGGCTGGTTCGTCGGCGACGGCTTTCTCAAAGGCCGCACCAGCGACCGCTATGTCACCGTCAAGGGCCTCGCCGAGCGCGAGGTGGAGGCTGATCTCGCGGTCTGGCCGCTGCGCTTCGTCGCCACCGGCAACGACCTCGGCGCCGTGCAGCGGAAGATCGAGGACGACGCCCGACGGGTGCGCGACTTCCTCGCTGCCAGCGGCTTCACCGAAGAGGAGTTCGCCGGCGTCGACCTGCAGGTGACCGACCGCCTCGCCCAGCAGTACCAGCAGGGCAGCGTCGACAGCCGCTTCATCATTGCCCAGACCCTCACCCTGCGGACGACCAAGGTGCAGCAGGTGGTCGGCCTGATGGGCCGTCTGGGCGAACTGGTTTCCGCCGGCCTGGTGATGTCGGACGAGAACCAGTGGACCGCCGGGCCGACCTACATCTTCACCGGCCTCAACGACCTGAAGCCGGCGATGATCGCCCAGGCGACGGCCAACGCGCGCGAAGGCGCCGAGCAGTTCGCCGCCGATTCCGGCAGCCGCGTCGGCGGCATCCGCCGCGCCAACCAGGGCGTCTTCCAGATCCTGCCGCGCGACGACATTCCCAATGCCCAGGAAGCCAAGCAGATCCTGAAGACCGTCCGCGTAGTCTCGACCCTCGAATACCTGCTGGAGGACTAGACGCCCTGGCGCCTGCGGGGACAGGTTTTGCTTAGGGTTTTCCCGCTAATCTGGGGAGATCGGAGCGAGACTGCCGGAAATCCGCGCGACTCCAGGGTTAACCGCCGGTTACGGCGGCCTGAATGAGGGCTTTTCCTGTGGAAAAAGGGGGCCAAGGCGCGTAAAACCGGCGGTCCTACTGAAGTACAGGAATGAAAGAGGTCCGCCATGGCCACCCCCTGGGCGCCCGACAGCTGGCGCAAAAAGCCGATCCGGCAGGTGCCGGACTACGCCGACAAGACCGCGCTGGAGCGTGTGGAGAAGCAGCTCTCCAACTATCCGCCGCTGGTTTTTGCCGGCGAGGCACGCCGCCTGCGCGAGCAGCTGAACCAGGTGGCCGACGGCAAGGCTTTTCTGCTCCAGGGCGGCGACTGCGCGGAAAGCTTCGCCGAGTTCCACGCCAACAACATCCGCGACACCTTCCGCGTCATGCTGCAGATGGCAGTGGTGCTGACGTTCGGCGCCGCCTGCCCGATCGTGAAGGTCGGCCGCATGGCCGGCCAGTTCGCCAAGCCGCGCTCGGCACCCACTGAGGTGATCGACGGCGTCGAGTTGCCGAGCTACCGCGGCGACATCATCAACGGCATCGACTTCACCAAGGAGTCCCGCGAGCCGGATCCGGAGCGCCTGGTGCGCGCCTACAACCAGGCCGCCGCGACGCTGAACCTGCTGCGCGCCTTCGCCCAGGGCGGCTTCGCCGACCTGCACAAGGTGCACCAGTGGAACCTGGAGTTCGTCTCCGACGGTGCCCAGGGCCTGCGCTACAACGAACTGGCCAACCGCATCGACGAGGCGCTGAACTTCATGCGCGCCTGCGGCATCGAGCCGGCGACCGTGCCGGAGCTGCGCGAGACCGACTTCTACACCAGCCACGAGGCGCTGCTGCTGTGGTACGAGCAGGCGCTGACCCGCACCGACAGCCTGACCGGCAAGTGGTACGACTGCTCGGCGCACATGCTGTGGATCGGCGACCGCACGCGCGATCCCAACGAGGCGCACGTCGAGTTCATGCGCGGCATCCACAACCCGATCGGCATGAAGTGCGGTCCGACCACCGATCCGGACGAACTGATCCGCCTGATCGACGCCCTCAATCCGAAGAACGAGGGCGGCCGCCTGACGCTCATCGCCCGCATGGGCCACGACAAGGTGGCCGACCACCTGCCGGCGCTCATCCGTGCCGTCGAGCGCGAGGGCAAGAAGGTGGTGTGGTCCTGCGATCCGATGCACGGCAACACCATCAAGTCGCCCAGCGGCTACAAGACGCGGCCCTTCGACCGCGTGCTGGCCGAGGTGAAAAACTTCTTCGCCGTCCACCGCGCCGAGGGCACCTACGCCGGCGGCGTCCACTTCGAGATGACCGGCCAGGACGTCACCGAGTGCATCGGCGGCGCCCAGGCGATCAGCGACGAGACGCTGGGCGACCGCTACCACACCCACTGCGACCCGCGGCTCAACGCCAAGCAGTCGCTGGAACTCGCCTTCCTCATCGCCGAGGCGCTGAAGGAAGAGCGCCTGGCGCGCCAGAACGGCGACGCCGACAAGGTGGCCGCAGCCTCCTGAGCAAGCGCCGCGCCCCGCTCCCCGGGGCGCCGGCCTGAAGACAGCGGGGACCCGCCATCGCGGGTCCCCGTTTTTCCTTTCGCGGCCTGCGGCGTCGCTTCCAGCCGATATTTTGTGCGCTGCAGCATTTTCCATTGACAGCGGCACCGGCCGCTTCCTAACTAATCAGGCAACAGGCCGCGTCACGACAGGCCGACAACAAGCATTCCAGGGTTGGAGAAGCCCGTTTCGACGGAGTTTCAAGATGAATCCGACCTCTTCTCTTGCCGCGCGCCTTTCTTCCGGCTTTGACTCTTCCCCTGCCTCATCCGCCTCGGCGTCCTGGGCCACGCGCGTCCTGGACGGCCTGCGCCGCTTCGGCGAACGCCGGGCGCTCAAGCAAATGCTGGCCCTGCGCAGTGACCGTCTGCTCGCGGACATCGGGTACAGCCGCCAGGAACTGGCCGCCGAAATCGATGCCGCCGTGCAGTCCCTGCAGGAGCGCCGAGACGCCGAACGCCGCATCGAGCGCGAGCTGGCCGGGCACAGCGATGCCGAACTGGACTCCATGGGCATCGCCCGCCTCGATATCCGGCGCGTTTCCCGCGAGCGGGCCCGCCAGGCGGTGGCCGTCGGCCGGCCAAAGCCCCCTATGGCCCGCTCTGCCTGACAGGCCGGCCTAAGACAGGGGCCAGAGGCAGGGGCTAAGCCAGAGCTATAGCGCGGGCTGGCCGGTTTTTGCAGGCCAGCCATCCGCCTTTCGCCCCTGGCTTCGGCCGCGCGCTTCGCGTTAGAGTTCCCGCAAAAATCGCCCTAAGGCCTCGATCGAGGCCCACTTTCAGGACGGTGTGGAAGGAAACGTGATGCCCGAAGGCCCCAGCCGCCCGAAGAACAGCCGGCAAGAAGCAAGCCCGCAAGCGACCGTTCGCGGCGCCGGCTGGCCGACCGCCGAGGCCGACATCGCGGCCTGGACCGACGTCTACTTCAAGCGCACGCGCAAGGCGGTGGAGCGCTTCGGCGACATCCAGGCGACCTACGCCGTCTTCATGCGCCGCCCGGTGGTCTGCGCGCCGCGCCTGGCGCTGGACTGGCTGCAGGACATCGCCCAGCGCCGCGGCGTCACCTTCGAGGTCGACCTGCGCTATCCCGAAGGCAAGTGGGTCGGCGCCGGCGAGCCGATGTTCTACGTCACCGGCCCTCTCTCGCAGCTGGCGGATCTGGAAACCCTGCTGCTGCAGAAGCTGGGACCGACCTGCGTGGCCGCCTATAACGCCTACACCATGTGCGCCGACCTGCCCGCGGTCGCCTTCCTGGCGATGGACGCACGCCACTGCGCGGGCACCGAGATGGCCGAACTGATGGCCTATGCCGCCTCGGTCGGCTCCGAGCGGGCACGCCGTAAGGTCGGCGCCGTCGGATTCATCGGTAACGCCACCGACGCGACCGCCCATTACTTCGGCATCGACGCGGGCAAGGGCACCATGCCGCATGCCTTCATCGGCTATGCCGGCTCGACCCTGCGCGCCGCCGAGATGTACGACGAGACCTTCCCCGACGAGCCGATGACCGTGCTGGTCGACTACTTCGCCCGCGAGGTGACCGACGCCCTCACCTGCTGCCGCCGCTTTCCGCGGCGCGCCGCCGGGGGCAGCCTCGCCGTGCGCATCGACACCCCGGGCGGCCGCTTCATCGAAGGACTCGATCCGCCGGAATCCTACGCGGTGCTGGAGCGCAACGCCCCGGGTGCCCTGCGCGGCTATCGCTCGGACGACGAGTTGCGCTACCTGGTCGGCCCCGGCGTTTCCGCCGCCGCCGTGTGGCGCATGCGCGAATGTCTCGACCGCGAAGGCTTCCACAAGGTGAGGATCGTCTGCTCCTCCGGCTTCGGCCCGGCCAAGTGCCGCCTGATGGCCGAGGCCAAGGCGCCGGTCGACGTCATCGGCACCGGCTCCTACCTGCCGAACAAATGGTCCGAGACCTATGCCACGGCCGACGTGGTGGAGTACGACGGCGTGCCGCGGGTGAAGGTCGGCCGCGAGTTCCTGTTGCGCCGCTAGGCCTGCTGGCCGATAACTCGGGGCATGAGCGAGACCCCCATAAACGATGGCCTGCACGACCCCCGCGTCCAGGAGGTGATCGACAATTTCTCCTTCCTGGACGACTGGGAGGACCGCTTCCGCTATCTCATCGACCTGGGCCGCAAGCTGACGCCCATGGACGACGCCCTGAAGTCGGAAGAGACCAAGGTGCGCGGCTGCACCAGCCAGGTCTGGATCGTCAGCCGGGAGGAAGCCGGGCCCCCGGCCCGTCTGCATTTCATTGCCGACAGCGACGCGCATATCGTGAAGGGCCTGATCGCCGTGCTGATGGCGATCTACGACGGCCGCACGCCGCAGGAAATCCTCTCCGTCGACATCAAGAAGGCGCTCGGCGAGCTGGGCTTCGAACAGCATCTCAGCCCCAACCGTGCCAACGGCCTGTTCTCCATGGTCGAGCGCATCCGGGCCCTGGCGGCGCAAGGGGCGTCAGAGTAGGTATCCTTCCATGACCGACACCCTGAAGATCGCCCTCGCGCAGCTGAACCCCACCATGGGGGACATCGCCGGTAATCTTGCCCTGCTGCGCAAGGCGCGCGCCGAAGCGGCTGCCCGGGGCGCCGACCTGGTCATCGCCTCGGAGATGGTGATCACCGGCTACCCTACCGAGGACCTGGTGCTGAAGCCGATGTTCCTGGAGGCGGCCGAGAGCGCCCTTCAGGCGCTGGCATTGGACACCGCCGACGGCGGGCCCGGCATGATCGTGGGCGGGCCGTGGCGCCAGGACCCGACCGCCCGGCCGCCGCTCTACGGCAAGGTCTACAACACCGCCTACGTGCTGGACGGCGGCAAGGTGACCACCCACCGCACCAAGCACGACCTGCCGAACTACGGTGTGTTCGATGAGAAGCGCGTGTTCGGCGCCGGCCCGCTGCCCGGCCCGGTAAACTTCCGCGACGTGCGCCTGGGCGTGATGGTGTGCGAGGACATGTGGAAGCCGGACGTCAGCGAATGCCTGGAAGAGTCCGGCGCCGAGATCCTGATCGTCATCAACGGCTCGCCCTACGAGTTGGACAAAACCGAAGAGCGCATCCAGCTCGCCGTGCAGCGGGTCAACGAGACCAGCCTGCCGGTCATCTACGTGAACCAGGTCGGCGGCCAGGACGAGCTGGTGTTCGACGGCGCCTCCTTCATCCTGAACGAGGACAACGGCCTCGCCTGCCAGCTGCCGGCCTTCGAGGAAGCGCTGGAGGTTACCGAGTGGTATCGCGGACCCGCCGGCTGGACCTGCAATCCCGCGCACCGCGAAGCGCCTGCCGGGGGCATGGAGCCGATCTACGGCGCGCTCATGCTGGGCCTGCGCGACTACGTGAACAAGAACCGCTTTCCGGGAGTCATCATCGGCCTCTCCGGCGGCATCGATTCCGCGCTGACCGCGGCGGTGGCGGTCGACGCGCTGGGGCCGCAACGCGTCCACACGGTGATGATGCCCTCACCCTATACCAGCCAGGAGAGCCTGGACGATGCCGCGGAGGCCGCCCAGCTGATGGGGATCGGCATCGACAGCGTCTCCATCGAACCGGCGATGCAGGCCTTCAATACGATGCTGCAGCCGATCCTCAACGGCGCCGCTGCTGAAACCAATGCGGGCGACACCACCGAAGAGAACATCCAGGCGCGTTCACGCGGCCTGACGCTGATGGCGATCTCCAACAAGCTCGGCTACATGGTGCTGTCGACCGGCAACAAGTCGGAGGTCTCGGTCGGCTATGCGACGCTCTACGGTGACATGGTCGGCGGCTTCAATGTCCTGAAGGACCTCTACAAGATGATGGTCTTCGACCTCGCCCGCTGGCGCAACCAGGTGCTGCCCAAGGGCGCGCTGGGCCCGGCGGGCCGCGCCATCCCCGAGCGCATCATCACCAAGCCACCCTCGGCCGAGCTGAAGCCGGACCAGAAGGACGAGGACAGCCTGCCGCCCTATGCGGTGCTGGACGATATTCTGAAATGCCTCATCGAAGGCGAGGAGAGCGTCGACGCCATCGTCGCGCGCGGCCACGACCGCGAGCTGGTGAATCGCGTCTGGCGCATGCTGGAGCTGGCCGAGTACAAGCGCCGCCAGGCCTGCCCGGGCGTGAAGATCACCCGCCGCGCGTTCGGCAAGGACCGCCGCTACCCGATCACCAACGCGTTCCGCGGGCCCGCCTGACGCGGGTAGCCGCGGGCCCGCCTTCAAGCGGGCGAACGCGGCCCCTGGCGCTGAGCGCCCCGCCGGTCCGCGGCGACGCCGGTCAGAGCTTGCGCACCTCGACCAGGAAGCCATCCACGCGCTGGCGCAGCTCACTGGACTGGCGGCTCAACTCTCCCGCGGCCTCGCGCATCTGGCCGGCGGCGGCGCCGGTCTCCGATGACGCACCGGAGACGCCGCCGATGTTGTTGGTGACATCGCGGGTCGCAGCCTGCTGCTCTTCGACAGCCGCGGAGATCGCGGTCGTCACTTCGTTGATTTCGCCGATCACGCCGGTGATCACTTTGATCGCATCGACAGCCGACGTCGTGGATCCCTGGATCTCGCCGATCTGCTGGGCGATCTCTTCCGTCGCCTTGGCCGTTTGGGTCGCGAGCTGCTTTACTTCCGAAGCGACGACGGCGAAGCCCTTGCCCATCTCGCCGGCGCGCGCCGCCTCGATGGTCGCGTTGAGCGCCAGCAGATTGGTCTGCTCGGCGATGTCCTGGATCATCGTCACCACCTCGCCGATCTTCTGGGCACCGATCGCCAGGCTGTTCACCAGTTCGCCCGATCGCTTGGCCTCGGATACCGCGTTGCCGGTGATCGAGGCGCACTGCGAGATCTGTCGGCCGATTTCCTCGGCCGCCGCGGAAAGCTGTTCGGCGGCCGCGGCAACGGCCTGGGCCTGATCGCTGGCCGAAGCGGCGGTTCCGGAAAGCGCGTCGGCGTTGGATTGCATTTCCGTCGCCGCCGAGGAAACGGTCTGCACCACCGCGCCGATATTGCTTTCGAAATCATCGGCCAGGCGGACGCGGCCGGTGGCCACCGACCAGGTTACCATCGGGCCGATGTAGGTGCCCGCCTTGTTCACCACCGCTGAAACCCGCAGGTCCAAGGTTTCCTTGCCCAACTTGATCTTGGCATTGTGCGGCAGGTTGGCGGGATCCCGCAGCATCGCGCGCTGGTGCTCGGGATGTTTGTGGAAGATGTCGATGCAGGTGCCCTTGAGTTCATCCACCGACACCGGCAGCAAGGCTTGCAATGGCTTCAGGGTGTCGAGGCTGGTCTGGTTGACGTAGGTGATCTCCAGGCTGTCGCGGTCGGCCAGCATGACGTTGATCGGCATCTGGTCCAGCATGGTCAGCAGCGTCTCCGCTTCCTGCTCCTGGCGAACCTGGGCAGTGACGATCCTCCAGGACAGCATCGGGCCGAGGTAGCGTCCGCCGCGGCCCATGATCGGCGTCACCAGCAGGTCGAGATACTCGCCGCCCACTTCGATGCGGGTCTCCCACGGCAGGTTCTTCGGATCGGAGAGCAGCTTGCGCTGATGTTCGGGATGCTTGTGAAAGACATCGACGCAGGACCCCACGATTCTGTCCGCGGATACGGGCAGAACATGCTCGATCGACTTCAGCGCGTCCAGCGACGCCTTGTTGGCGTAGGTGATGGTGAAGTTCTTGAGGTCCATGGTCATCACCGGAACCGGCATGTTGTCGACCATCTGGACCAGTTCGTCGCGGCTGAACGACATTACGTTGCCGGATTTCTTGCGCAGCGGAATAATCAAAGTTCGGCCCTCCTACGGATGCCCTGAGATTCGAGCGGCGGCCGGGACGAGCGCATGAAGCGGCGCATAGACTTCTTCCATCGGCAGCAGTCCGGAAAAATAAACCTTTTGCCTAAACATTGCGTTAAATGCCGTGTATCTCGATGAAGGTTTTCCCGCAAAACGCGAATACCCCCTCTCGATAAGAACGGGTTCAGCAGCGAGGCGGCGACAAGCCACACCCTGCCTTCCCCCCTGAGATCGGGACGCAGGCACTCGACCGCGGACCCGCGATAGATCAGCGGGTACCAACTCGGTCGAATGCAAATTATGGGGATCCACTGAAAAACTTCTTAACTATGTTGATTATTTTTATGGACGAAACGGCCAAAAACTTCCGCCGCCACCCGCCGTCCGGACGATCGAGGCCAACAGGGCCAGACGGCCATCGCCGCAGCGGCCATCGACGCCGGTCTTTGCGCTTTCGGCCCGGCGGTGATACCTAAAGCGCGCCCAGTCCCCGCGGCCTTGCCGCCCGCTCCTACCGCTTCGAGGCCCTGGTTGACGTTCAAAGTCCGTTTCGCCCCCAGCCCGACCGGCCTGCTGCACGTCGGCAACGCCCGCCAGGCGCTGGTAAACTGGCTGTTCGTGCGGGCCCAGGGCGGGCACTTCCTGCTGCGCATCGACGACACCGACACGGAACGCTCGACGCCCGCCTTCGCTGCGGCCATCGAGGCCGACCTCACCTGGCTGGGCCTGACCTGGGACGAGAAGGCGGTGCAGTCCGAGCGGCTCGAGCGCTATGCCGCCGCCGCCGAGCGCCTTAAGGCCGCCGGACGCTTGTATGCCTGCTACGAGACGCCGGAGGAATTGGGCCTCAAGCGCAAGGTCGCGCTGGCCGCCGGCCGGCCGCCGATCTACGACCGCGCCGCGCTGTCCCTCAGCGATGCCGACAAAGCGAAGCTGGAGGCCGAGGGCCGCCGCCCGCACTGGCGCTTCAAGCTGGTGCAGGGCGAGATCGCCTGGGAGGACCTCATCCGCGGGCCGGTTTCCTTCCAGGGTGAGAACCTCAGCGACCCGGTGCTGCTGCGCGAGGACGGCCGCCCGCTTTACACCCTCACCTCCGTCGTCGACGACATCGAGCTGGCGGTCACCCATGTCCTGCGCGGCGAGGATCACGTCGCCAATACGGCGGTGCAGGTTCAGCTGTTCCAGGCGCTGGCCCAAAACGGCATCGGCTACGTCCCGGCCTTCGGCCACCTCTCGCTGATCGCCGGTGCCGGCGGCGAGGCGCTCTCCAAGCGCCTCGGCTCGCTCTCCCTCGCCTCCCTGCGCGAGAGCGGGCTGGAAGCGATGACGATCAACAGCTATCTCGCCCGCCTCGGCACGCCGGACCCGATCGAGCCCTTCGCGGACCTGGAGGCCCTGGCCGACACCTTCGACATCACCCGCTTCGGCCGCGCGACCCCGAAGTTCGATCCGGCCGAGCTGGAGCACCTGAACGCCCGCCTGCTGCACGGGCTGCCCTTCGAGGCCGTGGCCGGGCGCCTGCCGGCCGGTTTCGACGCCGAGCTCTGGGCGGCGGTGCGGCCCAACCTCAGCCGCCTCGCCGAGGCCGAGGCTTGGCTCGCGATCTGCCGCGGACCGGTGATCCCGCAGATCGAGGACGCCGCCTTCGCCGCCGCGGCCGCCGACCTGCTGCCGCCGGAGCCCTGGGACGACGCCACCTGGAGCACCTGGACCGGCGCCGTGAAGGACGCGACGGGGCGCAAGGGCAAGGCCCTCTTCATGCCGCTGCGCCTGGCGCTCACCGGGCTCGACCACGGGCCCGAGCTGAAGGCCCTGCTGCCGCTCATCGGGCGCGAGCGCGCCGCCCAGCGTCTGGCCGGCAAGACGGCCTGATCTTCAACGTTCTTGACCTCGCCTCTCAGGGCCGTAAAGTCCGCCCTATGACGATCCGGATCGAGTTCCGTCCCGCGCGATGTCTGTGCGGTCTGGCCTAAGGCCAAGACTGTCCCCGCCGCATGGCCGGAGCCTGCCGGCCGCCCCTTCCAGACGATCCGGAATTCCTCGCATGGACCTGCATTTCCACAACACGCTGACGCGCCGCAAGGAACGCTTCGAGCCGCTCGATCCGAACAACGTCCGCATGTACGTCTGCGGCCCGACGGTCTACGATTTCGCGCACATCGGCAACGCGCGGCCGGTGGTAGTGTTCGACGTGCTGTTCCGCCTGCTGCGCCATCTCTACGGCGACGACCACGTCGCGTACGCGCGCAACTTCACCGACGTCGACGACAAGATCATGCAGGCCGCCAAGGACAGCGGCGAGATGATCGAGGCGATCACCCGGCGCACCACGCAGGCCTATCACGACGACATGGACGCGCTGGGCGCGCTGCGGCCGACGGTGGAGCCGCGCGCCACCCAGCACATCGGCCAGATGGTGGCGATGATCCAGGCGCTGGTCGATAACGGCCACGCCTACGAGGCCGAGGGCCACGTGCTGTTCTCGGTGCCCTCGATGCCCGACTATGGCGAACTGTCGCGCCTGGACCGCGACGCGCTGGTTGCCGGCGCGCGCGTCGACGTCGCGCCCTACAAGAAGGACGCGGCCGACTTCGTGCTGTGGAAGCCGTCGACCGCCGAGCAGCCGGGCTGGGAGAGCCCCTGGGGCCGCGGCCGCCCGGGCTGGCACATCGAATGCTCGGCGATGGCCGAGGAGCACCTGGGCCAGGTCTTCGACATCCACGGCGGCGGCCTCGACCTCGTCTTCCCGCACCATGAGAACGAGATCGCGCAGAGCCGCTGCGCCCACGGCACCAAGCAGATGGCGCGGCTGTGGATGCACAATGGTTATGTGGTGGTGAACGGCGAGAAGATGTCGAAGTCGCTCGGCAACTTCTTCACCGTGCGCCAGTTGCTGGAAGAAGGCCTGCGCGGCGAGGCGATCCGTCTCGCGCTGCTCTCCGGCCACTACCGCGCGCCCTTGGACATCACCCGCGAGAAGATCGCCGAGTGCAAGGGCCAGCTGGATCGCTTGTACGGCGCGCTGCGCGGCATCGACGCGGATCCGAACGCCGAGCCACCGGCGGCGATGCTGGCGGCGCTGGCCGACGACCTCAACACGCCACTGGCCGTCGCCGAGCTGCACGAGGTCGCCACGGCGATGAACAAGGCGAAGGACGAAGACAAGCGCGAAACCCTGGCCGGCGCACTGCTGGCCGGCGGCATGCTGCTGGGTCTGCTGGAAGACGATCCGGATGCCTGGTTCAAGGGCGCGGCGGGTGAAGGCGACCTGTCGGCCGAAGAAATCGAGGCGCTGATCGCCGCGCGGATCGACGCGCGCAAAGCGAAGAACTTCGCTGAGGCCGACCGCATCCGCGACGACCTGCTGGGCCGGGGCATCACCCTGGAAGACGGGCCGGGCGGAACCATCTGGCGACGCGCGGACTGAGCGAACCCAGCCGTTCCATGGACCCGCGGGCCAAGCCCGCGGGTGACAATTTAAGAATACCCCTACTCCGCCGCCTTGGCGGTGCTGGATGAGGGGGAAGCAGCCTCGCGCCGGCGTACCAGCCACTCCACAAGCGCTGCCGCTGCGATGCCGAGGGGCAGCGTGAGGTACCAACCATAGACGACCGAAAAGACGCTCATTCCGAGCGCACTAAGAAGATCCCCGCCGCGCCCAAAAAGGGATTGCTCTGGCCACACCAGGTTAAGCACCCCGAGCAGAACTTGGCACACCGCACCGATCAGCAGGTGTGCGATGACCACTGTCGAGCCGCCAACCACAAATGCACGGCCGAACAGCGGCTCGCAACGCAAGCGCCAGTCAAAGTACCGGCTCACGAAAAAGGCGACGACCGCAGATAAGATAGCCGCGAGAGCGAAAAATGACCGCACCCAGATGGTCTCTGAGAAGGAATTGTCCGGATGGGGAACGTCATGAACCACCATGGCGGCCAAAGCCGCCACCCCTGCCGCGCCCGCGAAAAAGGCCGCTCCCAGATAGGTCATACGGGAAGCGGCCGTCATCTCCCCTACTCCGCCGCCTTGGCGGTGGCGTCGGGGATCGGTTCGCGCATGGTCACGAATTCCTCGGCCGCGGTCGGGTGGATGCCGACGGTGGAGTCGAAGATCTGCTTGGTGGCGCCGGCCTTGATGGCGACGGCCATGCCCTGGACGATCTCCGGTGCGTCGAGGCCCACCATGTGGACGCCGACCACCTTCTGGCCGGCACGCTCGACCACCAGCTTCATCATGGTCTTCTCGTCGCGGCCCGAGAGGGTGTGTTTCAAGGGGCGGAAGGTGGAGCGGTAGATGTCGACGGCGCCGTAGGTCTCGCGTGCCTGGATTTCGGTCAGACCCACGGTGCCGACCGGCGGATGGCTGAAGACGGCCGAGGGCACGTCGGCATGGTTCATGGCGCGCGGCGTGCCGCGGTAGACCGTGTCGACGAAGGCCATGGCCTCCTGGATCGCGACGGGGGTCAGGTTGATGCGGTCGGTGACGTCGCCCACCGCGTAGATGTTGTCGACCGTGGTCCTGGAGTATTCGTCGACCTTGATGGCGCCGCGCCTGTTCAGCTCGACGCCGACCTGCTCCAGGCCGAGGTTCTCGACGTTGGGCTTCCTGCCCGTCGCCGCCATGACGAGGTCGGTCTCCAGGGTCGAGCCGTCCGAAAGATGGAGCAAGAGATCGCTTTCGCGCTTTTCGATGCGATCGATGGTGGTCTCGACGATGAGGTTGATGCCCTTCTTCACGATCTCGCCGGCCAGGGTGTTGCGCACGTCGTCGTCGAAACCGCGCAGGATCTGCGGGCCGCGGTAGATCTGCGTCACCTGGCTGCCCAGTCCGTTGAAGATGCCGGCGAACTCCACCGCGATGAAACCGCCGCCGGCGATCACCGCGCGCTTGGGCAGTTCCTTCAGGTGGAAGGCCTCATTGGAGGAGATGCCGTGCTCCCAGCCGGGCTCCATCGGGAAGGTCGGCGTGCCGCCGGTGGCGATCAGGATGGTCTCGGCGGTGAAGGTCCGGTCGCCGACTTCGATCGTATGCGCGTCGTTGAGACGGGCGTGGCCGTGGAAGATCTCGACCCCGGCATTGCCCAGGAGCTTCTGGTAGATGCCCTCCAGCCGGTCGATTTCGGTATCCTTGCTGGCGATCAGGCGGGCCCAGTCGAAGCGAGGCTCGGGCACCGTCCAGCCGAAGCCGGCGGCGTCCTCGAAGTCCTCGTGGAAGTGGCTGGCGTAGGACAGCAGCTTCTTGGGCACGCAGCCGCGGATCACACAGGTGCCGCCGTAGCGGTAGGACTCCGCGATGGCCACGCGGGCCCCGGTCGCCGCCGCCATGCGGGCGCCCCGGACGCCGCCGGAACCACCGCCGATGACAAAAAGTTCGTAGTCGTAGCCGGCCATCTTTTACCCTTCGAAACGTCCGCCGCCCCCCGGCTAAGCTGGCACCAAGCTGGGGTCGGGCCGGGCCCTGTTGATGGAGGGAAACCTAGGGGGCAATCTAGGCAGCGCAGGGGGCCGCCGCAACCTCGGGCCGCCCCGCAACAGGGCAAATTGCCGCCCAACCCCTAGCAGAATAAGGCAAAGTGCCAGACAGTTGCACGATTCAAAAGATCGGGCCAAGATACTGATAGGGATGCAATAATTAAAAGCTTAACGAATGAATGACCCAAGGGGAACGAGGGGACGGACATCCGGAGTTGAACCATGTTGTTCCAGAAGCTTTTGCAGAAGGTTATCCAGGACGGCAACCTCCGTCTGATTGACGCCAAAGGGAAGATCACCGACTGCGGCGACGGCACCGGGCCGCGCTGCACCATGCGCATCAAGAGGCGCATTCTCGAGTACAAGCTGGTCCTCAATCCGCCGCTCTACCTGGGCGAAGCGTACATGGACGGCGACGTCACCCTGGAAGAAGGGACCTTGCGCGGCTTCCTCGAGATGCTGGCGCGCAACTACCACCACCTGGAGAACAACAAACTGGTGCAGTTCGGCTTCGCGCTGGGCGGACACGTCCGCCGCCTGAAGCAGTACAACCCGATCGGCAAAGCCCAGAAGAACGTCGCCCACCACTACGACCTCTCGGGACAGCTCTACGACCTGTTCCTGGATACCGACCGGCAGTACTCCTGCGCCTATTTCCGTAGCGGCGAGGAAAGCCTGGAACAGGCGCAGGCCGACAAGAAGCGGCACCTGGCGGCCAAACTGCTGTTCGACCGGCCGGGCTTGAAGCTGCTGGACATCGGCTCCGGCTGGGGCGGCCTTGGGCTCTACCTGGCCCAGGCCGGTGACTGCGAGGTGACCGGCGTCACGCTGTCGACCGAACAGCACAAGCTGAGCCAGGAGCGCGCCAGGAAAGCCGGCCTGGAAGATCGCGTGCAGTTCCACCTGCGCGACTACCGCGAGGACAGCAACAAGTACGACCGCATCGTCTCGGTCGGGATGTTCGAGCACGTCGGCAAGAAGAACTACCGCGAATACTTCGAGAAGGTGAAGGACCTGCTGGCCGACGACGGCGTCTTCGTGCTGCATTCGGTCGGCCGCGTGAACGAGCCTGGTCCGGTCAACCCCTTCATCCGCAAGTACATTTTCCCGGGCACCGACGTGCCGACCCTGGGCGAGGTGCTACCGGTGATCGAAGACGCCATGCTGATCGTCACCGACGTGGAGGTGCTGCGCCTGCACTACGCCGAGACCCTGCGCATTTGGGAGGAGCGCTTCCAGGCCAACCGGGCCAGGATCGCCGAGCTCTATGACGAGCGCTTCTGCCGCATGTGGGAGGCCTACCTGATCGGCTGCGAAATGGGCTTCCGCCACCAGGGACTGATGGTGTTCCAGATCCAGATCGCCAAGAAGATCGACGCCGTGCCGCTGACCCGCGACTACATTTACGAATGGGAGCACAAGCGCGGCGAAGCCGCCAGCCAGGCGGCGGAGTAACCGGCGGCCGGCAGGGGTACGACGAGGGCCAGTCGCCACTAGACTGGCCCTTTTTTCTTCCGATTCGGCCGCATCAAAGGGAAGATGATGCGGTCCCTCGAAGACGCCTGGGTAGCAGAAAGAGGACGGCCTGAAGAAGCGAACCCGCTGCTGTTTCAGAACGGCACAGGCGGGGTCAGTGCGGCTTCGGCGCACTTGCAAGCGCCGGCGGTGAAGGGAAGCACCGCTCCGCCGCTCAGAAAATTGGGGGGAAGCAGTGACTCGATTATGGCTGACACTTGCCGTAGTGATAGTCGTCGCCGCGACGTATCCGTTTGATTTTCAAGAAGAATTTCCGGATCTCGGCGCGCTGGAGACCTTCCTGTCATCCTGCTGCCAGGGCGCCAATAGCTACAGCATCGCGGCCAGCCTGCTGGCCTTCGCCCTCTTCGGACTGGTCGGCTTGGCGGCGCCTCTCGGTCCTCCCCGGTTCTTCGTTCGTTCCGGCTTAGTGGCCCTCGCGGGCGGCGCTCTGATCCTGGCGATCGAGTTGGCGCAGGTTCATCTGCCGTCGCGCAGCGACCGGCTGGCAGATGTGCTCTGGAACGCCGCCGGTCTCATCGCCGGCCTCGTGCTGGGCCGCCTCCTTCTGGGCCGGGGCCTCGGCAAGAGCGCGCGCGGCACAGCCGCCCCGGAAATCGTCATCGATACGGCAAGCGGTGCCGTCACGATCATCGTTCACATCCGGCGCCATCAGGCCGTCTTCCTTGGGCAACTCGCGGCGGAGATGGGCGTCGACGCGGCGGAGGCCTGCCGCCAGATCGTCGCGCTGGCATTGAACCGGCCGGAAATGGCGCCGGATGGCCGCGCAGGCGGCGCCGCCGCGACGCTGCAGGACCGCCGCGCCGCCGGCGAGGCAATCGCTACCGTCGAAGGCCGGCCTTGGCAGACGCTGCCCCTGACCCTCGACAAGGACCAGTTCCAAGCCTTGCAGGCCATGACCGAGACTGAGGGCCAGACCTATTCGCGCACGGTCCGCCGGCTGGTTGCCGCCTTCATGGAGAGGTTCGCGTCGGTCGAAGCACCGGCGAGGCCGATGCGCAACCCCGGGCAGTCGCGCCCCGACACGTCCCAGGCCTACGCGGCCGCGCTGCGCGGCACGGCGGCGCGCCGCACTGCCGGCACCCCTGCCCGCCAAAAGGCCGCCATCGTCTTCGCCGTCCTGGGCATCGTGTCGGTCGCGGGCGCGGCCCTGCTGCTCTCCGCGCCGCCCGCGGCAGACGAACCGATCGTCGTCGCCGCCGCGCCCTGGGCCGGCCAGAGCGTCGATATCGTCTTCGACCACCACACCCACACCGACTTCTCGGACGGCGCCCTGAACGTCGCCGAACTGGTCCGACTGGCCCGCGACTCCGGCTGCGATGCGCTGGCGATCACCGACCATTCCGATTCCGTCGGAACGGCAAGCTATGTAGAACTCGATGCCTTCAAGGTCACGCGCCAGCAGAATGCAGGTTTCCTGCTGATCGGCGGCGTCGAAGTGAACATGCCGTCCTACGGCCGCCGCGAGCATGCAACCGTCATTGCGGATCCATCCCTGGAAGGCGAGATCCTGCCCGGCATACGCGACGCGGCCGAGATCACCATCGAGCAGGCGCGCGCGGCGGCGGACAAGACGACGCTGGACGAGCCCCTGCTGACGCTGGCGGCTTCGCATCTGCAACGCGGCGACGACCTGCTGATGATCTACAACCACCCGAGCCGCGAGGACCGCGGCGCCGAGGAAAACTACACGGACATCCTGCGCTGGAACACCAAGGCACCCCTGTTCATCGGCTTCGCCGGCGCGCCCGGGCATCAGAACGCGAAGGTGATCGGCAGCTATCGCAAACCTCAGCAGACCATCGACCGCTGGGACCCCGTGGTGGCCGAAGTGGGTGGAACCTGGGACCGCCTGCTCTCCGAGGGACACCAGCTTTGGGGCGCGCTCGCGGGATCGGACTATCACAATGCCACTCTCGACATGCGACCCTGCGGCTTCGCACGCACGCACCTCAATGCAGCGGCCTTCAGCTACGAGGCCGTGTTCCAGGCCCTGAGGGCCGGCACGTTCTGGGCCGACCACGGGCAGATCCTGAGCGAGTTCTCGTTCTTCGTCGAGGTCGCGGGACTGGCGACGCCGGTGTTCCCGGGATCGATCGTCAGCCTTCGCGGCGAAGGGCGGCTCATTGCCGCGCACGTGATTCTGGAACGCGGCCCGGGCGCCGCCGCGATGCCGCTGCAGATAGAGATCATCGGCAACTGCCAAAGCGGCGAGGCGGAAATTCTCGCCACCCTGCAGCTGGCGGCGGACAGCAACGAGGCCGTGGCCACGCTGCATCCCACCTCGCCAGGGACGGACGACGTAAGCTGTTACCTGCGCGCCCGTGTCCGCCTCGACAAGCCGGAAGCGCCTGACCTGATGGCCTACAGCAATCCGATCAGGCTGCTCCTGCGCTAGCAGGCAGCTGAATAGAGGGCGCTCGACCTGTGGCCCATCCTTCGAGACGCCGCCTTGCGGCGGCTCCTCAGGATGAGAGGAGTAGAAAGATTGACCTCATGCCGAGGAGCCTGCGCAGCAGGCGTCTCCAAGCACGAGGTCAATCAGGCCGTCGGGCCTTTTCCCGCGCCGTGCTGGATCACACGCCGCCCATGCAGAGGTACTTCACCTCGAGGAACTCATCGATGCCGTACTTGGAGCCCTCGCGGCCGATGCCCGATTCCTTGACGCCGCCGAAGGGCGCCACCTCGGTGGAGATCAGGCCGGTGTTGATGCCGACCATGCCGGTCTCCAGCGCTTCGCCGACACGCCAGATGCGGCCGATGTCCCGGGCGTAGAAGTAGGACGCCAGGCCGAACTCGGTATCGTTGGCGAGCGCCACGCCCTCCTCCTCGGTCTTGAAGCGGAACAGCGGGGCCACCGGACCGAAGGTCTCCTCGCGGGTCACCTTCATCTGCGTCGTGACGTCGGTCAGCACGGTGGGCTGATAGAAGGTGCCGCCACGGTCGTGGCGGGCGCCGCCGAGCAATACCTTGGCGCCCTTGGACGTGGCATCGGCGACGTGCTCTTCGACCTTTTCCAGGGCGGCCGTGTCGATCAGCGGGCCTTGGCTCACGCCGTCCTCGAGGCCCGGGCCGACCTTCAGCTTCTTCACCGCCGCCGCCAGCTTCTCGGCGAAGGCCTCGTAGACGCCGTCCTGCACCAGGATGCGGTTGGCGCAGACGCAGGTCTGGCCGGTGTTGCGGAACTTGGAGATGATGGCGCCCTCGACCGCGGCGTCGAGGTCGGCGTCATCGAACACCAGGAAGGGCGCGTTGCCGCCCAGTTCGAGCGAGACCTTCTTGATGGTCGAGGCGCACTGCTGCATGAGCAGCTTGCCCACCTCGGTCGAGCCGGTGAACGACAGCTTGCGCACGATCGGGCTGGAGGTCATCTCGCCGCCGATCTCCTTGGCCGAGCCGGTCAGGATATTGATGACACCCTTGGGCACGCCGGCCCGCTCAGCCAGCTCGGCCAGCGCGAAGGCCGAATAGGGCGTCTGGGTCGCCGGCTTGATCACCACCGGGCAGCCGGCGGCCAGGGCCGGCGCGCACTTGCGGGTGATCATGGCGTTGGGGAAATTCCATGGCGTGATCGCCGCGACGACGCCGACCGGCTGCTTCACCACGACGATGCGCTTGTCGGCCTGGTGCTGGGGGATGGTGTCGCCGTAGATTCGCTTGGCTTCCTCGGCGAACCACTCGATGAAGCTGGCGCCGTAGACCACCTCGCCCTTGGCCTCGGCCAGGGGCTTGCCCTGCTCCAGGGTCATCAGGCGGGCGAGGTCCTCCTGGTTCTCGAGGATCAGGTTGAACCACTTGCGCAGGATGGTCGCGCGCTCCTTGGCCAGCAGGCTGCGCCAGGCCGGCCAGGCCTTTTCCGCCGCCTCGATGGCACGGCGGGTCTCGGCGGCGCCCATGTTGGGCACCGTGCCCAGCACCTCGCCGGTGGCGGGATTGGTCACCTCAATGGCCTTGCCGCTGTCGGCATCCGCCCAGCCGCCGTCGATGTAACATTGCTCGCGGAACAGCTTGGGGTCGGAGAGCTGCGGCGTCGCGACGTCAATCTTGCGGGCTTGTGCAGTCATTTCTTGTCCTCCACTGTGGCCGGGCCCGAAGCATCTCCGGCGGCCCGGCATTGTCATGATCTGGGCGCGAGTATAGACAGGTCAGCCGAACCGGCGAAAGGCCAGCAGGTCCCGATCGATGGGACCAGCGGCCGCCCGCAACCAGGAGCTTTGCCCATGCACCTGCGACCGTCTTTCCAGCCCGTCGCCCGGCCCGCCAGCCGGCACACCACCAGACTGGCCGGCCTCGCTCTGGCCGCCGGCCTGCTGCTGCCCACGCCCCTGCACGCCGCCGATTCGACCCGCTGCGCCGACACGGTCGACAGCCATCTGGCCAGCCTGCCCCTGGCGCCGGACGCGGTGCAGAGCATCCGCATCATCGAGAAGGTCAACATCTCCGACGAGTACGGACCTGATATCCTGGGCGTCGACGCCTGGGTGCGGCTGAACGCCTGCAGCGGCTGGCTGGTCATCAACATGACCGCCAAGTGCTATGTCCGGCAGAGCTACACGCGCGGCGATTGCCGCGTCGAAGGCTTGCCAAACTACTAGGCTGGCGCCATTTTCCGCGCGCCGCCCATTTCTTGCGAGGACGACCCATGCAACGCCTGCTGCTGGCAACCGCAACCCTGACCTGGCTGCTGCCGACCCTGCTGGCGGCGCTGGCGGCGGGCCCTGCCCTTGCCCTGGACTGCAGCCGGGGGGCCGAGGAAGAACTCGCCCGCCTGGGCCTGGGCGCCACGGACATCAGCGACCTCCGCTACGTCGAGAAGCTCAACCCCAGCGAAACCGGGCCGGACGTGCTGGGCGTGCGCGCCTGGATGCGGGTCAAGAGCTGCCCCAGCGGCTATCTGGTCATCGACCTCACCCGGACCTGCTTTGTGCGGCAGAGCTACACCCGCGGCGGCTGCCGCCTGGACGACGTCACCGCCTACTGATGCTGGGGGCGGGCGGCCCCGGCATTCCGTTTTTGCATTCCTGGGTCCCGCCGGCATTGCCAGCTGCCGTGGCGGCACCATTTCAGAAGGACAACGACTTCAGGAGTCCCCGATGCAGATGCGAACCCTGACGCGTGCGGCCGTCGTCGCCGCTTTTGCTCTCTCCTTCAACACCGCCAGCGCTTCGGCGTTCCAATGCGAGCAGGAAGTCAATCAGGCGCTGCAGGAACGCAGCGTCAATCAGAGTGATGTCGATTCCGTGAAGGTAATGCGACGCACCGGCGGCGCCAAGTCCTCCGGCATCTACGGCCTCGATGCATGGGTGCGGCTGAAAAGCTGCAGCAACGGCGCCCTGATCGTCAACATGACCAAGTACTGCATGGTGCAGAACGTCTACACCACGGGCAACTGCAGCGTCGCGGACGTGCCGCGTTACTGAGCGACCGACCTGACGGCCGCGAGGCGGCCATCACCTTGCGCGCCGCAGGCCCGCGCGCCGGGCAAGGTGATGGTCGCCGTCGTGCCCGAGGGGCCGCCGCGCCCGTCGGTCGCCGACTGCAATGTGATCGTTCCTTGGTGCGATTCGACAAAGCGCTTGGCCAGGGTGAGGCCAAGGCCAGAGCCTTCGTGGGAACGCGCAAGCCCGCGGTTGGCCTGAGCGAAGGCGTCGAAGCAGGCCTCGATCTCCGATTCATCGATGCCGATACCATTGTCCTCGACAGTGACGACGGCGGCCCCATCGCCGTGCAGGGCCAGCTTCAAGGCCACGCGGCCGCCCTGCGGCGTGAATTTCAACGCGTTGGACAGCAGATTCTTGATGGCATGCTTCATCAAGCGCTCGTCGATCAGGTAATAGGCCTCGCTCGCCGGTAGCGAGAGCGTGAACTCCAGTCCGGCCTCGCGCATTTGCGGCATCATCAGGTCGGCCAAGCGGCGGCAGAGCGCGGCCAGATCGACTGCCGCCGCGTCGAGCGACTGCTTGCCCGCCTCAATGCGGGCGAACTCAAGAACGTCGGAGACAGTATGGTAGAGGCGCTCGCCGCTCTCGCGGATGCCCTTGGCATAGCCGACGTACTCCCCGTTCCCGAGCGGCCCAAGCAGCTGTTGCTCCATCAGTTCGGAGAAGCCGATGATGGCATTCAGCGGCGTCCTCAGCTCATGACTCATGTTGGCCAGGAATTCGGTTTTGCTCTGATTGGCGAGTTCTGCCTCGGCCTTAGCGCGGCGCAGTTCCCGCTCGCGCGCCAGCAGGCGCTGCTCTGCCTTCACCCGACGGTCGATATCGCGCACCAGCAAAATGAACTGTAGTCCCTCGCCATCGTCCTCCAACACGCTGACCGCTAGATCGGCGTAGAACAGCGTGCCGTTGTGGCGGCGGCACACCAGTCGCTGCGGACGGTTGGAGAGGGCGACACGGCGCAGCGCTTCCGCAACGCGATCTTGCGGTACGCTGCCCGGCCGTGCGACGAAGTCGATGATGGAAAGGCCGCCGCCTTCGTCCGGCGGCAAGCGAAACATCCTGCTGGCCGCCGCATTCACGAAGCGTACTTGTCCCTTGGCATCGGCGGTGACCAGCGCGTCGAAGGCATGTTGGGCGACAAGGCCCAGAAAGTTTTCGCTGCGCCGGCGCGCCAGGGTTTCGCGTACCAGACTGGCGGCAACACCGTGAAAGCGCATAAGGAAGATGATTGCCGCGGCCACCACGGAAGCGAGGAAGAAGGGTAGGAGATCGATGATGACCGGTAGCGTCGCCTGCACCACTAGCGCGCCGGCTCCGAACAGCAGATTGCCGGCGACGACGACCAGCAGCAGGCCCGAGATGTTGCGACGGGGCGCGAGCGAAAACAGGAGGGCGAGGAAGGCGGGGACCGCCAGAACGAAGATCCAGAACGGCACTCTCGTGAGGGCCCGGTCGAGCATCAGCGACTGGGCGGCGAGCAGTTGCAACGCCACGCCCGGCAGCGCCCGATGACGGGGAACCGCCAGCATGTCGCCCAGTTCCACCGCGGTGGCCCCGACGACAATGCTGCGCCCGCGCAGCAGCGCCGGATCGACGTCGCCGCGCGCGACATCGACGAAGGACAGCCGTGTGAAGCCGCCGGGGTCGATGCCGTAGTCGACGTAGAAGCTGTCCTCGACCGCCGCGTCCTGGGAATCGGTAACACCAGCGATGGCCGCGGCCAGGCTGGGTAGCGACCCGCCGCGCCAGGGGTACCGCAGAGCAATCTCCCGGATCGTGCCGTCGGCGGCCGGGACCACGTTGCTGGAAGCGAGCCGCGCATGGGCCGCAAAACGCGGCAAGGGACCGGCGTCGATGTAGGCCCCGGCCGACTCGCTCCACTGCCGAAAGGCGGCCAGGGTGGTGCGGCCCTGCCGCCGCGCCAGGGCGAACTCCAGCGCAGCGTCCTCTTCCTCGGCGCCGCTGGGCAGACTGAAATCGAGATCGAGGAAGACCTCGCCGGCCTCGGCAGCAGTCAAGCGGTCCAGCAGCAGCGCGTGCAGCGAGCGGCCCCAGGGCCAATGGCCCACTTCATGGATCGAACGGGGATCGATTTCGATGAGCAGAGGCGCCGGATCGGCCGGCGTTTGAACGAGGCGCATGCGCAGGTCGATGAGGGGGCGCTCAAAGGGCTCCAATGCGCCGATGGCCAGCACGCCGAGCGAAACCAGACAGGCCAGGGCCCAACCGACCCACTGCCGAGTCATCGCAATTCTCTTGGGGGGCAGGAACTACTTATCCTTGCCCTTGCCGCCGCCATTGCCGCCACCATTGCCGCCGCCGTTGCCGCCACCGTTGCCGCCGCCGTTGCCGCCGCCGTTGCCGCCACCGTTGCCGCCGCCGTTGCCCTTGCCCTGGGCGTTGCCGTTCGCCGCGGACTGGCTGGCAGGATCCTTGGTGGCCGGCACGCTGCCCCCGGAGCGGGTACTGCTCACATCGACGCCGGTGGTGCTGGCGCTACCGCGCGCGCGCTGGCCGGGGTTCACGTCGACCGAGTCGCCGCTGCGCCGGTCCGAAACACCGACGCGGCCTTCCTGCACGGAGACGCTGGTCTCTTCCTGGCTGATGTCGACGTCGAACCGGGTCCCCTTGACGACGGCGACCAGATAGGGTGTGTGCACGGAGAAAGTACCGGCCGGGCGCTTCTCCACCGTGTAGGTGGCGCTGCCGGACCGCTGGTCGATCTCCATCTTTCCTTTGGTCGCATTGCGCGCCGCGACCACGAGCTGGGTGCCCGGGCGGAGTTCGATCCGGTCGAGGTCCTTAGCGACCACAGCATTGCCGTCGGCACCGGTGCGGATCTCCGCCCCATCGGGGACGCGGTCGTTGGCCGCCATGGCCCGCCAGTCACCCTCGCCGGGCACGGCACGCCACTGCGCCTCGCCGCTGGATGCCAGCGTCAGCCAGTCCGCGTTGGAAACGGCGCGGCCCGGTCCCATGAGGGCCAAGGCGATGACGATCGCGATCGCAAAGCCGGCGACGAATGCGAAACTACGGAAATTAGCAGCCTTTGAGGGGCCGAGTGCGAGAGCCACGTTCCTACTCCTGGATCCGGTCTTCACGCGCCGCTACCCTGAAACAGCGCGAGAGTACCGCTCACCGGTCGACTTACCTGTCGTCCCGGGCCCGAAAAATGTCAGGTAACATTAGTAAATAAAGATGAACACTTCCTTACCTGGCGCCATCGGAGGTTGATGTTTCGGACCGGGGGCACTCCTGCCTGAAACGCTTCAACCAATTGAATTTACGTGGAAATTCTCGCAGATCTTCGCGATTTAAGGCAAATGCCGGACGAAATATGCGTCCGTTTCGGACAATCCTGAACGACGGGAGGAGTTGCCGAACTGGTTAATGCGAGCGCCTTCCCGCTTACTCGACCGTGACGGCCTTGGCCAGGTTGCGCGGCTGGTCGACGTCGGTGCCCTTCAGCACCGCCGTGTGATAGGCAAGCAACTGGACCGGCAGGCAGTAGAGGATCGGCGAGACGAAGGGATCGACCTGCGGCAGTTCCACCACGTGAACCGCCTGGTCGCCGATACGTCTCAGGCCCTCGGCATCGGACAGCAGGATCACCTTGCCGCCGCGCGCGGCAACCTCCTGCACGTTGGCGGCCGACTTCTCGAACAGCGGGCCGGAGGGCGCGCAGACCACGATCGGCACGTCCTCGTCGATGAGGGCAATGGGCCCGTGCTTCATCTCGCCGGCGGCGTAGCCCTCGGCGTGGATATAGCTGATCTCCTTCAGCTTCAGGGCGCCTTCCAGGGCGATCGGATAGAGCAGGCCGCGCGCGAGGTACAGCACGTCGCGCGCCTCCACCATGTCGGCCGCGATGACACGGATCGAGGCGTCGTGGTTCAGCACCTCGGCAACCTGCGCCGGCAGTTCCATCAAGGCCTGCGACAGGGCCGCCTCGCGATCCTTGTCGATCGCCCCGCGCGCCCGCGCCGTGGCCAGCGCCAGGCAGGCCAGCACCGTCAGCTGGGTGGTGAAGGCCTTGGTGGAGGCGACGCCGATCTCCGGCCCCGCCAGGGTCTGCAGGATGGCATGGGACTCGCGGGCGATGGCGCTCTCGGCGACGTTCACCAGGGAGAGGATCTGCTGGCCGCAGCGCTTGGCGTAGCGCAGCGCCTCCAGCGTGTCGATGGTCTCACCCGACTGCGAGATGAACAGGCTGACGCCGCCCTCGGGCATCGGCGCCTCGCGGTAGCGGAACTCGGAGGCGATGTCGACCTCGACCGGCTGGCGGGCGATCTGCTCGAACCAGTACTTGGCAACCATCCCGGCGTAGAAGGCCGTGCCGCAGGCCGAGATGGTGATGCGCGGAATGGCGGAGAGGTCGATGCCGAGATCCGGCAGCTCGACATTGCGGTTCAGCGGATTGAGAAAGGTCTGCAGGGTGTCGCCGATGACCGCCGGCTGCTCGAAGATCTCCTTCTGCATGAAGTGGCGGTACTCGCCCTTGCCGATCATCGCGCCGGACAGGGCGGTCTGCTTCACCTCGCGCTGCACCACGCGGTCTTCGGCGTCGTGCACCTGGGCGCCGGCCTTGGTCAGCTCGACCCAGTCACCCTCTTCCAGATAGCAGATGCGGTCGGTCAGCGGTGCCAGCGCCAGGGCGTCGGAGCCGAGGAACATCTCACCGTCGCCGTAGCCCACGGCAAGCGGCGAGCCGCGGCGCGCGCCGATCATGAGGTCGTGGCGCCCGGCGAAGATGATGGCCAGAGCAAAGGCGCCCTGCAGCCGCTTCAGGGTGGCGGCCACGGCCTGCTGCGGCGTCATCTGCTGATCGAGGTAGTCGGAGATCAGGTGGACCACCGTTTCGGTGTCGGTTTCGGTCTCGAAGCGGTGCCCGGCGGCTTCCAGCTCGCCGCGCAGTTCCTTGAAGTTCTCGATGATGCCGTTGTGCACCAGGGCGACGCGGCCGTTGGCGTGCGGATGCGCGTTCTGCTCGGTCGGGCGCCCGTGGGTCGCCCAGCGGGTATGGCCGATGCCGATGGTCCCTTCCAGCGGCTGGCGCTCTACCACGCCGGCCAGATTGCCGAGCTTGCCCTCGGCTCGGCGGCGATCGATGGAGCCGTTGCGCAGAGTGGCGATGCCGGCGGAATCGTAGCCGCGATACTCAAGGCGCTTCAGGCCGTCAAGCAGCAGGGGGGTGACGGGTGCTTCGCCGATAATGCCGATGATACCGCACATAACGCCGGGATCCTTTCCTCGTGTCTGTCGCTCAGGAACGCTTCTTCTTCTCGGCGATGCGCTTCTCGCGAAAGCGCGCCGCGGCACCCTCGCGGATCTGCTGCTCGCTGCGCTCGACCGCCACCGAGTCGGCAGGCACGTCCTCGGTGATTGTGCTGCCGGCGGCGATCAGCGCACCGTCGCCGACGCTGACCGGCGCCACAAGGGCCGTGTTGGAGCCGATGAAAACCTTGGCGCCGATGGTCGTGCGATGCTTCAGGAAGCCGTCGTAGTTGCAGGTGATGGTGCCGGCGCCGACGTTGGAGCCCGCGCCCACGGTGGCGTCGCCCAGATAAGTCAGGTGATTGGCCTTGGCGCCTTCCCCCAGCACGGCGTTCTTGATCTCGACGAAATTGCCGACATGCGCCGCGCGGCCCAGCTTCGCCCCCGGGCGCAAGCGGGCAAAAGGTCCCAGCACCACGTCGTCGCCAACCTCGGCACCTTCCAGATGGCAAAAGCTGCGGATCTCGACCCGGTCGCCGACGGTGACGCCAGGGCCGAAGAAGACCGAAGGGTGCACGGTGACGTCGCGGCCCAGCCGCGTGTCGGCAGACAGCCACACCGTCTCGGGATCGATGAGAGTCGCGCCGTCGGCCATGACGCGGCGGCGCAGGCGCCGCTGCATCACCGCTTCCACCAGCGCCAGGTCGGCGCGCGAGTTGACGCCCAGTGTTTCTTCCGGCGGGCATTCGACCACGCCGGCGGGGCGGCCCTCGGCATGGGCCAGGCCGAAGATGTCGGTCAGGTAATACTCGCCCTGGGCATTGTGGCTGCCGAGGCGCCCGATGAGGTCGAACAGCAACGCCGCATCGCCGATGACCAGGCCGGCGTTGCAGAGGCCGATCTGACGCTGGGCGGTGTCGGCATCGGCGAATTCGACGATCTTCTCGATGCGCGCCCCCTCGCCTGCCTTGGCATCATCGAGGATCACGCGGCCGTAGGCGGCGGGATCCTGCGGCCGGAAGGCGAGGCCGACGATCTCCGGCGCGCCGGCGCGCCGCCGGGCGTCCAGCATCTTCTGCAGGGTTTCGCTGGTCATCAGCGGGCAGTCGCCGAAGACCACCAGCAGATCGGTCGACCCCTGGGCCACCAGGGGCGCCAGGGCCTCGCGGGCGGCAGCCACGGCGTGGCCGGTGCCAAGCGCCCGATCCTGGACGGCGCAGCGGCTGGGCGCCGCGGCGGCTTCGACATCGGCCATACCCGGGGCCACCACCACCACGGTCTCCGCCGGTGCCAAGGTCGCCGCCGAGGCCAGCACGTGGCTCAGCATCGGCCGGCCGGCGACCGGGTGCAGCACCTTGGGCAGGTCGGACTTCATCCGGGTCCCCTTCCCGGCGGCCAGGACAACAACGGCAAGCTTACGATCGGACATGTCGACTCAGAAAATCTCGCTCAAGAGAACTATGAATACAGTATGACAAGTAAAACGGAGAAGCATTTGCCGGCCCGAAAGGCGTGGACTGTGCCACAGTCCGTTTTTTCTCATCAAATCAACATTTGTTGCCGGTTATTACAACCTGTCGGCGGGGGAAACAACAAGGCCGCAGATGTCACGCGGCGCTGACCCTAAATTGCGCTGGACCGCCGATGGTAAACGCCGGGTACCGCTGGGGCCCGCCCCCAGAGACTTGAATAGCTAAGGGCGGGTACCGCTGGGTACCCGCCCTTGACTGCTTTGCACCAGTAAAGCCGAAATCGCGTCGTCAGTTCTTAGCGATGCGCCAAGCCGTTCCGATAGGAACCGCCATGGCGGGTCGCACTGGCGACTGCGGCAAGCCGACTCGCCGTCGACGGACGCGAAGATGCAAGGCGAGCCGCGATCACACGACGGGTCGCAACAGCCTTACGGGAAGGCGTCTTGCGGGCCATCGAACGACGGGCGGCCGACTTGCGCACGGTGCTCTTGCGAGCCGCCGTCTTACGCGCCGCGGTCTTGCGGGCCGGGCTCTTGCGAGCAGCCGTCTTACGCTTCACGACGCGCTTCTTGGCAGCCGTCTTACGGGCAACCGGCTTGCGAGCCGTGGTCTTACGCGCCGCCGACTTGCGAACAACGCGCTTCTTGGCAGCCGTCTTGCGGGCCGGGCTCTTGCGAGCAGCCGACTTGCGGACGGTGCGCTTCTTGGCGGCCGCCTTGCGGACCGGGCTCTTGCGAGCGGCGGTCTTGCGGGCGGTCGTCTTACGCGCTGCCGACTTACGAACGGTACGCTTCTTGGCGGCCGCCTTGCGGACCGGGCTCTTGCGAGCGGCGGTCTTGCGGGCGGTCGTCTTACGCGCTGCCGACTTACGAACGGTGCGCTTCTTGGCGGCCGCCTTGCGGACCGGGCTCTTGCGAGCGGCGGTCTTGCGGGCGGTCGTCTTACGCGCTGCCGACTTACGAACGGTGCGCTTCTTGGCGGCCG
>NZ_JBBKAH010000006.1:0-159157 GCF_037652055.1 Pelagibius sp. 7325
GCGGGCGGTCGTCTTACGCGCCGTGGTCTTCTTCACAACGCGCTTCTTGGCGGCCGTCTTGCGAGCCGGGCTCTTGCGAGCGGTCGTCTTGCGGGCGGTCGTCTTACGCGCCGTGGTCTTCTTCACAACGCGCTTCTTGGCGGCCGTCTTGCGGACCGGGCTCTTGCGAGCGGCGGTCTTACGGGCGGTCGTCTTGCGCGCCGAGGTCTTACGAGCCGTCGTCTTCTTGGCGGCCGTCTTGCGAGCCGGGCTCTTGCGAGCGGTCGTCTTGCGGGCCGTCGTCTTACGAGCGGTCGTCTTCTTCTTGGCAGCCGTCTTCCGAGCCGGGCTCTTACGAGCCGTCGTCTTCCGAGCCGTGGTCTTGCGAGCCGTGGTCTTGCGAGCCGTGGTCCGCCGGGCCGTGGTCTTCCGGGCAGCCGTCTTGCGAGCCGTGGTCTTACGGCGCGCGGTGGTCTTCTTCGCGGTCTTGCGGACCGCTTTAGTACCAGACTTCCGGGAAGCCTGTTTGCTAGCGATAGCCATTGCTATTTCCTCGTCTAACTCCATAAACCCAAGTGGATTTCGGCTAATGGCGATTGCTTCTTATCCCGATTCAATTAACAAACGATTACCATTACACCTCTTGGATAGACTGGCGACAGTAGCGACTATTCCAAACTTATGTCGAATCCCGTCTATTGACCGGCTTATCTTGATCCTATTTATCCTATTGGTTTAAAAAGGAAAATGATGGGATTTCCTGCCTGATGGCAAGGCAACCCCTTGGTCTAAGCGGCATCTTTCGAGGTAAGTTTACAAAGACATCTTCATGCGAGACCTTGGCGGCGACCTGGGCACTCGCGGATTGTTTCTTGCCAGTAACGAGACTGCCTTCATGCCCCATTACTGGGGCACCGAGGCGAGTGCCTGGAGCCCGCAAAGGGATGCTTGATCAAAGGGGAAACGACGGGTCTGGCACGCTTGACAGGCCGTGGCACCTGGCCTAAATCACGCTTCCCTTTGCTTTCGGCGCCTTTCGGAGGTGCCTTGCGACGGGCGATTAGCTCAGCGGGAGAGCGCTCGCTTCACACGCGAGAGGTCGCTGGTTCAATCCCAGCATCGCCCACCATCCCTCGTCTGCGGCATCCATAGCGGCGCCTTCGCGGCCCGGACGGGACACGGCTGTTCGAGCGAACGTCGGAGATTTCCAGCGATTCAAGCAGACTTGTCTGACGGCGGCTGGTTGCTATCGGCCGCCGATTGATAGAGATCGGCATCGCGCCGCAACCTGCGCAGCCGCAGAACCTCGTCGAAGCTGCGCAGCGGCCGCTTCAGATAGGGGCTGATTTCTTCTTCGCGTCGCATGACTTGAAGTACGGCGCCGAAGCAGACAGAGGTTCACGCGGGCCGCAGAAATCGACGGGCGCCGGCCTCAGCCTTCGCGCCAAGCGGTGGTGGACTTGCAACGTTTGCAGACGCGCTCTCCAGGCCAGCCGCTCTCAAAGCGGTCCCGGCACATCAAGCAGCGCCGCTTTTTCACCTTCGGCGGATCACTGGGCCGGGGCTTGCTGAGAGTGGCTTGCTTCATGGTTTTTTAGATAGGGTGCAATTGAGCCTATTCAAGCGCTTAGGGGTACTGCTTCCGCGCAGGAATGCAATCATGGCGCGAAATTCGCGCGATTTTCCGTCTGATCAGGCTGCCTGGGGCGTGGAGCGAAAGGAGAGGCCGCCGGCGAGGCCGAACAGCGGGCGCAGACCGGTACCCAGGTAGCTGCCGGCTAGGCCCGAGACGAACCACAGCCAGCCGTGCAGGCTGCCGGAGGCGATCCCGCTGAAGTAGGCGCCGACGTTGCAGCCGAAGGCGAGACGGGCGCCATAGCCCATGAGCAGGCCGCCGAGGGCCGCCGCCAGCACCTGGCGCCAGGGCAGCCGCCAGGCCGGGTTGAAGCGACCGGCGAGCCCCGCGGCCAGGAAAGCGCCGGCCAGCACGCCGAAATTCATCACCGAAGTGCTATCGGCGAAGACCGAGGCAGCCAGAGCCTGGCTGGGGAAAGGCCAGGTCCAGAAGGCGTAGGCCGTGAGGTCGACACCGAGGGCCTGGGCCAGCTTGCCGCCCCACAGGGTGTAGCCGAAGCTGATCGACCAGGCATGGCCGGCGGTGACCAGGGTGACGGCGTTCAGCACCGCCAGGGCGACCGCGCCCCAGATGAGGGGCCAGGGGCCGCTCACCAGGCGGCGGGCCAGCGAGCCGCCGGCAGGGCCGCCCGCAGGGGTTGCCGCAGGACCGATGCCGCGCCGCCGCTCGACCACGCGGGTCAGCAGGACGATCGCCGCGAAAACGGCGAGCTGCGCGGCGAGTGCCGGGACGAGGCCCCAGGCCTGCAGGACGGAAAGGCTGCCGAGACTGGGCGCCTGCAGCCACCACGGCATGTGTGCGGCGCCGATCAGCGAGCCGACCATGAAGAAGATGAGGGTGAAGACCATCTTGGTCGAGCCGCCACCGACCGTATAGAGGGTGCCGGAGGCGCAACCGCCGGCCAGCTGCATGCCGATGCCGAAAAGCGCCGCGCCCACCGCGACGGAAACCCCGAAAGGCGCGACGGCGCCGCCGACGTTCACGCCGATGGCGCTGCCCTCGGCGATCAGCGGGAAGAACAGCAGGGTGGCCACCCCCAGCATGACCATCTGGGCGCGCAAGCCCTCGCCGCGGCCCTCGGCCAGAAAGACGCGCCAGGCCGAGGCGAAACCGAAGGCAGCATGGTAGAGCACCAGCCCCAGAGCACCACCGAGCAGGAACAGCCAGGCGAGCTTGCCACCCGTCGCGCCGGCGATGTAGAGGGCGCCGCCCGCCAGCAGCAGGAGGCCCGGCACGGCGACCCGCCAATCGGGGCCCACATCGGGGCGCGGGATCGAAATGGAAGAACTCATCGCATCGGACTTCCTGAGGGCACCGGCTGATGGAGCGGGGCCCGCCGACGCGGGCTCCGGCAAGCCGGGAATTCTGTTATGGAACGGGCAGCGGCCGCTGTCGAGGCTGACGCACGGCACTGTGAGCGCCCTTGACCGGCGACCGGCCGCCACCCCGAGCGGGTGCTCAGTTGGTGGCGGCACCCAACTGCAGCGGGCGGTCCGCCTCGGCGGTCCAGTCGACCATGGAGCCGTCATAGACCCGCGCGCTCTTGCGGCCCAGGACTTCGCTCTGGAGGAACCAGGCCAGCGCCGACCAGTGGCCGGTGTTGCAGAAGTAGATCACCTCGCTGTCCGCGTCGCTGCCGGCCTCGGCAAGGCCGAGTTCCGCCAGCAGGCCGGCGGCCCGGGCGGCATCGACGATACGCCCGCCCTCGGCAAGCCGGCTTTCCGGCAGTGAGAGGGCACCGGGGATGGTTCCGGCGCGCTTGGCCCAGGTGTGGCGCGTCTCGCCGGTGAAGTACTCGGCGGGCCGCGTGTCGACCAGCGGCCGCCCGGCCGCCTGCGCCGCGGCGACTTCTTCCCGCCCGGCCAGGATGTCGTCGCGCAGTTCGACCGTGAAGATGTCCGGCATTGGGTCGACCCAGCCGGTCTCCACGGGGTTGGCCGAGTCCGCCGCATAGGCACGGTAGCCGCCGTCCAGGATGGAAACGCGGTCATGCCCGGCGACCTTGAAGGTCCAGTAGACCCGCGCGGCGCTGCTGTAGTCGTGGGCATCCTCGCCGCCGGAGACGATCACCACGTGGCTGTCGTTGGAAATGCCCAGCTCGCCGATCAGCGCTTCCAGGGTTTCCGGCCGCGGCAACTGGGCCGGCACGCCGTCGATCTCCGTGCGCCAGCCCGATTTCAGGTAGTTGCTGTAGACGGCGCCGGGGATATGGCCGGCGCGGTAGACCGCCTCCGAACCGCTGCTCAGTTCGTTGCGGACGTCGAGTACCACCAAATCGTCGCGGCCGTTGTTTTCCAACAGCCACGCGACATCGACCAGGGGCCGCGGTGCCGCTTCGGCGGCGGCGGACTGCGGCACGGCGATCTGCAGCAGCGCGGCGAGCGCGGCAAAGGCGGCAAATCGGCGCACCAGCGGGGAACGGGCGAGCATCGTTGACCTCATCGCAAGGGGGGATCGTCTTAAATCTATCATCTCATATTGTGAAATAATATAAAAATACAATATTTTACCGTTGATTATGACGCTAATTTGCCCCTTGTGGTTTCGCCGCACAGTCGATTGAAGGGGAAAATTGGGGCCGCACGGGGTGCCGGCATTTTGGTATTCATAGGGGAAGCCTCTTCCGCGGCCGAAACGCGGGACAGCGCCGGTCGTCGCCCGGGCGCCGCGCGCGGCCGGTGGGGGATGCGATAAGCGGGACCGGAGCGTGGGCCCGCGCGAAGGGGAGTGTGATGAAAGAGCTGATGGTTCGGGGTGAACGGCTGGCTCGGCGTGCGGCGCGCCGGTTCTGTGCCCCTGTCCTGCTGTGGGCGCTGATCGGGCTGGCGGCCGCGGGCTGTTCCGACGTGAAGGACTCGCTGGAGAACGCCGACAAGGGGCTGTCCGGGGCGCTGAACGGGGAGGATGCGGCCGAGTTCGAAGGCCTGACGGGCAGCGCGCTCAACGATGCGCTGTACGACAGCGGCCTGCGCCTGCAGCGCGAAGGCAACGACGCGGAAGCCGTCCGGCGTTTCCTGCAGGCGGCCGAGCGCGGTCATGGACCGGCCGCCTACGAGCTGGGCGAGGCCTATAATGAAGGGCGCGGCATCGACAAGGACCTCACCGCCGGCGCCAAGTGGATCAACGCCGCCGCCGCGCGGGGCGAGCCGCGCGCGCAGTACGCCGTCGGCGCCGCGTACTACAACGGTGCCGGTGTGGAACAGGACTACCTGCGCGCCGCCGATTACCTCGGCAAGGCCGCCGAGCAGGGCCACGGCGACGCGCAGTTCCTGCTGGGCGAGTGCTACGCCAACGGCCGCGGCGTGACCAAGAACCTGTCCTGGGCGGCGCGCTGGTACGGCAAGGCGGCCGAGCAGGGCCACCCCGACGGCGCCTTCTCCTTCGGCGTGGTGCAGGCCGCCGGCCTCGGCCTGCCGATCAACACCACCGCCGGCTATGCCTGGCTCGACATCGCCAGCGACCGCGGTCACCGCCAGGCGGCGGACGTGCGCGCCGCCATCGCCAACAAGATGTCCCCGGCGGAGCTGGAGGCCGGCAAGCGGCGCGCCAAGGCCTTCGCGCCCCGGAAGGATACGGGCGACGAGGCCGAGTTCGCCGACAAGCCGACGGTCATGTACGTGCAGCACAGCCTGAACCAGTTGGGCTTCAGTGCCGGCGCCGTCGATGGTCTGATGGGCCCGCGCACGCGCAGCGCCATCGCCGCCTACCTGAGCAGCCTCGGCGACGCCGCCGCCGCCGCGGAGATCACGCCGAGGCTGGTGCAACGCCTCTTCGAGAGCCGGCAGAACGCCGCTTAGCAGCGGCAGGCCTCGAAAGCGGATCTTCCCACAGAGGCCGCCGCCCTCTCCGCTTGCGAAATTTTAACGCCGAGGGTGTATCCAGAAGGCCTGCCGGCCCCGTCCCGGCGCAGCCTCAATCGACCGCAACGGTGCCCCCATCATGGACAGCGCGCCCGCAGAGTCCTGCTACCGCCTGCTGTACGTCAGTACCGCGCGGCATTTCCTCTCGCCCGATGAGATCGAAGCCCTGCTGGTGCAGTCCCGCGCCAACAACGATGCGGCCAGCCTGACCGGCATGCTGGTCTATGTCGACGGCCATTTCATGCAATACGTCGAGGGGCCGCAAGCGGCCGTCGAAGCGCTTTCCCAGCGGCTGGACGGCGACCGTCGCCACCACGGCATCATCCGGCTGCTCGGCGGCCCCTGCGCGCGCCGCGCCTTCCCGGACTGGTCAATGGGCTACCGCGGCCTCAAGGACGACGAGCAGGAGCGCGCGCGCGGCCTGATCAACCTCGCCAAGCAGACGCTGCGCGGTGCGCTGCCGGCCGACGTGCCCGAAGAACTGATCCTCTTCATGGAAAGCTTCTACCGCCACAGCGTGGAACTGCGCGAGCGCGATTTCGGCCGCGTCTAGAACAGATCCAGCTGCGAGGGCGCTTCGGGCAGTTTCTCCTCGCGCAGCAGGCCAGCGTCGTCCTCGCGCACCGCGTTTACCCGCTTGGAGACCGGGGTCAGCGTGACCGCATCGTCCGGCAACGGCTTCAGCAGCGCTTCCAGCGCCGCGCGCGGGCTGGCCGGGTCGAGCCAGGGACCGACCTGATCCGGCGTCAGGATCACCGGCATGCGGTGATGCACCGCCGCCATCTTCGTATTCGCCTCGGTGGTGATGAGGGCGCAGCCGCCCTGGGGATCACCGGCCGGCTCGCCCTCCCCCGTCGCCTTTACAGGCTCCCAGATCGCCGCGAAGGCGAAGGGCGAGGCGTCACTGAGGCGCACCCAGTAGGGCTGGCGGTTGCCGCCCTGGCGCCATTCGTAGAAGCCGTCTGCGAAGACCACGCAGCGCCGCCCGGCGAAAGCGTCACGGAACGAGGGCTTCTCGGCAACGGTCTCCGCCCGCGCGTTGATCAGCGGGGCGCCCTGGCGGTCCTCTTTCGACCAGTTCGGCACCAGGCCCCAGCGCATCCACAGGAAGCGACGCTGCGCCTGGGCGTCGCGGACCATCGCCGCCACCGCCTGGCTGGGCGCGATGTTGTAGCGCGGCTCCAGGTTCGGCAACTCGAGGAAGCCGAAAAGACGTTGCACCGCCTCGGGCGGCGCCGTCAGCAGGAAGCGGCCGCACATGGTCAGAAACCCTCTCTAGGTACACCGAAAAAAGCGCAGCCGCAGCCGGGGCGAACAGGCCGGCGGCGAATTCTTGTGGGTAACCCGCCCGGCGGCCTTGCGGCAACCGCATCGGACGCTACTATGGTAAATGTTCTTGGTATGTTCACGATGACAGATTCAAGACGACCGGTATAGATTGGGGGCCATATGTGGTGTGGGGCCACGGGCATCGGCCCCAGATATTGTTACCACAATTCACGCCAAGATCTTCCACAAGCTGTGGACTGAGGGGAAAAAGCATGGATGGATCGGGGATTTTCGGCCAGTCGGCGGCGGGCGAAAGCGACACCAAAACTGGCCTGGAATCTGTGGATAACGCACCGCAGCTAGGAAGACAAGCCGCAACCCCGACCCCCCAGCAGGCGACCCTGCCGTTGCAGGCCGCGAACGACGACGCGCAGCCGGACGACGAGGAAGAACTTCTCGGCGCCGGCCAGATTCGCGACGAGTTCCAGAACGAGCGTGGCATCAAGGTGCACATGGACCGCAGCCGCGACGCCAACCTGACGATCTTCGGCAAGGCGACCCTGAGCGACCGCTATCTGATGCCGGGCGAGTCCTTCCAGGACCTCTTCGCCCGCGTCGCCGCCCACTACGCCGACGACAGCGCCCACGCCCAGCGGCTCTATGACTACATCTCGAAGCTGTGGTTCATGCCGGCGACGCCGGTGCTGTCCAACGGCGGCACCACCCGCGGCCTGCCGATCTCCTGCTTCCTCAACGAGGCCGGCGACAGTCTGGACGGCATCGTCGGGCTGTGGAACGAGAACGTCTGGCTGGCCGCGCGCGGCGGCGGGATCGGCAGCTACTGGGGCAACCTGCGCTCGATCGGCGAGCGGGTCGGCCACAACGGCAAGACCTCCGGCATCATCCCCTTCATCAGGGTCATGGATTCGCTGACCCTGGCGATCAGCCAGGGCTCGCTGCGCCGCGGCTCGGCGGCCTGCTACATCCCGATCTCGCATCCGGAAATCGAGGAATTCATCGAGCTGCGCCGGCCGACCGGCGGCGACCCCAACCGCAAGGCCTTGAACCTGCACCACGGCGTGGTGATCAGCGACGCCTTCATGCGCGCGGTGGAGAAGAACGAGGAATGGGGCCTGACCAGCCCGAAGGACGGCGCCGTCATCCGCAAGGTGCGCGCCCGCGATCTGTGGATCCGCATCCTCACCGCCCGCATCGAGACCGGTGAGCCCTACATCATCTACGGCGACCACGTGAACCGGCACATCCCGGAGCATCACAAGCTGGCCGGCCTGACCGTGAAGATGTCGAACCTCTGCAGCGAGATCACCCTGCCGACCGGCGTCGACCACCACGGCGTCGACCGCACCGCCGTCTGCTGCCTCTCCTCGCTGAACCTCGAGACCTACTTCGAGTGGCACGAGGAAGAGAGCTTCATCGAGGACGTCATGCGCTTCCTCGATAACGTGCTGCAGGACTTCATCGACAAGGCGCCCGAGGGCATGGCGCGCGCCAAGTATTCGGCGATGCGCGAGCGCTCGGTCGGCCTCGGCGTGATGGGCTTCCACTCCTTCATGCAGGCCAACGGCATTCCGCTGGAAGGCGTCATGGCCAAGGTGTGGAACAAGAAGGTCTTCGCCCACATCCGCAAGGGCGCCGACGCCGCCTCCAAGAAGCTGGCCGAGGAGCGCGGCGCCTGCCCGGATGCCGCGGAGTTCGGCTTCATGGAGCGCTTCTCCAACAAGATGGCGATTGCGCCGACGGCCTCGATCTCGATCATCTGCGGCGGCGCCTCGCCGGGCATCGAACCGATCGCGGCCAATTCCTTCACCCACAAGACGCTGTCGGGCTCCTTCAACGTGCGCAACAAGCACCTGGCGGCGCTGCTGGAGGAAAAGGGTCAGAACACCGAGGAGGTGTGGACCTCGATCACCATCAACGGCGGTTCGGTGCAGCACCTCGATTTCCTCAGCGACGACGAGAAGGACGTCTTCAAGACCGCCTTCGAGCTGGACCAGCGCTGGCTCATCGAGCACGCCGGCGACCGCGCGCCGTTCATCTGCCAGGCGCAGTCGCTGAACGTCTTCGTGCCGGCCGACGTGCACAAGCGCGACCTGCACCAGATTCACTATCAGGCGTGGAAGAAGGGCGTGAAGAGCCTCTACTACTGCCGCTCCAAGTCGATCCAGCGCGCCGAATCGGCCATCCCGATGACGCCGACGGCGGCGGTCCCCTATCTCGGCAAGATCGCCTCCAAGGGCGTCGCCGCGGCAGCCGCTTCCACCACCGACTACGAGGAGTGCCTCGCCTGTCAGTAGACCTCCAGTAGATCGGGGCCGCGACCGCCCCGAGGCGGGCGTTCGCGGTCTGGCGTGACCTTCGAAGGACCTGTCGCGGGCGCTCGACGCCCCGGGCACTTCGGGGGGTGCAAGGGGCCGGTGGTTCGGGGGGACCGCCGGCCCCTACTTCCCGCGGCCCCAGCTTTCACGGGCCCTGATTTTAGCGCCCGTTATCCCCGCTTTTCAGGAGCAGTTACCGGTTTCCCCCGACGCCTGATCTTGTATTCAATAGTCCCCCTATGATCGACCAACCGGCGGCGGCGCCCCTGACCGAAGAGCGCGCGCCAAGAGAAGTAAATGGAGGCCCTGCCCGATGTCGCTGCTGGATGCCAGCCCCGTCTACAAGCCCTTCCGCTACCCCTGGGCCTATGACGCCTGGCTGATGCAGCAGCGCCTGCATTGGCTGCCCGAAGAGGTGCCCCTGGCCGACGACGTGAAGGACTGGAACCGCAACCTGACGGATTCCGAGCGCAACCTGCTGAGCCAGATCTTCCGCTTCTTCACGCAGTCCGACGTCGAGGTGAACAACTGCTACATGCGGCACTACAGCCGCGTGTTCCAGCCGACCGAAGTGCAGATGATGCTGTCCGCCTTCTCCAACATGGAGACGGTGCACATCGCCGCCTATTCCTACCTGCTGGATACCATCGGCATGCCGGAGGCCGAGTACTCCGCCTTCCTCCACTACAAGGAGATGAAGGACAAGTACGACTACATGCAGGAATTCGGCTGCGACACCAAGGAGGACATCGCCAAGACCCTGGCCGTCTTCGGCGCCTTCACCGAGGGCCTGCAGCTCTTCGCCTCCTTCGCGATCCTCTTGAACTTCCCGCGCTTCAACAAGATGAAGGGCATGGGCCAGATCGTCACCTGGTCGGTGCGCGACGAGTCGCTGCACACCCAGTCGGCGATCCGCCTGTTCAAGACCTTCATCGAGGAGAACCCGGAGGTCTGGAACGACGCCTTCGAGAAGGATCTCTACAAGGCCTGCGAGACCATCGTCACCCACGAGGACGCCTTCATCGACCTTGCCTTCGAGCAGGGCGCCATCGAGGGCCTGGAGCCCGGCGACGTGAAGGCCTACATCCGCTACATCGCCGACCGCCGCCTGACCCAGCTGGGCCTGCAGCCGATCTACCGCACGGAGAAGAACCCGCTGCCCTGGCTGGACGCCATCCTCAACGGCGTCGAGCACACCAACTTCTTCGAAAATCGCTCCACCGAGTATTCCAAGGCCGCCACCCAGGGCAGCTGGGAAGAGGCCTTCGACTAAAGAGTGGCCGGCGCCTCTCAGCGCAACCCGCCACAGCCAGCTTTGTCATCCCGGCACCTGTTGCCGGGATCCATGGACCTAACCGCCCGCTCGGTGCCGGTCGCCGATGCCACTGGGCCCGCGGGTCAAGCCCCGGGACGACAGCGGTGCGGTCGCACCTCTCTCGCCTCCTCTCCCACCGTCACCCTCGGGCATGACAGTTGAGAGCGCGCTATCCCTGCCTTGCCTCGATCATCGCCTCACGGCAGCGCTTGTAGCGCGCTGATGCCGTGTAGTCGATCTTGTAGCGGGTCCGGACGTAGCCGATCAGCGACAGCTTCGTGCAGGCGAAGTAGTGGTCCCTCACGGCATGAATGAGGCAGTCGCCGAACGTCACCGCATGCGAATTCTGGTAGCAGCTCCGCAGGTGCCACGTGTCTTGATTGCTGTAGTTGCGGATTTGCATGTCGAGGGAACGAACCAAAGCAGCCCGCTCCCCTTCCAGTTCCTCGGCACTGAAGCATTCCCCAAGGTCCCGCGGCAATTCGCGTTGATCCTCAGCATTCCATCCCATGGCCAGCAACCGCCCGGCAACGGCGAGAGATCCCGGCACGGGGCAGTCCTCTGGTCCCGTGAAGTCACGCCAGAACAACTCCGAAGCGATACCTGCGACATATGGATCGGCTTCCGCCATGCCGAGAGCGAAATAGGCAGTCAGCAACGCCTCGCCCTCGGGCGTACCTGATTCGCCTGATCGAGAAATTTCGAGGATGTCGAAAGCGCCTTTGATCATGCGCAGGTTGCCGATCTGCTGGCTGCCCTTGCGAACCGCCTCATCGGTCAGTTCGTCGCCGCAGTCGTAGCCGCCTAAGGTGCAAAGCCAGGCGAGGCGCCAGTAACGCGCGCCGGCTTCGCCCCACGCGCTTGGCCGATCTTGAACAGCGCGCAGCAGCAGGCCGAAAGCATCCTCCGCCGAGAGCCGCACGGCCTTCTCGTCCGGAGTCAACATCCAGGCGCTGTAGTCCGGCCAGAAGCGCGATTCGGCGAGCTGGAAGATGCCCTCTTCGTCGCCAGCCGTTGCCGCCTGCTCGAAGGCCGCGACCGCGGCCTCGTAGTCGCGCTCTTCATACAGCGGATCGGAAGAGAGATAGCCGAGCAGCACGTCGGCCTCGGCCACGCCCTGAGCGCTCAATTCCTCCAGGATCACCTTGGCCTGCGTGTCCTTCAGATCGGCGAAATGCTGCGCCGCCTGCTTGATCCGCGCATCCACGTCCGACGCCGCGGCGGCGGGCGTGGCAAAGCCCGCCATCATCACCACCCCGGCCAATACGGCAGCTTTCAAGACTGACTCGGACACACTCTCCCCCTTCCCCAATCTCCCAAGACCTCCAACCTTAACGTTCAATATCCGGGGAGTCCCGTCTCCGGAGGTGGTGCCGGAGCCCCGCCCCTACGCCGGCGCCTCCAGCGACACCCTGCCGTCGTCCCGAAGCGTCCAGAAGGGGTTCCAGGCGACTTCCCAGGGGTGGCCGTCGGGGTCGGCGAAGTAGCCGGCGTAGCCGCCCCAGTCGGTCTTCTCCGCGGGCTTCAGGACGAGACCGCCCGCCGCCGCGGCCTCCGCGAGGACGGCATCCACCTCGGCCTCGCTGCGGGTGTTGTAAGCGAGGGCGAGGCCGCCGAAGCTCTGGCCGGGCTCGATCGCGGCCAGGGTCAGCCGGCCGTCCGCGGCCAGGCTGTCGCGGCCCCACAGCGCCAGGATCATGCCGCCGAGCTGGTAGAAAGCCACCTCTGCTTCGACCCCGCCGTTCCGGCTCCAGCCGAGTCCTTCCTCGTAGAACTTCCGCGCCCGCGCGAGATCGCGGACGCCCAGGGTTACCAGGCTCAACCTTTGTTCCATCGCGCACCCTCCTCTTGCCGGGCCGGGTAGCCTAGCGGGGCAGGCTCGCGACAATCTCCTGTCAATTGCGGACTGCAGCCCTCGCCAAAGCGGTCCAAGCCCTTGGGTTTTCAGCCACAATAATTTATAATTGCCTATATAGGCAAATAGCTATATAGGTATTTTCCGAAGAAGGAGAACACATGGACAAGATCTTCGAAGCCCTGTCGTCAACCAGCCGGCGCAAGATCCTCGCCTATCTCTCCGAGGGTCCGATGCACGCCGGCGACGTCGCGGCGAAGTTCGATCTCTCGCAACCAACCGTCTCCAAGCATTTGCGGATTCTGGAGGAGGCCGGTCTGCTGGTTTCCACCCGGCACAAGAACTTCATCCGCTACGAGGTGAAGAAGGACGTGCTGGTCGGGCGGCTGTTCGACTTCATGACCAACTTCTGCAGCGTGTCCCAAGAACTGAAGCGTGAAGCAATCGAGAAGCTGAAGGCGGAAGAGGCCGACGAGAAAAAGGCCTGAGGTCCGGCTGCGCGGCGCTCGCGTTCACGCCCGATCGAGGAGGGTTTTCGCGATGTCGCAATGTATCTCGACCAAACGGGTCAAAGCCGGTCCGGGTGTCGACGCCAGCGAAGGAACCGTGCGCTGGCGTCCGATGAAATCGCTCTGGGTCTCCGGCATGACCGTCGCCGGCGTCGGCGGTGCCTTCCTCACCTTCTCCTGGGATGCCCTCGCCCTTTTTCTGGTGACCACCAGCATCACCATCTGCGCCGGCCACTCCGTCGGCATGCACCGCCTGCTGATCCACCGCAGTTTCAAGGCCCCGCGCTGGCTCGAGTACCTGCTGGTCTGGCTCGGCGTGCTGGTAGGCATGGCCGGCCCCTTCGGCATGATCAAGGCGCACGACCTGCGCGACTGGGCACAGCGCCAGAAGCACTGCCACGACCACTCCAGTCACCGCCGTCCGTTCCTGATCGATGCCTTCTGGCAGATGCACTGCGACCTCGAACTGGCGCATCCGCCGCGCTTCGTGATCGAAGAGGAAGTCCGCAACGATGCCTTCTACCGCTTCCTCGAACGCCACTGGATGGCGCAGAACGTCCTGCTGGGCGTCGTCTTCTTCGCCATCGGCGGCCTCCCCGGAGTGATCTGGGGCGTCTGCCTGCGCGTCGCAGTGTCGCTGACCGGTCACTGGCTAATCGGCCACTACGCCCACCGCCGGCCGCAGGGTCACTGGTATGTCGCCGGCGTCGCCGTGCAGGGCTTCAACGTGCCCTACGCCGGGCTCATCACTTTCGGTGAGTCGTGGCACAACAATCACCATGCCTTCCCCTCCTCCGCACGCCTGGGACTGGAGCCGGGGCAGGCCGACCCCGGCTGGTGGTTCATCCTGGGATTGAAGAAGCTTGGTCTCGCCTCGGACATCCAGACCCCCGAGACCCTGCCGCCGCGCTGGGAACTGCGCCGATTGCACGGCGACGACGCCATCGCGGCGCAGCCGGCAACTGCCTGACCCCGCCCGAACAGGCGGCACACGAACGACCGCAACCCGGCCCCTTCGCACAGAAGCGTCACGACTTTCTCCTTGGTCGCGGGCGGGGCGGTCGCCTATCATCGGGGCCATTCCTCACTCGTAGACCCATCTCATCACGGAGAACCTTTAAGCCATGGGGCGATTTGGCGTAGGCCAGGGCCTGCGCCGGGTGGAAGACCTGCGCTTCCTCACCGGCGACGGCCAGTACAGTGACGATATCCGGCTGGAGGGGCAGTGCCACGGCGTCGTGGTGCGCAGCCCCTTCGCCCACGCGACGATCACCGCCATCGATCTGGACGACGCCAAGGCGGCGCCCGGCGTGCTGGCCGTCTACACCGTCGAGGACCTGGATGCCGACGGCGTCGGCAACATTCCCTGCCTGGTGCCCATGCCCGGCAAGAACGGCAGCAAGACCGTCATGCCGCCGCGCCCGGCGCTGGCGCGCGGGCGCGCGCGCTTCGCCGGCGACCCGATTGCCTTCGTGGTCGCCGAGACCGCGCAGCAGGCGCGCGACGCCGCCGAACTGGTGATGGTCGACTACGACACCCTGCCGGCGGTGACCGACACCAAGACCGCCAGCGCACCCGGCCAGCCGCAGGTCTGGGATGAGGCGCCCAACAACACGAGCCTGGTGTGGGAGGCCGGCGACGAGGCCGGTACCAAGGCCGCTTTCGAAAAGGCGGCGCACGTCACGCGGCTGGAGTTCGTGAACAACCGCATCGTCGTGAATTCGATGGAGCCGCGCGCGGCCATCGGCGACTACGACAAGGCGAGCGAGACCTTCACCCTCTACACCGGCTCGCAGGGCTCGCACCGCTTCCTGGCGCCGCTCTGCGACAGGGTCTTCAACATTCCCAAGGAGAAGATGCACGTCATCACGCCGGACGTCGGCGGCGGCTTCGGGATGAAGATCTTCGTCTACCCCGAGACCGTGCTGGTGCTCTTCGCCGCGCGGCGCCTGGGCCGCCCGGTGCGCTGGAATGCCGATCGCGGCGAGGGCTTCCTCAGCGATACCCAGGGGCGCGACCACGTTAGCCTCGCCGAACTGGCGCTGGACGGCGATCACCGCATCCTCGGCCTGCGCGTCACCACCACCGCCAACATGGGTGCCTATCTTTCCAGCTACGCCCCCTTCATCCCGACCGGCTGCTATGCGCCGATGCTGAGCGGGCTCTACACGATCCCGGTCGGCTATGCCGAGGTCACCACGGTGTTCACCAACACCGTGCCGGTCGACGCCTATCGCGGCGCCGGGCGGCCCGAGGCGGCCTACCTGGTGGAGCGCCTGATCGACGCCGCCGCGCGCGACGTCGGCATCGCGCCGGACGAGCTGCGCCGGCGCAACTTCATCCCGCCCCAGGCGATGCCCTACACCACCGCCTTCGGCGAGACCTACGACAGCGGCGACTTCCCCGGCATGCTGGCGCGCGGCCTCGCCGCCGCCGACCATGCCGGCTTCGAGACGCGCCGCAAAGAGGCCGCCGCCGCCGGCAAGCTGCGCGGCCTGGGCTTTGCCTGCTACGGCGAGGTCTGCGGCTCCAACGGCGAGGAGACCGCGCGCCTGAAGGTGAAGGACGACGGCGGCATCGAACTGTGGATCGGCACCCAGTCCAACGGCCAGGGCCATTTCACGGCCTATACGCAGCTGATCGCCGACAAGCTGGGCGCCGAGCCGGATCAGATCACCGTGCACCAGGGCGATTCCTGGGACCTGCCGCAGGGCGGCGGCACCGGCGGCTCGCGCTCGCTGCTGATGGGCGGCCAGGCCATCGACGGCGCGGCCGACAAGGTGATCGAGCGCGCGCGCAAGATCGCCGGCCACCTGCTGGAGGCCGCCGAGGCCGACATCGAGTTCGTCGAAGGCCGCTTCACCGTGGTCGGCACCGACAAGTTCGTGAATCTGGGCCAGGTCGCAAAAGCCGCCAAGGAAGACGGCGCGCTGCCCGACGGCATGAAGGGCGAACTACAGGACCAGCATCACCTGGTCGCCGGCAAGCAGACCTATCCCAACGGCTGCCACCTCTGCGAACTGGAGGCCGACCCGGAGACCGGCACGGTGAAGATCGTGCGCTATACAGTGGTCGACGATTTCGGCGTCATCGTGAACCCGCTGATGGCCGCGGGCCAGGTGCACGGCGGCACCGCCCAGGGCATCGGCCAGGCGCTGCTGGAACACACGGTCTATGACACCGAGGGGCAGCTGCTGACAGGCTCCTTCATGGATTACTGCATGCCGCGCGCCGACGATCTGCCCGCCATCGACCTGACGCTGGTCGAGGACACGCCCTGCACCACCAACCCGATGGGCGTGAAGGGTGCCGGCGAGGCGGGCGCCATCGGGGCCTGCCCGGCGGTCATCAACGCGCTGGTCGATGCGCTGGCGCCGCTCGGCATCCGCCACGTCGACATGCCCGCGACACCGGAGAAGGTGTGGCGCGCGATACACGATGCCCAGCAGCGGGAGGCCGCGGAGTGAGTGAGTCTGACAAGAAGTCGATCGAAGAGCTGCTGAACCAGGACGAAGCCGGCGCCGAGGACATCGTCTCGGTGCTGCGCCTCATCGCCGAGCGCGCCGGCAAGATCATCCTCGCCTACTACGTGGAAGAGGAAGACATCGAGGTGCGCGAAAAGGACGATGCCTCGCCGGTCACCGATGCGGACGAAGCGGCGGAGACCTTCATCCTCGGCGCGCTGAATACGCTGACGCCGGATATTCCGGTGGTCGCCGAGGAAGCCATGGCCGCCGGCGAGATGCCGGTGATCGAGGGCAACCGCTTCTGGCTGGTCGACCCGCTGGATGGCACCAAGGAATTCATCAGCCGCAACGGCGAGTTCACCGTGAACATCGCCCTCATCGAAGACGGCCAACCCGCCGCCGGCGTGGTGCACGCCCCTGCCCTGGCCATGACCTGGGCCGGCGTCTGCGGCGAGGACGCCGAGGGCAACAAGACCAGCGGGCGCGCGGTCTACGCCGAGACCGACAAGCCGCTGATGGACATCCGCGCCCGCGAGATCCCGGCAGAAGGCGCCGTGGTCGTCGCCAGCCGCCGCCACGGCCAGGGCGAGGAGCTCGACGCCTTTCTTGCCAAGTACAAGGTGGCCGACAAGGTCTCCGCCGGCTCGTCGCTGAAGTTCTGCCTGGTCGCCACCGGGCGCGCCGATCTCTACCCGCGCTTCGGACGCACCATGGAGTGGGACACCGCCGCCGGCCACGCCGTGCTGCTCGCCGCCGGCGGCCAGGTCTACACCCTGGACGACGAGCCGCTGGACTACGGCAAGCCCGGCTTCGAGAATCCTCACTTCTACGCGGTGGGTGCGGAATAGCAGCCTGAGCGGACCCGCCGCCGCCGGAACTTCCGCCGCCATGTCGCGGAGTTCTGCGCCGGCGGAGTCGGCCTTTTAGACAAAACCCGGCTTTTCCGAATCGTTCACGCCTTGCGCCCGACAATGCCGGCCGCATGAACGCTGCGGCTACGCGAGGGCGCTAAGCCCCTCGCCCGCCGGGGGACGAACGACGTGAACGACATGGCCAGTATCGTGGCGGAGCCTGCGGCTCGCGAGGGCATCCCGCTTGACCTCGCGCCGCTGCTGACGCCCTACCGGCAGCACAAGCGGCTGACGGTTCGCGTCGTCTACCTGCCCGCGCGGGCCGAGCTGACCAGGGGCGCGAAGAACGAGGACGCCAGCTGGTCGCTGACGCCGGCGGATCTCGACGGCCTTGCGCTGGTGCTGCCGGACGACGTCGAGCCGCCGGCGAGCGTCGCGATCCGCATCGTGGTCGTCGACAAGAACGAAAACGCCTCCATCGTCGGACAGTTCGAGGTACCGCTGCCGCGCAGCGCGCGGCGGATGAAGCCGCGCGGAGACATCGGAGACGGCCAGGCGCTGGCGGCGGACTGGCAGCGCCGCATGGACCGCCGGGTCGCCGCCGCGCTGCGTCTCGGCCGGCGCAGAACGGCAGAGGCACTGGCCGCGGCCGAGACACAGTGGCAGACAGAAAATGCCGCGCGCCTCGGCGCCCAGGCAGAAGCCCTGGAGCGGACGTGGCGGCAGAAGCTCACCGACGAGCTGGATGCAGCGCGCGCCGCCTGGGAAGCCGAGTTGGCGCAGGCCAGCGGGGCGACCGTCGCCGCCGCGGTGGCCGAAGCGGAACGCAACGCGGCGGCCGCCGCCGAGATTCGTCTTCAGGAGGCGCAGGCCGAATGGCGCCGCGAGGCCGAGCGCGACATTGCGGCGGCGCGCCAGCAGGCGGCCGATGCGCAGGCCGCCGCCCGGCAACTTGAAGCCGGCCGCACGGCGGCGGAGGCGCAGTGGCGGCAGGAAAGCGACGCTCGCCTCGCCGACCAGGAGCAGGCGATCGAACTGGCGTGGCGGCAGAAGGTCGAAGACGCGCGCAGCGCCCGCGACGCCGCGCAGGCCAAGGCCGAAGACGCTGCACGCAAAGCCGAGGCTCTCGCGCGGGAACTCGAGGCGGCGCGAACCGGCCTCGCCGCCGCTGAAACGCAGCAGACCGCCGACGACATCGAGACGCGCGTGGCGCAGGAGATCGAGCGGCGCCTCGCGAAGGCGCGAACGGAGTGGCGCAAGGAAAGCGAGGCCGAGCGCGCCGAGGCCATCGAACAGGCCGAGCGGCGCACGCAGGGTCTGGCAGAGTCCCGCCTGCGGCGGGCGCGCGAGGATTGGCAACGCGAGGCACAGGAGGCCCTCGTCGTGGCGGAAGGCAAGTGGAAGGCGGAAGCTGCGAGGCGGCTCGCGACGGCGCAGGCGGAGTGGAGTCGCAGCAACGAGGCCAAAGCGACGGCGGGCCGTGGCATGCTGCGGCGCACCGCACGACGCCAGGGCAGGAGCCAGATCTGGCGCCGGGCGGTACAGCTCGGCGCGCTCGCAGGCAGCGCGACCGCGCTCTTTTTCCTCTACGTCGAGTTCGAGCCGCTCATCCGGCTGTGGACGCCCAAGCTCATCGCACTGGCGAGCGATCTGGTCGGCACGGCCTGGACCGAGGTGCAGTCGTTGGCAGCGGGGATCTTCGCGCGCCTGTAACTCGGGCGACGCTATCGGCAACCGTCGCTTCCTTTGCTCGCCGGCATAGGCAATCTTGCGGTTAGCATGGCGCATTATATCGCCGTCCCTCTTTTTTGCTGCGGGACGGCAACCGGCTTCGCCGCGACGCCGGTTGCCCCGCAATTCGCCACCAATTCCAATCGATTGCCGGCGACGCCCCTGCTTTGCATCTGCAGCACGGGCGGGCAAAGCGCAGAAATCCGCCGATATTCCTAGTCCCAGCCTCTTGACCGGTGCACGCGATGAGTCGCAAGCTATCAGCACGTGGCCGGGGAAAACCGGTGACGATATAGCCGCCGCAAAGCCTGTGCGGTGACTCGTCAGGAGGTTCCTTAACTACCGCGGTGGGAGCCGATCCTGTCCAACGAGAGCAAATGACCGGGGCCGCCGCGCCCCGGTCTAGCTTTATGGGCAAACCTCTCATCAGCCTGCATATGGACAGCCGGGGCGCGAAGCGGCAGTCTGCGGCCATGCCTGATTCGACAAAGCCCCCCCAAGACGTCGACCCGCTGCGCACCCATGGTGGCTTCGCCGACCTGGTCGGCTACACGCTGGAGACCTGGGAGCCGGACCTTGCCGAGGTCACTCTGACGGTCGACGCACGCCACCTGAACCGCAGCGGCGTCATGCACGGCGGCATGCTGACCACGCTGGTCGATACCGCCTGCGGCTATTGCGGCTGCCACGCGCCCAAGGGCGAGACGCCGAAGCGCGCGTTCACCCTGTCGCTGACCACCAACTTCGTCGGTGCCGCGCAGCACGGCCAACGCCTCGTCGCGCGTGCGCGCCGCACCGGCGGCGGCAAGTCGGTGTTCTTCGCCGACTGCGAGGTGCGCGACCAGGACGGGCGCATGATCGGCACCGGCCAGGGCACCTTCAAGTACATCACCCTGCGCAAGTGACGCCGCAGCGATGGAAACCCTGGAGACGGCGCGCCTCATCCTGCGCCCGCGCGACATGGGCGACTTCGCTGCCTGCCTCGCCATGGACGGCGATCCGGAAGTCATCCGCTACGTCGGCCCACCGTGGTCCAACGCGGCGGAGCACCGGGATTTCCTGCGCCGGCGCATCCAGGAACCTTGTGCGCCCGGACTGGGGTACTGGTCGATTTTCGCCAGGGAAGATCCGACGCGCTTTCTCGGCTGGGTGATGCTGTATCCCTGCGACGTCGCCGGCGCCGAGGTAGAGATCGGCTGGCGCCTGAATCGCGCCGCCTGGGGCAAGGGCTACGCCACCGAGGCCGCTGCGCCGATCCTGGCGCTGGGCTTCGCCGAGGGCGACATGGCCTCGGTCGTCGCCGACATCCATCCCGACAACCATGCGTCCCGGCGCGTCGCCGAAAAGATCGGCCTCGTCTTCACCGGCATGGTCGACTACCACGGCGAACCGGCACGGCGCTACAGCATCACGCGTGCGGCGTTCGACGCCTGCGCGGCATCCTCATCTCAGCCGAACAGCACGACCAGGCCGTAGACGACGGCCGCCAGCGCCAGCACGAGCACACGTCCAGTCAGCTGCTCGCGTCCCTCGGCCAGGCGCAGGCGCCGAAGCTCCACCGGCGAGGCCGCCTGCTGTTCCAGCTGCATGCGCAGGCGGGCCGCGGCCAGCTCGCCCTCGTAATCGGCACCGCCTACCATCGCGCCCCCATCAGGCGACAGTATCGAGACGCGCGCCATAGCGCCGCTGCACGTCGTCGGCATGGCGTGCGCTGACCGGCACCTGCTCGCCGTTGCGCAGCACGATCCTGAGACCGCGCTTGCCGGACTTCAGCGCGGCGACGCCGGCATCGGCAACCCAGAAGGAGCGGTGCACCTGCAGCCCGGAGAGCCCGTCCAGCTCGCGCAGCGCGTCGCCGAAGCGGTAGAGCGTGGTGGGCGCCCCCTCGGCGGTGATCGCCCGCACGTAGTGCTCCTGCGCCTGCACCGCAAAGAGCGGGCCGGTCACCGGCGGATCGAAGCGCGCGAGGAAAGCGGGGGGCGCCGGCGGTGCCGGGCGCAACAGCTGCGGGCGCGGCGCGGCGGCGGGCGATTCTTCGACCACGGCCTTCGCCGATCCGCTGCCCTGCAGGATCAGGCGGGGGGCGACAATGAGGGCGCAGAGCGCCAGGTGATTGTCGAGGTGGTAGAGCGATTCGAGGGCAAAGAGCGCCGCCATGGCGCCGGCCGAATAGGTTGCGCCGCTGGCGTCCAGCCCGAAGCCGGCCGCACCGGCGCCCCAAAGGCTTTGCTCGGGAGCGTTGAGCTCCGGCAGACCGAGCAGCAGATCCAACATGGTCACGCAGAGGGTAAACAGCGGCAGGGTCAAGAGGGCGGCGGCCGGGACCAGCCAGGGCCATTTCACCTGCGGCGTCAGCGGACTCAGCTCCAGCAAGGCGAGAGCGCCGGCGAACAGCAGATAGGCCATGAGCAGGCGGCCGATCCAGTAGGCGTAGCCGGCGACCAGCGGGAAGTCGGCCAGGGCCTCGCGCTGGTGGCCGCCCAGCAGAATGGCGGCGACCAGCGTCACCGCAAGGCCCCATAGGGGCCAGGGAAGGCTACCGGCGGCGCCGCGCAGGATCATTTCGGGCACTCCCAAAGAGCGCAGGAGCATGACATTTCATGCAGCATGAAAATGTTACCCGAAGATAAGCCGCCGTCGAGACTGACTTTTTCGTGAGCGCCCGTGCAGTCGCCCCGCGGCTTGCGGTTTCGAGAAATTTCCACCGCCGGACGCTATCCGCCGACGGGGACCGACGCTAGAGTTGGCGCAAGAAGGGGGCGATTCCCAATGGCTTCGCCGATCCTCGGGAGGACAAGTCAGGGAAAACGGGCGCCCCGCAACGAATTGCGCCCTCGATCTCCGGACAGGGTTTTTGCGATTCATCCCCTCTTGCCCCTGGGGACCCGCCGCCCCCTTCGCCTTTTCCGGTCCACCCTGCCGTCCACCATAGGGCCGTCCACCATAAGGCCGCCCACCATAGGAGTGCCGAGCAAGATGTCCGCGTCCCCCCGACACCACACTGGCAAGAAGTCTCCTGGCGAAACGGCGTCGCCGCAGATCACCCAGGAGATGATCGATCTCTACGACGAGTACACCCATCTGACCCTCGATCGGCGCCGCTTCTTCGACCACCTGACGCGGGTTGCCGGCGGCACCGCCGCGGCCTGCGCCCTGCTGCCCATCCTGGAGAACAACTATGCCGAGGCAGCGATGGTGGCGCCCGACGACAGCCGGGTCGCCACTGAGACCATCACTTTTCCCGGCGCGCACGGCGAACTGACCGGCTACCTGGCGCGACCGGCCGGCGAGATGGGCAAACTGCCTGCCGTGCTGGTGATCCACGAGAACCGCGGCCTCAACCCGCACATCGAGGACGTCACCCGCCGCATGGCGCTGGAGGGCTTCGTCGCGCTGGGAGTCGACTTCCTGTCGCCGGCCGGCGGCACGCCCGCCGACGAGGACAAGGCACGCGAGATGATCGGCCAGCTCGACAGCGCGCAGACCATCGAGAATGCCGTCGCCGCGGTGGACTACCTCGCCGGGCATCCGGCCACCACGGGCAAGGTTGGGGCCGTCGGCTTCTGCTGGGGCGGCGCCATGGCCAACCAGGTGGCGGTGAATTCGCCGCAGGTCGCCGCCACGGTCGCCTACTACGGCCGCCAGCCCTCGACCGACCAGGTGGCGAAGATCAAGGCGCCGATGATGCTGCACTATGCCGGGCTCGACGAGCGCATCAACGCCGGCATCCCCGACTTCAAGTCGGCGCTGGACGCCAGCGGCGTCAGCTACGAGATGTTCACCTACGACAATGCCAACCACGCCTTCAACAACGACACCAACGCGGCACGCTACGACGAGAAAGCCGCCGAGGTGGCGTGGAACCGCACCGTGACCTTCTTCAAGGATCAGCTAAGATAGGTTCCGCCGGGCGGCCAGGTAGGAGAGAACCGCCCGGGCATACCCCCAAGGGAAATTCTCTGGGGCGGCGCGGCGGCTGAGCGGCCCAAGCGCCGCCCCCTTTTTTGCTGCATAAGCGAAATCAGCGTGCCTGATCGGCTGGTCTTTGCTGATGCCGCAGCTGCCTCTTGGCTGCTGCAGCCTTCGCGGGGTTTTCCGATTCTGCGAGTGCCCGGAGTTTCCCGATGGCCGCGTCGGTGTTGATAGCGCCAAGGGCCCAGCAGCACTTGGCCGCAAGAGCACACGCCTCATCGTAGGCCAGATAGTCCAGATCCATCAGCGCGACCTGATAGAGAGGGTCAATGCTGCTGGGATCGCGCAGCTCCATGAGGGCCACCGCAAAGTCTTCATGATTCTCGTGCCAATCCTCGGTCAGCAAGGCATTCAACGGGGCGAGGCAACCCCGCGGAAATCCGAACTCCCATCCCAAGAGGTTTGCAAGTTCGGCCTCTTTCGCATCCCGGTTCTTCAAGGCGCTGTTGAGCAAGTCGCAAATGTGGTCCGGGTTCTTCCGCAGATCGACCGGGTACTCTCTCAGAAACTTCTGAAGAGCCAGCCACTTAAGGAGCCGCAGGGCACTGTTGCGGCCAATCCGCGAGAACAACCGGTGTCCGTTAACGACGCGATCGATATCGTGCTTGCGGACACAGTATGCGAGAGCCGCGTCGAAGTGCTCCTGCTTCATCCTTACTTCCCCCCGAAGGTCGGCTTTTCCTTGGCCAGGAAGGCGCGGATGCCTTCGCGGTAGTCGGCGGTTTCGCAGGGCAGGAGCGGCTCTCGCCAGTCTTCTGCGGTCGAGATTTCCGGACGCAGCGCCTGCTTCGCCAGGCGCTTGTGCCAGCGTGCGGTGAGCGGCGCGCCGGCGGCGATGCGTTCCACCATCGCCGCCGCCTCGGCCTCAAGCGCGTCGTCGGCCACCACGCGGGTCAGCAGCCCCTTGCTTCCCGCAGGCCCTGCCCCTTCGACCTCGATACAATCGCCTGCCTGCCGCAGGTTCATCGCGTCCGCCATACCGCCTCTCAGTTTCTGAATCCCGGCCTTCCGCCGACTGCGCGCCAGCCTAGGCCGCACCGGCGCTTTGCGAAAGCCCCCAACGCCTGCAAGGACTTAATGTCGCTCCTGTACGGTGGACAGGCGCCGCTGCTGCGACCATATTGGCATCCATGCACTGCGTCGCGACCCGCTCGGGATCCCCTCCTCAGTGCGTTGCAACGTTTTCTTCGGGGCCGGCTTTACCCTTTAGCCACGCCCCCGGCTTCGACATTCCGGACGGTTCATGAGCGCCCCCGCGCAAACGACAAACAGTGCCGGTTCCGCCGCCGGCCCGGGCGGTCCCGTGCCGCCGAGTGGCTCCGCACCGCGCCCGTCGCTGGCGATCCTCATTGCGGTGACCGCGCTGGGGCCGATGGCGCTGAACATCTTCATCCCCTCCATGCCCGGCATGGTCCAGGTCTTCGCCACCGACTACGGCACGATCCAGCTGACCCTGACGCTCTATCTCGCCGGGATCGCCGTGTCACAGCTGTTCATGGGCCCGCTGTCCGACCGCTTCGGCCGCCGGCCGGTGCTGCTGGGCGGCGTGGTGGTGTTCCTGGCCGGCAGCCTAATGGCCGCGCTGGCCGATTCCGTCCTGCTGCTGATCGTCGGCCGCGTGGTGCAGGCGGTCGGCGGCTGCGCCGGACTGGTGCTGGGCCGCGCCATCGTGCGCGACACCCACAGCCGCGAGGAATCCGCCAGCATGATCGGCTACATCACCATGGTGATGGTGGTGGCGCCGATGATCGCTCCCTATCTGGGCGGCCACCTGGATGTGTGGTTCGGCTGGCGCGCGTCCTTCTTCACCGTCCTGGCGGTCGGCGCGGTGGTGCTGGTCTTCGCCTGGCTGCTGCTCCACGAGACCCATCACCACCGCCACGCCGGCGACGGCCCGCTGGCGATGCTGCAGGGCTTCGGCATCCTGCTGCGCGACACTGCCTTCACCGGCTACGCGCTCAACGTGTCCTTCTCCACCGGTGCGTTCTTCGCCTTCCTCGCCGGCGCGCCCTACATCATGGTCGAGATTCTCGATCGCCCGCCCAGCGAGTACGGCGAGTACTTCATGCTGAACGCGCTCAGCTACATGGCCGGCAACTTCGCCTCCGGGCGCCTCGCCACCCGCGTCGGGCCGGACCGCATGATCCTCGCCGGCTGCCTCGCCGCGCTGCTGGGCGTCGCGCTGCTGACCGTGCTCGCCCTGACCATCGAGATCGTGCCGCTGGCGATCTTCGGCCCGGTCATGCTGGTGGGCATCGGCAATGGCTTGAGCCTGCCCAGTGCCACCGCCAGCGCCATCTCTCTGCGGCCCGACCTGGCGGGCACGGCCTCCGGTCTCACCGGCTTTCTGCAGATGGCCGTCGGCTCCTTCGCCACCGTCGTTGTCGGCCACCTGCAGGACGACACGGTGTTCCCCATGGTCGGCGTGATGAGCGCCTCGGCGATCATCGCCTTGCTCGGCTACCTGCTGGCCCGCACCGCCCTGGAATTGCGGCCGGCCGCAGCCGGTGCCCCCGAAGGCGACTGACGGCGCGGCCGCCGATTGTCACGGCCGGCCATTGGCTATAAACAGGGCCAGTCACGACAGAGGGGTTCCGCCATGATGCCGACCGCCAGCGCTTCGTCGCGCGAGATCGCCGAAATCACCGCCCGCATCCTGCTGGAGATCGAGGCGGTGCTGTTCCGCCCTGACGAGCCCTTCATCTTCACCTCAGGGCGGGCCAGCCCGGTCTATGTCGACTGCCGCAAGATCATCTCCTTCCCGCGCGCCCGCGCCCAGCTGATGGACTTCGCCTGCGACATGATCACGCGCGAGGCGGGCTATGAGTCCATCGACTGCATCGCCGGCGGCGAGACGGCGGGCATTCCCTTCGCGGCCTGGATCGCCGAGCGCCTGGGCCTGCCGATGCTTTACGTCCGCAAGAAGCCGAAAGGCTTCGGACGGGACGCGCAGATCGAGGGGTTCCTCCCGGAAGGCAGCCGGGTGCTTCTGGTCGAGGATCTCGCCACCGACGGCGGATCGAAGCTGAACTTCGTCGACGCGATCCGCAAGGCCGGTGCCGAGATCGCGCATACCTTCGTCATCTTCCACTACGGCATCTTTCCGGAGGGCGTTGCGGCACTGGCCGAGAAGGGCGTGAAGCTGCACGCTCTTGCCACCTGGTGGGACGCCCTGGCCGCCGCCGAAAGCATCGGCTACCTCTCCGGCGCCCAGGTCGAGGAGGTGCGCAGCTTCCTGCAGGATCCGGAAAGCTGGTCGGCCGCGCACGGCGGCACAGAGACGGGTGGCAAAGAGACGGCCGGCAAGGAAGCCGAAGGCGCCTAGGGCGGATCACGATCCGCCCGACTTCAAGACGACGCAGCAGAGTCACACGGTCCCGGTGCAGCATGGAATCGCCGCTGACGATTCCGGCCCGGCCATGATCCGAGCTGAGACCCGCGGCCCGAAATTTCCATAGCGAGAGCGCGCGGAAAGCGCAAATGGGGCAGTCGCCGCCCCTGTCGCACGAGGACGGTTGCTGCAAGCTCCCAGTCGTCGTGTTGCCTGCGCGATATTAACCATACTTGCTTCTATTTTTTGTCCAGCCCCTCCCCGCGAAGCTTCTCTTCGCCGCCAAAATCAGTAGTATCTGTGTGCTGCTCAGGGACGGGGGTCGATGGGCGAATACAAACGAAAAGACGGCATCATCAGGCGTGTGATGTCGGCCTTGGAAACCGCGCCGCACGGCAGCCAGGAACTGGACTGCATGATCAGCTATGCCCTTGAACTGGCGCGGGGCGAGTTCGATCAGGTCATGATGGAACTGCTGGTCGACGAAGGCTTTTCCTGGAACGTCATCTCCGAGATCTGGGAGGGCAAGGTCGCTCCCTACACCCAGTCGCTCGACTGCAGCGTCGCGGGCGAGAACATCGCCTTCGTGATGAAGTCCGAGCGGCGGGAGCAGTGGGCGGCGGTGCACAAGTCGACCGACGGGAATGAGCACGTTGCCTGGGCCCGTACGGAGATCCTGGTGCGCCGACTGGCCGCGCTGAAAGGCATTCTCGCCGACGCTGACAAGCGTGCGATGGAACGGCGGCCAGCGGCGGCCAGCTTGACGCCCGCGTCCTTGGAAGAGGACGACGACACGGAGGATGCTCCGGCAGACCCCGAACATCTGCGTATGGTTTCCGCAGCCGGCGGCTCGGCAAGGGATGCCGAGAACTGGACCGTGCTGTTCTAAGGCACGGTTCTAAGGCAGGGGCGGGCGGCGTCCTTCGCGCGTGGCAGCCGCCGCGCCAGCCGTAGCCCGCTGACAGTGGAGGGGTGGTCTTCAGCATGCAGCTCGACAGCCATCGGCCCGAAGAATCGGTGCCCTACGTCATTGTCGTCGGCAGTGAGAAAGGGGGGACCGGCAAGTCGACCACGGCGATCCATCTCGCCGTGGCGCTGATGAAGCTGGGCTTCCGCGTCGGCACCATCGACCTCGACGCACGCCAAGGCACTTTATCCGCCTTCTTCCGCAACCGCGCGGCGCAGGCCGAACGCAGCGGCCGACCGCTGGAGCTGTCGAAGCACCGCGCCATCGTGCGCTCGGGCGCGGGCGATCCCGCCGCCGCTGAGGCCGACGAAGCCGGGCGCCTGCAGGACGCCTTCGACGATCTCGCCGACTGCCATTTCATCGTCATCGACACGCCGGGCAGCGATTCCTATCTCTGCCGCATCGGCCACAACCGCGCCGACACGCTGATCACGCCGCTGAACGACAGCTTCCTCGACATCGAGGTGCTGGCGCACATCAACCGCGAGCGCCGCGAGGTGGAAGCACCCAGTGTCTACAGCCAGCTGGTATGGGAGCAGAACAACCAGCGCGTCGTCGCCGGGCGCCCGCCGATCGACTGGGTCGTACTGCGCAACCGCCTCGCCCACCTTGAAGCCCGCAACATGCGCGAGATTCAGGCGCTGCTTTCGCTGCTGGCCAAGCGCATCGGCTTCCGTCTGGCGCCCGGCATCAGCGAGCGGGTGGTGTTCCGCGAGATGTTCATGCAGGGCATGACCGCGCTGGACCTGCCGGAGACCGGCGGCGGCCAGGGCGAGATCGCCAGTCATGCCGCCGCACGGCGCGAGGTCCAGGAACTGCTGCAGGCAATCGGCCTGTTCGAGGCCGCGCCCGCCTGACGCTCCCTCTGACACCCCCTTAGACGCCCGGGGGCTTACCGCGGCCGTTCGGCCTGCTGCTGTGCGGCAGAACCGGCATCGGCGGCCGGCTCCGTTGCCTGCTTGGCCACGGCCTCCACGTTCGGCGTCTCCGGTGCCGCGGCACGGCGCACCACCAGGCAACCCTGGCCGGCGGCCTCCAACTGACGGCAGAGTTCGCGCGCGACGCCGAGATCGGCGATGGCCCCGCTGCGCACCCGGAAGAAGACACCCGCTCCCTCCACCGAGGCTTCCTGCACCCGCAGGTCCAACGCGCCCAAGAGCATCGGGAAGCTGGCCGCCAAGCGGCCGCGTTCGCGTTCGGCATCGGCGACCTCACGTACCGAGGCGACCTGCACCTCGTAGACACCGTCCGGCGACACGCGGAAAGCCGCCGGCGGAACCGACGGCGTTGCCGCGGGGATCGCCGCTTCAGGCTTGGGCTTCGGCAGCGCGACATCGGGACCGGCTTCGGCAGGCAGCGGCGCGCCCTGCGGCACCGCCGCTTCGCTGGGCCGCTGCTGCGCGCCCGGGTCATTGTCCGGCGAGGTGCCGGAGGACGAAGAAGGGACAGGGGCTGGGATCGCGACCTTGCCGCGCTCGGTCTTCGGCACCAGACTGAAGGCATTGGCGCCCGGCACCAGCGACGCGTCGGGCAGCACCACCCATTCGCCGTTGGCGTCGGCCTGCACCGTGGCGATGGGGCTGCCGTTGTTCAGCAGGATCCACGCGCTGTGCGGCTGCGCGCGGCCGGCGATGATGGACTGGCCGTCGGGTTCGATGCGAATGATGTCGAAAGACGGTTCCGGCAGCGGTGCCGGCGTTTCGGCGACCGCCGCCGGGGCGGCGGGGGCCTCGGGCGTCGCGGCCGGGCCAACCGTGGCTTGCGCCGTGGACAGGTCCTGCGCGGACGGCTCATCGCCTGCCGGCGCACCCGTCACTGTAATGGCGGCGGGTTGCCGCGCCGGCTCGCCGGAGATCGCCAAGTATCCGCCGAGGCCGAGCATGGCGCCCAGCACGACCACCGCCGCGCTGCGCCACGGCAGCACCGGGCGGGCCGGCGGCGGGGCCGCCTTGGGTACGCTGTCGATCCGGGAGAAGCCACTCGACGCCGGCATGGTGGGATTGAGCGCCGCCGCCCTGCGCAAGGCCATGGTCGCCGGGATCGCCGTGTCACCGACGGAACGTTGAGCAGACCAAGGCTGCGCCGCCGGTGCGGCCGGCGGTGCAGAGGATGATGCGAGGGCGGCCTGGGGCGCGGTGTCCCCGGAGACGGCAGCAGCGGCTGGGTCGGCAGCATCCGACTCCTCGCCCCCGGCCGCCGGCGCCGCCAGCACCGCGTCTTCCATGACGGCGTCCTCGGCAGCGTCCTGGCTGACCACCGCCTCGATCTCGATCGCCATCTCGGAGGCCGGCGCGGCGAGTGGCGCCTCGTCATCCTGGGGCGCGTCCTCGATGGCGGCCACGTTGGCATCGCCGGAGACCGTCTCCGCCTCGCTGGCCTCGCTGGCCTCGTCGTCGTCCAGCGCATCATCGGCGACAGCGTCGGGCTCGATCACGATTTCGATGTCGGAGATCACCGCCCGCATCGGGAGGGTATCCACCGCCCGCCCGTTGGTGCGCCGCAGGGACTGGGCGCCGCGTTCCAGCAGGCTGGCCGCCGGCGGCAGGTCGCCGGCCGACCCGGCCCCGGCGTCACCCTTGACCATGGCGGATTCTTTGGGGCCGGCCCCTTCCGCAGCCGCAGCCTCCCCGCCGGCATCCCGCGCCTCGACAAAGGCGAGCAGCGGCAGGTCCGCCTCCAGGGCCTTCGCCTTGCGCCGCGCGGCACCGTTGACGCCATTGGCCTTCCCTGCCGTGCCGGCGGCAGCCAGGGACGCCGCCTGGGCGGCGGCCGCGGTGGCGGCGGCGGTTTCGGCAGGATCCAGGGTGTCGGTCTCCGCGCCCTCCATCTCGGAGATCAGCAGGCGGGCCGGCGAGGCCTTGCCCTTGCGCGCGAAGAGGGAACTCGTCAGCGAGGCGGCCTTCTGCTGGGTCATCTCAGGCCCTGCCCTCGGCCTTCGTCTGCGCCGTCATCGCGGCAACGGCACCGGGGATCGACGGCAGGGGCCGCCGCCGCAGCGTGCCCCCCTGCAGCCTGTCGCGCAGGTAGCCCCAAAGTTCGCCGATCTCATCGGCCGAGCGCGACTCGCCCGGCAGTTCCATCACCGTGCGGCCATCAATCATGGCCGCCGCAAAGTCAACGCGCTGGTGGATGATGGAGGGTGCCAGCGGCCCGTACTGGGACAGCAGCGATACCGCCTCGGAGGTGATGCGCGCGCGCGCCGCGGCGCCGTTGACGACGAAGACCAGCGGCTTGCCAAGGTGCTCGACCAGTTCCATGGTCGAGCCGATCGAGCGCAGGTCGTGCGGGCTGGGCCGCGTCGGGATCAACACCAGGTCGGCGACCCGGATGACATCGGCGATGGTCGCGGTGAGCGCCGGCGGCGTATCGATGATGAGCAGTTCCAGCCCATGGGCGGCCAGCTCCCTGATATCGTCCGCCAGCCGCGGCACCGCCGTCTGGATGAAAAAGGGATTGGGCGCCGCGCGCTCGTTCCACCAGTCCGCGAGGCTGCCCTGCGGGTCGACGTCGATGAGACCGACCGGCCCGTCCCCGCTCAATTCAGCCTGAACCGCAAGATGCCCCGCCAGGGTGGTCTTTCCTGACCCGCCCTTCTGAGACGCAACAACCAAAACCTTCAACCTGCTCGCCCCCCGAATTCTCGATGAGCCGGTATTACTTGGCGCTGTACGGCCCGACGTAGCGCCCTTGGCTCCGTTCACGTCCGACATCAAAGACTAATCCTCGATGCCTGGCAGCGAAAGTTAATATTTAGTTAATCTCTACTATATGTAGCGTTTGAATGGAAGGCGAAGCTGCAGGTGTTGGGTCAAATCCACAGCCTGCCCGCTTCTGAGGATGCCCCGGCCGCCATCCGAATACAACCTGTAGGCAAACAGTTTATCCATCACTGAAGCCGAGGGCGATCCCCTCCACGGCGATTCCGAGAATTTTGCAATATTCTCTCATGAAAATAACTGGGAGTTGAAGGATTTAGCAGTTTATTTCACTGCAAACTGGATAAAATTTTATTAGACTTTAGTATAAATAAAAATAAAACAGCTTTTTATTTCAAGCTTTACTTAATTATCTCTATCTATTATTTTATCAGGCTGATTAGAAGCCAGGACTGTATGGAGGACAAAATGCAGATCCAACCTGCCCCGGCGCCTCTGGCCAATACCGGTTCGGAGGCAGCCGTTCGGACCCAGGAGGTCCCCCCCACTGCCAAGGCGGAAACGCCGCGGCCGGTGGACGCTGCCCCCAAAGACCCGCCCCCTCGGTTTCCCTATCCGGAGCCGAACCGGGGCCAGACGATCGATATCGAGGCCTGATCGTCTATCCGTCGCGTCATCAGCGCCGGGGGGAATCATGCTGTTCCTGCCAAAGCTCCGAAGGGGATGAGGAACCGTCCCCTTCGGAGCCTTCTTTTTCCCCGCCGCCTCGGGGCCACCGCCGGAAATGCCCCGAAATCCCCGGCCCATAGCCGGAAGGGGATCCCAGCAAGGACACTTGTGCGCCAACCCTTCCTCGCCATATACCATTCACGGGATGAAGGTCCCGGAGTCGCCCTGCGCCTCGGTGCGGGCTGAAGCTGCCGACCTTGACCACATACCAGCGTGAAACAGCAGCCCTGCTGCAATGGTCAGCCGAGAATGACGGGCGATCCACTATGTCTGTAGAACCCAGGCGCATGGCGCCGCTGCGGCGCAACCTCAAGTTCCTGCGCCGCTGGCTGCAGAACCCGAAGGCGGTCGGCGCCCTGGTGCCGAGCGGGCGCAGCCTGGCGAGCGCCATGGCGGCGGAAATCGACCCGAGGGCCGCGGGCACGGTGGTCGAGCTGGGCGGCGGCACAGGCAACGTAACCGCCGCGCTGCTGGAATCCGGCATACCCCCGCAGGACATTGCCGTCGTCGAGCGTGATCCCAGCTTCGCGCGAGTCATCTCGGCGCGCTTTCCCGACGTGCGGCTGCTGCAGGGCGACGCAGCGGAACTGCGGCGCCTGCTGCGCGAAGCCGGCATCGGCCCCGTCAAGGCGGTGATCTCCGGTCTGCCGCTGCTGTCGATCCCCGATCGCGTCTGCCTGCGCATCATCTCCGAAGCCATCGAGGCGCTGAACGAAGACGGCGTCCTGGTGCAGTTCACCTATGGACCCGCCTCGCCCGTCTCGCGGCGCATCCTGACGCGCCTCGGCCTGCAGGCGCAGCGCACGTCCTGGGTAGTCGATAACTTCCCGCCCGCCAGCGTGTGGCGCTACCGGCCGGCCGCCCGAGGACTGGGTGGGGTGCTGGACAGCATGTCGGAAAAACGCAGCGCCTGAGCGCCGGGTTCAAATCCGGACAACGCTTGCCGCATTCCTGAGAAAACGAGGGTTCGCCGCTATCACGCTGCGCTGACGCGGCGGATCACCTGCGCCGGCTTGGCCTGGATGTTCCGTTTGAACTGCGTGGTGCGGATCATCTCGCGCACCCGGGGCTGGATCTCGGTGCGCCAGCGCGTGCCGTTGAACACGCCGTAGTGGCCGACCCCGGGCTGGACGTAGTGATAATGGTCGTCGATCGGAATGCCGGTGCAGAGATCGTGCGCCGCCTCGGTCTGGCCCAGGCCGCAGATATCGTCCAACTCCCCTTCGACGGTCATCAGCGCCGTCTTGCGGATCTTGCGGCAGTCGACCGGCTTGCCGCGATGCATCAGGCGGCCTTCCGGCAGGGCATGTTCCTGGAACACCGTCTTCACCGTATCCAGATAGAAGTCGGCATTGAGGTCCATGACCGAGAGGTACTCGTCGTAGAACGTCTGGTGCTGCTCGACCGAGTCGCAGTCACCCGCGACCAGATGGCGGAACAGGCCGGCGTGCGCTTCCATGTGGCGCTCCAGGTTCATGGTCATGAAGCCGGAAAGCTGGACGAAGCCGGGATAGACGCGGCGCAGGGCGCCGGGATTGGGGAACGGCACCGCGTGGATCACCGTCTGTTCGAACCATGACAGCGGACGCGAGGCCGCCAGTTCGTTCACCACTGTCGGATTGCGCCGGGTGTCGATCGGGCCTCCCATCAGCGTCATCGAAGCCGGCTGCAGGGGATCCTCCTGATCGGCCATGGCGGCGACCGCCGCAAGCACCGGCACCGAGGGCTGGCACACCGCGATCACATGAGTGTTCGGCCCGATGAAGCGGATGAACTCCATCACGTAGTCGATGAAATCGTCGAGATCGAAGCCGCCATAGATCGCCGGCACGAGGCGCGCGTCGCGCCAGTCGGTCACGTAGACGTCATGCTCGGGGATCATCGCCTTGACGGTGCCGCGCAGCAGGGTCGCGTAGTGGCCGGACAGCGGCGCGACGATCAGCACCTTGGGATCATAGCGCTTGCCGGTCTCGGCCGTCTCGTCGCGCTTGAAGTGCAGCAGGTCGCAGAACAGCTTGGAGTGCACGACCTCGGGCTCGACCGCGACCGGGAGCCCGAAGATCTTCGTCTCGTCGATGCCCCATTCCGGCTTGCGGTAGCGCCGGGTGACGTTCTCGAACACCTCGCAGGCCGCCGCGACGGCCTTGCCCACGGGGGTGTAGGCCACCGGACTGAAGGCGCTGCGGCAGAGGTAGCGCAACGCGTCGGACTGCGCGCGCAGCGGCTGCACCGCAGCATGGGTCATCTCGTAGGCATGATAAAGCAAGGCTACTCGGTCCCCAGAGTTGGCGTACCCTGTCGGGCACTCCCTTATGCTGCCTTGATTTTACTCGGCAGAGGCAAAACAGCCCCCTGCCGGCGCGCCGTCGGGACAGCCCTTGTTGCGACGCAACAAAACCTTAGCATTCGGTGTCCGTCCCGCGAAGCGAAAATCTCCGGTCCCAGCCAGTGGGATTTTCTCCACGAAACCGCGCGTTTCGGCCCGCACCGGCGCCTGCGGCGAGCCCTTGACCCAGGTCAATGCCCGCAGCGGACAAAAAAAATACGGTCATAAGCGTGATCGGCGGTCCGCCCGCGATTCCCAAGACGGAATGGAAGACATGGCCAGCATCATCGATTCCCTGCGCAGCGACCATTCCCGCATGACCAAGCTGCTCGATGCCCTGGAACGCCAGATCGGCACTTTCGAGGAGGGCGGCACGCTGGACTTCGAGATCGTCGACGGCATCCTCCACTACTGCCGCAGCTATCCGGATCTGCACCACCATCCCCTCGAGGACCTCGTCTTCGAAAGGCTGAAGCGGCGCGCGCCGCAGGCGGCGGCGGAGGTCGGCAACCTGCAGCAGGAGCACGCCAAGCTCGGACAGTTGAGCGCGCGGTTCGCGGCGAGCCTGACCGCCGTGGAGCAGGACATCGCCATGGAGCGGCACGAATTTCTGGAGCCCGCGCGCGCGTTTCTTTCCGGTTACCGCCGCCACATCATGATGGAGGAAAAGCTGTTCTTCCCGGCGGCCGAGCACAGCCTGACCCCGGAAGACTGGCGGGGCATCAAGTCGCAGCTGGAGCCGGTGAGCGATCCGCTGTTCGAGCGGCGCGACGACGAGCGTTTCGACGCCCTCTTTGCCGACATCGTCGACTGGGACGGGCACCTACCGGCCGGCGCCTGAGGCCTTCCCTGGCGAATTCTGACCGCGCGGTCGTTGGCGCGGCTTTCATGCTTTGTTAGGCTGTCATCGACAGGCTGACCCGCAACCTCCCCGCGACCGCCAGTCCAGGAGACCCCCCCGCATGGGACTCGGCACGATAATCCACCTCCTCGTCATGGCCGCCGCCCTGACCGGCGCCGCCACCACCCCGGCCTCCGGGGCCGACTCGACGCTGACCATCGGCACCGGCAGCCGCGCCGGCGTCTACTTCCAGGCCGGGCGCGCCATCTGCCGCCTGGTGGAAACCGCGGCGGAACTGCCGGGCACGGCCTGCCAGGCGCCCGCCACGGCCGGCTCGATCGCCAACCTGCGCGACCTGCGCGCCGGCGAACTGCAACTCGCCATCGCCCAATCCGACTGGCAGTACCATGCCGTGAACGGCAGCGACCGCTTCGCCGAGGACACACCCGACAGCGCGCTGCGCGCGCTGTTCTCCCTGCACGGCGAGGCCTTCACCCTGGTGGCCCGCCGCGATTCCGGCATCGCCCGGCTGCAGGACCTCGCCGGCAAGCGCGTGAACATCGGCAATCCCGGCTCCGGCCAGCGCGGCACCATGGAAATCGTCATGCGCCAGATGGGCTGGGATCGCCGCAGCTTCAGTCTGGCCGAGGAACTGCCGGCCAGCCAGCAGTCGCTGGCGCTCTGCCACGACCGCGTGCAGGCGATGATCTACATCGTCGGCTTCCCCAACGACTCGGTCGCTCAGGCGGTACGGCTCTGCGACGCCACCATCATCGAGGTCTCCGGCCGCCCGATCGACATCCTCGTCGCCAAGTATCCCTTCTACTCGGCGATGAGGATTCCAGGCGGCCTCTACGCAGGCAATCCGCGCGACGTGCGCACTTTCGGCGTCACAGCCACCGTGGTCGCCTCGGCGACACTCGATGCCGATATCGTCTACCGCATCACCAAGGCCGTGTTCGACAATCTCGACAGCTTGCGGGGCGCACACCCGGCGTTCCGCCACCTGGTGCCCGAACACATGATCAGCGACGGCCTTTCCGCGCCGCTGCATGAAGGCGCCCTGCGGTACTACAAGGAACGGGGCTGGCTGTAAGGCGCCGTCCGCCGTATGATCCGGTCACCAGCGTAGGACCAGCGGCCAAAGGGCGAAAACAGCGATGAGCGAGAACGACAGCGCACAGAACATGGCGGTGTTCTGCGATTTCGAGAATGTGGCCCTGGGCGTGAAGGACGCCAAGTACGCCGCCTTCGACATCGGCCGCGTGCTGGAGCGCCTGCTGCTCAAGGGTGACATCGTCGTGAAGAAGGCCTACTGCGACTGGGCGCGCTACAAAGAGTTCAAGGCGCCGATGCACGAGGCGGCCTTCGAGCTGATCGAGATTCCGCACCTGCGCCAGTCCGGCAAGAACTCCGCCGACATCCGCCTGGTCGTCGACGCCCTCGACCTCTGCTACACCAAGCCGCACATCGACAGCTTCGTCATCATCAGCGGCGACTCAGACTTCTCGCCGCTGGTCAGCAAGCTGCGCGAGAACAACAAGACCGTCATCGGCGTCGGCGTGAAGAACTCGACGTCGGAGCTGCTGACCGCGAACTGCCATGAGTTCATCTACTACGACGACCTGATCCGTGAATCGGTCACGCAGCAGAAGGCCAAGCGCAAGCGCAGCGCCGCCAAGAAGACCGCCGTCCCGAAGCCGAACAGCGAGGAGGCACTGAAGCAGGAAGCCTTCGACCTAGTGACCGAGGTGATCGAGGACCTGATGCAGGAGCGCGGTGCGCAGGAGAAAGTCTGGGGATCGATGGTCAAGCAGACCCTGAAGCGCCGCAAGCCCGGTTTCAACGAGAGCTATCACGGCTTCCGCGGCTTCGGCGAACTGCTGGAAGAGGCCGAGAAGCGCAAGCTGCTGAAGCTGGAACTCGACGAGAAGTCCGGCGGCTACATCGTCAAGCGCCTGCTGCGCGAGGACTGAGGCCTCAGCGGGCGACCACCACCTCGCTCACGATCGCGATGAAGTGGCAGACGGCTGCGACCAGCACGAAGGCGTGCCAGATCGCGTTGTGGTAGGGCAGCCGGGCCCACAGGTGAAACACCACGCCGAGGCTGTAGAGCAGGCCGCCCGCCAGCAGCAGGGCCAGGCCCGCCGCCGACAGCGCGCCGAGCAGCGGGTCCAGCACAACGACGATGCTCCAGCCGAGCAGCAGATAGGCGGCGACCGACAGGCGCTCAAAGCGCCAGGGCCAGATCAGCTTCAGCGCCACGCCGGCGAGCGCGACCGACCACACAAAGCCGAGCAGGGCAAGCCCCCGGGCGCCGCCGACGGCGACCAGCATGAAGGGGGTATAGGTGCCGGCGATCATCACGAAGATGGCGGCGTGGTCGAGCCTGCGGAACAGCGGCTTCCAACCGGAATGGTCGACGAGGTTGTAGAGCGCCGAGCAGGTGAGCATGGCCAGGAGGCCGGCGCCGTAGAGGCCCACCGCCAGCCCCAGCAGGGCGTCGTGATGGGGCCATACCAGAATCGCGAGCGAGATGCAGGCGGCGAGGCCGAAAACCAAGCCGAGGCCGTGCACCACGGCATCGGCGATACGCTCAGCGCGGCTGTACTGCGGATGGACGGGACAGGTCTCGGTCATCGCCTCGCTTCGGGCCCATCGGTTCTCCGCCCGACAGGCTAACGCCCGGCCCCCTCAAGGTCGATCTTCAGGCTGAACAGCTCCAGCATGTCCTTCAGCGCGACGATACCGACCAGGCGATCGCCGACGGCGACGATGAGGCGGCTGTTGCCCGTGCGGTTCATCAGCGCCATGGCTTCGATCGCATCCATGCCGGGATCGACGGTGTTGTCTTCCGTACAGGCGACCATCAGATCCCGCACCGCCAAGTAGGGCCACTTTTCGCGCGGTTCGGTCTTCAACTGCCTGGTCGCGATGCAGCCGACGAGGCGCCCGTCGGTGACCACCGGGAAGAGATCGTAGTGGTACGTGTAGACATAGTCCTCGACGAAGCGGCTGAGCGGGAGGTCCTGCGGCACGGCGACCGTCTCGTGAGTCATGAAACGGCGCACCGGCTCGCCCTCGAAGATATCTCGGCTCAGCATCTGCTGATAGGCGTTGGCCGCGGCACCGCGCACGAAGAGACCGATGAGGAACCACCACATCCCGCCGATAAAGTTGCCGGAGATCACACTGAGCACGCCCAGCGCCATCAGCCCCATGCCGAACAGCTTGCCGGCGTTGGACGCCACGCGGGTCGCCTGCTTCAGATCGCCCCGCCAGTACCACAGCGCTGCGCGCAGCACGCGGCCGCCGTCCATCGGAAAGGCGGGGATCAGGTTGAAACCGCCGAGCAGCAGGTTGATGAAGGCGAGGTATTTCAGGACACCGGTCAGCGGCACCGGCAGGCCCGCCGCTTCGGCGAGCACGCCGAGCAGAAAGAAGGCGGCGGCAAGGAAGAAGCTCGCCAAGGGGCCGGCGATTGCCATCCAGAACTCAACCTTGGCGCTCCTCGGCTCCTCGGTCATCTCGGCGACGCCGCCGAAGATGAAGAGGGTGATGCCCTTGATCGGCAAGCCGTAATGCCGCGCGACCACGGAGTGCGAGAGCTCGTGGAAAAGCAGCGAGAAGACCAGACCCAGCATACCGGTCAGGCCCATCCACCAGTAGGTGGCCTGCGAGAGCCCCTCGTACCATAGCGGAAAAGCACCGGCGGCCAGCGACCAGGTGACCAGCACCGCGAGCAAGAGCCAGGAAACGTCGACCCGGACCTTGAAACCGAGCAGTTCGAAGAGCGTAATGCCGCGTCCGTTCATGTTCCGGCCATGAGGTTCGGTTGCATCTGTCCTTCCTGAATGTATCGCCTGAATATAAGGAATACCTGATGATTTCCAACCGGCCCCTTCGCGTGGCGCGCCCGGTCGGGTAGGATACCTGGATTGACCGGCGGATACCTTGGGGAGCGGCCATGCGAAAACTCATCCTGGCGACCGTCCTGGCCGTTTGTGCCGGGATCTCCCCCGCCGTCAGCGCCCTGGGCGCCGAGGAGCTGCGCATCGGCCTGTCGCAATACCCGACCACGCTGCACCCCAGCATGGACCCCTCGATCGCCAAGTCCTACGTGAATTCCATGACGCGGCGCCCCCTCACGGTCTACGACCAGCAGTGGGAGCTGATCTGCATGCTGTGCACCGAGCTGCCGTCGCTGGAGGCCGGCAGCGCCGAGGTCGTGCCGCTGCCGGAAGGCGTCGAGGGTGCCGGCGACGGCCGCGGCATCGCCCTCACCTATTCCATCCAGCCGGGCGCCACCTGGGGCGACGGGACGCCGGTCAGCACCAGGGACGTCATGTTCACCTGGAAGGCGGGGCGCCACCCGACGGCCGGCGTCGGCAACCTGGAGGCCTACAAGCGCACCTATCGGATCGACGTCGTCGACGACAAGACCTTCGTGCTCTACAGCGACCGCGTCTCCTTCGAGTACGCCGCGATCAACGATTTCCGCCTGCTGCCGGCGCACATCGAGGAGCCGATCTTCGACGCCGCGCCGGACGACTACCGCAACCGCACCACCTACGATACCGATCCGACCAACCCCGGCCTGTTCTACGGGCCCTATCGTCTCACCGAGGTAGTGCCCGGCTCGCGCCTGGTGCTGGAGCGCAATCCGACCTGGTGGGGCAAGCAGCCGGCTTTCGACCGCATCACCCTCTTGACCGTGGAGACGACCACGGCGCTGGAAGCCAACCTGCTGTCCAACAACGTCGACATGATCGCCGGCGAGCTCGGCCTCACCCTGGACCAGGCGCTCGCCTTCGAGAAGCGCTACGGCGACCGCTACGACGTCGTCTACAAGCCGAGCCTGCTGTACGAACATATTGACCTGATGCTCGACAACCCGATCCTGCAAGACAAGCGCGTGCGCCAGGCGCTGGTCTACGCGATCGACCGCGAGGCGATCAACCAGCGGCTCTTCGACGGCAAGCAGCCGGTCGCCCACTCCGACGTCTCGCCGCTGGACTGGGTCTACAACGAGGACGTCAAGAAGTACCCTTACGACCCGGCGCAGGCGGCGGCCCTGCTGGACGCGGCGGGCTGGAACCAGCTGCGCAACGGGATCCGCCACAACGCCGCGGGCGAACCCCTGCAGCTGGAGTTCATGACCACCGCCGGCAGCCGGATCCGCGAGCTGGTGCAGCAGGTGCTGCAAAGCCAGTGGAAGCAGGTCGGCATCGACATCAAGGTGCGTAACGAGCCGCCGCGCGTGTTCTTCGGCCAGACGCTGCACGAACGCCGCTTCACCGGGCTCGCCATGTTCGGCTGGGGCAAGGGCCCGGAGCATGTCCCGCTGACCACGCTGAAGTCCGACCAGATTCCCGCCGCGGAGAACGGCTGGTCCGGGCAGAACTACACCGGCTTCCAGAATGCCGAGATGGATGCGCTGATCGAGGCGATCGGCCTCGAGCTCGATCGTCCGAAGCGCAAGGCCCTGTGGGACCGCCTGCAGCAGATCTATGCGGAGGAAGTGCCGGTGATCGGGCTGTACTGGCGCGCCAACCCCTACATCCTGCCGAAGTGGCTCAAGGGCGTGCGGCCCACCGGGCAGATGGCCACCTCGTCCCTCTGGGTCGAGGAATGGACCGTCGAAGGGCGCTGACGCGGACGATGCTGTCCTACCTCTCCCGGCGGCTCATCGAGTCCTTCCTGGTGCTCGCCATCATGTCGCTGCTGATCTACGCCCTCATCGGCCTGATGCCGGGCGACCCCATCGACATCATGATCTTCTCAAATCCGGAGATGACCACCGCCGATGCCGAGCGGCTGCGTGCGATCTACGGCCTCGACCAGCCGCTGCTCTCACGCTACCTCGCCTGGCTGGGCGACGCGCTGACTGGCGATTTCGGCTACTCGCGACTCTACAACCAGCCGACCCTCGACATCCTGCTGCCGCGCCTCGGCAACACCGTGGTGCTGATGGGCATCAGTTTCATTCTTGCCTTGGCGATCGCGCTCCCTGCCGGGATCTATGCAGCGACGCGACCGCAGAGCCCGGTCGATCACGCGATCAACCTGATCGCCTTCGCCGGTATTTCGGTGCCGCCGTTCTGGCTCGCCATCCTCCTGATCATCCTCTTCGCTGTGACGCTCGGCTGGCTGCCCGCCGGCGGCATGGGCGATGGGCGCGACTTCTGGGCCGACCAGCGCCACTTGGTGCTGCCGGTGCTGGCGCTGACCATCGCCACCGTGGGCGGCATCATCCGCTTCATGCGCGCCGCCGCCATCGAAACGCTGCGCCAGGACTACGTGCGCACGGCCCTGGCCAAGGGCCTCTCCGGCCGCCAGGTCATCGTCGGCCACGTGCTGCGCAACGCCATGCTCCCGGTGGTCACCATCCTGGCGCTGCAGATGGGCAACCTCTTCTCCGGCGCCCTCATCACCGAGCAGATCTTCGCCTACCTCGGCATGGGCAAGACGATCTACGACGCCGTGATCGGCAACGACTACAACGTCGCCTTGGCCGGCCTGCTGCTGGCAACGCTGACCACGCTGCTGGCGAACCTGCTGGCCGACCTCGCCTACAGCTGGCTCGACCCCCGGATAAGCTACCAATGACGCAGCCCGCACCAGACGGGCTGCTCGCCGCCGAAGCTGCCCACGCCCACGGCGCCGCGCAAAGCGTGCGGCAGATCTTCTGGCGCCGTTTCGTCCGCCACCGCCTCGCCTTCGGCAGCCTGGTGTTCCTGGTTCTGCTCGCGCTGGCTTCTGCTGCGGCGCCCCTGGTGGAAGCGGCCCTGGACGTCGACGGCAACCTGGTCGACCTCTTCAACGCCAAGCAGCCGCCCTCGGCCAGCCACCCGTTGGGCACCGACGATCTGGGCCGCGACGTCCTGGTCCGCCTGCTCTATGGCGGCCAGGTCTCGCTGGCGGTGGGCCTTGCGGCGGCACTCTGCGCTGCCATCATCGGCACGCTGCTGGGGCTCTTGGCCGGCTACTACGGCGGACGGCTGGACGGCTTGCTGATGCGCTTTACCGACGGCGTGATCGCGATGCCGATCCTGCCGCTGCTGATCATCCTCGCCGCCATCGACCTCAACAAGGTCGGCCTGCCCCAGGCACTGATCACATCGGAAAGCGCCAGCCTCTACCGCATCGTCTTCCTGGTCGCCCTGTTCGGCTGGACCACCGTCGCCCGCTTGGTGCGAGGCGCCACCCTCTCCATGAAGACGCGCGAATTCGTGCGCGCCGCCGAGGCGCTGGGCGCTTCGGCGCCGCGCATCATGCTGGTGCACATCCTGCCCAACGTGGTGTCGCCGATCATCGTCGCCACCACGCTTTCGATCGGCGGCATCGTGCTGCTGGAATCGGTGCTGAGCTTTCTCGGTCTCGGCATCCAGCCGCCGCTGCCCTCCTGGGGCAACATGCTGACCTCGGCACAGGAGCTGATCTGGGACGCACCGGCGCTGGCGATCTACCCGGGCCTGCTGATCTTCGCGACGGTGATCGCGTTCAACTTCCTTGGCGACGGTCTGCAGGACGCGCTGGATCCGCGCGCCCTGCAGGGCGAGGAGTAAAGACCGGCCTGTCTGCGATGACGCTAGTTGTTCGGAACGGAGTCCGGCGGCGGCCCGGCTTCCGGAATGGGTTCGGGCAGCTCGCTGGGAGGCGGCGTCACGTCCGGATCCGGCAGCGGCGCGGGCTCCGACGGCTCGGTCGAGTCGAGCGCGGGCTCTTCCGCAGGCGCGGGTTCCGGCTGCGGGGCGGCAACGGTCACCGTCGCCTGATCGGTGCCGTAGAAGATCATCGCGACGTCACCTTCAAAGGCCTCCGGCGCACGGTAGCCGACGGCACGTACAGGCACCGTGCCGCCGCACAGCAAGGCGACGCTCTGGCCGATGCCGGCATCGTAGACCTCGCCGACGCTGGGGCCTTGCGAGCCCTCACCGCTGAACATCTCGCCCAGGGCCGTCTCGAAGCTCGGCGGCTCCATGCCGCAGCGCTGGGAGCGCACGCCGTAGACGACGACATCCTCGCCGGGCTCGACGGTGAAGCTGCCGCCGAGCGGGATGCGGGGCGGGCCCGACTCGTAGAAGCCGCGCGGGCCGCCGCCGCAGCCGGCGGTCGCCAGCATCACAACCGCAATGGCGAACGCCGACGCGCCCTTCTGATAGCCCCTCATCGTACCCCCTCATACCTGACGACCGAGCTCCGGCCCTGCATCCGGGGATGCGGGGCGGATTCCTGCGCGGCGAAGGTACTAAGACCGGCTATCCCCCGTCAAACCGCAAAGGCAGCCAATCGGCAAAGGCAGGCGGGTCCGCAGTCGCCGGTTCAGAGCATCTGGATCCGCCGCGGCGTCCCCAGCAGGAAGGACAGCAGCGCGCCGGCGACGAAGCCGCCGGCGTGAGCCTTCCAGCCCACGGACGCTCCGGCCAGGAAGTCGGCAAGGCCGGTCATGCCAAAGACCAGGTTCAGGCCCAGGAAGACCAGCACGAAGATCAGCGCGCGGCGCCGCTGGTCGGAGCCGCCGCCGGCGAACATGAAGCGCATGGCCGCGCCGGTCATGCCGTAGACCGCCCCGGAGGCACCGATGAGCGCCACCGGCCCCGGCCCTGCGAAATAGAACTCGGTCAGCGCCCCGGCCGCCGCGGTCAGCGCGAAGAGGAGCAGGTAACGCACGAGCCCCAGCTGGCGCTCGACGAAGCTGCCGAAGGCGAGCAGGAATCCGAGGTTCAGCGCCAGGTGCATGAAATCGGCATGCAGGAAAGCATAACTGACCAGGGTCATCAGGCCCTGGGCGGTCGGCGCGCCGGCACCCGGCGGCCAGAACACCTGGGAAATGAAAGCGAAGGTCGTGAACAGCCAGCGCCAGGACGCGCCTTCCAGGGCATTCTGCAGGCCGAAAACCGCGACGATCGCGAGGGTCAGCCACAGCGTGCCCCGCGGCAGGTTGAACATCGGTTCGCCCCCGCGGCGGGGAGGCTGCGGCGGCAGATCGACAGGATCAGGCTGAGGAGACATGGAGATCGGACAATACCACGCGGAAGAATCACCTCCCGATGTGAGGTCATTAACCTCAGATGGCAAGCGGAAAGGGGCGCCTCTCAGCCCTTCCTGGGCTTGCCGGCGCGCTCGAAACTGCCTTCGCGGTGGACCGGGCCGGACTGTTCCACCACCACGATGAGCAGCAGGAACTGATCGACGCGGCTGTGATCCGCGGCCAGCGGCAGGATCAGGCGGTCATAGCGCAGGTAGCTCTCGCCGTCGCCGATGGGGTAGACCCGCTGGGAGAAGTGCGGCCGGGCATCCCGGCGCAGTTCGTCATAGAGGCCGTTGGCGCTCGCCAGATAATCGCCCTGATAGAGTTCCTCGAAGGTCTTGCCGGTCGGATCCCGTCCGGCGCGCGAGACGATCTCGGTGCCGGCCAGCCGGTAGCGATAGCGGTAGCCGCCGTCGGCCGGCTCCACCGCGATGACGGCCAGGCGCGGCAGGATCTTCTTGGGGAACTCGGTCGGGTCGATGTCCTTGCGGGCCGGCAGGCCGCCCCCCGGCCGGTGCGCCTGCCAGTAGTCGTGCAGCCAGACGTGTTCCGGGTGCGACAGCGCCGACAGCGGTGCCGCATCGGCGGCGTAGCGACGCTCCTGCGGGGGCTTACTCATTCAATCGGCCGTGCTCCGCCGAGTTGTACACTCCTGGAGGATATCTCTTTTGCGGCGAGCGGCAACCGCTGTCCGCAAAATCCCCAAAAAGCCCCGGCAGGCGGCCTTCAGCGCGGCAGTACCTGCTCGACCAGGGTTGCCCAGTAGCTGGCTCCGACCACGGCGATGTCATCGTTGAAGTCGTAGTGCGGGTTGTGCACGGCGCAGCCGCCGGGGCCGCCCTCGGTGCCATTGCCGAGCCAGACGTAGCAGCCGGGCTTGGCCTGAAGCATGTAGGCGAAATCCTCCGAGCCCATCAGCGGCTCGGCGCCGTTCACCACTTTGTCCTCGCCGACCACGCGGGCGGCCGCCGCCGCGGCGATGCCGGTCTCCGCCTCGCTGTTCACCAGCGCGGGGTAGCGCCGCTCGTAGCGCAGGGTCATGGTGGCGCCCTGAGACTCGCAGATGGCGCGGGCCATGCGCTGGATGTCCTGCTCCATGCGGTCCTGGGTCTCCTTCTTGAAGGAGCGCACGGTGCCGCGGATGACGGCGGTCTCCGGGATCACGTTCCAGGTATCGCCGGCGTGGAACTGCGTCACGCTGACCACCACGGAATCCATCGGCGCTGTGCGCCGGCTGGCTATGGTCTGCAGGGCCGATACGATCTGCGCGCCGGTGACGATGGGGTCGATGCCGAGCTGCGGCATGGCGGCGTGGGTGCCCTTGCCGGTCACCACGATCTCGAAGATGTCGAAAGCAGCCATGGCCGGGCCGCTGCGCAGCGAGACGGTGCCCACCGGCATGCCGGGCATGTTGTGCAGGCCGTAGACCGCCTCGACCGGAAACTGATCGAACAGGCCCTCCTCCACCATCACGCGGCCGCCGCCCTCGTTCTCCTCGGCCGGCTGGAAGATGAAGGTGACGCGGCCGTCGAAGTTGCGCGTCTCGGCAAGGTACTTGGCGGCGCCCAGCAGCATCGCCGTGTGACCGTCATGGCCACAGGCGTGCATCTTGCCGTCGTGGCGCGAGCGATGATCGAAACCATTCAGTTCCTGGATGTGCAGCGCGTCCATGTCGGCGCGCAGGCCGATGGCGCGGCCCGAAGCATTGCTCTGGCCGTCCAGCACGCCGACCACACCCGTCTTGGCGAGGCCGCGGTGCACCTGGATGCCGAACTCAGCCAGCTTTTCCGCCACGAAGTCGGCGGTGCGCTCTTCCTCGAAGGCGGTCTCCGGATGGGCATGGATATCGCGGCGCCAGCCCTTGATCTCGTCGTGGAACTCGGCGATGCGGTTGATGACGGCCATGGAATGAATCCTCTCGTAACAGCGCTCAGCGGGGGACGGCGCCGCGCGGCGGCAGGCGGCCTTCCTCCACAGCATGGCAGGATACCTCACCCGCCGCCGTCGCCAAGGGTTTCGGCGCCTCGCGGCGGCAGCGCGCCTCGGCGAAGGGGCAACGGGGGTGAAAATGGCAGCCTGGCGGCGGCGCGATGGGACTCGGCACCTCGCCCGCCACCGGAATGCGGGCCCGGCCGGTCATCTCAAGGTCGGGGATCGCATCCAGCAACATGCGTGTATAGGGGTGCTGCGGGCGGGCAAAGAGTGCCTTGGCCTCGCCCCACTCGACCAGGCGGCCGAGGTACATGACGCCGACGAAGTCGGAAATATGATAGACCACCGCCAGGTCATGGCTGATGAAGAGATAAGTCAGCCCCAACTCCCGTTGCAGGCTCTTCATCAGGTTGAGGATCTGCGCCTGCACCGATACGTCGAGCGCCGAAGTCGGCTCGTCGCAGACCAGGAACTCCGGATTGCTGGCCAGCGCGCGGGCGATGGAGATGCGCTGGCGCTGGCCGCCGGAGAACTCGTGCGGAAACTTCTCGCCGTCGGCGGCGGCGAGGCCGACCTGCTCCAGCAGCTCGCCCACCCGCGCGGCGATGGCCTTGCGGTCGCTGAGGATCCTATGAGCACGGATCGGCTCTGCGATGATGCCGGCGACGCGCCAACGCGGATTGAGGCTGGCATAGGGATCCTGGAAAATCATCTGCAGGCGCCGGCGGACCGGTGCGATCTCTGCCTGCGTCCGCAGCTTCGCCAGGTCGGCGCCGTCGATGACGATGCGCCCGCGCGTCGGCCCGTGCAGGCCGACCACGAGCCGCGCCACCGTCGACTTGCCGCAGCCGGACTCGCCGACCAGGCTGAACGTCTTGCCGCGCGGAATCCTGAAGGAAACGTCGTCGACCGCACTCAGCAGCACGCGTTTCTGACCCTGCAGCAGGCGGTTCAGCAGCGGCGGCGAGACGTCGAACAGCTTGGCAAGGCCCTCGACCTCGACCAGCACGTCCGCCTGCTCCTGCACCATCGCCTCACTCATGGGTCGCGCTCCGCATCGCCGCGTCGTCATAGAGCCAGCAGGCCGCCCGGCAGGAGTCCTGGGGCGCGCCGACGGATTCAAGCTCGGGACGGGCGCGCCGGCAGTACTCGAAGACCTTGGGGCAGCGCGGGTTGAAGGCGCAGCCGGCCGGAATGGCATCGAGACGCGGCATGGCGCCGTCGATCTGGGTCAGGCGCTCGACGTCGTGGCCGACCAGCGGGATCGAGCCCATGAGTCCGACGGTGTAGGGGTGCCTGGCCCGCAGCACCACCTCGGCCACCGGGCCAATCTCGACGATGCGCCCGGCGTACATCACCGCGACTCTGTCGGCGGTCTCCGCGATCACGCCCATGTCGTGGGTCACCAGCATGACGGCGGCGCCGTGCTCGCGGCAGAGCCGCTTCAAAAGAGTGATGATCTGCGCCTGGATGGAGACGTCCAGCGCCGTCGTCGGCTCGTCGGCGATGATGAGGCGCGGATTGGCGCAGAGCGCCAGCGCAATGACCACGCGCTGGCGCATGCCGCCGGAGAACTCGTGCGGGTACTGGTCGACGCGCCGCTCGGCGGCCGGAATGCCGACCTCCTGTAGCAGTTCGACGGCCCGCTTGCGGGCGCCCTTCTCGCTGAGATCGGTGTGGGTGAGGATGGTCTCGGTCAGTTGTCGCCCGACGGTGTAGAGCGGGTTCAGCGACGTCAGCGGGTCCTGGAACACCATGCCGATGTGGCGCCCGCGGATGCGGCGCAGTTTCTCGTAGGGCAGATTGTCGATGCGCCGGCCGTCGAAGCGGATCTCGCCGCCGGCGATGCGGCAGGGCGGCTCCAGGAGGCCGATGACGGCCGCGCCGGTCAGCGACTTGCCGGCCCCCGACTCGCCGACCACGCCCAGCACCTCGCCCTCGCCGATCTCAAAGGAGATGCCGTCGACGGCGACCAGTGTGCCGCGGCGGCCGGGAATCTCGATGCACAGATTGTCGACCTGCAGCAGAGCCTTCTTCGCGCTGTCCGACGGCATCGCGCTCACCGCAGCTTCGGGTTCAGGGCGTCGCGCAGCCAATCGCCCAGCAGGTTGACGGCGAGCACCAGGATGGCCAGCGCGGCACCCGGGAAGATGGTGATCCACCACGAGCCCGAGAACAGGAAGTCGTTGCCAACGCGGATGAGCGTGCCGAGCGACGGCGAGGTCGCCGGGACGCCGACGCCGAGGAAGGACAGCGTCGCCTCGGTGATCACCGCGATGGCGAGGTTGATGGTGGCGATCACCAGCACTGGCCCCATGACGTTGGGCAGCACATGGCGCAGCATGATGAGCAACGGCGGCACGCCGATGACGCGCGCGGCCTGAACGTATTCCTTGCCGCGCTCAACCATCGCCGAGCCGCGCACGGTGCGGGCGTACTGGACCCAGAACGACAGCCCGATGGCGAGCACCAGTACGGTGAACCAGATGTCGCCGTGCAGGTCGCGCGGCAGCACGGCGCGCGACAGGCCGTCGATCAGAAGAGCGATAAGAATGGCCGGAAAGGTCAGCTGGACGTCGGCGATGCGCATGATGACGGCATCCACGGTGCCGCCGAGGTAGCCGCTAAGCAGGCCGAGGCCGACGCCCAGTACCATGGCGAAAAGCACCGAGGCGAAGCCGACGCCCAGCGATATGCGCGCGCCGTAGATGATGGTCGAAAGAATGTCGCGCCCCTCGGCATCGGTGCCGAGCAGGAAGCGCGGGTCGCCGCCGTCGAGCCAAACCGGCGGGATCTCGGAATCGAGCAGGTCGATGCTGGCCAGGTCGAAGGGATTGTGTGGCGCGATGAGCGGCGCGAAAAGGGCCGCGCCGACGACGGCCAGGGTGACAAGCGCGGAGACCACCACCACGGGGGAGCGCGTGAAGGAGTGCCAGAGATCGCTGTCGAAGAAGCGCCTGAAGACGTCGCCGAGGCGCGCGACGGCACCGGCCGCTGCCGCTTCATCCTGCCGTTCTCCGCCGACGCCCATTCCGCCCCCTAGCCGTGGCCGCCGGCGACGACCTTGTCGGCGCGCAGGCGGGGATCGACCACATAGTAAAGCAGGTCGACGATGAGGTTGATAACGACGAAGAAGAAGCCGACCAGCATCAGGTAGGCCGCCATCACCGGGATATCGACCTCGGTGATGGCCTGCAGGAACAGGAGGCCCATGCCGGGCCACTGGAACACCTGCTCGGTGATGAGGGCGAAAGCGATGATGGAGCCGAGCTGCAGGCCGGTGATGGTGATGACGGGCACCAGGGTGTTCTTCAGCGCGTGGCCGAAGTTCACCGCCCGGTTGGAGAGTCCACGCGCGCGGGCGAACTTGATGTAGTCGGTGCGAAGCACCTCCAGCATCTCCGAGCGGACCAGGCGCATGATGAGGGTCATCTGGAACAGCGCCAGGGTGACCGAGGGCAGGATGAGGGCGAGCAGTCCCGAGGTGGTTAGGAAGCCGGTCGACCACCAGCCGAGCTGCACGGTATCGCCGCGCCCGAAGGTGGGCAGCTGCGGCACCAGGGTGAAGCCGAGCGCGGCGTTGATGTCCTGCGACATGACGCCGAAGACGAGGATCAGCAGGATGCCGATGAGGAAAGTCGGCAGCGAGATGCCGACTAAGGAAACGGCCAGAAAGGTCTGCGAAAGGAAGCCGCGCCGGTGGAGACCGGTGTAGACTCCCATGGGCACGCCGATGAACAGGGCCAGCGCGGCGGCGACGAAGGAGAGCTCCAGGGTCGCCGGCACGCGCTCGGCGATCAGCTCGGCCACCGGGCGGCGATGTCGGTAGGAAATGCCGAAGTCGCCCTGCACGGCCTTCACAAGGAAGCGGCCGTACTGCACGACGAAGGGATCATCGAGGCCGAGGCGCTGGCGCAGCTCGGCACGCTGCTCCAGGGTGGTATCCTGGCCGACCATGTTGTTGACCGGGTCGCCGACGTAGGTGAACAGCGAAAAAGCGATGAAGCCCACCGCCAGCATCACCAGCACAGACTGCAACAGCCGCCGGACGATGAAGGCGATCATGGGACCCAGACCCTGGCGCCGAAGAGAACGAACATCACCTGACCCGAATCAAAAAGGGGCCCGGGCGGAACGGCCCGGGCCCCCTTCATAGCACCCTGGCTACTTCACCGTCACGTGCCGCAGGTGGAACATGTCATCGGCGCGCTGGGCCACGCTCACCTTGTCGCTGACGCCCCATGACAGCGGCTGCTGGTGCAGCGGAATATGGCCGACCTCATCCGCGTGAATCCTGTTGGCTTCGTCGATCAGCGCCTGGCGCTTCTCCTGGTCGGTCTCCACCTGGATCAGGTCCGACAGCTCGGTCACCCGTTTGTTGCAGTAGCCGCCGAGATTGAAGGAGCCCTTGCCGTCCACCCGGCAGGACATGATCGAGTCGATGACATTGTGAGCATCGAAGGTCGAGGGCGTCCAGCCCAGCAGGTAGAACGAGGTGTCGTAGCCGTTCTGCGCCAGCACCTTGGCGAAGTACTTCGACTTGGTCTGCGCCAAGAGGTCGATCTTCACGCCGATACGGGCGAGCATCGAGGCCACCGCCTGACAGATCCGCTCGTCGTTCACGTAGCGGTCGTTGGGGCAGTCCATGGTGACGGTGAAGCCGTCCGGATAGCCGGCCTCGGCGAGCAGCGCCTTGGCCTTGTCGACGTCGTAAGGCAGCCGTGCGTTGAGCGCCGGGTTGAAGCCGTTGATCTGCGGCGCGATCATCAGGTTGCTGGGCGTCGCGGCGCCGCGCATGATCCTGTCCTTGATCGCCTCGATGTCGATGGCCTGATAGAAGGCCTGGCGCACGCGCTGGTCCTTGAAGGGGTTCTTGCCCTTCACGCTGGAATACAGCAGTTCGTCGCGGTCCTGGTCGAAGCCGAGGAAGATGGTGCGCGCCTCGGCGCCGGTCAGCGGACTGACGCCATCGGCGTCCTCCAGCCGCTTCCAGTCCTGCACCGGTACCGGGTAGGCCATGTCGACGTCGCCGGAAATCAGCGCCGCCACGCGCGTCGCGTCCTGCCCGATCGGCGTAAAGACCGCCTCGGTGACGTTGCTCTGTGCGTCACCCCACCAGTTCGGATTGGGCACCAGCACGGTGCGCACGTCCGGCTGGCGTTCCTTGATCATGAAGGGGCCGGTGCCGTTGGCGTTGAGGTTGGCGTAATTGCCCTGGTCGTCGCCTTTGACGTTGGTCGCTCCGGTGGTGCCGTGCTCCTCCGACCACTCCTTGTCCATGATCATGAAGATCTCGAGCTGAAGCGGCAGGATCGGATTGGGCTGATCGGTCACCAGGTCGACCGTGTAGTCGTCGACCTTCACCGCCTCCTTGATGAGAGTCGCGATCACCTTCATATCGGAGCCTTCGGAGTTGATCCGCTGGACCGAGAAGATGACGTCGTCGGCATTGAAGCTGTTGCCGTTGTGAAAGGTCACGCCCTGGCGCAGCGTGAAGCGCCAGACCGTCGGCTCGACGTTCTCCCACGAGGTCGCCAAGCCCGGCTGCAGCTGCAGATCCGGCGTGCGTGACACCAGGCCTTCGTAGAAGTTCAGCTGGAAGCCTAGGGTGAAGGTCTCGAACAGACCGTGGGGATCGAGCGTCTGGATGTCGCCCTGGAAGGCCCACTTGAAGGTCTTCGCTTCGGCGCCCAGGCCGCCGGCGAGAATGCCGGCGGCGGCAGCCACCGCGAAGAACCCACGCCTCAATCTTCCAGCTCTATTCTTCATCATTTGCCGCATCCCCCTGTCGATGTTCCGCCGGACCCAATCGTCCTCAACCGTTGATTTAGTTATTGAAGAATGCAACTGCTGATAATACTTGCGAAAAGCCGCCCGAACAGGGTTAGCCTATTACGAGCCGGTCGCGCAAAACAAGCCGCTTGCCCGGCCTTACAGCGCCCGGTTCACGGCAGCGCCCGCTTCATGAAGATGCCACCTTTCATGATGACCGGCAGGTGCGCACCCTGGTCTTCCAGCAGGGCGAGGTCGTCCAGCGGATCGCCGTCGACCACCAGCAGGTCGGCATAGGCGCCGGGCGCCACCACGCCCAGGTCGCCCTCGGCGTTCAGCAGCGCCGCGTTCACCGAGGTCGCCGAGCGCAATATCTCCGCCGGCGACAGCACCTCGGCGCGGATGGCGAACTCGTGCGACTGGTGCTGCTGCATGGCGCCCAGCAGGTCGGTGCCGAAGCCGATCGACACGCCGGCGGCTTTCAGGATCTCGAGCGACTGCACGCCGGCCGCGCGCACCACCTTCAGCTTCTCCAGGCCGACCGCCGGGAGACCGAGTTCGGCGCCGAAGCGCTCCAGCATCTGGTAGGTCACCAGCGTCGGCACGACGTAAGCGCCGGCCTCCGCACACTGTCTAGCAGTTGCCGCGTCGATCAGGTTGGCGTGCTCGATGGAGCGCACCCCGAAAGCCACGCAGCGCGCAATCGCTTCCGGCGTATAGGCGTGTGCCATGACGTAGGTACGCCACGATTGCGCTTCCCAGACGATGGCGCGGATCTCCTGTTCCGAGTACTGCAGGTTCCAGATCGGATCGGTCGGCGAGGAGACACCGCCGGATGCCATGATCTTGATCTGCGTGGCGCCGCGGCGCAGCTCCTCGCGCGCCGCCTTCTGCACCGCCGGCACGCCGTCGGCGATGACACCGAAGATCGGCCCGCTCTGGCTGCAGAAGCAATAGTCGCCGTGACTTGCTTCCAGGCCGCGGAAGTCGGCGTGGCCGCCGGTCTGGGTCAGCGCGCGGCCGGCATAGAACAGCCGCGGCCCCTCGATGAGCCCCGCCTTCACCGCCATCGCCAGGCCGTAGTCTGCGCCGCCGGCATCGCGCACCGTGGTGAAGCCGCGCTTCAGCGCGGCCTCCAAGAGGTGTCTTGCATGCTGGTGCAGGTAGGAGCGCGGCAGCCCCTCCATCTTGGTGAAGTCGGGCTCCGCCGCCATGGCATGGAAGTGCGCGTCGATCAGGCCAGGCATGAGGGTGCGCCCCTTGAGGTCGATGACCTCGGCGTTCGCTGCCTTGATGGGTTTGTCCGAGACCTCCCTGATGCGCTCGCCCTCGACGAGGACGTGGTGGCCGTCACGCAGTTCGCCGCCCAAGCCGTCGAACAGCCGGGCGTTCTCGAAGAGAATCATCGCGCGCTCGCCCACCCCTGAACGCTCCCTCTCCCTAGGTTCCAACCATGGGAATCGGCGTTCATGCTAAGCTCAGGCCGCAAAAGCCGCAATTGTGAAACAGTGAGTCTCAGCCTTTGAGACAAAAGGTCTAGCCGTCCGAGCTAGTCCGCGCCGATCAGTATACGAAGGTGCCGATGCCAACGACGACAGGCTCTTCGTCCATGAAATCGAAGAGCAGTGTCCAGTTCGTAGGGCTCCCCTCAAGGTCCAGATGGTAATAAGCGGGAGAATGCGCCGCGGCCGACGACAAGCTCACGCCCACCAGCTTGAACGATTTCCACAGACCGAACTCGCTTTCGAAGTCCCGGAATATTTGACCTGCCCGAGCGGAGGGAAAGGTCACGTCGGCCAAGGCATCAGGACCACTTGCCGAGGAAAGTCTTTCCCATACCCGAACTGCTGCCAGAAATACACCCGGGCTGATATCATTCGTGATGACATAGCGCGGGTCGTCCTGACGCGGACAATCTCCCTCAGCAACCATCATCGACACGCTGCGGTCGCCTAGATATGGCTTGTCCGCTGGGGGCGTATGCGTCCAGTTGCCATCTTCGTGGAACAACCGGCGCATTGTGACCTGACAAACACCGAAGGGGTGGTGCAGAGGCACGGATACGAAATCATAGGTCCTGGTTTCCGGATCACCCCAGACCGAGCAGGACTTGATCGCACCAGGGGAGACCTTCTCCAACAACTCTCGAACTTCCGGCGGTGCAGTCTCGGAATCCGGAAAGTAATATCCGCAGGAATAACCCGCCACGATCTCCGCCTGCACCGGTGTTGTGGCTGCCACCAGCAGGAACGCCAAAATGATGAAGCCTCTCATCCCCCGCCCCCCTTCCGCAGGTCGCGCAGCGCCGCGCGGGCCAGCGGCTCCGCCTCGGCCCAGCCCATGCCGGGCTTCAGGCGCGGGTCGTAGAGTAGGCGCAGAATGAGGCGATCCTGCGGCGTGAGGGCGACGTACTTGCCCGCATCGCCGAACACCGACTCGGCACTCGGATCGAGATCGTGCAGGAGACCCAGCGCCTGTGTCGTCTGCTGCACCAGGCAGCCCTCGACGGTGCGGTCGCCGCGGTCGGTACGCAGGAAGACCACGGCGAAGCCGATGCCCTGCCCGCCCGGCCAACCGCCCCACAGGAAGCCGAAGCAGGTGGCATCCGGCGCCATGGCGTCCAGCCGCCTGTCGAAGCTCGACGGATCGGCGATGCGGTGGGCGAAGCGGCTCCGGTTGTCACGCACAGCCGCGAAGGGATCGTCGTCATAGAAGACCAGCAGGTTCGCCTGATCCGCCGGCGCCTCGGCGATGGCAAGACCGGTGAGGTCCGCGAGTTCGGCCAGGTGGCGCCGCGCCGCCGAGCGATAGTCCGGCCTGTCAGTACCGATCACGGCAGCGCGAATCGGGCCCGTCCACTTGGCCAGATGGCCGCCGCTGATCGTGGGTTGGCCATAGGCGACGCGGTGGAAATCGGCGAGGATCGCTTCCTCTGCCGGATCTGGCGCCAGGTCCCCTGAGGGCGCGGGCGCCGTGCAGGCTGTCAGCAGCAGCGACCCGGCGAAGGCCCAGGCTGCAACGCTTTTACGCATGATCTTGCTTTTCTCCTGACATGCCCGCCGCCGTTGGGCGGCGACGGGGGGCAGCAGCCCTGACCATTTCGCACGGCTGGTGGCGAGGATAGCTGCTATCATCCTTCTGGCGGCAAGAATTTGCGGCGGATTTGCCTTCGCCTGCGGCCGCCCCCAAGTATGAGGTATCCACCCGACCGCGACCCCTAGCCAGCGAGCCGCAAACCGCCCAGCATGTATGCCTTCTTCGAGCGCCTGTTCGACCCCCTCGCCCCGTCCGACATCACCCGCCCGCCCAAAGGCACGGTGGCGTTCTTCTGGCATTTCCTGGGGCCGATCCGCGGGCTGCTGATCGTCACCCTGGCGATCTCGGGCATCGCCGCCGGTGCCGAACTCGCGCTCTATGCCTTCCTCGGCGTGCTGGTCGACTGGGTGACCGTGAGCACGCCGGAGAACTTCCTCGCCGAACACGGCTGGATGCTGGCCGGCATGGCCTTCGTCGCGCTGTTCCTGCGTCCGCTGGCGACCCTGGTGTCGCGTGGCCTGATCAATCTCAGCATCGCGCCGGGCCTCACCAACCGGGTGCGCTGGCTGAACCACCGCTACGTGGTGCGCCAGAGCCTGACTTATTTCCAGAACGACTTCGCTGGGCGCATCGCCCAGAAGGTGCTGCAGACCGGTCACGCGGTGCGCGAGGCGGTCATCAATGTCATCGACGGCGTGTGGTTCCTGCTCATCTACCTGGTCGGCACGCTGGCACTCTTCGCCGGCATCGACTGGCGTCTGCTGCTGCCGGTGCTGGTATGGACCCTGGCCTATGCGGCCGTCATCTACTTCATGGTGCCGCCGGTGCGCCGCAAGTCGGCGGCGGTTTCGGAATCGAACTCGACCCTGACCGGGCGGATCGTCGACAGCTACACCAACATCCAGTCGGTGAAGCTGTTCGCTCATGCCGAGCGCGAAGAAGACTTCGTCGCCGAGGTGATCGACCGCCACACCCTGAACCTGCGCCAGCTGATGCGCGCGATCTTCCTGATGACGGTGACGCTGACGCTGCTCAACACCGCCCTGATCCTGGCGGTCACCGGGCTGGCCCTGGTGCTGTGGATGGACACGGCCATCACCGTCGGCGCCATTGCCGTGGCCATCGGCCTGATCATCCGCCTCACCCAGATGTCGGGCTGGATCCTGCGCACCGTCACCAGCCTGTTCGAGAACATCGGCACGGTGCAGAACGGCATCGAAACCATCTCGCAGCCCTATGCCGTCACCGACAGCCCGGGCGCGCACGACCTCGCCGTCCGCGAAGGCGAGGTGCGCTTCGAGGCGATCGGCTTCCACTACGGCCAGGAAGGCGGCATCATCGACAGCCTCTCGCTGACGGTGCAGCCGGGCGAGAAGGTCGGCATCGTCGGGCGCTCAGGTGCCGGCAAGTCGACCCTGGTGAACCTGCTGCTGCGCTTCTACGACCTGGAGAGCGGGCGCATCCTGATCGACGGCCAGGATATCGCCGAGGTGACTCAGGCCAGCCTGCGCGCGCAGATCGCCATGGTGACGCAGGACACCGCCCTGCTGCACCGCTCGATCCGCGACAACATCGTCTACGGCAAGCCGCAGGCCAGCGAAGCCGACATGCGCCGCGCTGCCGAGTTGGCCGAGGCGGCCGGCTTCATCCCCGAGCTGCGCGACCTGCGCGGCCGGCGCGGCTACGACGCCCATGTCGGCGAACGCGGCGTGAAGCTCAGCGGCGGCCAGCGCCAGCGCATCGCCATCGCGCGGGTGATCCTGAAGGACGCCCCGATCCTGGTGCTCGACGAGGCGACCTCGGCGCTCGACTCCGAGGTCGAGGCGGCGATCCAGAGCCAGCTGCAGCACCTGATGACCGGCAAGACGGTGATCGCCATCGCCCACCGCCTCTCCACCATCGCCGCCATGGACCGGCTGGTGGTGATGGACAAGGGCCACATCGTCGAAGAGGGCAGCCATGCCGAGCTGCTGGCCCAGGGCGGCCTCTACGCCCAGCTGTGGGAGCGCCAGTCCGGCGGCTTCATCGGCGTCGACGAGACCCGCAAGGCGTCCTAAGCCCGCTCGGGCAGAGAGCGAAAACTCAACCGTTTACAAATACTTGTGCCCATGCGCGGGCCACAAGCCGCCTATGCGCCCTGCTTCGGGGGCAAAGGCTTGGCCTTCCCCGCCGGCTGGGAGTAGGCTGCCCGCGGTCCCGCATCTGTCCCGCCACCGGCCGTCGCCCCGCGCCGCCGGAGCCGGGATACGACACTGTCTTAGGAGAGCCCCATGAGCGTCCGGCCAAACTCGGCGGCCAGCCGTGATATCGCCTATCACCTGCACCCCTACACCAACGCCCGCAAGAACGAGGAAGAGGGCTCGCTGATCCTCGACCGCGGCGACGGGGTCTACGTGATCGACGAGGACGGCAATCGCTATCTGGAGGCCATGGCCGGACTGTGGTGCGCGGGCCTGGGCTTCAGCGAGAAACGCCTGGTCGACGCCGCCACCAACCAGATGTCGAAGCTGCCCTACTATCATTCCTTCGCGCAGAAGACGGCGACCCCTGTGGTCGACCTCGCCGAGAAACTCGTACAGATCACCCCGGCTCAGCTCACCAAGGTGTTCTTCGCCAATTCCGGCTCCGAGGCCAACGACACCGTCGTGAAGATGGTGTGGTACTACAACAATGCCATCGGCCGGCCGGAGAAGAAGAAGATCATCGGCCGCATCAAGGGCTATCACGGCGTGACCGTCGCCGCCGCCAGCCTGACCGGCCTGCCCTACGCGCAGTTCGATTTCGACGTGCCGATCGCCAATATCATCCACACCGGCGCGCCGCACTATTACCGCTTCGCCGAAGAAGGCGAGAGCGAGACCGACTTCGTCGACCGCCGGGTCCGCGAGCTGGAGGAACTGATCCTCGCTGAAGGCCCGGACACCGTCGCCGCTTTCATCGGCGAGCCGCTGCAGGGCGCCGGCGGCGTCATCGTCCCGCCGGCCGGCTATTGGGAGAAGACCCAGGCCGTCCTCAAGAAGTATGACGTGCTGCTGGTCGCCGACGAGGTCATCACCGGCTTCGGGCGCACCGGCAACCTCTTCGGCTGCGAGACCTTCGGGATCAAGCCGGACATGATGAGCGTGGCCAAGCAGTTGAGCAGCGCCTACATGCCGATCTCGGCGGTGCTGGTCACCGATGCCATCTACCAGGCCATCGCCGACAACTCGGCCAAGCGCGGCTCCTTCGGCCACGGCTACACCTACAGCGCCCACCCGGTCTCCGCCGCGGTGGCCCTTGAGACGCTGAAGATCTACGAGGAGCGCAAGATCGTCGACCATGTGCGTGCGGTCTCGCCGCGCCTCTTGGACGGCTTGAAGGCCTTCGCCGGCCACCCGCTGGTCGGCGAGGTGCGCGGCATCGGCCTGATCGCCGCCGTCGAACTGGTTGCCGACAAGGCGACCAAGGCGCCCTTCGACCCGCTCGGCAAGGTCGGCGGCTTCTTCGCGGCGCGCGCCCAGGCGCACGGCGTGATCTTCCGCAACCTCGGCGACACCATCGCCTGCTGCCCGCCGATGATCATCACCGAGGCGGAAATCGACGCCGTCCTCGCCGGCTTCCGCAAGGCGCTGGACGAGACCGCCGCCTTCGTCGCCGAACAGGGCCTGGCGCAGGTCGCCTGACGTCCGGACCCCGATTTACTGATCCAGGTCATTGTTGGGACGGGCTTTCTGTGGCGATTTGACGCGGAAGGCCTACCCCCATGAGGACCATTTCCGGGGGTGCCCTGCCGGGGTATTTTGTTAGTATGCTCCTCCCCGGGGCCCTCTAAGGGCCGCACGATGGTAGGGACCGGTACCCTGAGGAAATTTAAGGTCCCGGGAACACGGGAAATCAGAGTCGCCATGGATTTCGAGCGCTTTTTCGCCCAGGAGATGGCTGCCCTCAAAGCCGAGGGCCGCTACCGCGTGTTCGCCGACCTTGAACGCCATGCCGGCGCCTTCCCGCATGCCAGATGCTACAGCAAGCAAGGCGAAGGCGAGGTGACGGTCTGGTGTTCCAACGACTACCTCGGCATGGGCCAGAACCCCGCCGTCCTGGCCGCCATGCACGGCGCCATCGACAAGTGTGGCGCCGGTGCCGGCGGCACCCGCAACATCTCCGGCACCAACCACTACCACGTGCTGCTGGAGCGCGAACTGGCGGGCTTGCACGGCAAGGAAGCCGCGCTGCTGTTCACCTCGGGCTACGTCTCCAACTGGGCGGCGCTGGGCACTCTGGCGGCGCGCCTGCCAAACTGCATCGTGTTCTCCGACGCCCTTAATCATGCCTCGATGATCGAGGGCATCCGCTATTCCAGAGCCGGCAAGGCGATCTTCCGTCACAACGACCCCGAACACCTGGACCAGCTGCTGAGCGAGGCCGACCCGGCCGCCGCCAAGCTGGTTGCTTTCGAATCGGTCTATTCGATGGACGGCGACATCGCCCCTATCGCCGAGATCTGCGACGTGGCCGACAAGCACGGCGCCATGACCTATCTGGACGAGGTCCACGCCGTCGGCCTGTACGGTCCGCACGGCGGCGGCATTGCCGAGCGCGAGGGCCTGATGGACCGCCTGACGGTGATCGAGGGCACCCTGGGCAAGGCCTTCGGTGTGATGGGCGGCTACATCGCCGCCTCCGCCGCCCTCTGCGATTTCGTGCGCAGCTTCGCCTCCGGCTTCATCTTCACCACCTCGCTGCCGCCGGCGGTGGCCGCCGGGGCGCTGGCCAGCGTCTCCCACCTGCGCCACAGCCAGGCCGAACGCGAGGCCCACCAGGAGCGCTCGGCCACCCTGAAGCGCCGGCTCACCGAGGCCGGCCTGCCGGTCATGCCGTCGCAGAGCCATATCGTGCCGGTGCTGGTCGGCGATCCGGTCGCCTGCCGGGCCGTGACCGACCGCCTACTGGAGCAGTACGGCATCTACGTGCAGCCGATCAACTATCCCACCGTGCCGCGCGGCACCGAGCGGCTGCGCCTGACCCCGACCCCCCTGCACAGCGACGTCGAGATGGACCGCCTGGTCGACGCCCTGACGGAGATCTGGCAGGTCATGAACCTGCGCCGCGCCGCCTAGCCGTCTTCCAGCCCCCTTTCGGCTCTCACCAGCAAACGCTCCCCAACCCACAATTGTTACAGCGCGGTCGGGGCGGCGCCATTGCCCCGCGCGGCCTGCCGGGCAATGCTAGGTTCGCGCTGCGCAGACCGCGGGCCGCCGGGGGGAATCCATGCCGGCCCGCCAGTTGGGGGAGAGCAAGCACATGACCAACGGCAGGCACGCCGCCAGCCTGATCGGCGTTCTATTCCTGGGAACCGTCCTGGCGACGACAGGCAGTCCCGTGCGGGCCCAGGATGCCCCCGCCGGCGCCAGCGTGGACTCGACAACCGAGACGCCTCCTGCCGCCGACCCGGCCACCGGGGCCGTGCCCGAAACGGTTCCTGCGGCCTCGTCCGCGGCACCGTCCACCGACAGTGTGGATAGTGCCACGCCGGTTGAGAGCGGCGCCGGCCCGGCGCCGGCCGCCGCCGCCGCGTCGAGCGGCGACACGCCCGAAGTCGAGCCGGCCAAGCCGACGGGCCCCCTGGTGGTGGTGTCCTGGGGAGGCGTTTATTCGCAGAGTCAGGAAGAGGCGATCCATCATCCCTTCACCCGCACCACCGGCATCGAGATCAGCCGCAAGGTCTATGGCGGCGGCTTGGACCAGCTGCGTGCGCAGGTCGAGGCCGGGGAAGTCACCTGGGACGTGGTTGACGTCGATCCGGTCGATGCCGCCGAAGGCTGCGCGGAGGGGCTGTTCCAGCAGATGACCTTCATGATGCCCGCCGCGTCCGATGGCACCGTGGCGAGCGCCGACTTCCTGCCGGGCACCCTGCAACCCTGCGCCGTCGGCTCCCAGGCATGGTCGATGCTGCTGGCCTACAGCACCGGCCCGGACGGCGTGCGCGCCGATGATGCCAGCCCGACCACCCTGCAGGATTTTTTCGACACCGATCGCTTCCCCGGCGGCCGCGGCCTGCGCCGCACTCCGATGGCCAATTTGGAATGGGCGCTGCTCGCCGACGGCGCCGCACCGACCGAGATCTACGACCTGCTGCGCACGGAGGCCGGCGTCACGCGCGCCTTCGCCAAGCTGGACAGCATCCGCGACGAGATCGTCTGGTGGAACGACCCGCGCGAGCCGGGACGTCTGCTGGCGAGCGGCAGGGTCATCATGACTTCGACCTACAACGCGCCGGCCTTCGCCGATATCGCCGTGCGCCAGCAGCCCTTCGCGCTAATCTGGGATCACCAGCTGTGGGACATCGACCTCTGGGCCATCCCCGCCGGCGCGCCCAATGGTGAAGCGGCGCAGCAGTTCATCCGCTTCGCCACCGGCACCGAGCCCCTGGCACGACAGACCCGCTGGATTCCCTACGGCCCGGTGCGTCGCTCGGCGGTCGCCGAGGTCGGCAGCTACGTCCATGCGGACGTCGAGATGGCCGACTTCCTGCCCACGACGGAAGAGAACCTGGCGTCCGCCCTGCGTAACGATGCGCTGTTCTGGCGCGAGCGGGGTCCGGAACTGGTGGCACGCTTCAACGCCTGGCTCGCGCGCTGAACGTTTCGGCGGCCGGCTCTTGCCACCAATAATCCGAGAAGACCCACGGGAATCGCAACCTTTCCGTGCACCGTGGCGCGTTCCCTTTTTCAAGGTTTCATCCCCCGATACGATCAGCTAGGCTTCGCTCCATAATACAAAGAACCACAGGCATCAGGCATCCAGCTCGAGCATTTGTGGTTATACTAATAGTAACTTGGGGGCGCAGGGAGAAACCGCGAGTGGCAAGCGGAGACGAGGACTTTATAGTTCGCTTCGTCGGCGTGCAGAAGAGCTACGACGGAGAAACACTGGTCGTCAAAGACCTGAATCTAGACATCAAACGGGGCGAGTTCCTCACCATGCTCGGCCCCTCGGGCTCAGGCAAGACGACCTGCCTGATGATGCTCGCTGGCTTCGAATCGGCCACCCACGGCGAGATTCTGCTGAACGGCCGGCCGATCAACAACGTACCGCCGCACAAGCGCGGCATTGGCATGGTGTTCCAGAACTATGCCCTGTTTCCCCACAAGACGGTGGGCGAGAACCTGGCCTTTCCCTTGCAGGTCCGGCACATGGGCAAGGCCGAGGCGGAGGAGAAGGTCAAGCGGGCCCTCTCGATGGTTCGTCTTGACGGATACGACAACCGCCGCCCGAGCCAGCTCTCCGGCGGCCAGCAGCAGCGCGTGGCGGTGGCCCGCGCCCTGGTCTTCGAACCGGATCTGGTGCTGATGGACGAACCGCTGGGCGCGCTGGACAAGAACCTGCGCGAAGAAATGCAGTTCGAGATCAAGCATATCCATGAAACCCTTGGCGTATCGGTGGTCTATGTGACGCACGACCAGTCCGAAGCGCTCACCATGTCGAACCGCATCGCCGTCTTCGACGACGGAGTCATCCAGCAGCTCGCCACGCCGCCCAAGCTCTACGAGGAGCCGGAGAATGCCTTCGTGGCCGCCTTCATTGGCGAGAACAACAAGCTCTCGGGCCGCATAACGGCGGTGAACGGCCAGAGCTGCACCGTCGAGCTGGACAGCGGCGGCAATGTCGAGGCGCTTGCCGTCAACATCGGCGGGCCCGGTGACAGGACCACCCTGTCGCTGCGGCCCGAGCGGGTCCTGATCAATCCGCCGGCGGACAAATATCCCAACACTTTCGAGGCCAAGGTCGAGGAACTGATCTACCTGGGCGATCACATCAGGACGCGGGTGAACTTCGCCGGAAACGATCAGTTCGTGGTGAAAGTCCCCAACGCACAGGGCCACGCCATCATCGACGAAGGCGGCGCGGTCCGCGTCGGCTGGGCCTTGGAAGACTGCCGAGCCTTGGACGCATGAGGTCTCGGGAGCTATATATGAGGTAGCAAGGTTGCCTCGCCATCAGGCCGGGGGGGCCGTTCGCGGAGGCAGCAGGTTCAAAGCACTGCCAAACTGCCGGCAACGCCCGGTGATCCACAACAGGGAGAACCATTAAATGAAGAAGACTTTGCGATACACCACCATCGGCCTCGCCGGCATCGCCGGTCTGGCCTTCGCCGCCTCGGCGCAGGCGGTAGAACTGAACGTCGTCTCCTGGGGCGGTGCCTATACAGCCAGCCAGCTGAAGGCCTACCACCAGCCCTATATGGCGGCCAACCCCGACGTTCAGCTGAACTCGCTCGACTACAGCGGCGGCCTCGCCGAGGTGCGTGCCCAGGCGGAAGCCGGGAACGTGACCTGGGATCTGGTCGACGTTGTCGTTGCCGACGCCATCCGCGGCTGCGACGAGGGCCTGTTCATGGAACTCGACCACAACGCCATGCTGGAAGCCGCGCCCGACGGCACGCCGCCGATGGAAGACTTCCTCGAAGGGACGGTCTCCGACTGTTTCGTTCCGCAGATCATCTACTCCTTCGCCTTCGCTTACCGCACCGACGCGTTCAAGGGCGAGCAGCCTAAGACCATGGCTGACGTCTTCGACCTGGAGAAGTTCCCGGGCAAGCGCACCCTGCAGCGTTCTCCGGTCAACAATCTGGAGTGGGCCCTGATCGCCGACGGCGTTCCGGTAAACGAGGTTTACGACGTGCTCGACACGCCGGAGGGCATCGAGCGTGCCTTCGCCAAGCTCGACACCATCAAGAGCGAGGTGATCTGGTGGACCGAGGGTGCCGTTCCGGCACAGCTGCTGGCCGATGGCGAAGTTGTCTTCGGCAACGGCTATAACGGCCGCCTGTTCTCTGCCATCGAGGAAGAGAAGCAGCCGCTGGCCATGATCTGGGACGGCCAGGTGCTGGACATCGACGGCTGGGCGGTTCCGGCCGACGGCAAGAACATCGATGAGGTGCTGAAGTTCATGCGCTTTGCGACGGACACGCAGCGCCTTGCAGACCAGGCCAAGTACATCTCCTACGGCCCGGCCCGCAAGTCCTCTCTGCCGCTGGTCAGCACGCACGCTGAGCTCGGCATCGACATGGAGCCGCACATGCCGACCAAGTACGCGGAACTGGGTTTCCTCACCAACTTCCAGTGGTGGGCCGATAACCGCGACGAACTGAACGAGCGGTTCGAAGCCTGGTTGCAGCAGTAAGGGCAGGCAGGGGGACGGACGGCGTCCATCCCCCACTCCCTTCGGGCTTGCCCGGCACCTAAAGACTCAAAGATCAAAAGCGGACGGGATATGGCAGAGGCAGCATCGGACCCGCGCGACGTTATGCGGACGGCCGACGGCACGCCGTTGAAAGTGTCGATCGCCCGCGCGCTCAGGCGCAACCGGCTGATGGCCCTCGGCCTCATTGCCCCGCTGTTCTTGTTCATCCTCTTCAGCTTCCTCATTCCCATCGTCGATATGTCGCTGCGCAGCATCGACAATTCGGTGGTGCCCGATAACCTGCCGAGAACCGTGGAGGCCCTCGCCGACTGGGACGGTGAGAATTTACCGCCGGAGTCGGCTTTCGCCGCGCTGGCCGAAGACCTCAGAGACGGCCGCGAGAGCAGGGAGATCGGCAAGGTCGCCACGCGCCTCAACTATGAAATCAGCGGCATGCGCGGCACCGTCATGGGCACCTCGCGCCGCGTCGACCGGATCATCGAGAGCGGTGCCTTTAAAGAAGGCCTGATCGATGCCAACGAAGATTGGGGCAAGCCGGAAACCTGGCTGCTGCTGAAGCGCCTCAGTTCCCCCTACACTTTCGGCTATTACCTGAATTCTCTCGACCTGCGGTTCGATCCGCAAGGCGCAGTCGAGGCCCAGCCGGAGTTCCGGCGGATCTATGTCGATCTCTTCATCCGCACCCTGTGGATGAGCCTGCTGATCACCGGGTTGACCATCCTGCTCGGCTATCCCATCGCCCACCTCATGGCGACGATGCCGCTGCGCTACAGCAACCTGCTGATGATTCTCGTGCTGCTGCCCTTCTGGACGTCGCTGCTGGTGCGCACCACCGCCTGGATCGTGATGCTGCAGTCCGAGGGCGTGGTGAACAGCGTCCTGGTATGGATCGGCATCCTCTCCGACGACGGCCGCCTCGAACTGATTCACAACAAGGTCGGCACCATCGTCGCCATGACGCATATTCTGCTGCCGTTCATGGTGCTGCCGCTCTATAGCGTGATGAAGACCATCCCGCCGAGCTACATGCGCGCGGCGCGCTCGCTCGGCGCCAACCAGTTTACCGCTTTCGTGCGCATCTACATGCCGCAGACGGTGGCAGGCATCGGCGCCGGCAGCATTCTCGTCTTCATCCTCGCCATCGGCTACTACATCACCCCGGCCCTGGTCGGCGGCACCTCCGGCACCCTGATCAGCAACCAGATCGCCTATCACATGCAGTCGTCGCTGAACTGGGGCTTGGCCGCCGCCCTCGGTGTCATCCTGCTCGGCCTGGTGATCGGGCTTTACTTCACCTACAACCGCCTTGTCGGCGTCGACAAAATGAAGCTGGGATAGAAAAATGGCGCTTCCTGCTTACGCCGGCCCGCTTGAGCGCACCTGGTACTACAGCTACCGGGTGATCTGCGCGGCGATCTTCCTCTTCCTCATCGCCCCGATCCTGGTGATCATTCCGCTTTCCTTCAATGCGGTGCCCTTCTTCACCTTCACGCCGGAAATGCTGAGCTTCGATCCGGCAGGCTACTCCCTGCGCTGGTACCGCGACTTCGTGAACAATCCGCAGTGGATCCATTCGCTGCAGAACAGCTTCATCGTCGCCATCGCCTCGACCATTCTGGCGACGGTGCTCGGCACCCTCGCGGCTCTCGGGCTGAGCCGGCCCTATACGCCCTACAAGTCCATCATCATGGGTCTGCTGATCTCGCCGATGATCGTGCCGCTGATCATCTCCGCGACCGGCATGTTCTTCTTTTACTCCTCCATTGGCCTGGCGCAGACCCATCTCGGCATCATCCTTGCCCATACCGCCCTCGGCACGCCTTTCGTCGTCATCACCGTGACGGCGACGCTCATCGGCTTCGACCAGAGCCTGATCCGTGCCGCCCAGAATCTCGGCGCTTCGCCGACCACGGTGTTCTTCCAGGTCATCATGCCGCTGATCCTGCCGGGCGTGATCTCGGGCGGCCTCTTCGCCTTCATCACCTCTTTCGACGAAGTGGTGGTCGTGCTCTTCCTGGCCGACTTCGACCAGCGCACCATTCCCCTGCAGATGTTCTCCGGCCTGCGCGAGCAGATCAGCCCGACCATCCTGGCGGTGGCCACGATCCTGGTGACGTTCTCGATCATATTGCTGACGACGGTAGAACTGCTACGCCGGCGCAACGAGCGCATGCGCGGCATGTCGCCCCAGTAAAGTCCCCCGGCACAGCAACCCGCCGGCCCCACCACCGGTCCCCCCAAGGCCCTGCCCCCCTTAGATATAGCTGAGAATGCTTCGCATTTGCATCTTTATGGACAAAGTACCCGCAGTCGCCTATATTCCTTCTTGCCGGGCAGCCGCCCGGCCCGCAGGGACTGCACTGGAACCACCCGCCGATGTATCGCGACAACACCCTGATCCCCAGTGAAGCCGTCCGGCTGCTGGCCTTGGGTATGCTGGCCAGCAAGCCGATGAGCTATGCCGCGCTGGCGCGCGAGGTGCGGCACTTCACCGGCCGCATCGTCGGCCCCTCGCTGGACCTCGTCGGCGCCCCTCTGGAGGTGCTGAAGGTCGAGGGTCTGGTGCAGAACGAGGGCGGGGTGCCCGACGCCGACGACCCCAACGATCCAAACAATGAGAACCAGCTGCTGACCGTCACCGAGCAGGGCCGCGCCGAGCTGCTGCGGCTGCTCTCCGCCAACGTGCGCCCCCAGATCAGCGACATCAACAAGCTGATCGTCGCCTTGAAGATGCGTTTCCTGCACCTGATGGCGCCGTCCGACCGGCGTGTCCAGGCCGAATTGCTGCACGACATCTGCGAGCGCGAACTGGCGCGTCTGATCGACCTACGCGAACACCAGGACCTGGAAGCCGGCTATCTGCATGAGTGGCTCGACCTGGAAATTGCCCAGTCCAACGCGCGCCTGGCCTGGACCGCCAAGCTGCGCGACAGCGTCGGCTGAGGGTCGCCTTCCTGCCACAGCCCAGCTGCCGTCGCGGAGTTTGGTTCCCGGGACCAGATAGCGGCAAGCGATCCCGCCAACGCGCGCCGGGATGTCACCGCAGTGTAACGCGCTCAGTACAGGTGCTGGCCGCCGGTGACGAAGATTTCCGTGCCGGTGACGTAACCGAAGTCCGGGGTGCAGAGGCGGAAAACCGTCGAGGCGACCTCCTCCGGCCGGCCCATGCGGTGCAGCGGGATGCGCGGAATCAGCGCCTCGTACTCTTCGCCGATCATCTCGGTCTCGATCTCGCCGGGTGCCACGGCGTTGACCCGCACGTTGAGCTCGGCGAATTCCACCGCCATCTCGCGCGTGAGGGCCGAGAGCGCCGCCTTGGAGGTCGAATAGGCCGAGCCGGCGAAGGGATGCACGCCATGGCCGGCGATCGAGGTGATGTTGACGATGGCGCCCGGCCCCTTGCGCAGGGCCGAGGCGAAACCCCGGCCCAGCGCCAGCGGCGCGAAGAAGTTCAGCTCGAAGACCTCGCGCCACAGGTCGAGGCTGCCGTTGAGGCAGCCGAGGCGCTCCTTGAAAGCCGTCTTTGGCGACACCGCCGCGTTGTTCACCAGCGCATGCACCGGCCCGTCGCCGATGATCTCCTTGGCCTCGGCCACAAAAGCGGCGACCGCCTTCTTGTCCGAAAGATCGGCGGTAATGTGGTGGGTCCAATTGGGATCGCGCAGGCAGTGGGCGGGAATCTCCTCGCGAGAGCAGGTGATGATCTCCCAGCCCTCGTCGCTGAAACGCTTCACCGTGGCGTGGCCGATGCCGCGGCTGGCACCGGTCAGCACCACGCGCTGACGCTGTCCTTGAGGCTGCTGGGACTGCTGGTGGGCTTGGCCGTTGGTCGTGTCGCTCATGGCGCGATCTTACTCCGGCAGACCGGCGGCGCCAGGAAAGAAATGGGCCCCCGTTCAGCGGACCGAGACGACGCGGAAGGTCCGCAGATCACCGTCGTGCTCGCGAATGGACACGTACTCGCCTTCCTTGAACACGTGCGACTCGAACTTGAACCCGGTCTCGTCGTCATCGGGATCGCCCTTCACGTCGTAGTGAAAGGCCCAATTGCCGCCGCGGGTGTGGCGAAGGTGGCCGGTTTCGTCGGGCTCGCCCTGCCAGAACCGCGTCACCGTGCAGCTCTCGCGTGCGTGGCGCCAGGCTTCCGCATCGATGTGACCCTCCGGCGTAAGGGGTGCCTTCATGATATAGCCGTGCTCCGCGCTGCCGTTCGGAAAGTCGTGATCCCGGGCGAGTTCCAACCGGATGTTCTTCACGCTCACGTAAAACCTCCTGACACGCACGGCCGGCCAACATTCCGGCCGGACCGCGCTTAGCTTGGCTGATGCAGCCCGGCAGCGCAAATCCGCGCCGCGCCCCGGGCCGTCGAAGCGGCCTTAGTGGGCCATGAGAACAGGGATCTTGGCACGCTGCAGGACGCCCTCGGTGGCGCCGCCCAGGATGCGCTCACGCAGGCGGCTGTGGCCATAGGCGCCCATGACAAGGCAGTCGGACCCGGCATGATCGGCCTGGCCGAGCAGGCCGTCGGCGATCGACTCGCTGCCCGGGGTATAGGCCCAGGTCTTCGCCGTGATGCCGTGACCGGCCAGGTAGCGCGCCAGCGCACTGGGCTCGATTACATCGTCGTCCTCGCGCGCGGTGATCACCACCACCTCCCTGGCCTGCTTCAGCAGCGGCAAGGCCGCGGTGACCGCCATCGCCCCCTCGCGAGAGCCGTCCCAGGCGACAGCAACCTTGCTACCGAAACCTTTCTTGGTTTCCGCCGGCACGGCGATCACCGGACGGCCGGTGCCGAACAGCGCGGCGTCCATCGAGGCCGACTCGTCGCCCTCGGTCAGCGAAGGATGCGGCATCACGATGACGTCGGCGAGGCGCCCCAGGCGCTCGATCTCCTCGGGTTGGCGCCCGACCGTGACGTGCAGGCAGACCGCGAACTTGCCCGCCTCGACCGGCTCGTCGGCCTGGACTGCGGGCAGGCCGCTGCACAGGCGCTTGAAGCTCGTCTCTACCGCCTCGCGGCGCCGGGCGTTGCTGGCCTCGACCGACGCCATGACCTGCTCCAGGGCGGTGCCGGACATGCCCTCTCCGACGTAAGGCAGCAGGTCACGCGGGTCGTTGGCCACATGCAGCATTTCGACGCGCGCGCCGAAGCGCTGACCGAGGTCGATCGCCGCGGCCATCGCCGCGTCGCTGCCGGCGGCCCCGTCGGTTACGGCAAGAATGGCGGCCCAATCCATGGCTGGCTCCTTGGCTTAAGGTGGGAAACGAAAGAACTGCTTCTAACTCGTTTCAATGAGAGGGCGAACGGCGTCCGCCGGCATTGACCTGAGTCAAGCAGGACCTCTTTGGCGCTAAGCGGACTTAATCCCGTCGCCACGGTCCGGGCCACCCTCATAAGGATCCTGGTGCACGATCACCTCGGCGCCGGGGAAGGCCTCGCGCAGGTCCCCTTCCACCGCATCGGCGATGGCGTGAGCCTGCACCAGGCTCTGATGGGGATCGAGCTCGATATGGCATTGGATGAAAATCTGCGGGCCGGAGGCACGTGTGCGCAGGTCGTGGATACCCAGAACGCCGCGGTGGCCGAGGATCGCCGCGCGGATGCTGTGGCGTTCCTCCTCCGGCAGCTCGCGGTCCATCAGCATGTCGAGCGCGCCGCTGGCGATCTGCCAGGCGTTGTAGAGGATGTAGGCGGCGATGCCGATGCCGAAGATCGGATCGGCAAGGTGCCAGCCGAGCTGCGCGGCGAGGATCAGCGCCACGATGACGGCCCCGTTCACCAGCACGTCGCCGGTGTAGTGCAATTGGTCGGCGCTGATCGCCAGCGAGCCGGTGCGCCGGATGACGTGGCGCTGTAAGGCCACGAGGGCGAGCGTGGCGACGATCGAGAACAGCATGACGGCGATGCCGATCTCGCTACGCGCCACCTCGTGGGTTGTGAAGAAGCGCGGTGCCGCCTCGATCACCAGGAAGATTGCCGAGCCGGTGATGAAGGCGGCCTGCCCCATGGCGGCCAGCGGCTCCGCCTTGCCGTGGCCGAAGCGGTGTTCGCGGTCGGCCGGGACCAGGGCATGGCGCACGGCAATGAGATTGATCATCGATGCCGCCGCGTCGAGCAGCGAGTCGATGAGCGTCGACAGGATGCTGACCGAGTCGGTGACCACGAAAGCGACCAGCTTCACCACGATCAGCAGGCAGGCGGTGGCCACCGAGGCGGTGGTCGCCAGACGCAGCAGCCGCGCTGCCTCCGGCCCGCCGACGCGAGCCGCAGCGTCCTTCCGGGCCGGCTGATCCGGTCCTCCGCTCACGGGTAGAGCCGCTCCGTGGTCCAACCGCTCACGGAGCCTTCCGCTCCGGCTTCCGCCCCCCCCTCTCCGCGGCTGTAGACGAGGCGGTCGTGCAGGCGGAAGGCGCCATCCTGCCAGAACTCGATGAGCCGCGGGGTCAGGCGAAAACCCGACCAGTGAGGCGGGCGCGGCACCGTGCCGAGGGCGTACTTGGCGGCGTAGAGGGCGACGCGCTTTTCCAGCTCGAAGCGGCCCTCCAGGGGACGCGACTGCTGGCTGGCCCAGGCGCCGATCTGGCTCTGCTTGTGGCGGCTGGCGAAATACTCGTCCGCCTCGGCATCGCCGACCGGCACCACCGCGCCCTCGATGCGCACTTGGCGGCGCAGGCTTTTCCAATGGAACAGCAGCGCCGCCTTAGGTGTCGCCAACAGCTGGCGGCCCTTGCGGCTCTCGTAGTTCGTGTAAAACACGAAGCCGTCGCGGTCATAACCCTTCAGCAGCACCATGCGGCAGGACGGCATGCCGTCCTCGCCGACGGTTGACAGCGCCATGGCGTTGGGGTCGTTGGGCTCCGAGGCCTCGGCCTCGGCCAGCCAGACGGCGAAGAGCGCCAGCGGATCGGCAGGCTGCTCCGATCTGATTTCCATTTACCTACGTCCTTTACCGAACCGGCCCACCCTGCCCGAAGCTGCCGGGAAACCTACCGGGGCGAGCCGGGTTGATCTATCGCAGGGCGCCACCATATAGCGGCCGCATAGCCTGGAACAGGGCCTAGAAGGGCCGAAATGCGCGGATTTGCGCGCGATAAATCATCCGGGCATGCTGCCGGGGATGGTTCTGCGGCGGCAACCGTAGCATAGACAGGTTTTCCGCCGCACTGGCACCTGCCATCGGATCGCCCCATTTGGGGCCTAACTGTTCCTCCAGGCCATGCCTGGGGTCCTCTCCTGAGCCAAGAACGGGAGCCATTGACCGGGGGGACCCTTGACGTTGAGAAAGGGCAATACAATGAAGTTCCGAGTCGTTATCGCCGCCGCCGCCATCGCGCTCACTGCCGCCGCCTGCGAAAACAGCAGCCTGGGCGGCACCAAGCAGACCATCGGTACCTTGGGCGGTGCCGCAGCGGGCGGCCTGTTCGGCGCCCAGTTCGGCGGCGGCTCCGGCCAACTCGCCGCCACGGCCGCCGGCGCCCTGCTGGGCGCCTTCATCGGCAGCGAGATCGGCCGTACCATGGACGAGGTCGACCGCCAGAAGGCCGAGTCGGCCTACCAGCGCGCCACCACGGCGCCAGTCGGCGATACCATCACCTGGAGCAACCCCAACACCGGCAACAGCGGCAGCGTGACGCCAACCCGCGAGGGCACCTCCTCGACCGGCGCCTACTGCCGCGAGTTCCAGCAGACCGTCATCATCGGCGGCAAGGAAGAGCAGGCCTACGGCACGGCCTGCCGCCAGCCCGACGGCGCCTGGGAAATCCGCAGCTAAACAGAGGGTGTTCGAGACCTTTCCCGGCCCGCCTTCGGCGGGCGTTAAGGAAATCTGACAGCCTCTTGGGTGTAGGATCGGGAGGAGGTATCCTGGCACGGATGCCTCCTTCCCCGATTCCGGGGTCAAACCTTCAAGGTCACGTCGTTAGAGCCTATGCAGGATCCCTACAAGCTGCTGAACGTCGAGCGCTCGGCCTCGCAAGAGGAGGTCAAGCGCGCCTACCGCAAGCTGGCCAAGGAGTTGCACCCGGACATCAATCCGGGCAACGCGGCCATCGAACAGAAGTTCAAGGAAGTTTCCCAGGCCTACAGCATCCTGGGCGACCCGGAGAAGCGTAAGCGCTTCGACCAGGGCGAGATCGACGCCAGCGGCCAGGAAACACCCTGGAAAGGCGGATTCTACCGTAACCATGCCGGCACCAAGCGGGGCGCCAAGTACAGCCCCTTCGACGCCGGCGAGGACGTCAACGTCGACGACATCTTCGCCGACCTCTTCGGCTCGCGCACCCGCCGGGTGCGGCGGCCGGGTGCCAACGTCTCCTACACCGTGCCGATCAGCTTCCTGGAGGCCGCCAAGGGCGCCAAGAAGCGCATCAAGCTGGCCGACGGCAAGACGCTGGACGTGCGCATTCCGCCGGGCACCGAGGATCGCCAGAGCCTGCGCCTGAAAGGCCAGGGAATGCCGGGCGTCGGCGGCGGACCGGCGGGCGACGCGCTGGTCGAGGTGCACATCGAGCCGCACCCGTTCTTCGAGCGGAAGGGCAACAACGTGCATGTCGAACTGCCGGTCACCCTGCAGGAGGCGCTGCTGGGTGCCACCGTCACCGTGCCGACGGTGTACGGCAGCGTGTCGATGAAGATCCCACAGGGCTCCAACAGCGGTTCGACCCTGCGCCTCAAGGGCAAGGGCGTCCAGGCGCGCGACAGCGACGAGGTCGGTGACCAGTACGTGAAACTGCGCGTCATGCTGCCGGAGCGACCGGACCAGGAGCTGCGTGAGTTCATCGAGAACTGGAGCCGCTCGCACGACTACGACCCGCGGCGCAAGGCGGGCATGACCTGATCGAGGTCCACAGCCAGAGCGAGGGGAGCGCGACGGCCATGGCGGCAAGTTTCGAAGATGTGCTGGTATCGCTGGACATCGGTGCCAGCGAGCTGCATGCCTGGATTGAGCAGCACTGGGTGCTGCCGGTCGAGGAGAGCGGCGATTTCTATTTCGACGAAGCCGACGTGGCGCGCGTGAAGCTGATCGCCGAGTTGCGCAACGACCTCGGCGTCAACGAGGACGCCATCCCCGTCGTGCTGCGGCTGCTCGATCAGGTCTACAGCCTGCGCCGCGCGCTATCCGAACTGAACGAAGCGATCCGGGAACTGCCGGAGTCGGCGCAGGAGCAGTTGCGCGCCCACCTCAGCGACGACGACGAGGACCAGACGGCTTCGACGTGATCCGGGTTGCGGCGATCAGGGATTGAGTGCCGCCAGCTTGGCGCCGAAGCCCACGAAGATCACCCCCGTCACAGCCTTCAGCCAGCGCTGAAAGCGCCCGCCGCGCGCCACGCGCATGACCTTTGCGAACAACAGCACCATCGCGGTGAACCACACCACGTTCAGCAGCGCGTGCACGCAGACCAGCAGGAATGCGCCCGACACCGCGCCTTCGCCAAGAGGCATGAACTGCGGAAAGGCCGCGAGGTAGAACATCGAGACCTTGGGGTTGAGGGCATTGGTGACGAACCCTTCGGCAAAGGCCTTGGCGAGCGTACGCCGGCGCCGGGCCGGTGTCACCGCGGCGACTTTCTCGACACCCCGCCAGGCGTCGCGCAAGGCCTTGAAGCCGATCCAGCAGAGATAGGCCGCGCCCAGCATCTTCACCACGAAGAAGGCTTCGGCCGAACGCACCAGGATCACCGAGATGCCGAAGATCGCCAGCGTGCCGTGCAGGTAGAAGGCGGCGACGAATCCGCCGATGTTGGCGAAACCGGCAAGCCGGCCGGAGGTCGGGACGGTCTTGGCGATCAACACGCCGTTTGGACCGGGCGACATGACCAGCAGGCCCGCCACCGCGGCGAAGCTGAGAACGTGGACGAGTTCCATGGGGCGGGGTCCTAGCGGGGAGGGCTGTTCACCTATCTTTCATCGCCCTATCTTTCGTCCCTGGGCGCCGGATGCAAGCGCGCAACGCCGTCGGGCGGATCGCTGGCCGTCGCCTTGTCGATCAGCGTGGCGAGGCTCTTGCCCTTCACGTCGTGGCCGAGCTCGCCTGCCGCGTTGACGATCGCCTCGACCCCTTCCGGCCAGCCCTCGCCCGGCGCCAGCGCGAGGTCGAGCGCCACCAGCAGATCCTGCAGGCTGGCCGTCGTCAGGTCGCGGGTGAGGAACCAGCGCCCACCGCTGCGCCCGGCGAAGCCGTGCTGCTTCAGCGCGTGGAGAACCGACGCCAGTTGATCGAGGCCGGCGGGAAGGCCGCGGGTCAGTGCGGTTTCCTTCAGCATGGAGCCCGAGCGCGCGGCGTTGCGCAGGCGATACAGCAGTGCCAGCGCCAGCGCCAGCCGCGGCCCGGCGCCGCGGCTACCGGCGCGCAGGCGATCGAGCAGACGCCACTCCGGCGCCGCCGCGGCGACCTCCGCGCCGAACAGCACGATGGCCCAGGAGATGTACATCCACACCAGGAAGACCGGCACCGCCGCCATGGCGCCGTAGATCGCCTCATAAGAGGGAAACTGCCTCAGGTAGAGACCAAAGCCCCACTTCACGAACTCGAAGAGCGCCGCGCCGACAACGCCGCCGATCAACGCATGGTGGAAGGCGACGCTGCGCGCCGGCACAACGGTATACAGCAGGGTGAAACCGCAGGCCGTGAGCAGGAAGGGCAGCAGGCGGGTGAGGCCGAAGGCACGGTCGCCGTGCTCCAGCACCGCGGTGGCGAAGCCATAACTGGACAGCGACAGCGAGGCGCCGAGCAGCAGCGGCCCGATGGTCAGCACCATCCAATAGGCCATGATGCGCACACCCAGCGAGCGCGGCTCGGTAACCCGCCAGATGCCGTTGAAGGCGCCGTTGATGGTGGAGAGCAGCAAAATGGCGGTGACCATCAGCGCCAGGGTCCCCGCCCCGGTCATCGATCGGGCGTTCTCCACGAAGGTGGCAATCTGGTCGCTGACCTCCACCCCGGCGTTGGGCACGAGGTTCTGGAACAGCAGCAGCTGGGCATCGACCCTGAGGCGCTCGAAGGCCGGAAAGGCGGACAGCAGGCCGAAGCAGATGGCCAGGATTGGGACGATGGCCAGCAGCGAGGCGTAGCTCAGCTGGGTTGCCGTCCGCAGACACTGGTCGGCCATGAAACGGCGGCCGCAGTAGGCGGCAAAAGGGGCAAGGTTCCGCAGGAATCCAAGAAATTCGGGTTTCTTCATGGCACCATCCCATGTCCGCTCAGGGGCCCCGCCTGCCTGCCCGAAAGAGCGGCATTGTATAGCAAGAATCGGCGGAAATGTGGGATTATTGCGAGGTCGCGGCGTTGACCCGCGAGGCCTTTGGTGTAGGATGCCGCTCTTCCTGAAGCACCTTTGCAATCTGACTGACATTTCGAGGAGAAGGAATGACCGAGCCCCAACCCTTAATGGCCGGCAAGCGCGGCCTTGTCATGGGGGTCGCCAATGACCGGTCCATTGCCTGGGGCATCGCCAAGGCCACCCACGCACAGGGGGCCGAACTCGCCTTCACCTACCAGGGCGAAGCCCTGGAAAAGCGGGTCCGCCCGTTGGCCGATTCGGTCGGCGCCAAGCTGGTGCTGCCCTGCGACGTCACCGACGACGCCTCGATCGACGCCGTCTTTGCCGGAATCGAGAAGGCCTGGGGCAAGCTGGACTTCCTGGTCCACGCCATCGCCTATGCCGACAAGGAAGAGCTGAAGGGCAAGTACCTCGCGACCAGCCGCGGCAACTTTCTGCGCTCGCTCGACATCTCCTGCTATTCGCTGACCGCGATCAGCCAGCGGGCTGTGCCGCTGATGAAGGATGGCGGCAGCATCGTCACCCTGACCTACTACGGCGCCGAGCGCGTCATGCCGCACTACAACGTCATGGGCGTCGCCAAAGCGGCGCTGGAGGCCAGCGTACGCTACCTCGCTGCCGACCTCGGCGACCAGGGTATCCGCGTCAACGCCATTTCCGCCGGCCCGATCAAGACGCTGGCCGCCTCCGGTATCGGCGACTTCCGGCATATCCTGAAGTGGAACGAACTGAATTCGCCGCTGCGGCAGAATGTCAGCATCGAGCAGGTCGGCGGCGCCGGCCTCTACCTGCTGTCTGATCTTTCCGGGGGCGTTACCGGCGAGGTGCATCACGTCGACTCCGGCTATCACGTGGTCGGCATGATGTCGGTCGATGCAGCCCCGCAGCTCGCCGAGCTGCTGAAGAATTTCACGCCTCAATCCTGAGGCAGACTCTCACCCCGTAAGGGCGCCCCGCCGATGGCAGGCAACAGTTTCGGAGAGATCTTTCGCTTCATCACCTGGGGCGAAAGCCACGGCCCCGCCATCGGCTGCGTCGTCGACGGCGTGCCGCCGCTCATCCCGCTGGAAGCATCGGACCTGCAGCACTGGCTCGACAGGCGCAAGCCCGGACAGTCGCGCTTCACGACGCAACGCCGCGAGCCTGACGAGGTGAAGATTCTTTCCGGCGTGTTCGATGGCGTGACCACCGGCACGCCGGTCTCCCTCGTCATCGAGAACCAGGACCAGCGCTCCAAGGACTACGGCGACATCGCCGACAAGTTCCGGCCCGGTCACGCCGACTATACCTACTGGAAGAAATACGGCATCCGCGACTACCGCGGCGGCGGGCGCTCCTCGGCGCGCGAGACCGCCATGCGGGTCGCCGCCGGCGGCATCGCCCGCAAGGTGCTCAACCACGTGCTGGGCCAGGCGGTGACGATCCGCGGCGCCCTGGTGCAGATGGGCCCGCACCGCATCGAGCGTGACAACTGGGACTGGGACCAGATCGTGCAGAATCCCTTCTGGTGCCCCGACGCCAAGGCGGCCAAGGACTGGGAAGGCTTCCTCGACGGCGTCCGCAAGGCCGGCTCCTCCACCGGTGCCGTGATCGAGGTGGTGGCCTCGGGCGTGCCCGCGGGCCTCGGCGAGCCGGTCTACGACAAGCTCGACGCCGACCTCGCCAAGGCGATGATGTCGATCAACGCGGTGAAGTCGGTCGAGATCGGCGCCGGGCTGGAAGCGGCAGCCCTCAGCGGCGAGGAGAACGCCGACGAGATGCGCCTGGAAGGCAACGGCGTCGCCTTCACCTCCAACAAGGCCGGCGGCATCCTGGGAGGCATCTCCACCGGCCAGGACGTGGTGGTGCGCTTCGCGGTGAAGCCGACCTCCTCCATCCTGACGCCGCGCAAGACCGTCGACCGCCACGGCAAGGAGACCGAGATCGTCACCAAGGGCCGTCACGATCCCTGCGTCGGCATCCGCGCGGTGCCGGTGGGCGAGGCGATGATGGCGATCGTGCTGGCCGACCACTTGCTGCGCCAGCGCGCACTGACCGGCACGTTGCCCGAGTAATTCCAGGACGGACATCATGATCAATCTTTACAGCGACACCCAGACGCAGCCGTCAAAGGCGATGCGCCTTGCCATGGCCGAGGCCGAGGTCGGCGACGAGCAGCGCGGCGAGGACCCCAGCGTCAACCGGCTCTGCGAGATGACCGCCGAGCTGCTGGGCAAGGAGGCCGCGGTCTTCCTGCCGTCCGGCACCATGTGCAACCAGCTGGCCATCCACATCCACTGCCGTCCGGGCGAGGAGATCATCGCCCATCGCACCGCGCACATCCTGAACTTCGAGGCCGGCGGCACCGCCGCCTTTTCCGGCGTGCAGATCCAGGGCCTCGATGGCGCCAAGGGCCAGTTCTCGGTAGAGGCCGCGCGCGCGGCGATCCGCCCCAAGGACCGCCACAATCCGCAGACCCGCCTGATCGCAATTGAGCAGACCGCGAACCTGGGCGGCGGCGCCGTCTGGCCGCTCGCCGACATCCAGGCGCTCGGCGCGCTCGCCGATCAGCAGGGCCTCGCCTACCACATGGACGGCGCGCGCCTGTTGAACGCCGTCGTCGCCTCGGGCGTTACGGCCAAGGACTTCGCCGGCCCCTTCGACAGCTTGTGGATCGATCTTTCCAAGGGTCTCGGCTGCCCGGTCGGCGCGGTGCTGGCGGGCTCCAAGGAATTCATCGAAGAAGCCTGGCGCCTGAAGCAGCGCACCGGCGGCGCCATGCGCCAGGCCGGCATCATCGCGGCCGCCGGCATCTACGCGCTGGAGCACAACGTCGAGCGCCTGGCCGAGGATCATGCCAACGCCAAGCTCTTCGCCGAGTCCCTGCGCAACCTGCCGGGCGTGAAGGTCGACCCCCAGGCGGTGGAGACCAACATCGTGTTCTTCGACATCGCCGGCAGCGGCATGACCGCCGACTCGTTCTGCGATGCGCTGAAAGCCAAGGGCGTCGACCTGGGCGGCGCCGGCACCTCCGTCCGCGCCGTCACCCACCTGGATATTTCGCGAGACGATGTGATGACCGCGGTGGACGCGATCCGCAACGTGCTGCAGGAAGCGAAACGTTAGGCCTTCGCTTCGCTTCCACCGCCCAGCCAGGCGGCACAGTCCTCGCCCAGTTCCGCCCGCGCGCGGTGCTCGTAAGCCTTGCAGTCCGCGGCCGTGAGGACATCGCGCCAGCGGCCGTTGGTGCCTTTGTGCACGAAGGTCTGCGCGCCGCCTTCCCAGAAGGCGCCGCCGAGCGGCACGCTGGCCGAGGCATTCGCCTTCATGTAATCGAACGAACAGTGCTCGACAATGGCGTCCCAGCGCGATTCGTCGACCGCGATATCGAGAAACGCCGCGATCTGCCGGATCCCTCCCGGCATGTCGTTCTTGAGATCGGCAAAATGCAGCAGCAGGACATTCGGCAAGTGGCGGATGGCCCACCACGAGCGCACGTGGTCCCAGAACGGCCAGAAGGGATGGCCGTCCCGCTCGATCCATTCGAGGTAGTACTGCCGTACGTCGTCCGTCGGCCTTTCGATCGCGGGCCCGACGCGGCCCGGCGAATCGTTCAACGCCTCGTACCAGAGCTGATTGGCGTTGGCGTGATGGTTGTACATGCTCCAGGCGACGTCACGGCCATCACGGCCGATGTAGATGTACTTGGCCTTCGGCGAAAAAACGAGCGCATCGACCGGCAGATGGGTCTTCAGGAAACGCCGATGCGTCTGCTTCTCGATCTCCGGCAGCTTTACTTCCTTGGGCGGGATGCGCAGATCCAGCCAGGGCGACAGCTCCGCTACCGACACGTCGTCGCGCCCGGCGAAGATCAATTGCGCGACGATCTGCTGTAACCAGGTCGTGCCCGACTTGCCGTAGGTGGCGATGACGATGTCGTCGTCGCGAAAGCGGAAGTCGTTCCAGATCGTCGAATCGAAATGATGATTGTGAAGCTCGCGACGCTTCTGCGGCCATGCCGTCATGTCGTTCTCACCTCCGTTTCACCCAGGGTCATTCCCGCAGGAGCGCGGGTGTCGCGGCGGTGAGTAGGTAGCCGGGCCAACGCAGCGGACAGGAGAGATTTTCGGTGCGTGGTCTTACAAAATCGTTAAGGAACGTCAGGACTTATCCTGCAATTGTAACCTAGCGCTCGAACACCGCGACCAGTTCCAGATGACCCGACCAGGGGAACTGGTCGATGGGCGTCGCTTCTTTCAGACGGTAGCCGCCGTCGACCAATGTCCGCGCGTCGCGCGCGAAGGTCGTGGGGTTGCACGAGACGGCGATGACCGTCGGCACGTCGCAGGCGGCGATCTCCGCAACCTGCTCGCGGGCGCCGTTGCGCGGCGGATCGAAGACCACCACATCGCCGCCGGAGAGTTCGTCGGCCAGCACCGGAAAGCGTGCGAGGTCGCGCGGTTCCGCCTGCACGCGGCCCGCACGATCGGAGCGCCGCGCGGCGGCTTCCAAGGCCATCAGCGAGTCCTCGGCGCCTTCGGCCGCGTAGACCTGCATCCGTTCGGCAAGCGGAAAGGTGAAGGTGCCGCAGCCGGCGAAGAGGTCGGCCGCCGTCTCCGCGCCGTCCGGCACCGCGGCCATGACCAGCTCGACCAGAATGGCCTCGCCCTCCGCCGTCGGCTGCACAAAGCCGCCGGGCGGCAGCAGCACCGGCACGCCACCGAAAGTGAGCAGCGGATCGCGGCGGAACGCCAGCGGGGTCGGCTCGTCCTGTCCGTCGGTCCACGACAGCCGCGCCAGGTCGCTTTCCTCGGCGAAGGCGGCCAGCGTCTCGCGGTCGATGAGCCGCAGCGGCTGGCGCGAGTCGATCAGTACATCGACGCCGGTTTCGCAGAGCGTCGCGGTGACGCGGGCCTGCTCGCGGATCTCCAGCACCGGCTGCAGAGCCGCATGGAGCGGCGCGATGAGCGCGTGCAGCTCCGGCGCTACCAGCAGGCAGGAATCGATGTCGGCGAGCTGATGGGACTCGCGCTCGTAGTAGCCGAGCAAAAGCTTCTCGGCCGTGCGCAGCGCCGACCAGGTGATGCGCCGGCGGCTGCCCGGCGCCACGCGCCGCAGGGGATGCAGCGTCTCCGGCTGCAGGCCCTTGCGCTCCAGCGCGATGGTGAGTTGCTCCGCCTTCCAGGCCGCGTAGGCGCCGTCCTCCATGTGCTGCAGGGCGCAGCCGCCGCAGGGACCGAAGAAGGGACAGGGTGGGTCGGCGCGGTTGGGGCCGGGCTGCAGCAGCTCGATCACCTCGCCCTTGAAGCCGCCGCCGCGCTCCCCCGTCACCCGCGCCAGCACCTGGTCGCCGGGCACGGTCTGGGCCAGGAACAGCGGGCGGCCGTCGACCGTGGCAATGCCGTCGCCCTTGGCGCCCAGCGCCTCCACCGTCAGCTCGACCTGGCGGCCGCCGCCGCGCCGCGCCTTACGCCGCATGGGCCCGCCTCCGGGGTGTTCTCTCCGTCATGATCCGTGGTTTTTCCCTATTTCGCTGGGTTTTGCGGGCGGACTTTGCGCGATCCCCGCCCGGCTGGCAAGCCGCGACACCGTCCCCGCCGGTCCCTCTTTCGGCACGAAAATTTAACTGGCCAGGGGGCGGGCGAGCCGGTGAGATAGCGGCATGATCCGAATCATCCTCTTCCTGCTGAAGTGCGTGGTCGGCCTCTTCGCGGCGGTCGGCTTCCTCATCATCGCCGGCGTCGTTGCCGGCGCCCTGCTGCTGCCCCGCTTCGACGCCTTCCAGCCGCGGGTGGCCGAGGTGCCCGACGGTATGGTGCTGGTGCTCGACCTCTCCGAAGGGCTGGTCGAGCAGCGCCCCGACAATCCCCTGGCGCGCGCCTCCCTCGGGCCCACGCTGGTGCTGCGCGAGGCGGTGACGGCGCTGGACGCGGCCGGACGCGACGAGCGGGTGAAGGGCCTCGTCATTCGCGCCGGCTGGGGCGAGCCGGGCCTCGCCCAGGTGCAGGAGCTGCGCGAGGCCGTTGCCGGGTTTCGCGCCCAGGGCAAACCGGTCACCGCCTTCGCCGAGACCTTCGGCGAGGCGGGCAACGGCACCCTGCACTACTTCCTCGCCAGCGCGGCGGGGGAAATCTGGATGCAGCCCTCGGGCGATCTCGGCATTACCGGCTTCGCCCTGGAGCAGCCCTTCCTGAAGCCGCTGCTGGAGGACATCGGCGTGCGCGCCCAAGTCGCCCAGCGCGAGGAGTACAAGGGCGCCTTGAGCTTTCTCACCGACGACACCATGCCCGCGCCGATCCGCCAGAACCTGCAGCGCTATCTCGATTCAGCGCTGATGCAGATCGCGACGTCGGTCGCCGAGTCGCGCAACCTGGAGGCCGCCGCCGTGCGCCAGATGGTCGACCGCGCGCCCTACCGCGGCCGGCAGGCCGTCGACCTGGGTCTGGTCGACCGCCTCGGCTATTGGGACGAGCTGCGCGATGCCGTCGAGGCCGCGATGCAGTCCGCCGGCGGCGAAGAAGCGGCCTGGGTCTCGCTGGGCGACTACGCGGAAACCGTGGAGCAGGACGGCTCGGAGCTGGACGATAATGCCGATGCGCCCGTCATCGCACTGGTGCACGGCGAAGGCCCGATCATCCTGGCTGAGAGCGAGAACGATCCCATCTTCGGGCGCGTCACCATGGGCGCCGTCGACGTCGCCGAGGCATTGGCCGCGGCGATCGACGACCCCGAGGTCGCGGCCATCGTCTTTCGCGTCGACAGCCCGGGCGGCTCCTACGTCGGCTCCGACACCATCTGGCGCGAGGTGCAGCGCGCCCGCGACCTGGGCAAGCCGCTGGTGGTTTCCATGGGCAATGTCGCGGCCTCCGGCGGCTACTTCGTCTCGGCGGCGGCCGAGGCCATCGTGGCCCAGCCGGGGACCCTCACCGGCTCCATCGGCGTGGTAGCCGGCAAGGTTTCGCTGCGCGAGCTCTGGGCGGACCTGGGCGTGAATTGGGACGGCGTGCAGGCGGGCCAGCGCGCCGCGATCTGGAGCCCCAATGCCCCCTTCAGCCGCGACGAGTGGGACTGGCTGCAGCAGACCCTGGATGCCACCTATGCCGACTTCACCGGCAAGGTGGCCGCAGGGCGCGGTCTCGCGCGCGAAGAGGTGTTGGCGGTCGCCAAGGGCCAGATCTGGTCGGGTGCCGACGCCAAGGCGGCCGGTCTGATCGACGAGCTGGGCGGCTACCGGAAGGCGCTCAGCCTTGCCAAGGGCGCCGCCGGTATCGCCGAAGACGCGGGCGTGCGCCTGCGCGCCTTCCCGGCCGAGCGCGATCCCTTTGCCGCCTTCCTGGAAGATGCCCTCGGCGGCATCGAAAGCCCCGGCATGCGCGCGCTGCTGCGCAGCCTGGCGCGAGTGGCCGAGACCCTGGCGCCGCTGGTCCGGGCTGCGGAAACGCTGACTGGCGACCCGCGCAGCCATGCCTTGCAATCGCCCCAGGCCATTCCCGTCAGGTGATATAAGCCGAGCGATCAAACCCGCAAAATTCAAAGCTTTTTCGCAGCAGATGTGGGAAACCGCCAGGATTCCGCCTTGTGGTCGCTCAACCTGCCTCGCTATGCTCGACAGCAAGCAGGTACAGGGAGAGTTGAGTGCAAACAGCAGCCATCGAAGCGCGGGGGCTGTCCAAGACCTTCGGCGCCGGATCAGAGGCGGTTCATGCCCTCGACGACGTCTCGCTGACCATCCGCCAGAACGAGTTCTTCACCCTGCTCGGCCCCTCCGGCTGCGGCAAAACCACCCTGCTGCGCCTCATCGGCGGCTTCGAGCAGCCGACCAAGGGCGATGTCTTCCTGGAAGGCCAGCAGCTGACCGGATTGCCGCCCTTCAAGCGGCCGATCAACACGGTGTTCCAGAGCTATGCCCTCTTCCCGCACCTGAGTGTCGGACAGAACATTGCCTTCGGGCTGGAGATGCTGGGCCGCCCCAAGGACGAGCGCGAGGCCCGTGTCGAGCAGATGCTGGCCCTGGTGAAGCTGCAGGGCTACGCCAACCGCAAGCCGGCGCAGCTTTCGGGCGGCCAGCAGCAGCGCGTCGCCCTGGCCCGCGCGCTGGCCAGTCAGCCCAAGGTGCTTCTGCTCGACGAACCGCTCTCCGCGCTCGACCTGAAACTGCGCAAGGAGATGCAGATCGAGCTGAAGCGCCTGCAGACCGAGACCGGCATCACCTTCGTCTTCGTCACCCATGACCAGGAAGAAGCGCTCACCATGTCCGACCGCCTCGCGGTGATGGAGAGCGGCAAGGTCTTGCAGATCGGCTCGCCGACGGAAATCTACGAACACCCGCAGCGCCGCTTCGTCGCCGACTTCATCGGCGAGACCAATTTCCTGGAAGGCCGCCTGGAGAACGCCGGCGGACGCACCGTCGCACATCTCAAGTGCGGCAGCGTCCTGGGCCTCAACGGCGCCGCGAACGACATGGGCGGCAGCAACGTTACCCTGGCGGTGCGCCCGGAACGCGCGGTGCTCGCGTCCGCCACCGCCGAGGGCCTGCCGGCCAAGGTGGGCGCCGTGGTCTACATGGGCACCGACACCACCTACCACCTGACGCTGGCCGACGGCACGCCTTTCGTCGTGCGCAGCCAGAACAGCGAGGGCGCGCGCCTCGACCTCGCCAGCGGCGCCGAGGTGAAGGTGCAGATCGCGCCGGCCGCCGTCCAGCGCCTGGCGGACTGAGCCCAGATGGTTTCCGCAACCGGCAAGCGCGTCCTGCAGATCACGCCCGCCTTGGCGATCATCGGGTTCTTCATGGTGGCGCCGCTGCTGCTCATGGCCTACGTGTCGATCCTGCAGAAGGGCCTCAACGGCGGCGTGGTGTGGGACAGCATCACCCCGGAAGCCTACGTAAACTTCATCTTCGAGCGCGACCTCGACGACAGCCTGATCCTCAACACCGACTACCTGCAGATCTTCGCGCGCTCCTTCGGCCTCTCGCTGCTGACCGCCGTGCTGGCGCTGGCGATCGGCTTCCCGACCGCGCTTTACATGTCGATGCAGCCGGAAGGCCGCCGCAACCTGCTGATCTTCCTGGTCACCATCCCGTTCTGGACCAACCTGTTGGTGCGCAACTACGCTTGGATCCTGCTGCTGCGCAACGGCGGCCTGGTGGAAAACCTGCTGCACTGGCTGGGCATCAGCGACCAGCCGCTCGGTCTGCTCTATACGCCCTATGCCGTTTCCATCGGCCTCACCTACAGCTACCTGCCCTTCATGGTGCTGCCGATCTACGCCAGCCTGGAAAAAATGGATTCGCGGCTCATCGAGGCCGCCTTCGACCTCGGCGCAGACCGCAAGCGCGCCCTCACCCGCGTCATCCTGCCGCTGGCCGCCCCCGGCATCGCCGCCGGCTGCGTGCTGGTCTTCGTGCCGGCGCTGGGCGCCTACGTGACGCCGGAGCTCCTGGGCGGTGGCAAGTCGATGATGATCGGCAACCTGATCCAGAGCCAGTTCGGCGCCGCGCGCAACTGGCCCTTCGGCGCGGCGCTGGCTTTCGCCCTGCTCGCCATCGTACTGCTGGCGATGATGGCCTACCTTCTACGCTTCCGGCGCGCGCCGGCGGGAGGCCACTGATGCGCGTCGATGTCAGCAATCCCCTGTGGCGCTTCCGCGGTATCCGCGCGGCCAGCTGGCTGTTCTTCGCCTACCTCTACCTGCCGATCATCGTGCTCATCGTCTTGAGCTTCAACGAGAACCGCCTGGCGACGATCTGGAGCGGCTTCTCGACCCAGTGGTACGGCATCGTGCTGGCCAACGACGACATCATCCGCGCGGCAACCAACTCCCTCGTCGTCGCCACCGCCGCGACCCTGGCGGCGACGGCCGCCGCGACTCTCGCCGCTCTCGGCATGGCAAAGGGCCGCTTCCGCGGCGCGGACGGCATTTCCGGCCTCATCGTGCTGCCGCTGGTGGTGCCTGAAATCGTCACGGCCGTCGCCAGCCTGCTGTTCTTCATCCTCATCGGCTTCCGGCTGGGCCTCACCACGGTGATCGTCGCCCACACGGTGTTCTGCATCCCCTTCGCCTACCTGCCGATCCGCGCCCGCCTGGAGGGCATGGACAAGGCGCTGGGCGAAGCCGCCGCAGATCTCTACGCCAGCGACTGGCAGGCCTTCCGGCGCGTGACGCTACCGCTGCTGTGGCCGGGCATCCTGTCCGGCGGAATGCTGGCCTTCATCATCTCGCTGGACGACTTCGTCATCACCTATTTTGTGGCCGGCGCCGGCGCAACCACGCTGCCGGTCTATATCTTCGGCATGATCCGCATCGGCATCACGCCGGAGGTCAACGCGATTTCCTCGATGATGCTGATCGTCTCGATCCTCTTCGTCACCCTGTCGTTCCTGGTCGGCAGGCTGCGGCGATAACGCCCCGCTGCGGCGAGACGGCGCCGCACGGACAAGGCGACAAGCCCGTCCTATGAAAAAGAAATCGGAGGCTCAGAAAATGGCTATTAAGAAACTCTTGAGTACGGTCGCCTGCGCGGCGGTTCTCAGCCTGACGGCAGGCTCTGCTCAGGCCGCGGGGGAACTCTTTCTCTACAACTGGTCGAACTACTTCCCGCCCGACCTGTTGGCGAAGTTCGAGAAGGACACCGGCATCAAGGTAACCCTAGACGTTTACGACTCCAACGAGACCATGCTGGCGAAGCTGCAGGCCGGCGCTGCCGGCTACGACGTGGTCGTACCGTCGGACTACATGGTGAAGATCATGATCGACGAGGGGCTTGCCGAGAAGATCGACGCCAACCAGATGTCGAACTACCAGAACGTCATGGCGCCGCACGACAACATGCCGGCCGACCCCAAGCGCGAATACTCGGCGCCCTACATGTGGGGCACCACCGGCTTCACCTATGATTCGGCCAAGGTCGGCGAGCTGGAAAACTCCTGGAAGGAAGTCTTCGAGCCGCGCGATGCCCTCAAAGGGCAGATCGCCATGCTGAACGACGAGGTCGAGGTCTACAACGCCGCCGCCTACTACGCCGGCGTTTCCAAGTGCACCGAGGATTCCAAGGACGCGCAGAAGATCCTCGACATCCTGGAGAAGCAGAAGCCGTTCGTCGCCACCTACAACTCCGACGGCACCATCGACCGCATGGCCGCCGGCGAGGTGGCCGCGCACATGCAGTGGAACGGGGCGTCGCACCGCACCAAGGAGAAGCTGCCGAGCGCCGTCTACATGTACCCCAAGGAGGGCATCACCTTCTGGGCCGACAACTTCGTGGTGCCGACCTCGGCGCCTAACAAGGAAAACGCCAAGACCTTCATCAACTGGATGATGGCGCCCGAGAACGCGGCCATCGCCTCCAACTTCACCGGCTACATGAACGCCATTAAGGGTTCCGGCGAGTTCATGGACGATGCCCTGAAGAATGACCCCGCCGTCGCCATGCCCGAGGAGTACGCCGACCGCCTGAGGCCGAATCTCGACTGTCCGCCGGCGGCGCGCGAACTGCGCAACAAGGTGTGGACGCGCCTGAAGAGTTAATGCCTGACCGGTGGCGAGGGCGGGTCTTGCGGCCCGCCCTCCGCCGACCGATATTCCCCCCATGACCGATATCTCCCCCTTCTCCCTCGCCCTCTGGGCCACCAATCTCGCCACGCCGCTCAACGGACTCGAGGCCTGGGCGGCGCACGTTGAGGCCAAGATGGCCGAGGCCGCGCAAGCCGGCGCCAAGCTGCTGGTGATGCCGGAATACGCCTGCGAGGCCTGGCTGTCGTTCAAACCGGAAGGCCTCGCGCCCGAACGCGAGATCGCCTGGATGGCCGAACAGGCGCCGGCCGCCGTGGAGCTGCTGCGCCCGCTGGCGGCAAAGCACGGCATCGGCCTCCTCGCCGGCTCCATGCCCTGGGCGCTGGAAGGGGATGGTGAAGGCGGTTACAGCAACCGCGCCTGGCTGCTGCTGCCCGACGGGCGGGTCATCCCGCAGGACAAGCTTTCCCTCACCCCCGGGGAACAGGATCCCGAAAGCTGGGATCTCGTGCCCGGCAAGGAGGTCCACCTTGTCGAGTGGCAGGGCCTGAAGATCGTGACGCTCATCTGCCTCGACATCGAGATGCCGGCGCTGTCGCAGAAGCTGGCGCCACTGCGGCCCGACCTCATTCTTGTGCCCTCGATGACCGGCAAGCTCTCCGGCTATTCCCGCGTCTTCGGCTGCGCCAAGGCGCGCGCGGTCGAACTGATGTGCGCCGTCGGCGCCTGCGGCACCATCGGCCGCGCGCCCGGCACGACGCAGAATCCGACCAACGTTTCCGCCTGCGCGCTCTACCTGCCCTGCGAGCCGAGTCTCGGCATGAACGGCGTCCTCGAGGATATTCCGCCGCTGGCCGAGCATGAGGGCGACGGCCCGGTGCTCTTCGCCCACAATATACCCTTCGCGGAGATCCGCCGTCTGCGCGAGAGCGGCGCGGAGGTCTGGCCCGGCACCTGGCGCGCCGATCACATTTCCATTGTCGAGGAACCCGCTGCGTGAAGACCGTCTACAGTGAAAAGCACAAGCTCCACCACGCCAAGCTGGAGCTCATCAACGGCCAGATGCAGCCCGCTGTCGAGATGCCGTCGCGCGCCGAGACGGTGCTCGACCGTGTGAAGGCGGTCGACCTTGGCCTCGTGGTAGAGCCGACCGCGCACGGCCTCGACCCGGTGCTGAAGGTGCACGACGCCGGCTACGTCGACTTCCTCTCCAAGGCCTGGGATATGTGGACCGCCGAAGGCCGCGACTACGAGGCGCTGCCCCTGGTCTGGGCGGTCCGCGGCCTGCGCCAGATCGAGCCGGACTACATCGACGGCAAGCTCTCCTACTATTCCTTCGACGCCGGCACGCCGATCACCAGCGGAACCTGGCAGGCCGCCACCGCCGCCGCCGACGTGGCGCTGACCGCCGCAGACATGGTCCGCGACGGCGCCAGGTCCGCCTTCGCGCTGTGCCGTCCGCCCGGACACCACGCGGCCGCGGATTTCTACGGCGGCTACTGCTTCCTCAACAACGCCGCCATCGCCGCGCAGTCCTTCATCGATTCCGGCGCCGCGCGGGTCGCCATCCTCGACGTCGACTACCATCACGGCAACGGCACCCAGGCGATCTTTTACGACCGTCCGGACGTCTTCTTCGCTTCGATCCACGGCCACCCGAAGCAGGAGTACCCCTTCTTCCTTGGCTACGAAGACGAGACCGGCGCTGGCAAGGGCGAAGGCTGCAATGCCAACTACCCGCTGGTCTGGGGCAGCGGCTTCGATGCCTGGAGCGCCGCGCTGGACGATGCCTGCAAGAAGATCGCCGCCTACGGGCCGGACATGGTCGTCGTCTCTCTGGGCGTCGACACCTTCGAGAAGGACCCGATCTCGCAGTTCAAGCTGAAGTCGCCGGACTACCTGAAGATCGGCGAGACCATCGCCAAGCTGGGCAAGCCGACGCTCTTCGTCATGGAGGGCGGCTACGCGGTGGCCGAGATCGGTGTGAACGCCGTGAACGTGCTGCTGGGATTTGAGGGACGAAGTTAGGCGCCGTTCCGTCTTTGTCTGTCACCCGCGGGTCCCTGGAGCAGCAGCGGGATTGCGGAACAATGGATGCGCAGATCAAGTCCGCGCATGACAATTGTCATGCGGTCTCTTTCTTCGCCACCAGCAGGAATTCCTTGTTGCCCTCGGGGCCGGTGACCGGGCTTTCGACGATGCCTTCCACACGCCAGCCGGCTTGCGTATTCACCCAGGCCTCGATGCGCGCGCAGACTTCCGCGTGCAGCACCGGGTCGCGCACGACGCCGCCCTTGCCGACGCGCGCCTTGCCGACTTCGAACTGCGGCTTGATGAGGACCGCCATCGCGGCCCGGGGCCCGGTCAATGCCATCGGCGCCGGCAACAGCACCTCCAGGCCGATGAAGCTGGCGTCGCAGACCAAAAGGTCCGCCGGCTCCGGCACCTGCTCGGCCGTCAGAGTGCGCGCGTTGATACGCTCCAGCACCGCCACGCGCGGATCGTTGCGCAGCTTCCAGGCCAGTTGCCCGTGCCCGACATCGACGGCATAGACCTTGGCCGCGCCGTGCTGGAGCAGCACGTCGGTAAAGCCGCCGGTCGAAGCGCCGATGTCGAGGCAGATCTGGCCCGCCGGATCGAGATCGAAAGCTTCCAGGGCGTGCGCCAGCTTCAGGCCGCCACGGCTGACCCAGGGATGGTCCTGGCCACGCACCTCCAGGGCCTGATCCTCGGTGACGCTCTCGCCGGGCTTGGCGAGCTTGCGCTCGCCGGCGAAGACCTTGCCGGCCATGATGAGCGCCTGCGCTTTGGCGCGGCTTTCCACCAGGCCCCGCTCGACCAGCGCGACGTCTGCTCTGGTTTTTGCGGCTCTCGCCTTGCCGGGCTTCGCCTGGCTCATCGGAGCGGGAGCCCGCCGTTGGGCAGCAGGCGCGCGCGCCGGTGGAAGCGCCAGACAACCGCAAGGGCGACGAAGGCGAGGCCCAGGGCGAGCCCGATCCACACCCCGCGACCGCCGAGGCCGAGCGGAAAAGCCAGCACCACCGAGGCGACGAAGCCGACCGCCCAGTAGCCGCCGATGGCAAGCCACATGGGCACCGTGGTGTCCTTCAAGCCGCGTAGGACATGGACCCCGATGACCTGGCCGCCGTCGACCAGCTGGAACAGCGCGGCGATGACCAGGAAGGCAACCGCCAGTTCGATCACCGCCGCGTTCTCCGGCGCCGAGGCGTCGAGGAAGAGTCCCACCAGCCAGCCACCGGCGAACCAGAAGGTCAGCGCCGAAATCCCCATGAACAGCAGACCGGCGATCAGTGCCGCCCAGCCGGCACGCCCCACGCCGTCGCGGTCGCGCGCGCCGGCGGCGAGGCCGACGCGCACCACCGCCGCCTGGCCGAGGCCGAGCGGCACCATGAAGGCGACGGCGGCGCACTGCAGGGCGATGGCGTGGGCGGCCAGCGCCTCGATGCTGATGAGGCCCATGAGGAAGGCGGCGGCCGAAAACAGCCCGGCCTCGGCGACGATGGTGAGGCCGATCGGTACGCCGACGCGAAACAGCTCGACGAAACGGCCCCAGTCGGGCCGCCAGAAGCGCCCCATCACCGCATAGCGCTTGAAGCGCCGGTCCCACTGCACGTAGCCGAGCAGAGCGAGGAACGACAGCAGCGAGACCACCGAGCTGGTGATCCCGGCGCCCGTCAGCTCCCAGCGCGGCAGGCCGAAGTTGCCGAACATCAGACCGTAGTTGGAGACTGCGTTGACCGCGACGGCGAGCAGCATGATGATCAGCACCGAGCGCGGCCGTGAGTGCGCCGTCACGAAGCAGCGCAGCACCACGAACCACAGGCTGGGAATCAGCGCCCAGGCCACCGCCTGCAGGTAATCCTCTGCCAGGAGCGAAATGGCCGGGTTCTGGCCGGTCGCCAGCAGCACATGCCGCCCATAGAAAATGATCGCGGTGAACACCGCGCCGAACAGCAGCGTCAGCCAGAACCCCTGGCGCACCGTGCGGCGCACGCCGCGGAAGTCGCGCGCGCCGAGCGCCTGCGCGGCCATCGGGGCCACCACCGTGGCGATGCCCATGCCGAAGAGATAGAGCGGCATGTAGATGTTCATGCCCAGCGCCCCGGCGGCCAGTTCGTCGGGGCCCAGCCAGCCCATCATCACGATGTCGGTGGTGTTGATGCCGATCATCGCCAGCTGGGTAAGCACCAGCGGCGCAGACAGGCGCAGCGTCGCGAAGATCTCGCGGCGCCACAAAGCGGCAGCAGAAGGTGCGCCAGCGGCAAGCGCCGCAGCGTTCGGCAGAGTCGATCCGGACATGTTTGCACTATGACGACGTCAGACGACGCGGGAAACCCTTCCAGCGCGCAGGGCGGCTATGCGCTCAAAGCCAGAAAATGTCGATTTTTCAAGCCCTTGCAGGAGATTCCATTGCCGCCTGACCAAGCGCACCCAGAACCGTCGCCACGATTCCGGCCCGGTCCAGCCCAGCCTGGGCGATCTGCACGTCAGGCTTCTCGTGATCGATGAACACATCAGGCAGCGTCATCGGACGGAACTTCAGGCCCTTGTCGAAGATGCCTTCACGGGCGAGCTGGTGCATGACCAACGTGGCGAAGCCGCCGATGGCGCCCTCCTCCACCGTCACCAGCACCTCGTGCTCGCGCGCCAGGCGGCGCACCAGATCCTCGTCCAGCGGCTTGGCGAAGCGCGCATCGGCCACCGTGGTGGACAGCCCGCGCGCGGCGAGGTCCTCGGCGGCCGCCAGCGCATCTGCCAGGCGCGTGCCCAGCGAGAGGATCGCCACCTTGCCGCCCTCGCGCAGGATGCGCCCTTTACCGATCTCCAGCGGCGTGCCGCGATCCGGCATGGCGATGCCGCTGGCCTCGCCGCGCGGGTAACGCATTGCCGAGGGACGGTCGTCGATCCGGCAGGCGGTCGCGACCATGTGCATCAGTTCCACTTCGTCGCTCGGCGCCATGATGACGAAGTTCGGCAAGCAGCCGAGGTAGGTCAGGTCGTAGCTGCCCTGGTGGGTGACGCCGTCGGCGCCGACCATGCCGGCGCGGTCGATGGCGAAGCGCACCGGCAGGCTCTGGATCGCCACGTCGTGCACCACCTGGTCGTAGCCGCGCTGCAGGAAGGTGGAATAGATCGCGGCAAAGGGCTTGAAGCCCTCGCAGGCCATGCCGGCACAGAAGGTCACTGCGTGCTGCTCGGCGATGCCGACATCGAAGGTGCGCGCCGGAAACCGCTCGCCGAAAAGATTGAGACCGGTGCCCGACGGCATGGCGGCGGTGACCGCGACAATCTTGTCGTCGTGCTCCGCCTCGGCGATGAGGCCCTTGGCGAAGACATTCTGGTAGCTCGGCGCCTTGGGCGTGCTCTTGGCCTGCTTGCCGGTCACCACGTCGAACTTGGCGACCCCGTGGTACTTGTCGGCGGCGGCCTCGGCCGGCTCGTAGCCCTTGCCCTTCTGCGTCACGCAGTGGATCAGCACCGGCCCCTCGTAGTGCGAATCACGGACGTTCTTCAGCACCGGCAGCAGATGGTCCAGATTGTGCCCGTCGATCGGCCCGACATAGAAGAAGCCGAGTTCCTCGAACAGCGTGCCGCCGGTCAGGAAGCCGCGCGCGTATTCCTCGGCGCGCTTGGCCGCCATCTCGATGGGGCGCGGAAAGCGTTTGGCCAGCTGGCGCCCGATCTGGCGCACCGAGAGGAACGGCTTCGACGAGATCAGCTGCGACAGGTAGGCGCTCATGGCGCCGACCGGCGGCGCGATCGACATGTCGTTGTCGTTGAGGATGACGATGAGGCGCGAGTTCATCGCGCCCGCGTTGTTCATCGCCTCGTAGGCCATGCCGGCGCTCATGGCGCCGTCGCCGATCACCGCGATGACCGCATTGTCTTCGCCGCGCAGGTCGCGTGCGACCGAGAAGCCGAGGCCGGCGGAGATGGAGGTCGAGCTGTGCGCCGCGCCGAAAGGATCGTACTCGCTCTCCTTGCGGTTGGTGAAACCGGACAGGCCGCCCCCCTGGCGCAGGGTGCGGATCCGGTCGCGCCGGCCGGTCAGAATCTTATGCGGATAGCACTGGTGCGAGACGTCCCAGATCAGCTTGTCCCGCGGCGTGTCGAAAACGTAGTGCAGCGCCGCCGTCAGCTCGACAACGCCCAGGCCGGCGCCGAGATGGCCGCCGGTCACCGAGACCGCCTCGATCATCTCCGCGCGCAGTTCGTCGGCAAGATCGCGCAACTGGCTCTCGTCGAGCTTTCGCAGGTCTGCCGGAATGTTGATTTCGTCCAAAAGGGGGGTTGGACGACTGTTATGACCGATTTGTGCCACGCCGTTTATCGCTCCTGATGCCTTTGCGGCATCTGATTGTCTCTCCAACACCCGGCCGCCCCAAGCAGCCGGCCTCTCCGTCCCTGTGCCGTCGCGCTCAACCCCCGCAAAGCGCGCATCAGGACCGGCGGGAGACGACGAAAGCCGCCGTCTGCCTAAGAAGGTCTGCCTTTTCACCGAAAAGATCAAGTCGTGCGCAGGCAGACCGGACCAACGATTCGGCCTTTTCCCGCGCTTTTTCAATGCCAAGCTGGCCGACGAATGTGGCCTTTCCGAGGCTCGCATCTTGCCCCGTGGGCTTGCCCAGCGCCTCTGGCGTACTCTGGGCGTCGAGCAGGTCGTCGGCGATCTGGAAGGCGAGGCCGAGGTCCTCAGCATAGCGGACGAGGGCCTCGCGCTCGGCGTGGCCGGCTTCGGCAAGGATCGCGCCGGCCTCGCAGGAAAACCGGATGAGTGCGCCTGTCTTCAGACTCTGCAGGTGGGAGATCCCCGCGAGGTCCAGCCCGGTGCGCTCCGGCGACATGTCGATCATCTGGCCGCCGACCATGCCGGCGGCACCGGCAGCAGCCGCCAGGGCGGCGACCAGGGCGATGCGGACCTCTGCCTTGTCGTGCGTCAGCGCATCGGCCAGCACGGTGAAAGCCTCGGTCAGCAGGCCGTCGCCGGCAAGAATCGCTGTTGCTTCGTCGAAGGCGACATGGGCGGTCGGCCGGCCGCGGCGCAGGGCGCTGTCGTCCATCGCCGGCAGGTCGTCGTGGATCAGGCTGTAGCAGTGCACCATCTCGATGGCGGCCGCGACCCTGAGCGCCGAAGCCCGAGGCACGTCGAACAGCCGGGCCGACTCGCAGACCAGGAACGGCCGAAGACGCTTGCCGCCGCCGAGCGCGCCGTAGCGCATCGCCTCGATCACCCGGCCACGCGGACCGTCGACCGGCGCCAGCAGGCTGTCGAGCACCTGGGTGACGGCATCGCCCTGGGCGGCAAGCGCCGCCTCCAGGCTGACGTCCCCGGCCGACCAGACGTCTGCCTGGGCGCCGCCCTGGGCCTTGGCGCTGCTATTCGACATCGAGCGGCTCGCTGCTCACCCCGCCACTGGCGGAAAGGCTGATCTTCTCGATCTTCGCCTGGGCCTCGCGCAGCTTGCTGTCGCAATGGCGCTTCAGCGCGGCGCCCCGGTCATAGTCGCCGATGGCGCTGTCCAGCGTGCCCTGGCCCTGCTCCAGCTTGGCGACGATCGCCTTCAGCTCGTCGAGCGCCTGTTCGAAGGACATCTTGCTGATATCAGCGGGAATATTGTTGTCTGCCATACCCAGTTCTCTCGCTTCTCTTCAGCGACCCCCTTCTCAACCCGTGGGGTTCCACTCTCGGTCCAGTTTGCCGGAATCGTTCAAAATCCGCCCGGAACCGGCACCGAACCGACCTTCCGAACATGCCTCAGGCGCCGCAGAAACAACAGCCTTTCCTCGGCGGTTGCTCCTTCTTTGCCCGGGCCCGCCGCAAAGGCGGAAATGCCACGCCGGCTCAGCCTTGCATCAGCACCCGGACATGAGCCGCCACGCTGCGCCCCAGGGCGGCCGGGTTGTAGCCGCCTTCGAGCACGGAGACAAGGCGGCCACCGCAGGCATTGCGCGCGAGCGCCAGCAATTCCGTGGTCGCCCAGGCAAAGTCCTCCTCGGTGAAATTGAGCCCCGCCAGCGGATCCTCGGCATGGGCGTCGAAGCCGGCGGAGATGAAGAGGAACTCCGGCTGGAAGCTGGTCAGCGCCGGCACGACGTTGTCGCGCATGGCCTGGCGGAATTCCTTCGAACCCGCGTTGGGCGGCAGCGGCACGTTGACGATGTTGGCGTTGACGCCGCGCTCGCGCGTCGACCCAGTGCCCGGATAGAGCGGGCTCTGGTGGGTCGATGCGTAAAACAGGTCCGGATCGCCCCAGAACGCCGCCTGGGTGCCGTTGCCGTGGTGAACGTCGAAATCCACCACCGCGATGCGGTGCAGACCGTGCGCCTCGCGCGCGTGCAGGGCACCCACGGCCACGTTGTTGAACAGGCAGAAGCCCATGGCATGGTCGGGCTCGGCATGGTGGCCGGGCGGGCGGGTGGCGCAGAAGGCATTGTCCGCTTCGCCCGCCATCACGGCATCGACCGCCGCGACCACCGCGCCGGCAGCGCGCAACGCCGCCTCGCCGGAGCCCGGCGACATGATGGTGTCGGCATCCAGGTGGATCTCGCCGGTCGCGGGCACCTGATCCAGCAGATCACGCACGAAGCTGCCGGGATGCACGCGGGCGATCTGGCTCTCCTCGGCCCGCGGCGCCTCGCGCCGCAGCAGCGCGTCGAACTCCGGCACCGAGAGGGCCTGGCGGATCGCCCTCAGGCGAACCGGGCCTTCCGGATGACCGCTGTCGGGAATGTGCTGCTCGCAGGCGGGATGGCTGAAGAGGAGTGTCGTCATAAATGAGCTCGGCAGGGGGAAAGGACGGCGGGGATGAATCGGCAGTGCATGGCGATATCATAGAATCATTGGCCGGCCAACTTAACCGGGCAATTTGGGCGGCCTGCCGCAAGGGGTGCGGCAGACCGGCGGCGCGTGCCATTGACTTGCCCGGCGGCGCGCGCCCATGTTGGGCGGCAGAGCGTCCGGTAGAGGCGCCGAAAGAAGGGCCGTGGAGAGCATCTTGAACCGATCCGTTCACTGGTCCGCTGGGCGGACCACGCGCAGGCGTCGCCCGGCCTGGCCGGGCCTCCTGGTCTGTGTCCTCGCCGGCCTCGCCGCGCTGGCCGAAGGGAGCGCCTGGGCCCAGCAGACGCCCGCCCCGGTGCACGTCGATGCCGTGCGCAGCGAGCCCCTGACCCAGACCGTGCCGGTGATCGGCCGTCTGGTGGCGCAGCAGGCCGGCCTCGTCGCCGCACGGGTCAGCGGGCCGATCCTGGAGTTCCGCGTTCAGGTCGGCGACCGCATCAGCGCCGGCGACGTCATCGCCGTGCTCGATGACTCCACCATGAAGGCGGAGCGCGATCTGGCGGCCGCCGGCCTCGCCCTGGCGCGCGCCGAACTGGACACGCGCAAGGCCGAGATCGCCCTCTCACGGCAGGAGCTGCAACGCATCGAAGGCCTGAAGAAGTCCGCCGCCTTCAGCCAGGCGCGCTTCGACGACGTGCGTCAGCAGGTCGTCATCGCCGAGGCCGGGGCGCGGGAGGCCGAAGCCTCGGTGACTTCCGCCCGCGCCCTCCTGCGCCTCGCCGAGATCAACCTCGACTATACGCAGATCAAGGCGCCCTACGACGGCGTCATCTCGCGCCGCCTCAGCGAAACGGGGGCCTATGTCAGCGAAGGCGACGCGTTGGTCAATATGATCGCCGACCACAGCCTGGAGGTGGAGGCCGACGTGCCGTCCAACCGCCTGCCCGGCCTTACCCCCGGCACCGTGCTGGACGGCAGGCTCGATGACGGCATCACCTTCAAGGCCACGGTGCGCGCGATCATCCCCGACGAAAACCCCCTGACGCGCACGCGCGCCGTGCGCTTCACGCCCGACTTCGGCGCCGCGGCCGCCGGCATCGCCGGCCTGCTGGCCAACGAGCAGTCGGCCACGCTGCAGGTGCCGCTCGGCGCGCCGCGCGAGGTTGTCTCGGTGCACAAGGACGCCGTCATCCAGCGCTCAGGCGACACCATCGTTTTCATCGTCGCCGACGGGATCGCGGATTCGCGCAAGGTCATCGTCGGGGAGGCGGTCGGCAACCGCTTCGAAGTGGTCGAGGGCCTCGCCGCCGGCGACCTTGTCGTCGTGCGCGGCAACGAGCGCCTGCGCCCCGGCATTCCGGTGAAGGTCGAGGAAGGCTCCTAGAACGATAGGCGGCGCTCACCCGGCCTTGCGGATACGGAAGACGAAGACCCCGCCATCCTCGCGCCACTCCACCAGCTCGTCGCCGGTGGTTTCGCAGAACGATTGGAAATCCTTAACGGCGCCCGGATCGGTTGCCTTGATCTCAAGAAGATCGCCGGCAGCCACGCCCTTCATCGCCTTGCGCGCGCGCAGCACGGGCAAGGGGCACTTCAGGCCAGTTGCATCCAATACAGTGGTCGTCATCGGCTCTCCGGGGCTCCCTCAGGCTTCCTGCTTCCAACGCTGCCCGCCGGCGGGCAGCTCTCAGGGACTGCAGGCCCATAGATATCGTCTGGCGCAAAAAAGATCGAGGGGGCCTTGACCATCACTGTTCGCGAACAAGTATCACCTCCATGCCATATGGTCCTCTATTGCTGACAGCGGGAAGAGCCAGCCGGTTGCTGAAGGCGATGGGCAACGAGCGGCGTCTGGCCATCCTCTGCTACCTCTCGGAACGTGAGCATTCGGTGACCGAACTGTGCAAGCTGGTGGGCCTCAGCCAGTCGGCACTGTCCCAACACCTGGCCAAGCTGCGCCGCGACAACCTGGTGAAGACCCGCCGCTCGGCGCAGACCGTTTACTACTCGGTCGCCAGTACCGACGTTGCCCCCATCCTGCGCGCGCTGCGCGACCTATTCGCGCAGAACGCCGGCAGCCTGCCGGCGGCGATGGACGGCACCCGTGAGCGCCCCTGCGGGGCAGCATCGGCTGATGAGCGCGCTTTCTGGCGCAAGTCCGAGATTTAGGGCCTACCCCCTTTACTGATCAACCTGCACGGAATCTGCGCGCGCAGGCTGTAAGCACGATGATCAGTTCTCCTCTGATCATTTCGCGCGCTTGATCGGCCTGGCGGCTTTGCGCTAAGCCTGGGCTCTGATTCAACTTCTCCGCTATGTCGAGTTCCTACCCATCGCCGCTGGGTCGAACAACAATAACCAAAGAGATCCAGAGTGACCGAAAAACCCAGTGAACCTCTTGCTTCCCCGGATCCCATCGACATCTGCATCGGATCGCGCCTGCGCCTGCGCCGCCTGGCCATGGGCTTCAGCCAGGAAACCCTGGCGCGCGCGCTCGGCATCACTTTCCAGCAGATCCAGAAGTACGAGCGCGGCACCAACCGCATCTTCGCCAGCCGCCTGTTTCATCTGGCGCGGGTGCTGCGCGTACCAGTGGCCTACTTCTACCAGGGACTGACGCCGCAGGGCGAAGCGTCCAACCCCGCAGACGTGCGCAGCGAGGCCGGAGCCGCCGCCGAGGAGGGCATGCAGGATCTGCTCGGCAAGAGCGATACATTGAAGCTCATCCAGGCCTACAACCGGATCAACGACCCCAGCGTCCGGCGCCAGATTTACGCCCTGGTGCGGACGGTCGGCGATCAGGATGCCACGGCGGAATCGCTTCACTAGCGCTGTGTCCGGCCGGCCGATCCGGGGCAATCGCCGCTGGACGCCGGCGGGTCCGGGCCGCTAAATGCTCTCGCACGCCGCCGCCTCGGCGGCACAGCGGTAGAGAAAGCCATGATCCGACGAGTGCCAGGCGAGGACGCGCGCGCGGCTGCAAGCGGTCTTGCGGCGCCCATCGCGCACCGCCGGCCCGCCGCCCGCCTCGCCCTGGCCTTAGCGGTGGCCCTGCCGGCCGGTTCCGCTGGCGCCCAGGACGCCGCCGTCTTCACCCCCACCTACGCCGCTTCCCCGGGATCGCCCTACAGCGATGTCTACGCGCGGACCTTCGGCACCACGGGGCGCCCCGATGCCGCGGCGGGCCAGGCCGAGCCGCCGCCCCTCGAAACCGCCGCGCCGCCGGCCTCGGCGCTGGAGGCCGCGCCGGCATTCGTCCCGACCGGCGTCCCGGCAGGCGTCCCGGCCGTCGTTTACGTGATCGAAGGCAGCCGGCTGCTGACCTACCGGGCGTCGGACTACGCCGGCGGCGGCGCAGCCGTCGACCAGGCGCCGCTGCCGCCGGCGGAAACCGCCTATATCGGCGGCGCGCCCGAGGTGCGGGTACCGACCATCGCCGACAGGCTCTACAGCCGATCGGCACCAGCCGGTCCGGCCGTCGAGACCGGCGACCCGATCCCGCTGTTGCCGCCGGCCGACTGACGGGCGCCGCCAGACCTAAAGGCCATGAGGCGGCTTGGCCTGCCGCCGGCGCGGTGGTAGAGCCTGCCCCCATGCAAACCCCAATGGGACCCTCCAAGCAGCCGCCCATGCGAACTGGCGACTTCGATTTCGACCTCCCGCGCGATCTCATCGCCCAGCGCCCCGTCGAGCCGCGCGACCGGGCCCGCCTGCTGCATGTCGGCGAAGGCCTGGCCGACTGCCGCGTCGGCGACCTGCCGGACCTGCTGCGGCCGGGCGACCTGCTGGTCAGCAACGACACCAAGGTGATTCCGGCGCGCCTGGCCGGCCGGCGCGGCACCGCCGGTGTCGAGGTCACCCTGCACCAGGCCGTGGATGACCCCACCCGCCGAGGAGCGACATGGAAGGCTTTCGCCAAGCCGGCGCGTAAGCTGAACCCCGGCGACGAGATCGCCTTCGCGACCGATGCCGACGGCCCGTTCATCGCCACGGTGACCGGCAAGGGCGACGCCGGCGAGGTGACGCTCGCCTTCAACCGGCGTGACGACGCCCTGCTGGCGGCTTTGGAGGCGCACGGCATCATGCCGCTGCCGCCCTACATCCAGCGCGACAAGACCGGCGACCCGCGCGACCGCCACGACTACCAGACCGTCTTCGCCCGCCGCGAGGGCGCCGTGGCCGCGCCGACCGCCGGCCTGCACTTCACGCCAGCGCTGCTGCAGCGCTTGGAGGAACGCGGCGTCAAGCGCGTCACCGTCACCCTGCATGTCGGCGCCGGCACCTTCCTGCCGGTGAAGACCGAGGACGTCGGGGCGCACGCCATGCACAGCGAATGGGGCGAGATCGGTGCCGAGGCCGCCGCGGCGGTGAACGCCACGCGTGCCGCCGGCGGGCGCGTGGTGGCCGTCGGCACCACCTCGCTGCGCCTCCTGGAGAGCGTCGCCGCGGCGGACGGCAGCATCGCGTCGTTCACCGGCGAGACCCGCCTCTTCATCCTGCCCGGCTACCGCTTCAAGTGCGTCGATCTGCTGATGACCAATTTTCACCTGCCGCGCTCGACCCTCTTCATGCTGGTCTGCGCCTTCGCCGGCAAGGCCCGCATGGAAGCGGCCTACGCCCATGCCATCGCTGAGCGCTACCGCTTCTATTCCTATGGCGACGCCTGCCTGCTGGAGCCGGAGACGGATCGTGCGTGATTTCGGACTCGGGTACGAACTGCTGGCTAGCGACGGCGCGGCGCGGCGCGGACGCCTGACCACCGCGCACGGCATCGTCAACACGCCGGCCTTCATGACCGTCGGTACCGCCGGTACGGTGAAGGGCCTGACGGTGGAGCAGGTGAAGCAATCCGGTGCCGAGATCATCCTCGGCAACACCTATCACCTGATGCTGCGCCCTGGCGCCGAGCGCGTCGCCGCGCTGGGCGGCCTGCACAGGTTCATGAACTGGCAGGGGCCGATCCTGACGGACTCCGGCGGCTTTCAGGTCATGTCCCTGGAAGAGCTGCGCAAGATCACCGAGGACGGCGTCACCTTCCGCTCCCACCTGGACGGTACGCCGCACAACCTCACGCCCGAGCGCGCCATGCGGATCCAGGAACTGCTCGACGCCGACATCACGATGGTGCTGGACGAATGCACGCCTTTCCCGGCGACCGAGACGGTCGCCGAGGAGTCAATGGAGCGCTCCATGCGCTGGGCGGCGCGCTGCAAGGAAGCCTTCACCCGGCGGCCGGGCTATGGCCTGTTCGGCATCGTGCAGGGCAGCGTCTATCCCGCGCTGCGTCGCCGCTCGGCAGAGGCCTTGAAGGCCATCGGCTTCGACGGCTATGCGGTCGGCGGCCTCGCCGTCGGCGAGGGCCAGCAGGCGATGTTCGAGACTCTCGACGCCACAGTGCCCCATCTGCCGAGGAACCGCCCTCGCTACCTGATGGGCGTCGGCAAGCCGGCTGACATCGTCGGCGCGGTGCAGCGCGGTATCGACATGTTCGACTGCGTGCTGCCGACACGCAGCGGGCGCACCGGCCAGGCCTTCACGCGCCGGGCGGTGTTGAACCTGATGAACGCGCGCCACCGCGATGATCCGCGCCCGCTGGATCCCGATTGCCCCTGCCCGACCTGCGCCGACTACAGCCGCGCCTACATGCATCACCTCTTCAAGGCCAAGGAGATGCTTGGTCCGATCCTGCTGACGCGTCACAATCTGCACTACTATCAGCAGATCATGGCCGGTCTGCGCGCGGCCATCGAAGGCGGCCGCTTGGAGGATTTCGTTGCCGATTTCGAGCGACAGCAAGCGGAAGGCGACATCGCCCCCCTCTAGCGATATCAAGGCCGCGATCCGTGCCCGGGCGCTGGAAATTGGCTTTGACGCGGTCGGATTCGCGCGTGCCGAGGTGGCGCCGGCCGCGCGCGCCGAGTTCCGTGCCTTCCTGGCCGAAGGCTGCCACGGCGATATGGACTGGCTGGCCGCCCATGCCGACCGGCGCGCCGACCCGCAGACCCTGTGGCCCGAGGCACGGACGGTCATCGTGCTGGGCCAGAACTACGGTCCCGCGGCCGATCCCATGGGGCTGCTCGATCGGCATGACCGCGCAACGGTTTCCGTTTACGCGCGCAACGCCGACTACCACGATCTCATCAAGAAGCGCCTCAAGGCCCTGGCGCGCTGGCTGCACGAGGGTCACGGCGCCAAGGTAAAGGTCTTCGTCGATACCGCGCCGGTGATGGAAAAGCCCCTCGCCCAGGCCGCCGGGCTCGGCTGGCAGGGCAAGCACTCCAACCTGGTGTCCCAAGCGCTCGGCTCCTGGCTGTTCCTCGGCGAGGTCTTCACCGACCTCGAACTCGCGCCCGATGCGGCGGAGGAGGATCACTGCGGCTCCTGCCGGCGCTGCCTCGACGTCTGCCCGACAAAGGCCTTCATCGGCCCCTACAAGCTCGACGCGCGGCGCTGCATCTCCTACTTGACCATCGAGCACAAGGGGCACATCGCGCGCGAATTCCGCGCCGCCATGGGCAATCGCATCTACGGCTGCGACGACTGTCTCGCCGTCTGCCCGTGGAACAAGTTCGCCCAGCGCACGACGGAGCCGAATTTCCTGCCACGCGCCGAGCTGACCGCGCCGCGCCTGGCCGACCTCGCCCAACTCGACGACGCGGGCTTCCGCCGCGTCTTCGCCGGGTCTCCGATCAAGCGCATCGGCCGCGACCGCTTCGTCCGCAACGTCCTTATCGCCATCGGCAACAGTGCCGAACCACACCTGGTGCCGCGCGCCGAGACTCTGCTGGACGACGCCTCGCCGCTGGTGCGCGCCATGGCGGTCTGGGCGCTGGGGCGATTGTTGCCGGCCGATAGCCTTCTGGCACTGCAGCAGCACCATGGGGTCGAGGAAAGCGATCCCGAGGTGCAGGCAGAATGGCGCCGGTGTAGTGCCGCTCGGGGCAGATCAGGGCCGGATGAACTTGCCGAAGGCGACCCCCCGGCCCCGTGATTCAACTGTGTTTTTGCATCACAGATTGAGGTGCGGCCTGGAGGGGCCATTGTCTCACGACCCTCTCCCCTGGACCGCCGTGCCGGCCTCCGCCCGCAGCCACCGGCAAAAGGTTTTAGCAGCGGCGGTGAGGTCGCGCCCGGACGGATAGTTCAGGTAGTAGCGGCTTCCGGTATCCACGGCACAGTCGAAAGGCTCCACCAGGCTGCCGACGGCGAGATCCTCCTGCGCGAGCGCGCGGAAGAAAAGCGCAACGCCATGGCCGTCCAGCGCCGCCCGCCGCAGCGCGCTGGAATCGTCCAGGCGCGTTGCATCGGGCTCGCCTACGAGCGCCACGCCGGCGGCGGCGAACCACGCGGACCAGTCCTCCACCTGGAACTCATAGAACAGGCGATGCCGCAGCAGGTCGTCGGGCCGCCGCAGGTCGCCGTAGCGCTGCAGATAAACCGGCGAACAGAGCGGTGTCAGCGCGCCGTCGAGCACCGGCTCCGCCGTGACGCCCGGCCAATGTCCCTCGCCCCAGTTGATGCCGAGGTCGATCAGGTCATGCCGGTAGTCCGGCGGCTGATAGGCGTGATGCAGGCGCAGATCGATCATCGGATGCTGTTGGACGAAACGCATGATGCGGGGTGTCAGCCAGCACGCGGAGAAATAGGGGGCCACGCTGACCGTTACGATGGTCTTGGCCGGGCGCGACGACACCGCCGCGACTGCGCCGGCGATACCGTCGAAGCCTTCGTGGAGGGCGGTGGCGAGCCGGTGGCCCGCCTGCGTCAACTCGTTGTGACGGGCCCGCCGCTCAACCAGGCGCACTCGAAGGTCCCGCTCCAGGAGGGCCACCTGACGGCTGACGGCGGCCTGGGTGACGCCGAGTTCCTCGGCCGCACGGGTAAAGCTCAGCGTTCTTGCCACCGCTTCGAAAGCCCGCAGAGCGGCAAAAGGAGGCAGGAGCGCCCGTGCCATTCCATTACTTCAGATAATGAGTATCTGCACCAGAGTCATTTGCGGCGGCCTGTGGGTCAAACGCAAAATGCCTGCAGCAGGCGGAATACAGCCGCAAAAAACGTTACCTTGAAGGAAGAGCGTGATGACGAAGCAGGCGGAACGGACAGCGAGGAGCGCTGCGGAGATCAGCAAGGGCGCCTTAAAAGTTATGACCATCAGCGAAGCGGAGGTCGCGCGCCTGCTCGATCCCGGGGCCCTGCTGGACGGGCTCGCCGACGGTTTCCGGGCGCTGGCCCTGGGCGAGATACAGACACCTCCGCGCCCCGCCATCACGGTCCCGAACAGCGGCTTCCTGCTGTCCATGCCGGCCTGGAAGGCCGGCGGCCCGATCATGGTGAAGATGGTCTGTGTCTTTGAAGGAAATCTGGCAATCGACCTGCCCAACCACCTGGCCATGATCAACCTCTTCGACGCGGCCACCGGCGTGCCGCTATGCCTGATGGACGGAACTTACATCACCGGCATCCGCACGGCCGCCGCCGCCGTGCTGTCCGCCCGCCACCTCGCCCGGCCGGACGCCAGGGTGGCTACCATCGTCGGCGCCGGCGTTCAGGCGCGCGAGCACTTGAAGCTTTTGCCCCTGGTGCGCGACTTCGACGAAATCCTCGTCGCCTCGCTTCACTTCGAAGATGCGCAGAAACTGGCCGCCAGAAATCGGAAAGCGACCGCCGTTGCCAATGTGGAGGCCGCCGTGCGGCGTTCGGATGTCGTCTGCCTGGCGAGCCATGCCTATCAGCCGGTCATCGAGGCAGATTGGGTTCGCCCGGGCACTCACATCAGTTCGGTCGGTTACGCACCTCCCCTGGGCGAACTGCCCATCGCCCTGGCGCGGGACCACAAGCTCTATGTTGAAGACGATGCCGCCTTCGAGGCTCCGCCGGTCGGCTGCGGGGAGTTGAAGGACATCCACCCGGCCCATGCCATCCGCCTCGGCGACGCATTGCTCGGCAAGCGGCCCCTGCGCGAGAACGACCGGGAGATCACGGTCTACAAGGCGATGGGCATAGCAATGGAGGATCTGGTCGCCGCTGAACTCGTCTACAGGCGAGCCCTGGCCGAAGGCTGCAGCGCCACGGCCACGTTCTAGTTCAGCCGCTTGGCCTTGTCGGGCGGATAGCAGATGTAGTTGATGCGGTTCGGCTGGCTCATCGAACAGCCGTTCCAGAAGACATCCTCGTCGATCTTTTCCAGCCGGCCACCGTCGCAGCGGTAGACGGCCTCCGCCTCGACCTCCGCCAGATCATTGAACGCCGGGCTGTAGCAGATGCCGAGGGCGAGCGGCCGCAGCCGCGGCAGCAGGTCCGCACCTTGCGCCGCGGCGGCGTCGGCCGCGGCGTCGGAACCCACGACCCGGTACGGCGCGAAGGAACAGCCCCCCAGCATGACCATCAGCGCAGCCGCGGTTGTGAGGGCCCTCGCCAGGCCGAGGCGCGGGGAAAAGAACATGAGGACGACTCCCGGGAACAGTGCTCTCCCCCTTGATACGGCAGATGCGCCGCCCCTGTCATCCGCCAAGGCGCCCATCCCAGCCGGACATCGGAATACCTCATATTTACACTAATATTTTGTTATAGAAATTATTTTTACAGTTCTATCTGGACAAATAATGCCAATCTCCCTAGCTTCATTGTGAAAGGAGGCCGTCCTGCAGATTGGCAGCACACGGCCATCGCGGCCCCAAAAGCCGCGGAACCTGAGGATCAACACCCGGCCCGACCTGCGCCACAGGCCCGGCCAACACCAGGAAGGCGTCGCATGCGGTATTTTCCGGCCTTTCACGACCTCTCGATCCGTCCCAGCCTGGTGGTGGGCGGCGGCGAGCTGGCCGCGCGCAAGCTGCGTCTGCTGTTAAAGGCGGACGCCCGTGTCGTCGTGGTGGCTCCCGAGGCCAATGCGGAAATCACCCGGCTGGCGCGCGAGGGCGCGCTCACCTGGCACGCCCGGCCGTTCCAGGCCGGGGACGTTGCCGGCACCGCCCTGGTGATCGGCGCCACCGGGATTGATGCCGTCGACGATGCCGTCTCCGCCGCAGCCCAGGCCCGCGGCGTGCCGGTCAATGTGGTCGACCGCCCGGACCTCTCCACCTTCATCACGCCGGCCATCATCGACCGTGACCCGCTGGTCATCGGCATTTCCAGCGGCGCCGACGCACCGATTCTCGCGCGCCAGATCCGCGAGCGTCTCGAATCCCTGCTGCCGGCCAACCTCGGCCGCCTCGCCCGCTTCGCCGGCGCCTTCCGCGGCGCCGTCGCCGCGCAGATCGGCGACGGCCTGCAGCGCCGCCGCTTCTGGGAGCGCTTCTTCACCGGGGCGGTCGCCGACAAGGTGCTGGCCGGCGACGAGGTCGGCGCGCGTGAGGCCATGCTGAGTCTCGTCAACGGCCGCGCGGCGCAGATGGCCGAGGCAGGCTCCGTCGCCATCGTGGGCGCCGGGCCGGGCGACCCCGATCTCATGACCTTCAAGGCGCTGCGCCGGCTGCAGGAAGCCGACGTGGTGCTCTACGACAAGCTGGTCGGCCCGGAGATTGTCGACTACGCGCGCCGCGACGCCGAGCGCATCTACGTCGGCAAGTCCAAGGCCAACCACGCCAAGACCCAGGACGAGATCAATGCGCTGATGGCCGAGCACGCCCTGGCCGGCAGGCGGGTGGTGCGCCTGAAGGGCGGTGACCCCTTTATCTTTGGGCGCGGCGGCGAGGAGATGGACTATCTCAAGGCCCGCGGCATCGCCGTCGAGGTGGTGCCGGGGGTAACCGCTGCCGCCGGCTGCGCCGCCGCCGCAGGCATTCCGCTAACTCTACGCGGTACCGCGCTGGCCGTCACCTTTCTCACCGGACATGCCAGGGACGGCGAACCCGATCTCGACTGGGCGAGCCTCGCCAGCGGCAAGCAGACCCTGGCCGTCTACATGGGCGTCTCAACCGCCGCCACGGTTGCCGCGCGGCTCATCGAGCACGGTCTTGCCGCCGGCACGCCGGTGGCGGTCATCGAGAACGGCACCCGGCCGGAGCAGCGGGTCGTCACCGCGCGCCTGGAGACCCTGGGCGAACGCCTGAACGCCGAGGGTATCGCCGGCCCCGCCCTCATCGTCATCGGCGAGGTCGCGCGTCAGGCCCTCGAAGCCGATTTGGCGGAAGCCGATGCCGCCGCCCGCCTGGCCGCCGAACTGCAGCGCGCCATCGCTGTCTGATAAGCGCTGATCAAAGGATAGAGACCGCCGCCATGAGCAAGAAGACCGACAGCTTGAAGATCGTCACCGCCAACCGCCTGCGCGAGGGCGACGTCGTCTACCTGACCGATTCCGGCAAGTGGTCGATCCACCTCAACGAAAGCCGCGCCAGCAGAGACCCGGCGGCGATCGATGCGATGCTGGCTGAGGCCGCCGCCGATGTCGCCGCACGCAGGATCGTCGCGCCCTACGCCATGGAGGTCAGCGAGGTCGACGGCATCCTGCAGCCGCTATCGGCCCGCGAGATCATCCGTGCCGCCGGCCCGACCGTGCGCGCCGACTACCGACAGCAAGAGAACGACGCGCGCAGCCGCGCCGCCTGATCAGCGCGCCCCAGCGCGCCGCGAAAAAGGATAATTGAGAGATGTACCGCTACGACGAGTTCGATGCCGCCTTCGTGCGCCAGCGCGTGAAGCAGTTCCGCGGCCAGGTGGAGCGCCGCATCGCCGGCGAGCTCTCCGAGGACGAGTTCAAGCCGCTGCGCCTGATGAACGGCCTCTATCTGCAGCTGCACGCCTACATGCTGCGGGTCGCCGTGCCCTATGGCACGCTGTCAGCGCGCCAGCTGCGCAAGTTGGCCCATATCGCGCGCAAGTATGACCGCGGCTACGGCCACTTCACCACGCGCCAGAACATCCAGTACAACTGGCCGAAGCTGGACGACGTGCCGGATATCCTGGACGAGCTGGCCGAGGTCGAGATGCACGCCATCCAGACCAGCGGCAATTGCATCCGCAACGTGACCGCCGATCACTTCGCCGGGGCCGCCGGCGACGAGATCGAGGATCCGCGCGTCTATGCGGAGATCATCCGCCAGTGGTCGAGCTTGCACCCGGAATTCACGTTCCTGCCGCGCAAGTTCAAGATCGCCATCACCGGCGCGCCGAACGACCGCGCCGCCGTGCGCTTCCATGATATCGGCCTGCAGATCCGCCGCAACGAGACCGGCGAGGTCGGCTTCGAGGTGATCGTCGGCGGCGGCATGGGCCGTACCCCGGTGATCGGTACGTCGATCCGAAAGTTCCTGCCCAAACAGCACCTGCTGAGCTACCTGGAAGCGATCCTGCGCGTCTACAACCAGCTCGGCCGCCGCGACAATCTCTACAAGGCGCGCATAAAGATCCTGGTGCAGCAGACCGGCGCCGAGACCTTCAAGGACCTGGTCGAGGACGAGTGGCAGCACGTCAAGGACGGTGCTCTCACCCTGCCCACCGAGGAGATCCGGCGCATCGAGGAATACTTCGCGCCGCCGGCTTTCGAGACGCTGGATGCCAACCAGCCAGCGTTCGAGGCGCGCCGCTTCGAGGACCGCGCCTTCGCCCGCTGGGTCCGCACCAATGTGACGGCACACCGCGCGCCCGGCTATGCCTGCGTCACCGTCTCGCTGAAGCCCGAGGGCGAGGCGCCGGGCGACGCCAGCGCCGAGCAGATGGACGTGGTCGCCGGCCTCGCCGAGCGCTTCGGGCATGACGAGATCCGTGTCAGCCACGAGCAGAACCTGGTGCTGCCGCACGTTCGCCTGTCGGACCTGCCCGAGGTGTGGGAGACGCTGGAGGCCAACGGCCTCGGCACGCCGAACGCCGGGCTGATCTCCGACATCATCGCCTGCCCAGGTCTCGACTACTGCAACCTGGCCAACGCGCGCTCGATCCCGGTCGCGCAGCGCCTGACCCAGCGCTTCAGCGACCTTCAGCGCCAGCACGACATCGGCGAACTGAAGGTCAAGATCTCCGGCTGCATCAATGCCTGCGGCCATCACCATGTCGGCCACATCGGCATCCTGGGTGTCGACAAGCACGGCGAGGAGTTCTACCAGATCACGCTCGGCGGCAGCGCCGATGAGAACGCCGCCGTCGGCAAGATTATCGGTCCTGCGTTCTCCTACGACGACGTGGTCGATGCGGTGGACAATATCGTCGCCACCTACCTGGAGCAGCGCCGCGACGGAGAGCGCTTCAACGACACCCTGGCTCGCATCGGTCATGCGCCCTTCAAGGAGAAGCTCTATGCCGCTGCTTAAGGATGGCGCCCTGGTGACCGACGACTGGACGCCGCTGGCCGACGATGCCGATGCGCGGCCCGGCGACAAAGTCATCGTCACGCTGGACCAGTGGCGCGAGCGGCGCGAGCGCCTGCGCGGCCACAACGGCCGCCTCGGGCTGCGTCTGAAGAGCGACCAGGCGCCGGCGCAGATCGCCGACGACCTCGCGCTCTTCGATCTCGTCGCGCTGGAATTTCCACGTTTCGGCGATGGTCGTCCCTATTCCTCGGCGCGCCTGCTGCGCGAACGCTACGGCTTCACCGGCGAACTGCGCGCCGTCGGCAACGTGCTGCGCGATCAGTTCCAGCTGATGCTGCGCTGCGGCTTCGACGCCTTCGAGGTCAAGGACGAGAAGGCCGTGGAAGCCTGGCACGATGCGACCAGCGAGATCGCCTTCACCTACCAGCCGACCGGCCGGCAGCGCGCGTCCATCGGCGTGCTGGGCCGCGTCGGCGCGAAGTCGTGACGATGCGCCCCGGCGAAGTCGGCCGCCGTTCCCTCGCCGTGCGGCCACCGGCGAACCAGGACGGTGCCCTGCGCCTTGCCCAGCGCGCCCGCCTGCTGGAACAGCGCTACGGCGGTCTGGACAGCACCGCGCTGCTGGATGCCGCCATCAATGAGATCTTTCCCGGCCGCATCGCCGTAGTGTCCTCCTTCGGCACCGAGTCCGCGGTGCTGCTGGACCTCGTCGCACAGGTGAACCCGGCGACGCCGGTGATCTTCCTGGAAACCGGCAAGCACTTTCCCGAGACCCTCGCCTACCGCGACGCGCTGATCGAGCGCCTTGGGCTTACCGATGTGCGGAGCATCGGGCCCGCCGCGGAAGATCTCGCCTGGGCCGATCAGGACGGTACCTTGTGGCGCCGCAATCCGGATCTCTGCTGCCGCCTGCGCAAGGTGCTGCCGCTGGAGCGCGCGCTCTCCGGTTTCAGCGCCTGGATCAACGGCCGCAAGCGCTTCCAGGGCGGACTGCGCGGAGAGATCGGCCTGTTCGAGCCTTCCGAATCACGCATCAAAGTCAATCCGCTGGCCAAGTGGAACACCGCCGCGATCGCCGCCGCCTTCGCCGACCGCGGCCTGCCGCGCCATCCTCTCGGCGCGGAGGGCTACGGCTCTATCGGCTGCGCTCCCTGCACCTTCAAGAGCGGTGGCGAGGCGGGTTCGCGCGCCGGCCGCTGGGCCGGCAGCGGCAAAACCGAATGCGGCATCCACCAGTCCCTCCTGAGCCCCCTTGGCAGCGTCAAGGGCCTTCGCTGACGCCCACCGCCTTTCGGCGAGCGCTCGGTAACCGACATAATTGAAACCCAATGGGCGGCGCGGCGACATCGTCGCGACACGCCGCAGGGCTATTGCTCTCCTTGCTCAATCCTGCGCAGACCGCGGAGCCGTACGGACAACTGCCCGGCGTCTGCCTCTGACGACAAGAGACAAGGAATTTACCCATGATTCGCAAACACCTACAGCGTCCACTCGCGGCGGCCCTGCTTGCCAGCACCGCGACAATTTCCCTTGCCCATGCCCACGACGCCGCGGCGCCCGAGCGCGGACAGGAAGTTTTCCAACCGGGGATCAGCGCCGCAGTCACCGATGGCAGCGGCGCCGGCACGCAACCGCTCTACGACGGGCTCGGCGTGATGACGATGCCGATCACCACCGGCAACACCATGGTACAGGCCTACTTCGACCAGGGCCTGCGGCTCGCCTGGGCCTTCAACCACGCCGAGGCTCGGCGCGCCTTCCAGGAGGCCCAGCGGCTCGATCCCGCTTGCGCCCTCTGCTACTGGGGTGAGGCCCTGGTGCTCGGCCCCAACATCAACGACGGCATGCACGAAGAAGCCGTGGCACCGGCCTTCGCCGCCGCTCAGCGGGCCATGTCACTGCGGCAGGGAACCAGCGCCAAGGAGAAGGCGCTCATCGAGGCGCTGGCCCTTCGATATACAGACAATCCCAGTGAGGATCGCACCGCACTGGACAAGGCATGGGCCAACGCCCTGCAAAAAGCCGCTCAAGACTATCCGCGCGACGCCAACATTCTTGTGCTCTTCGCCGAGGCGCTCATGAACCTGCAGCCGTGGGACTACTGGGAGGCCGATGGCACCACGCCGAAGGGCCGCGGTCGCGAGATCGCCGTCTCGCTGAAGCAGGCGCTCGAGCTCGATCCGGATCATGCCGGCGCGGCGCACCTGTTCATCCATGCGGTGGAAGCCTCCGCCCATCCCGAAGATGCCGAGGCGGTCGCCGATCGCCTGCGAGGCGCGGCGCCGGCCGCCGGTCATCTCGCGCATATGCCGGCGCACATCTATATGCGCATCGGACGCCACAAGGATTCGATGGAGGTCAACCGCGATGCCATCGCAGCCGACGAAGCATTCCTGCGGCAGGCCGGCGAGGCGGCAAGCCCGCTCTATCGCTTTGGCTACTATCCGCACAATGTGCACTTCCTGCTCGTCTCGGCGCAGATGGCCGGCGTGGCTGAAGACGTGCTCGCCAGCGCAGACAAGCTCGCCGCGGTGACCTCCGACGACGTCTCGCAGGAACTGGCCTGGGTTCAGGCGATAAAGACCGCGCCCTACAGCGCCCATGCGCAGTTCAGCGATCCGGCTACCGTGCTCGCCCTGCCCGATCCGGGAGACCGGTTCCCCTTCGTAAAAGGCTTCTGGCACTACGCGCGGGGCGTCGCGCTCGCTGCTGAGGGAGCCAGCGAGGCGGGGCTGCGCGAAGCTGAGGCGATCGATCGTCTCATCGCGGATGCGGACATGAGCGGGCTGGAAGCACAGTACGTGCCGGCCCGCACGGTGCTGTCGATCGCCAAGCATGTAGTGGAGGCCCGCGTCGAGCAGTCCCGTGCGAACTTGACGGCAGCCGAACATCATCTGAGAGAGGCCATCGCTTTGCAGGATGCGATGCCCTACATGGAGCCGCCGTTCTGGTACTACCCGGTCCGCCAAACACTCGGCGCTGTGCTGCTGCAGCAGGGGCGCGCCCAGGACGCCGTGGCAGTGTTCGTGCAGGCGCTCGGACAGGCCCCGCGCAACGGATGGGCGCTCTGGGGCCTGCTGCAGGCCCAGGTCGCCGCGGGTGACAGCAACCAGTCTGCGACCAAGGCCGCCTTTGCCAAGGCTTGGCTCGGCGACCACCGCCTTCTGACACTCAATCGGCTCTGAGGGACACCGTTAACTTGTTAACCTTTTCGGTCAACCCTGGACCGCGACTCGGCAGGCGCTCCGGCGCCTGCCCCAAATTTGCCGCCGATGGATCGCCGGAACTGAGCGCCGTCTCGCCGTCCGACAGCCGGCCCCCCGCTCCGGGACCTTAGTATTGGTTCCGCCGGACTCACCGCCGGGGCAAGACTCAATCACCAAAGCACTAATAGAAACGGCGTGAATCGTCCTGCCGCAGGCGCGAAATCAACTGTAATCAATCCGAGAATTCTTAGGGGTCGGTCGACAATTTCCAACGGTTAACAAGTAATAAACGACTCGATGCGCAGCTAAAACTAAGTATATTCGACAGTAAGAAACATTGTTTCCGATAAGTACATTATTGTTTTTTGAATATATATAAGATTAATAGTTAATTTACCTCGAATTTTCTGGGAATTTAGCTCAAAGATAAGACGATTCTTCTTGATGTGACCGATTAAGATTGTGTAAACCTTTCCCTGCGGACGAAGCGCCAGACCGGGCGTTAACGCCAGGCCGGCGGGGCCTGAACCCAGAGGTTCCAAACCCCGACGAAGACTGGCAAAGCCCGGACCGAAGGCAAGGCGCGCGCTGCAGAGAGTTCACAGGGTATCGGACGTTAGATGAGTCGGATTGCACACATGCTGGCCGTCGTGCGGCCGCACCGGGATCGCTGGCTCGCCGTGGCGCGCCAGCTGGTGACCGGGCGGCCCCACAGCAAAGGCCACCATCATGAGCTCAGCGCCAAGGCGCTCTGCTCGGCGATCAGCGCACCGCTTGCCTGCATCGCCGCCGGTGCCGCCCTGGCGGGCGTGGCGTCCAGCGACCAGGTCTATGACTCCTGGACCCGGGTGACCGCGCAGAGCTTCATCCCCGTCGACATGAAAGACATCGACCCCGACCATTTCTACGTGCGCCAGGTCGGTCTCAAGACCCTCGACCTGGAAGATCAGCTTGCCGCGAGCTTCACGCCGAACCCGGGCAAGCTGCGCGAGGAGCTGACCTGCCTGGCCCAGAACATCTACTTCGAGGCTCGCAGCGAGCCTCTGGAAGGCAAGCTGGCCGTGGCCCACGTGGTGATGAACCGCGTCGCCTCGCAGTATTTCCCCGACTCCGTCTGCGGCGTCGTGCAGGACGGCACCGACGAGGTACTGCACCGCTGCCAGTTCTCCTGGTATTGCGACGGCAAGCCGGACGAGATCGAGGACCAGACCGCCTGGGCGGAAGCCACCGAGTTGGCCAGCCAGGTCTACTGGGGCCGCGCCGAGGATCCCTCCAGCGGCGCGCTGTGGTATCACGCCGACTACGTGAAGCCGGTGTGGCGCAAGGCCTTCGCCGAAGGCCCGACCATCGGCCGCCACATCTTCTACAGCCGCAAGCCGCAGCTGGAAGTCACCCAAGTCGCGCAGGGCAGCTGAAAGCACAAAGCCACACGGCGAAGTATCGTAGGGGCGCCGGCGACGGCGCCTCTTTTCTTGGGCACCTCTTTCTTCGGCATCCTTGGGAGAGACGGCCTCAGCGGCGCCGGTTGAAGCGCCCGGTCAGCAGCGACTCGATGGTGTTGTAGGCCGCGTCGGTCAGACCCAGGAAGACGCCGCCGACGATCCCGTTCTCACCCAGCGGCCGCACGATTTCCACGGCGAATTCGATCGGATCGTGCCCCTTCGGGATCAGCTCGAGGCGCAGGCGCTGGCCGGCACGGAAACCATAGGGCCGCCGGTCGGTGGCATCCAGGGCCACGCCGAAGCCGGCGGCGCTGAGATCGGTCAGCGTGACCTCCTGGCCGCCCAGGCGTGCGTCCAGCTGCAGCGGACGGCGGCGGTCGCGCCGACGCTCCTTGCGCTTGATTGTGACGTTGCTGCGGTACATCTGTCGGCCTGCCTTTTTGCTTCGCTCACAAGGCTTGGGCGGCGAAGGTCAGGCTAGCCCGCTGGTCCTGTAGAATTCGTTACTGCGCGGTGGCCGCGTCGTTAAGGTTAACCAGCTCATGGCGCGCCACCTTGCCGGTGGCGGTCATCGGCAAGGCGGCATGGAACTCGACGAGGCCGGGGCACTTGCCGTCCGGCAACTCGCGGGCAAGCCAGCCGAGCAGGTCGCCGCCGTCCAGCGCACAGCCGTGACGCAGCACCACGAAGGTCTTTGCCTCCTGGCCCAGGTAAGCATCGGGGATGCCGATCACCGCCGCTTCGGCGACCGCCGGATGAGACTTCAGCACCGCCTCCACCTCGGCCGGGTAGATGTGCTCCTCACCGCGCAGGATCTTGTCGTCGGCACGGCCGAGAATGTCGAGCCGTCCGGCAGCGTCGAAGCGGCCGATGTCGCCGGTGCGTAGCCAGCCGCCGGCAAGCGTGCGCGCGGTCTCCTCCGGCAGGTTGAGATAGCCCTTCATCACACCGGGCCCGCGCACCAGGATCTCACCCTGTGCACCCGGCGCGGCACTTGGCCGCCCCGCCTCCTCCAGCACCACCTCGACGCCCGGCACCACCCGCCCCACCGTGGTCGGCGAGAGGCCGCGCCGGCTGCGCTCGCCACCGCCCCCATTTCCACCGCCCCAGGCGACGATGGAGGCCGCCTCAGTGAGCCCGTAGCCGGGGACCAACGGCACGCCGAAGCGTCCCTCGAAAGCGTCCGACAAGCCGGCCGAAAGCGGCGCGCCGCCGGTGGCGCAGAGCTTTAGGTTGCGCCGTACCGCGGCCTCGTCGACCCCGCCGGCCTGCTCCAGCAGGTACTGGTAGTAGATCGGCATGTGCACGAAGTAGGTCGCCGCCTCCTCGATCATGAGGCGCCACAGCAGCGCCGGGTCGAAACCCTCGGCCAGCACCAGCGTCTCGCCGTTCAGCATGGCGAGGTTGAGGCCGCAGACCTGGCCCATGACATGGAACAGCGGCGTCGAGATGAGCCGCACGCGGGTGTCTTCGCGCGGCGCCAGACCCTGGTTGATGCGGGTCAGCGCAATCAGGTTGGTCTGGGTCAGCTCGACGCCCTTCGGCCGTCCCGTGGAGCCGGAGGTGTAGAGCAGCACCGCCGTCTCGTCGCCGGCATAGTCATGAGTCGCCGCCCGGTCGGACTGCCCCGCCATCAGCGCGCCCAGGGCGGGCACGCCGGCGATGGTCGAGGGCCCGTCGAGTTCGGCCGGAATCACCCAGGCGCGGCGGCAGGCCGGCACCGCCTCGGCGGCGGCCAGCGCCCACTCACCGTAGGTCGTGTCGCCGCGGCCGTCGTAGGTCAGCAGCGCCTCGACGCCGGAGTCTTCCAGTTGGAACTGGATGTCGCGCTGGCGCAGCGTGGTGCTGAGCACCACCGCCAGGCCGCCGATCTTGAGGATACCGTAGTAGGCGGCAAGAAAGCCCGGCCGGTTGCCGCAGGCCAGCGCGATGCGGCTGCCCGGCCCGTAGCCGGCCGCCTTCAGGCCGTTGGCCACCTGGTTGGCCATCGCCAGAACCTGCGCGAAGCTGTAGCCGCGGCCATTGGAGACCAGCGCCCTGCCGGCGGGCCGGCGGGCAGCGGTGGCATCGAGAAAGCGGGCAACGTTCGACATCGCATCACTCCCTTCGCAGAGCCGCCTGAACCGGCAGTGCGCGTGGCAGCGGCCGGTAAATCCACATCACCATCGCCAGGGCCGCGGCGGCCAGCAGCGCGCCAGTCAGGTAAGGCCAGCCGGTCCCGAGGCTGCCGAGGGCGAAGCCGCCCCAGACCGGGCCAAGAATACGCGCGAAACTGAGGACGGCGTGGTTGAAACCCATGGCACTGCCCTGCACCGTGTCCGGCGCCGCCTTCGAGAGAAGTGCCTGCAGGCAGGAGAGGCACACCGAGATGCCGGCACCCAGCAGCATCAGGGCCAGGGTGATCGCGACGTCGTTTGGCCACAGCACGAAAAGCGCCATGCCCAGCACCATCGCGGTGCAGGCCCCTGCCGTCACCCACGCCTCGCCGAAGCGCGGGCAGCACAGCGGGATCAGCACCCAGAGGCTGAACACCGCGGCGAGCCCGGCCGCCGTGAAAGCCAGAGAGACATCGCGTGCATCCCACTCCAGCACCCGCGACGACCACATGCCGAGGGTTGAGTCCATCGAGGCATAGGCGAAGGACAGCACGGCCATGATGGCAATTGGGGCGAGGCAGAGCGGCGCTGCAACGATGCTGCGCGGCGGCAGGACGACGAAGCGGACCCGGCTGACCGGCCGGCGCGCGGATCCGCGCGGGAGCGTCGCCGTCAGCAGGATCGACAGCAGCGAGAAAGCGCCGGCGCCGTAGGCGGCCAGCCGGTAGTCGTCTCCGCCGGCACCGAGCAGGACGGTGCCGATCAGAGGACCGATGATGAAGGCCAGGCCGTAGGCCGAATTCACATTCGCCATGCCGCTGACCCTGCTGCGTGTACAGGTGCTGTCGGCAACCAGCGCCTGGATCACCGGGATCGCGGCGTTGCTGATGCCCGCACAGGCGCGCGCGGCGAACAGTAGGAGCAGGCTGTCGGCATAGGCCAGCAGCAGACAGGCCACGGGACCCGTCGACAGCGCGAGAAAGATCACCCGGCGCCGCCCGAGCTGATCGCTGAGGCGGCCCCAGAACGGGGCCAGCAGCAGGATGACGGTGGTGTCGGTGACCAGCAGCAGGGAAACCTGCAGCGGCGTGGCACCCAGTGCAAGCGCCTGGAACGGCAGGAACGGATAGACGATGCCGAGCCCCACCAGGTACATCAGAGCGACCAGGACTGGCGCCGGCATGGCTGGCATTTCTCCTCGTAAGGTGTAACCGCCGGTCAGGCGGCCGGCGTCACGGAACGCAGCCGCATGAGCAGCGGCCCGCGCGGGCGCAGGGTGATCATCGGTTCCGGCTCCACCTTCTGCCCGGGCAGAAGCTGGAGGTCAAACCGCTGGGCAATTCCCGAAATCGCGATCATCGATTCGAGAATGGCGAAGCGCTCGCCGAGGCAGGTCCGGGGCCCATCGCTGAACGGGAAATAGGCGAAGCGCTGGGCGGCACCCTGGCCGTCTTCAAAGCGCTCGGGGTCGAAGCCTTCCGGATTGTCCCACAGCTCCGGCCGGCGGTGCACCGCGAACATGTTCATCATGACGAAGCTGCCGGCCTTCACCGGAATGCCGCCGATCACATCGTCGGCGACGGCGGTGCGCGAGAAGGTCCACAGCGGCGGATAGAGCCGCAGCGTCTCGTCGAACACCATGCGGGTGTACTTCAGTGCCGGCAGGTCGGCGAAGCCGGCAAGGCGGCCGTTCAGCGCGCCCTGCGCCTCGCTGCGCAGGCGGCGCAGGGATTCGGGATGCAGCGACAGCAGGTGCCAGCACCAGCTGAGCGCGTTGGCCGTGGTCTCGTGCCCGGCCAGGATCATCGACAGGATCTGCTTGCAGAGCTGATCGTCGCTGCGCGCGCCCTGGTTGGCGAGCAGCATGTCGAGCAGGTCGCCCACGCCATCGCTGTTCACGCCATCTTTTTCCGGGCCATCTTCTTCTGGGCTATCATTGCTCACCTGCGCAGCCGCACGGCGGGCGGCGATGAGGCCGAGCACGAAACGGTCGAGCACGCCGAGTGCCTCGCGCACCGCCCGGTTCCGCCGGGTCGGCAGCCAGCGCGGCGCGTTGAGCGGCGACCAGATACGCTGCTCGGCATCGCGCAGCACCACGGTCAAGGCATCGAACACGCCCTCGTGCTGGCGGTCGAGGCGCAGGCTGAAGAGCGTGCGCATGAGAATGTCGAGGGTGAGGTGCATCATCTCCGGGATCACGTCGATGACCCCGTCGCGCGCCGCGATGCCTTGCCAGCGCTGCTGCAGGTCGGCTACCGCGCCCTGCATTTCGGCGGTCATGCGACGCAGCTGGCACCCCTGAAAGCTGCGCGCCGCCGTGCGACGCTGCGACAACCATTCGTCGCCCTCGGCGAGGAAGATCCCGCCGCCGAGGATCGAGCGCATGACGTCGTAGAACTTGCTCTTTTCGTAGTTCAGGCGGTTGTCCTGCAGCACGTGCCGGATCATCGTCGGATTGTTCAGCATCAGCACTTTGTCGAGGCCGAAGCGCAGTTCCACGGCGTCGCCGTGGTCGCGCGCGATGCGGGTGAAAAAGCGCAGAGGGTCGGCACTCATTTCCGGCAGGTGGCCGAGCAGGGCGTGGCCCGCGGGCTTTGCCGGAACAAGGGGTTTCGCCGGAACAGCAGACTTCGCCGGCAGGGCGCGTGAACGCCGGGCGGCATCGCGGCCGACGGCGTCTTCAGCGGAAAGATGATCGATGACCAGGCTCATGACTTTCCCCTCAATCCCTTCCTCGGATCCGGTCGCGGCCCCGGGGGGCCCGCAGGCCCCCGGGGTCCGGCGAGCGCCCTAGTGGCGCTGGTGCATCGCGCCGGCAGAGGCGGCAAGCTGGTTGGCGCCGTTGCGGTCGATGCGGGCAATCGACTTCTCAGACAGGGCGATGGAATCCGAGACCGCCTCGGCTGCGACGCCGATCAGATGAGCGGCGAAAGGCAGGCCGGTGCGCTCGGCTTCGATCCGCAAATAGTCGAGGCAGCGCTTGATGGCAGCCGCGTCCTGCAGCGGGTCGCAGAGCTTCAGTTCGATGGGATCGTTGTTGTCAGACATTTCATTCTCCTTGCAGTGAAGGTTTAGGCAACCGCCGCCTCGTGGAGGAACGGCGCGTTGCGGATGACCGAGCCTTGAATGCCGCCAACCGCGCGCAGGCTCGCCAGGGTCGCGTGGTTCATGTCGAAGCGGCCGGTGTAGGCCAGCGCGCCGTCGATCCGGTAGCCCTGCGATTGCCATTTCGGCGGGCAGCCGAGGCGCGGGAGCAGGCGTTCCATGCGCGCGTCGTAGACCGTAATGAGTTCGCGGATACCGAAGGCGATGCAGGTCTCGGTCACCGCGCAGAGCAGTTCGCTGCTGGCGCGCCCGCGGGCGCCGCGGCCTTCCACGGCAAAGCGGCTGCCTTCCCAGATCAGCGGATGGTAGGGCGCACGGGAGCCGTCGAGGAGTTGCGGAAAGACGTCGCGCAGCATGTAGGGGCCGGTTGTCGGGAGGAAACGCCAGCTGCCGATGAGCCCGTCCTCGCCGCTGCCGTAGGCCAGCAGGTAGATCGGATAGAGCGCGTCAAACTCGTCGCGCTCCTCGCAGCCGGCATCCGGGGAGGTGGCATCCGCGAGGGTGGCATCCGTACTCACGCCCGCCGGGACGTCGGCCACCGGCACGTTCCATCCCAGGCGCTGCTTGAACACGCGGTAGCGCTGCCGGAACATCCTCCGCAGATCACCTGCGTAGTTCGCATAAAGGTCTGGTGTTACAACGTCGATCACGGTCGTTACCCCCTCCGATCGCCTTCGCAGACGATTGGACAGGCAAGGCCGGCGGGGAGCATCCCCCCAGAAATGGGGGGATGGGATTAACGTTTTGATCTAACGAAGAAAATGCACGGGACGCGGTGTCGGGCAAAGGCGCCGGGGCGCTAGGGCACGATGTATCCCAGCACGATGGCCTTGACCACGGCGTGGTGTTTGGAGAAGACGCCCAGCTTGCGGCTCACGTTCTTCAGGTGGAACAGCACCGTTTCCTCGGAAATCTTGAGGATCTGGCCGCACTCCCAGGCGGTTTTGCCGCGCGCGGTCCACAACAGGCAGTCGCGCTCGCGGTCGGTCAGGCGGACCCGCTGCCCCTCGCCGGCCTCTGCAGCGAGAGCCAGGAAGGCTTCGTGGGTGTTCACCGCCAGCCACATGAGATCGCGGAACCCGTGGTGGAAGGTCTCTTCAAACACGCGCTCGCTGACGTTGCTGACGACACTGAGGGTCGACAACCCGCCGTCGGGTCCGTGAATCGGGATGGTGGCACCGTTGGTGATGCCATGGTCGCGCGCCTCGTTGAGAACCTTGCGCTGACCGTTGGACAGGTCGTTGCGGCCGTCGATCTCACGCCAGGTGAACGGCATCAGGCGGCCGAGGGCCACCTGCAGGGTCGGGTCGAGATCGCCGTAGTCGCGGGCCAGATAATAGTCGACCCAGGCATCCGGCAGGGTGGCGAGAAACTCGTGCACCTGGTTGCCGCTGCGCGATCCCGGCGGCACGAAGGAGCGCAGCTTCTTGCCCAGCGGCGGGCGAACATGGACGTAGGCGAAGCGCTCGAATCCCAGATGCTGGAGCACGCCCTCCAGGCGGGCGCCGATCTCGGCCGTGCTGCCGGCCTCGGCCAGCCACTCGACGTAACCGCCGACATCGCCCGCTACCGGCAGACTGCTCATGGCCGGCCTCCCCGGCGGAGGCCGGACGACCGCCCTGCAGCCACGGCTACAGCCTCCAAGGGGCGTGAAAGCCCCTTGGGAGACCGCAACAGACTGACGAAAATTCGGCCCGCGCAGACCGGGCCACCAGAGGAAATAAGGTATACGAACGATCGCCCGCGGCTGGCTGGCAGCCGCGCCGGAATCCTATTCAGGGTTCCCGCTTCGATGTGCGCCGTCCGATCCTCCCTTGCGCCTGCCGGGCGTTCAGCCTTCGGCAGGGCGCCCCAACGTCTTCAAAAGCGACAAGACTTCAGCCCGTACCTTCGCATCAGGAATTCTATAGTAAGAGCTGATCAATTGTAACGTTTCACGCTGGTTGGTGAAGTCGGGGTCAGACGAATGGATGCTGCCTGACGACGCAGATCCGGCGTCCGAGCCTGCGGTCGCCCCGCCATCACCCTCGGCCTCGACCCCTTCGAAGAAATAGGTCACCGGCACGCTTAGGATGCGCGAGAGCTCGTAGAGCTTGCTCGCGCTGATGCGATTGGCACCGCGCTCGTACTTCTGGATCTGCTGAAAAGTCAGCCCCAACGCGTTGGCCAGCTTTTCCTGCGAGTAGCCAAGAAACACTCGGCGCAGGCGGACCCGACCGCCAACGTGAACGTCTACGGGGTGCGCCTGTCTGGCTTTCCCCATGGTCTGATGAGCAAGCATCCGTTCTCCCTACTGATCGAGAATTCCATGACCCCGGGGAAATCTATGCGAAATCGCTATGAAGTCACAAAGGAAAAATTCGCGCAAAACTGGTAAATTATCAACTTTCCCCACAATTCATGGAGTGACTCCGGCAGAATCAGTTGTTAACCATGTAGAAAATTGAAATAACCTCTAGAACTATACTCTAAGGTTACTGCGCGGCGAATTTACAACCTTAAGGGGAGTCCAGGTTGCAACGCTAGGACGCCGGGGCGGCATCCGCGGCCAGCGCGCGCGTTCCGGGCTATGTCGCTCCGGGCTATGTCGCTCCGGGCTATGTCGTCTGGGTCATGCCGGCGGCGGCATGCCGCCGCGGCTATGCGGCCAGGGGCCAGCGCAGAACGAAACGGGCCCCGCGGCCCTGGGCGCCGTCCTCGACGGTCAGGTCGCCCCCCAGAGAGCGGGCGGCCGAGCGGGCGACGGAAAGGCCAAGCCCGGTCCCGGTGATGCCCCCCACCTCCCGCGCCCGCCAGTAGGGCTGAAAGATCGCTTCGCGAAGGGCCGGTGGCACCCCGGGGCCGGAATCGGTCACCGCGACGACGACTTCTCCGCCCTCGCGCGCCAGTTCCACCTCGATGTTGCCGACGCCGCGCGAGTACTTGATCGCGTTCTGCATCAGGTTCGACAGGATGGTATGCAGGGCGGCGTCGCTGGTCCCCGGCAGCGGCGTCTCGATCCGGTCCCGCAGCACCATCTGCTGGCGTGCTCGGAGGGCGACGGAAACTTCGCGCCACACGGCGTTGCAGAAGCGGCCGAGATCGAGCGGCTCCCGCCCGTGGCCGTCTTCTGCCGCCTCGACCCGGCCCATCATAAGGACGTCGTCCACCAGCCGCGCCAGCGTGCTGACCGCGCGGCGGATAGTCTTGGTTTCCTCCCGCCGCTCTGCCTCGGACATCTGGTCGCCGAAGCGCTCCAGCATGTCGGCAGAGGTGCCGATAGCCTGCAGTGGCGTGCGCAGCTCGTGCGACACCATGGAAACGAAGGTCGATTTCTGCGAGCGCCGCTGCTTTTCCTGGTAGAGGGAGATCGACAGCCGGCCCTCGCGCGACACCACCGTGTCCACCCGCTTGATGGCGAGGAAAAGCAGCAGGCAGACCGCCCCCAGGGCGACGATCAGCAGCGGTGCGACGCTCCACAGCAGATCGTCGCCGGAACGCTGCGCCCGCCACACGATGCTGCCGATCATGGCGCCATCCCCCCCCTGCACCGGACAGCCGACATAGCCCGTCGGCACGCCGCCCCGCCGGAAGTGCAGGTTGGCGATGTGCTCACCGACACCGGCGCGGTTGAACAACGTCACGTCCATCGGCTGCAGGAAGACGAGGACATTGGTCGGCGCGCTCTGTTTGGCGGCCTCGCCGGCTTCGTGGACCGGGGCGACGAGGCTGGCGCCGACCAGGACGAGTTCCTGGTTGTAGAGCGCAAAGCCCGCAGCCGGTACCGTTTCGATCGATGCGGCGCCACGGGCGGCGGCGACCATCTCGCCGACACCCTCCGGCAGGATGGGTGCCGCGCCCGGCGCCACCTCCCGGCCGTTTTCAAAGGCGAAGACGGTCTGCCCGCCGGGGCCGATCAGCCAGCCCGCCGCGATGTGGAAATTAGCCTGCAGGTAAGCCGGCATTTCCTCCCTTGCCCAGCGTTCGTCGAGCTGGGCACCGAGCTTGGCCACGGCGTCGTCCCACCACGCATAGTCGATCACCAGCTGGCGCAGACCCTCCTTGCGGATCTGCACGACGGACTTGACGAGGTCTTCCTGGGCCAGGGCATCACGCCGGGTCAGGGAGTCGGCGCTCCAATACAACAGCCCGGCCATCACCACCAGGCAGATCGCAACCAAGAGCAGTATCGGAAACAACAGGTTCCTGCGCCGTCGCGCGAGAATCTTGCGCGTCGCATCCATGCGTGATGGCGCCTGTTCCTCACGTCCGGTGATTGTAGCCATTCCCCCAAGCCTTTTCGGGAATGTGAATTTCAGCCTGTGTCCTTGGCGACGGAGTATAAACGGAATGCCATGGAAGGCACAGCGCAACGGCCCGGGATTCAGCCCGGATTAAAAAATTCGCGAATTCTTAGTACTACGTCATCGCTTACCCAAAGGGGTCACACCCGGCACAGGTAGCCCGCCGCTATCTCCGCAATTTTCAGGGGTGCCGCTGCGCGCCAAAGGGCCGCCGCGCCGGACCGTATGACGCGCATTCTTCCTGGTCATCCTTGCCCCGAGAAGGCAGACTCCCGAAACACGAGTCGCCGCCCCATTGAGACAGTCCAGCGCCGGCCGGAGTCAGCCTCTCCTTGCCCTGCACACGACCGAGCTTCACACCAGTGCCCCCGCCGTTGCCCCCAGACGCCTGGCCCGCGAGATTTTCCACCAGGGTCTTCCTCAGGGTCGAAACGGCCCGCTCGCGCCGGCGGGAAAGCGGTCTGTCCGGACGAAGCACATGAGCGGAATCATGAAGTCTACGGCGACCAGCGACGCATCGGATCTTCTGGGGCAGTTGCTGTCCCGCTGCAGCCTGGGCGACCAGGCGGCCTTCGGCCAGCTCTACGATGCCACCTCTGCGAAACTCTTCGGCATTGCCCTGCGTATATTGAGGCGGGAGGCTTGGGCCGAAGAGGCCTTGCAGGAGGCCTATGTGAAGATTTGGCGCTATGCCGACAGCTACAATCCCAGCCGCGGCCGGCCGATGACCTGGATGATCAACGTCGTGCGCAACCAGGCCCTCGACCTGCTGCGGCGCGCGGATTACCGCGCCCAGGAGGAGGAATGGAATCCTGATAGCGACACGCGCACCAGCGCCGACAATCCCGCCGCCCTGGCCGAAACCAGCCAGGAGATGAAGCGGGTGCTCGGCTGCCTCGGCCTCTTGGGCGACGAGCAGCGCGACTGCATCCTGCTGTCCTACCATCAGGGCCTGACGCCGACCGAGGTCGCCGACCGCCTGAAGCGCCCGGTCGGCACCGTGAAGACCTGGATCCGCCGCGGCCTGGTGAAAGTGCGCGACTGCCTGGACCAGTTGGGTGGCGAGCGATGACCGGCGAAACCAGGCGATACGAATCCGACGAACTGCAGGAACTGCTGGCCAGCGGCTATGTGGCCGGAGCCCTGCAGGGCCCGGCGCGGCGCCGCTTTGAGACGCTGATGCGCAGCCGGCCCGCCCTGCGCCGCCGGGTCGAGGCCTGGGAGAACCGGCTGACCGCGCTGAACGACACGACACCGGCGGTGCCGCCGCCGGCCCACGTCTGGCGCGCCGTGCAGCGGCGCATCGCCCCCGCCTCCGCGGCGCCGGCCGCCGCCACCTCCGCCGGCGGTTTTTGGAACAGCCTGACCTTCTGGCGACCCTTCGGCGCGGCGGCCGCCTGTCTTGCGCTGCTGGTCACTGCCTATGCCGGCTACCAGGCGACGCGGCCGGCCACACCGCAGATCGCCGAAGCGCCTGCACAAGTGCAGCCCAGCTACGTCGCGGTGCTGGAGGACGAGGCCAACCAGCCGGTGCTGGTGGTCACCGCCTTCAAGGGGCCTTGGCGCCTTACCGTCGAACCGCTGCGCGACCTGACGCCTTACCAGGGGCCCGCCCAGGGCAAAGTTTTCCAGGTCTGGGCGATCGAAAAGGAGACCGGTGCCACCCGTCCGCTGCTGCAGGTCAGCAGTGGTGACGTGCTGCGCGAACCGCTCGGCGAGGATGGCTGGAATGCCATCAAGACCTCGGAATCTCTCGCCGTCACCCTGGAGGACGCCGGCCCGGCGCCGGCCGCGCCCAGCGGACCGCCCCTCTTCAGCGGCCTCTGCCTGAACCTCAAGGGCCCGACGGAGATCTGAAGCTATATCGACAGCGCCAGCATGTGATTGTCCCAGGCCACTTCCGGTGCCGCGGGATCATTGAGGGCGCGCGTCTCGCCGTTCAGCGCGTTGTGATGCACCAGCTTGCCGTAGCCGCTGGAGGCGATGAAGCCGCCGGCCTCGCCGGAGGCTGCCACGCCGCAGCCGTCGCCGAGGGAGAGGCTGGCGAGATAGCGCCGCTCGGCCACCGACCAGAAGGTGATCGTGCCGCCGCGCGGCGCCGAGGCCGCCAGCACCTGCCCGGAAGCATCCATCGCCGCGCTGCCGCAATACTGACGCATGGCGCGCAGCGTCGCCTCTTCGGTGATCGGCAGGGTGATCGCCGCCTCGCCTTGGCGGTGAAAGCCGACCAGCGGCACCAGGTTGTTGCGCGGCCCCTCGTACTGCATGACGAAGCCGACGGTCCCCTGCGGCGCCACCGCGATGTGACGGATCGAGGCTTGGTGCATCGCCGCCGGCAGACGGTATTCCTCCAGCAGCGCGCCGCTCTCTGAATCGATGTAGGCCAGCGAAGGCTGCATGGTCTCGATGTTCAGCTTTTCTCGCCCCTTGCCGGGGTGGGTGTGGATGCCGCCATTCGCCACGGCAAGGGTGCGGCCGTCGCGCAGCAGCACCATCTCGTGCGGCCCGATGGCGTAGGCTTCCAGCTCCGCCTCGCGCCGGTAGCCGGCGGTCGCGTCGTAGACACCAATGCAGCCGCGCGCATTGTCGTAGTCGTTCTCGCAGGCGAACAGCCAGCGCCCATCGGTGCTGAACACACCGTGTCCATAGAAATGACGCCCCTCGGGTGCATCGAAACGCCGCGCCGCTGCGCCGGAAAGTGGATCGAAGCTGACGGCGAAGTGGCCCGGCCGCCGCGCAAACGCGATGACCTCGCGTGCGCCCGGCCGCCGCGCGGCACCGTGGCCGCGCCCCGGCAGCGGCAGCGTCGCGACGACGTGACCCGCCGCGTCGAACACCCTGGTCAGGGTGCCGCCGTCCTGCGTGGAGCAGGCATTCACGAAGTAGCGGGTCTCGGCGGCTTGCGCGCCGTCCGGAAAAGGCAGCCGCCAGGCCGCAAAGAGCGCCGCCGCCGCGGTGAGGAGATCGCGCCGCCTAATCGCCGTCATAGCTGTTGAATCCCATCGGCAGTTCGAGGACTTCGGAGAGCGGCCCCCCCATCAGCTCCAGCAGTTGGCGCGCCTCGGTGCGGATGGCATCGAGCCGGTCCCAGCCATCGGGCGCCTTCAGCGCCGCGACCAGCGACGCGGGCTCCGCCTCGACGGCGGCGATCAGCCGCTCCAGCGCGGCACGGATGACGCGGTCCAGTTCGGCGCCCTGGGGATGTTGGCGCACCTGCGCCGAGAAACTGTCGTCGCCGCCGACTTCATAGAGCGCCTGGGCGGCCTTCAGGTTGACCAGCACGTTGCGCAGGGAGCGCGCGGAGCGCCAGGATTCCGCCCGGGTGTCACGCGCCGATTCCGGTTGTTCGCCGAGCGGCCGGCCCAGCTTGTAGTCCTGCACCAGCAGGATCGCCCCGCGCAGCGACTTGGCGAAATCGAGCGAGGCTTCCTTGGCATCGAAGTAACGCTCGTTGCCTTCGGTCGCACTGCGGACGACCTGCGCGTAGTGGATCTCGCCGCCCTGCCAATCGGCCAGCAGGCCCGCCGCGATGTCCTTGAGATTGCGGCCGATGGCGACGGACACCGCGCAGCCGAAGGGCGTCTCCCAGGTCGACGCCTCGCTGTCGAACATCAGGCGCTCCAGCGCGGGAAAGCCCTGCACGGCGACGCTGCCGCTGGCGAAGGTTTGCGGCTCCAGCGCCTTGGGGTTCTGCTCCGCGAGCATCTGCGCCAGATGGCGCCCGACGACGCCGCGCTTGTCCGGCCAGAACTCGATGCGCTCGTTGCGCAGGAACAGCTCGGCGGGTCCGAAGCGGAGGTGCTGCACCGCCATCCAGGCATCCATCGCGTCGTTGTACGCAGCCGCCGCCTCCTCTGCCTGCAGGACATCATCGCTGCAGGCCCTGCGCAGTTCACTTTCCAGCACGGCGGTCGTCTCGGCGAAGGCCGCGTAGCGCGGCAGCACGTAGTCGTCAACGATTGCGGCGTTCAGCGCGGCATAGTCGGCCGCCGCAGCCGGCGCCGGCTGCACCGCCACGGCGCCGCCGCAGGCCAGCAGCGCCACCGCTGCCGCCGTCTTGAGCTGCCGCTCAAAAATCATGGTCAGTCTCCTTCGTGCCGGCACGCCGGCGTTCGATGATCCGTCTACAGCGACCGCAGGAAAGCCAGCAGCGCCGCGCGCCGTTCGCCATCCAGGGCCACCACCTTGCGCCGGGCCGCTTCCGCCTCGCCGCCGTGCCAGAGGATCGCCTCCAGCAGGTTGCGCGCGCGCCCGTCGTGCAGGAACTGGGTGTGACCGTTCACGGTCTCGGTGAGGCCGATGCCCCACAGCGGCGCGGTGCGCCACTCACGTCCGGAAGCCTGCCCCTCCGGACGGTGATCCGCAAGCCCCTCACCCATGTCGTGCAGCAACAGGTCGCTGTAGGGCCAGATAAGCTGAAACGACTGCTCTTCGCCCAGCGAGTCGCGCCGCGTCACGAACTTGGGGCGGTGACAGGCGGCACAGCCGCTGGCGTAGAATACCTGCTTGCCCGCCAGGACCTGCGGATCGTCGAGATGGCGGCGCGCCGGGACCGCCAGATTGCGGCTGTAGAAGGCGATGAGTTGAAGCATCTCGGCCGAGGCTTCCAGTCCGTCGAGATGCGGGCTGTTGCCGTCGGGCGCGTCGAGGCAGGCCGGCTGGTTCCGCGTGCAGTCGCCCGCCGCCGCCGGCGCGCCCGGCGTCGAGATGCCGATGTCGCCGTTGATGGCATGGATGCTTTGCTGCAGCACGTCGGGCTCGCCCGCCTTCCAGCCGAAGCGGCCGAGCGCGAGCCTGTCCGCAGCGTTGTCCCACACCCGGTTGGCGCGCCCGGAGACTCCGTCGCCGTCGCTGTCGTCCGGATCGGCGCCGCGCAGGATGTCTTCCTCGGGAACCGCTTCCAACAGGCCGAGGCCGATCATCGGCGGCGCCACGCGCGGCGACAGCATAACCTCGGGATGCAGCGGTCCGTAGCCGGGATCGGCAATGCCGTAGGCGGGCCGGCGCAGGCTCACCACCGTGCCGTCGGCCAGGGTCACCGGCACTTCCACGTAGTGGAGGGCCATGCGGCCCTCGGCCTTCAGGCCGCGCACCGCCTGGTCCTGCAGTTGGGTGCCGTAGGTCGGCTCCGGGATCACTGCGGCGCGCCCGCTGGCGATAAGAACGCGCTGTTCGTCATCCTGCGGCGGAATGCTGAGCCGCAGGAACATCGAGATGGCGGAATCCTCGGGCGAGGCCGGCGGGTGGCCGCGCCCGTCCTTCAGGTGGCAACGCTGGCAGGAGCGCGCGTTAAACACCGGGCCGAGGCCGTCCGCCGAGGTGGTCGACGACGGCGACGATACCCAGAGGCGCTTGAACAGGCCGTTGCCGATCTTGAAGTCGAGCTCGCGCTCGAAACTCATGTTGGCGGAAGGCTGAGAAAAGGCGTTGGCGTTCGCCGGCGCGCGTGTGGTCGCCGCGCCGCCGGGCAGCGCCTCGAAGGGCTCCGGCCGGCTGAAGTCTTCAGTCGGCGCCGTCACCGCCGCGACGCGCGCCGCTTCCTCGGGCGTGCGTTGCTCAGCAATGGGGCCGGCAGCCAAGGCTGCCGGCCCGATCGCGAGAAGCACCACAACGATGCATGCGGTACGGAACTTAAGCATCGCTCCGATCACTCGGCCGACGCGCCCCGGCATGCCGGGGCGCGCCGCCCTGGGCTTACTGGAACACGGCGTTCGGGTTGTCGAGGCTGTCCGAGCCTTCCCACTCGATGGTGGAGAGGTCCAGCACCGCAACCGCGCGCTCGATGGCTCGGGTCTGGTCGACCAGGGACTGCACCACCGCTTCGACTACCGCGTTCCCTTCCGCGTTGCCCTCGCCGATCATCTGATCGTAGGCCTCGACGGACTTGGCGCGATCGACCATCGCCTGCATGGCGGCCTGGGCGGCGGAAAGCTTGTCCCGCAGCTCGCGATCCACCGTGCCGTCCTTCGCCGCGACCAGGTTGGAGAGGCTGGCCCCTGACACCGTGCTGCCGTCGACCCGCTTATAGTGGCCGAGGTAGACGTTCATGATGCCCTGCTGGTCGTAGAAGTGCGAGTAGTGGGTGTTGTCGGAGAAGCAGTCGTGCTCCTCTTCGGGGTCGTGCAGCATGAGGCCGAGCTTGATGCGCTCGCCGGCCAGCTCGCCGTAGGAGAGGCTGCCCATGCCGGTCAGAATGGTCGCCAGGCCGGCATCGGGGTCACCGTTCACCAGGCCTTCGCGGGCCTCGCCGCCCGGCGCCCACTGGGCGACCATGTCCTTGAGGTCGTCGATCAGCAGCCCGGTCGCCGCCTTGAGGTACTGACCGCGGCGCTCGCAGTGCCCGCCGGTGCAATTCACCGTGCTGAAATCGCTGGCCGGACGGGCGCCGGCGCCCGGGCCGGTGCCGTTCAGATCCTGGCCCCACAGCAGGAACTCGATGGCGTGGTAACCGGTCGCCACGTTGGCCTCGACCTCCTCGGCCTCGTGCAGGGTATCGGCAATCAGTTCCTTGGTGATGGTGCCGGCGTCGACCGTCTCGCCGTTCACCATCAGCTTTTCGTTGGCGATCACGTTGGCTGTGTAGATCGGGTTCTCATCGGACTCGCTGCCGTAGCTGGCCTCGTCCACATAATCGATGAGGCCCTCGTCCAGCGGCCAGGCGTTGACCTTGCCTTCCCAATCGTCGACCACCGCGTTGCCGAAGCGGTAGGCCTCGGTCTGCTGGTAAGGCACGCGCGCGGCGATCCAGGCCTCGCGCGCCGCCTCCAGGGTCTCGGCACTGGGACTGGCGATCAGCCTGTCCACCGCGCCCTGCAGGGCCTGAGCGGTGATCAGCGAATCCTCGTAGGCGGCGTGGGCAATGTCGGCATAGGTCGAAAGGACCGCGCTCTTTTCGGGCGCCGCCGCCATGGCGACCGGCGACGCCAGCGGCGCCAGGGCGACCGTCGCGGCCAGGGCGACTGTCTGGATCAATTTCATCGGGTGCATCCCCCTTCTGTGCATCTCGTGAACGGCGGCACCGAGAGGTGCCGCAAATGATTTTCATTCTTAACGAAAACGCCGAGAAAAGGCCGTCCCGCGAGGGGGCAGCCGCGCAAACGCTCAAGAACATGCTGATTTTACACGCAAAGGCGCGATTGACAATCATTATCATTCGCACCATATTGAGCAGGATCACTGAGGGAGACATAGGTGTACGTCTGTCTTTGTAACGGCTATCGGGATCAGGAAATCCGGGAGATCGCGGAATCCGGCGTGCGTTGCGCGCGGGAGGTCTACTTTACCCTGGGGAATGGTCCCTGCTGCGGCACTTGCCTGGACTGCGCCCAGGGCATCGTGAACGAGGTCCACGGCGAGACGGTCACCTCGCCCGCCGGCGAGCATTCCGGCGACACGCAGGGCCAGCAAGCCCTGCTGATGGCCGCGGAATAGACGGCCCCCTCATGTATCTCTGGCGCAACCTTCCGGAAGGCCAGTTGACCGCCGTGCTGCGGTGGCTCGGCCACCGCCGGGACGACAGGCGCTTGACGGCACAAAACGCCACCAAGCCCGCCGAGGCACAGCCCCTCGCCGCGGAAGAGCTGCCACCGGCGCGCTGACGCCTCCGGTTGCGCCGTCACCGCGCGGCAGCCGTTCAGTTCAGCTTTCTTCCGGCTTGCTCTGGAACTGGATGTAGTTCTGCAGGCCCATCTTATCGAGCAGCTCGAGATTGGTCTCCAGCCAGTCGATGTGCTCCTCTTCCGATTCCAGAATCTCCCTGAAGAGGTGGCGCGAGACGTAGTCGCCGACCTTTTCGCAGTGCGCGATAGCTTCTTTCAGGTCCGGCACGCCGGCCATCTCGAGCTTGAGGTCGCACTCAATGATCTCTTTCACGTTCTCGCCGATCAGCAGCTTGCCCAGCTCCTGCAGGTTCGGCAGGCCTTCGAGAAAGAGAATGCGCTCGATGAGTTCATCGGCGTGCTTCATCTCGTCGATGGACTCTTCGTATTCGTGCTTGGCCATGCGGGTGATGCCCCAGTCCTTCAGCATGCGCGAATGCAGGAAGTACTGGTTGATCGCGGTCAGTTCGTTCTTCAGCACCTTGTTGAGGAACTGAATGACCTTCTTGTCGCCCTTCATCGTCTCTCCTCGCCTAAAGAGGCTCCCCAGCGAATTTGAGAAGCCTATCCTAAACGCCGGCGCGGCCCGGGGCCACAATCCAATTCAGCGCAGAGAAAAATTCTCCCATTCAACCAATGGCTTGCGAGCGCCCCTCATTCGCATTGCGACGGTGTTGACGACCCGCCGGGTCAGGACAGTGGTCCCGCCCGCAGACCGCATTGGCAATCGCGTTGGGGCCGCCGCGCGGCTATCTTGAGCGCCGCAATGGCAGCGCCGGAACGCTGCCGCAAAGGGAGAGCGAGCGAGATGTTGAACCTGCCCCGTGGAACGCTGCTGGCCGCGCTGCTGGCGGCGCTGCTGATCCCGACCGCCGCCAAGGCGCAGGAGATCACCCTCAGGGTCCATCACTTCCTGCCGACGCCGTCGGTCACCCACAAGGACTTCATCGAGCCCTGGGCACGCAAGGTAGAGGCCGAATCCGGCGGGCGCATCAGGATCGAGATCTATCCGGCCATGCAGCTGGGCGGCAAGCCGCCCGCACTGTACGACCAGGTGCGCGACGGCGTCGCCGACATCATATGGACGCTGCCCGGCTATACCGCCGGGCGCTTCCCCATCATCGAGACCTTCGAGCTGCCCTTCATGGCGGCCTCGGCCGAGGCAACCAGCCAGGCCGCGCACGAGTTCTACAAACGGCACGCGCGCGCGGAATTCGCCGAGGTGCACCCCTTGATGGTCCACGTCCACGCCCCCGGCACCCTGCACCTGCGCGGCGCGCCGGTGAAAACGCTGGCGGACCTGCAGGGCCTGAAGCTGCGCGCACCGTCGCGCATGACCAACGCGGCGTTGAAGGCGCTCGGCGCCACGCCCATCGGCATGCCGGTGCCGGCGGTGCCGGAGTCACTGGCCCGCGGCGTCATCGACGGTGCCGCTCTGCCCTACGAGGTGGCGCTGCCCCTGAAGGTGCACGAACTGACCCAAAGCCACACCGAGATCGCCAGCGGCAAGGGCAAGCGGGGACTTTACACGGCGGTGTTCCTCTTCGCGATGAACAAGGCCCGCTATGAGGCGCTGCCCGACGATCTCAAGAAGGTGATCGACGACAACTCGGGGACCGCCCTGGCACGCAAGATCGGCAGATTGTGGGACGAAGCGGAGATCCCAGGCCGCCAGGCCGCCGTCGCCAGCGGCGCCGCCTTCTACACGATCGAAGGTGACGAACTGGCCCGGTGGCAGGATGCGACCGCCGGCGTCACCCGGGACTGGATCGCCGAGAGGAACGCCGCCGGCCAGGACGGCCAGGCCCTGGTCGACGACGCCAGGGCCCTGATCGCCCGCTACGCGGGAGAGTAGCCGCGCTCCGGAGCAGAGATCACGCCTCGCCGCGCGCGGGGTAGCCCTTCTCCTTGATGAAATCGATCGCCTTCAACAGCTGGTCGAGCGGCGGGCGGGCGAACGGCATGGTCTGAATGTAGGCGGCATAGAGCGTCCCGTCGGGCTTCACTAAGAAGAGGCCCGGCTCGTTGAACAGCGCCGGCTCCTCGATGCCGATGGAGGTCGTCCCCCGGCTGGTCGAGATGGGAAGTCCCAGTTCACGTGCTTTCTCGATGGAAAGATCGTAGGCGATTGGCAGCGAACCCAGGGCCCAGTCGGTCTTGGCCGCAATGGCACGCTCCTGGCCGTCGCTGCTGACCGCCACCACGTCGACACCACGCTCGATGAACTCGCCGATACGCTGATTCAGCTCCTGCAGGTAGTTGCGGCACATCGGACAGTGCGCGCCGCGATAGGCGACCACCATCGAAAGATTCTCCGGCTGGCGCTCGGACAATGTCCACGCGCCACCGTCCACGAGAGGGAACGACATTTCCGGGGCGGGTTGGCGGGTCTTCAGCATCTCATAGTCCTCCTATAGCTGTGTTTTCTGGAACGTTCGTTCTGGAATCTGCCAAAAAAAGTCAGTCGAGTGCCTGCAGCGCGACGCGCACCACGCTGCTGAGGGTGGCGCGCTCCGGTGCGGCCTTGGCCATCACGTTGAGGCCATTGGCCGTCGCCGTGAAGAAGCGTGCCAAGTCGGTCGGCGACTTGTGGGCCGCCAGTTCGCCGTTCTTCTTCGCCCGGGTCAGCACCCGGCGGAACGCGGCCTCCATGGCGCCCATGTTGGCGGCGACGGCCACACGGGTGTCGCGGTCGTGCGGGGCCAGTTCGACCGTGGAGTTGGTCATCAGGCAGCCGAGCAGGCGCCCTTCGCCGACGGCGAAATCGATGATGCCTTGGAAGAAGATGGCGACCTTGTCCCGCAGGGCACCCGGCTCCTCCAGCTTGGCAAGACGGCGGGCGGAGACGGTCGCGCGGTAATGCTCAACCGCGGCCAGGAAGAGGCCGTGTTTGTCGCCGAAAGTATCGTAAAGGCTGCCCCGGTTGACGCCGGTTGCTTCGACCAGATCCTGCACCGAGGTCGCCTGGTAGCCCCGCCGCCAGAACAGCTCCAGCGCCTTCTGCACCACCACGTCCTGTTCGAACTCCCGTTGACGCGCCAAGGACCCGGACCCTCATGATGTTTATTGGAACGATCGTTCAATAACGCCGACGCGGGCCGTCGTCAAGCCACCGGACCGCACGAAGGAGAGGCTTGCAAGGACTATTGTCTGCCGGGCGCGCGCCGTGCCACTCTGCGCCGCCGCTCGGGCGGCAAGGTGAGGCAAGAGAAAGAACAGGGGTATAGGCGTGCAGGCAATCAAGCAGATCAGGAACGGTCAGCGGGTGCGGCCGATCTTCTCCGAGCCGGAGATGACGCGGCGTCTAACCAGGCTGCGTGAGGTTATGGCCAGCCTGAATATGGACGCTGCGATCTTCACCTCCTATCACAACATCAACTACTACAGCGACTTCCTCTACTGTTCCTTCGGGCGTCCCTACGCCCTGGTGGTCACGCACGACACAGCGACCACGGTCAGCGCCAACATCGACGGCGGCCAGCCGTGGCGCCGCAGCTTCGGCGACAACCTGGTCTATACCGACTGGCAGCGCGACAACCACTACCGCGCGCTGCAGCAACTCGCCCCGGCGAAAGGCCGTATCGGCATCGAGGAGGATCACCTCTCGCTCGAACGCCTGAAGAAGCTGCAGGCGGCCTTGCCGGAGGCCGCCTTCACCGACATCGCCGGGCCGGCCATGGCCCAGCGCATGGTGAAGTCGCAGGAAGAGATCGCCATCATCCGCAACGGCGCGCGCATCGCCGACATCGGCGGCGCCGCCTGCCGCGGCGCCATCGCCGAGGGCGTGCCGGAGCACGAGATCGCCCTTGCCTCCACCGCCGCCATGGTGCGCGCCATCGCCGAGACCTATCCCCACGCCGAGCTGATGGATACCTGGACCTGGTTCCAGTCGGGCATCAACACCGATGGGGCGCACAACCCCGTGACCAGCCGGCGGCTGCGCCGAGGCGACATCCTGAGCCTCAACTGCTTTCCGATGATCGCCGGCTACTATACGGCGCTGGAGCGCACCCTCTTCCTCGGCCACGCCAGCGACCGTCACCTGGCGGTCTGGGAGGCGAACTGCGAGGTCCACCGCAAGGGGCTGACCCTGATCAAACCGGGCATGCGCTGCTGCGACATCGCCGCGGAACTGAACGAGGTCTACCGCTCCTACGATCTGCTCGACTACCGCACCTTCGGCTACGGCCATTCCTTCGGCGTGCTGTGCCACTACTACGGCCGCGAGGCGGCGCTGGAACTGCGCGAAGACATCGAGACCGTGCTGCAGCCGGGCATGGTCGTCTCCATGGAGCCCATGGTGATGATCCCCGAGGACGAGCCCGGCGCCGGCGGCTACCGCGAGCACGACATCCTGGTGGTCACCGAAGACGGCGCCGAGAACATCACCGGCTTTCCCTTCGGCCCGGCGCACAACATCGTGCCGGCGTAGCGGCGTTGGCGTACAAGGCGGCCCTCAGGTTGAGGAGGCGCCTGAGCGCCGTCCCTGCCCTGCCTGCGCCGACGCGAAGCCGCTTCAGCCTCGCGTCGGCAGGGGCACGACAGCAGTCCTCGTCAGGCCTTGCGCGAAACGAACCAGACGTTCAGCGGGTCATGCTCGAAGGTCGTGCGCTCAGGCCTGGCGAAGCCGGCCTCCTTCAGCATGGCTTCCGCCGTTTCCCAGCCCCACATGGTGCCGAGCCCGGCGCCGCCCTGGCCCAGCGAGACTGGCATGCAGTGCATGCACGAGGCGGTATAGAGGAAGGCCGCCATCGGGAAATCCAGGTTATTCTCCAGGTGCGCCGAGCCGCCGATGTCCTGCATCAGGTAGACGCCCCCGGACCTTAGCGCCCGGTGGAGGCCCCGCAGCAGGCCTTGCGGATCCTTCTGGTCATGCACCGCGTCGAAGGACGTGACCAGATCGTAGCACGCCACTTCGTCGAAGCCGGTGAGATCGCGCCGCTCGAAGCGCAGGTTCTCCAGTCCCGCCGCGCGGGCGGCCTGCTGCGCGCTGGCGATGGCATCGGCGCAGAGGTCGTAGCCGGTGAAGCGGCTGTTCGGAAAGCGTTCGGCCATGGCGATCAGCGCCCGCCCGCTGCCGCAGCCGGCGTCCAGCACGTCGATCCCGTCGACCAGGCGGCCCGGCAGCTCCGGCGCCAGCGGGAGGACCAGCTCGAAGAGCTGTGCGACCACCGTCTGGCCGCTGTCCTCGGCCATCATCTGGTGGAAGCAGGGATAGTCCTCGTAGCGCGTGCCTTCGCCGGTTTCGAAGCAGGCGACGATGCGGTCATGGGCGGCGGCCACGACCGGAATGGCATTGGCTGCCACCGCGAAGTTGCCGAGTGGCGCGCCGCGCGTCAGGCAGGCGGCATGTTCGTCCGGCAGGCGGTAGGTCTTGCGGGCGACGTCGTAGCGCATGATGCCGCCGGTCACCATGACGGCCAGCCATTCGCGCACGTAGCGCTCGGAGAGTTCAGCCGCCTCGGCGATCTCGGCCGAGGTGCGGGGCGGCAGCGCCGCCAGGGTGTCGAACAGGCCGGTGCGGTGGCCGACCGAGACCATCACCGCGACCGCCGCGGCGTTCACCGTCTCGGCCATGCGATCGGCGAAGGCCTCGGCACCGGCGGCGTCGTAGGGCGGCATCTTCATTTCAGTCGTGCTGGCGGTACTCGCGTTACTGGCGTTACTGGCGTTACTGGCGTTACTCATGGGGGGTGCTCCCTTGGCTTGGGTGCGGCGGCGCGGAGATTGCAAAATCCACCCGGTGGCGTTAAGGGGTAGAAACGCCGAAACAGAGGCATTCGTGCCAGACTATCCGAAAGGGACGCCCATGGCCCCTTCTGCACCGCAATCCGCCACCTCGCCCGCACTCACGTCCGAGCCGATGCCGACCCGGGTCAGCCTGCTGGCCCTGCCGGAGAGTTCCGCCTCGGTCCTCTACGGCCTCTACGACGTGCTGTCGGGGGCCGGCAGACTGTGGTCGGAGATGACCGGCGAGCCGGAAGCCTGCGCCGGCATGACGGTGGAGATCGTTTCCCCGTCGCGCGAGCCCTTCCGCTGCTGGGGCGGCATTCCGGTCGCCCCCCACGCAAGCCTCGCCGAGCGCTCCGCAAGCGACCTGGTGGTCATCGCCGATCTCGCCATTCCCATCGACTTTGACCCGCGCGGTGCCTGGCCGGAGAGCGTCGGCTGGGTGCGCGGCCAGCATGCCGCCGGTGCCGTGGTCGCCGCGGTCTGCTCCGGCTCCGTGCTGCTGGCCGAGGCCGGGCTGCTCGACGCCCGCGCGGCGACCACCCACTGGGCCTACGAGCGGCTGTTCGCCACCTACTTTCCCAAGGTCGACTTGCGCATCCGCGAGGTGATGGTGGCGGACGGGCCCGACGGGCAGATCGTCACCAGCGGCGGCGCCGCCTCCTGGGAAGACCTCGTGCTGCATCTGATCGGGCGTTTCTGCGGCGACGCCGAGGCGCGGCGCATGGCCAAGACCTTCCTGATCGGCGACCGCAGCGACGGCCAGCTGCCCTATGCCGCCATGACCAGGCCGCGCCCGCACGACGACCAGGCGATCGCCGACTGCCAGGTGTGGATCGCCGACCACTACGCCGCACCCAACCCGGTGAGTCGCATGGTCGCGCGCTGCGGCCTGCCGGAACGCAGCTTCAAGCGCCGCTTCCGGGCCGCCACCGGCTTTACGCCGGTGACCTACGTGCAAACCCTGCGCATGGAGGAGGCCAAGCAGCAGTTGGAGACCACCGACTGGTCGACCGAGCAGGTCGGCGCGGCGGTCGGCTATGAGGACCCGGCCTTCTTCCGCCGCCTCTTCAAGCGCCATACCGGCATTACGCCGGCACGCTATCGCCAGCGCTTCCGGGGCCTGGGTACCGCCGCGCCGGACGCCGCCGATTGATTCGGCCGCTGCGGATCGCAACGGGCCCGGATCAGAACAAGCTTTGGGCCACCAGGACCACGCCGGAAAGCAGCAGCAGCGCCAGCACGATGCGGCGGAAGGCGGCCTCGCTGGCCCGCCGGTAAAGGCGTGCCCCCAGCCAGGCGCCAAGCATCGTTCCCGGCACCGCCAGCAGCAGCGAGGGCATCACGGCACCGCCGAAGTTACCGGCCGCCGCCATGCCGATACCGGCCATGGCGAGAACGACGATGTTGAAGGGCTGGTAGACGGCCCGCTGCTCGGCCGAGGGGCCGCCACGCAGCTGCAGCCAGATGAGCGGCAGCGGCCCGGAGAGGCCGGCAAAACCGCCGAGAAGTCCCCCGCCCACGCCGACCGCCGCGTCGCCGGAGCGCCCGCCCCAGGCACCGATCGACAAGCGGGTCAGCCCGCTGAGCTGCGCCAGCGCATAGGCGACGAGGAAGACGCCGATGCAGAAGCGCAGGATACCTGGCGAAGCCCAGTTCAGCGCCAGCACGCCCAGCGGCACGCCGATGACGCCGCCGGCGAGATAGGGCAGCGTGCGCCGCCAGTCGAAGCGGGGCTTGAGGCCGATCAGGCCGACGCCCTGCCCGACCAGCGAGGCCGCCACCACCATCGGCGGGATGAAAACCGGCGGCAGCACATGGAACCAGAACCCGGAAGCGACCAGGCCGGTGCCGAAGCCAGCAAAGCCGGTGACGAAGCCGGCGGCGACGGCGCCGAGCAGCACGAACGCGATGGTGGTGGAATCGGGAAGGGCGGCGAGCATGCCCCGCGCATAGCACGGCGCACAGAGAGCGCCAACGGCGAAACCCGCTTCGCCCGGCAACGCTCAGCCGGAGCCTGCTGCCCTTGCCGATGGAATAGGGACCGCGCCTACGCGTCGGGATGAGATTGGCTGCACCGTCAGGCGATGCCCCCGACGACCGTTGCCGGGGTCCAGCGCGTGCGGCGCCGCTGGCGGCGGGTCGCCACGTCCTCGGCCGAATAGTCCGCCGGCCTGGCCGGCTGCGTGAAACGGCCGGCGTCGTCCAAGGCGTTGACGATGACGACGGCATAGGCGCGCTCGCCGTCCGGCATCACGGCCGCGACATAGACCCCGCAGCGGCCGCAAAGATAGTAGTCCGCGGTCCTCAGCCCGAAGCCGTAGCGCTGTACTGCGGCGGCGTCGTGCAGGGTCAGCGTCACCCGGCCGTCGGGATCCGATACCGCCCGCGAGCCATGCTTGCGGCAGAAGCTGCACTGGCAGGCGCGCACTTCGGTGTCTTCGGGCGCCACCGCGCTTTCATAGCTGACCATGATAGCGCCGCAGTGGCAGCCCCCGTCATATCGCATTCCCGCTCTCCTCAGCGTCGGCCGGCCGCCAACCGCGCCAGCAGGTCAGGCAGCTCGCCAAGATGCTCCAGCCGGTGGAAGCGCTCGCTGACCGGGTCCTTGTCGTGCGCCTCGTGCGCCCACAGCAGGGCATAGGGCACATGCACGCCATGGCCGCCCAGTTCCAGCATCGGCAGCACGTCCGACGGCATCGAGTTGCCGACCATCACCGTGCGTGCCGGTTCGATGCCGTGGCGTTTGAAGATGCCGCGGTACACCGCGGCGTCCTTGCGCGGCACGATCTCGACCTGCTCGAAGTGATCGGCAAGGCCCGAGCGCTCGATCTTGCTGGTCTGGTCGACGATATCGCCCTTGGTGATGAGGATGACGCGGAAGCGTCCCTTCACCGCCGCCAGGGTTTCCTCGACGCCGTCCAGCAGATCGACCGGCGCCTCGATCATGGTCTTGCCGAGCGTGACGATCTCGTGGATCTCGTCCGCCGTGATGCGGCCCTCGGTCAGCTGGATCGCCGCCTCCACCATCGACAGCGTGAAGCCCTTGATGCCGTAGCCGAAGAGCTGCAGGTTGCGCATCTCCACCGCGAAGAGGGCATCGTGGATGTCCTCCCCCGGGCGGTAGCGCTGCACCACGGCCTCCAGCTTCTTCTGGGTATCCTGAAACAGGTGCTCGTTGTGCCAGAGGGTGTCGTCGGCGTCGAAGGCGACGGTATCGATCATTGTACGGTCCACACGGGTATCTAGCCTCGTCCCCCAAGACGCGCCGCTGCGCGGCGCCCCGCAGGACGAGGCTAGCGGGCGTCTCGACCCACGAGGTGAATTCGGCTCCTCAATCCACCGCCTTCACGCGGCCTTCCACTTTCGGCGCGACCTCGCCGGCGGCGGCGACGAAGTCCATCACCATGCTGGCCAGGTATTTGGCGGCCGAGCCGTCGACCAAGACCTTGCCTTCCTCCAGGACGGTGTAGCCGTCGCCGCCGCCAGCGATGAAGTCGTTGGTCGCCACGGTATAGGTCGCCGCGGGATCCAGCGGCTTGCCGTTCACCATGGCCGACTTCACGCGCTCGCCGGCGGGCGCGCTGCGGCTCCAGGTCATGGCGATGCCGGAGACGTGCGGGAAGCGCCCCGCCCCCTGCTCCACCGCGCTGACGCCGTGCTCCAGCACCTCCAACAGCTGAGCGCCGGTCAGTTGCAGCTTCACGGTGCGGTTGCCGAAGGGCAGCTCGGTCTGGATGTCGCGGCGGGTCAGCGTCACGCCGGCGTCGTAGGTCTTGTCGCCGCGGATGCCGCCGCCGTTGGTAACCGCCACGTCGGCGTTCACGCCCTGGCGCATCGCATCGGCGATGAGATTGCCCAGCGCCGTCTCCTCGCCGCGCACCTTGGCGCGCTCGCTCGACAGCGGCACCGCAGACTTGCCGAGCGCCACATCCAATTCCTTGGAGAGCTGGTCGAGGTAACCTTGCACCTTGGCGGCCATCGCGGCGTCGGGCTCGACGCCCTCGCTCGAAAGAATGCGGAACTGCGGCGACCACACGAACTGCGGGGTGCCGCGGTTGTCGACGGTATCCATGGTCACCTCGACGACCATCAGGGTGTCGCCCTGGGAACCGGCCTCGACGAAGGCGAACTGACCGTCATAGTAGGTGATCTGCAGATGGTCGTGTCCCGACAGCAGGATGTCGATACCGCTGTCGGCGTAGACCAACTGCAGGTCTTCCGCGATGCCGAGGTGGGCCAGTGCCACGATCAGATCGGCGCCGTTGGCGCGCAGATCGTCACTGAGGGCGCGTGCGGTCTCGATCAGCGGCTTGAAGGAGATGCCCTCGGCGCTGGAGATCGTCGGCGTCTCCGGCGTGGTGAGGCCGATGAAGCCGACGGTGTAGGGGCCGGCCTCCTTGGTCCAGGTGGCGAGCGTGCCTTCGATGAGGGCGCCGGTGGAATCGACGGCATTGGCGCTGAGGATCGGGAAACGCGCCTCGGCGACGCGCTGGCGCGTCACCGCCGGGCCGAAGTCGAACTCGTGGTTGCCCAGCACCATGAGATCCAGCTCAGCCTCGTTGAAGAGGTCGATCATGTGGGCGCCCTTGTCGAAACCCGACAGCAGCGAGGGCGAAATGGTGTCGCCGCCGTGGGTGAAGACGCTGTGCGGCGCGGCCGCCCGCTCGCGGTTCACCAGGGTCATCAGGCGGGCGAGGCCGCCGCGTCCCTTGGACTCCTCGATGCGGTCGATGTCGTTGATATGCAGCAGGCTGAGTTTCACCGGCTCCGCCGCCGCCGGGGCCGCCAGCGCCAGCGCGAGCAGCGCGGCGCAGAGCGGTGCTCTTATTCTTTGCGCAATCATCTTTGTTCCCTTGTGAAAGTCTCAGTGCAAAGCCCGTCAAAGCGAAACGTCGAAACCCTTCAGCGGCAGGTCGGCGCCGCGCTGCAGCCAGTTGTCCTCGGCATAGCAGCAGGCACCGTCGATCAGATGCAGCGTATAGGCGTGGCGCGAGCGTTCCGAGCGGTTGGGCAGGCTGCCGTGCGGCAGCTTGCCGTGCAGCACTACCAGCGTCCCCCGCTTCGCCTCCAGGGGCACGGCGCCTTCTTCCTGCCAGGGCGTGTCGTCGAGACGCTCCATCACCAGCGCCCCATCCTTGCGGCGCCAGCGTTCGCGCAAGGGGCCAAGGTGACCGCCCGGCAGTGCCCAGAGGCAGCCGTTCTCCACCGTGGCGTCTTCCAGCGCGAACCACAGACCGACGACACTCAGGGGCTCGGTATAGAGGAAGGTCGAATCCTGGTGCCAGCCGACCTCGCCGCCGATGCGCGGCTGCTTGAAGATGTACATGGACTGCAGCAGCAGCGGTTCGGCGAGGCCCAGGCCGCCGGGACGGCTTGCCAGCGTCGCCAGTTGCGGCAGGCGCGAGAAGCGCCGGAAGACCGGGTCGAGGTCGTGCTGGGCGTGGCCGATCTTGTTGATGGAGAGGCGCTTGTCCTGGCGCAGAAGGCCCGCTGCGTCGAAGGCCTCCTCTTCGAAGAAGAAGCGGATCTTGTTGCCGGACTCCTGGAAGTAGCGGTCGCGCCCGTGCACCTGCCCGCGCGTGGAGAACACGCTGGAGACCGTGCCGGGATCGAAACCCGCGACGAGTTCTTCCGCCCGCGCCATCAACGCCGCACAGTCGGCCGGCGGCACCATGTCCTCGATCACCAGGAAGCCGTCGCGCGCGTAGGCGGCCCGCATCTCTGCAGTGAGTACGCCACCGGGCGGCGCGGCGAAACGCGCGGCGGTGGGACAGTCGTTGCTCGGCAAGGCTCTGAACATCGGCCTCACAGGTCCTTCGCCGTGATGCGCTGGCGGACGATCGGAAACCGGTCGTTGTCAGTCTGGCCGATCTCGAAGGCCTTCTGCAAGATCTCAGCGGCGGCTTCGGCGCCGGCCTCGTCGGCGGCGTGCACCACAGCGATGGGGTCGGCGGCGGTGACCACCTGACCCAGCGGCAAGATATCGTCGATACCGACCGCGGGATCGATGCGGTCCTCCACCCGCCGGCGGCCGCCGCCCAACGCGATGACCGCCAGGCCGACTGCGCGGGTATCGCAGGCGGAGACCACCCCGGCCGCCTTGGCCTGCACCGCGCGGACCACCGGCGCCTTGGGCAGCAGATCCTTGGCCCGCGCCATGAAATCCGCCGGGCCGCCGAGCGCCACCACCATCGCATCGAAGCACGCCGCCGCCCGCCCCGAAGTCAGCGCCGCCTCGGCCTTCTTGCGCGCAGCCCCATCGTCGCCGGCCAGCCCTCCGAGCAGCAGCATCTCGGCGGCCAGCGCCAGGGTCACCTCGCGCAGGCGCCCGTCGCCGCCTTCACCGGCCAGCATCTCGACGCACTCCAGAACCTCCAGCGCGTTGCCGGCGCTGCGCCCCAGAGGCTGGTTCATGTCGGTGATGAGCGCCGTCGTCGGCAGACCCGCGCCGGTGGCCACGGACACGATGCTCTCGGCCAGGTCGTCGGCCATCTGCATCGACGATGCGAAGGCGCCGTTGCCGACCTTCACGTCCATCACCAGGCCGTCGAGGCCGGCCGCCAGCTTCTTCGACAGGATGGATGCCGTGATGAGCGGGATGGACTCCACCGTGGCAGTGACGTCGCGCACGGCGTAGAGCCGGCGGTCGGCGGGCGCGAGGTCCGCCGTCTGGCCGATGATGGCGCAGCCGACCTCGGCCACCACGCGCTGGAAGGTCGCAATATCCGGCGTCGCGTTGTAGCCGGGGATGGACTCCAGCTTGTCGAGGGTGCCCCCTGTATGGCCGAGGCCGCGCCCGGAGATCATCGGCACGTAGGCGTCACAGGCCGCAAGGATCGGCGCCAGGATCAGGCTCACCTTGTCGCCGACGCCGCCGGTGGAATGCTTGTCGAGCACCGGGCCGGCCAGAGCAAAGCCCTTCCAATCGAGCTGACGCCCGCTCGCGGTCATCGCGCGGGTCAGCGCCACGGTCTCCTCGGAGGTCATGCCGTTGAGGAAGACCGCCATGGCGAAGGCCGCCAACTGGCCATCGCCCAAGCCGCCTTCCTTGGCGCTTCCGGCGGCGATGCCGGCCACGAAGCTCTCGATCTCCTCGGCGGAGAGCGCGTCCCCGTCGCGTTTGCGGCGGATGATCTCCTGCGGCAATGCTGCCATCAGTAGCTGCCTTTCGAGTCGCCTGGTGCGGGTGCCCCGGGAACGACGCCGAGAGCGGCGAGCAGGTCGTCCAGCAAGCCGCTGGCACCGAATCGGAAATGCCGGGCGTCGGCCCAGTCCGGCCCCATGATGCGGTCGGCAATGGCGAGGTAGGCGCCCGCGGTCGCGGTGTCGCGGATGCCGCCGGCCGCCTTGAAGCCGACATCCTTTCCGCTGTCCTTGATCGCGCGCAGCATGGCCTCCGCCGCTTCCGGCGTTGCCGAGACCTCGACCTTGCCGGTGGAGGTCTTGATGAAATCGGCGCCGGCCTCGATGGCGTCGCGGCTGGCGGCGTAGATCTTCTCCACCGCGCCCAGGCGGCCGGTCTCCAGGATGACCTTCAGCAACACAGACCCGCCGCACTCGGCCTTGCAGGCGGCGATCATGTCCTGCGCCACGCCGACGTCGCCGCCCAGCCAGCGGGTGTAGGGCATGACGAGATCCACCTCGTCGGCGCCCTGGTTCGCGATGTCCTCTGCCTCGCGCGCCGCCCTGGCTATGTTGTCGCCGCCGGCGGGAAAGTTGGCGACCGCGGCCACGCGCACGCCGCTGTGCTCCAGCAGGCCGCGCGCCAGGGTGATGAAGCGCGGCCAGATGCAGACGGCGGCAATCGGCCCGGGCGCGGTGACCGCTTTGTTGCACAGCGCCGACACGACCGCGTCGTCATCGTCGTCGCCCAGGCTGGTCAGGTCAAGCAGGCGGATCGCCCGCCCTGCAATCGCCCTCCGGGACGCCATATCAATCATCCAGATCCTCCAGAAAGGCGCTCAGCAGCCGCTGCATGTCGCCGGCCGCGGCCGTCGCATGCTTCATGGTGTGCTCGTGGGAAAGGCTTTCGTCGGAAAGACCGGCGGCGAGGTTGGTGATCATCGAAACCGCCGTCACCGTCAGGCCCAGCATGCGCGCGACGATCACCTCCGGCACCGTCGACATGCCGACGGCATCGCCGCCCAAGACCCTGGCTGCGCGGATCTCCGCCGGGGTCTCGAAGTGCGGGCCGCAGAACCACACGTAGACGCCTTCGGCCAGCGGAATGCCGAGACGCTTGGCCAGGGCCGCGAGCCTGTCGCACGACACCGGGTCGTAGGCGTCGACCAGGTTGACGAAGCGCTCGTTGCCGGCAAGGCCGAACAGCGGCGAGACGCCGGCGAAATTGATGTGGTCGCGCAGCAGCATGAGGCTGCCCGGCCCGGCATCGGGATTGAGGCTGCCCGCGGCGTTGGTGAGGATGAGCCGGCGGCATCCGAGCGCCTTCAGGGTGGCAAGGGCCAGGTTCATGCCGTCGGCGCGGCCGTGCTCGTAGAAGTGCGCGCGCCCCTGCATCACGGCGACGCGGCGCCCGCCGAGGCGGCCGAGGATGAGATTGCCGCCGTGCCCGGCGACCGAGGGCACCGGAAAACCCGGCAGCTCGGCATAGCGCATAATGACGCGTTGCTCGACCGCCTCGGCCAAGGCGCCGAGCCCGGAGCCGAGCACCAGCGCGACCTCCGGCGCCTCGGGGACTTGCTTGCGGATGAGATCGGCCGTGGCGGCCGCCGCTTCGAACATCGTCTACGCCCCTTCTACTCTAGCCGAGGTTATCGGGACCGAAGGACAGCGGCAGCAGCTCGCCCAGGGTTGCCGTGCGGCGCAGGCCCTTGGGCCCGCAGATGTGAATCACCAGGTCGTCGGCGGCGAACTCCCGCAGGCGCTGGCGGCAGCCGCCGCAGGGCGTCACCAGAGCCTCGCCCTTGCCCGCCACTGCGACCTCGACGATGCGCGTCTCGCCCCCCATCACCATGGCCGAGATCGCCGAAGCCTCGGCGCAGCAGCCTTGCGGATAGGCCGCGTTCTCCACATTGCAGCCGGCATAGATGCCGCCGCCGGCGCCGCGCACGGCGGCACCGACCGGAAAGTTCGAATAGGGTGCGTAGGCTTTCGCCATCGCCGCGATAGCCGCCTCGATCAGGTCGGCGCTCATCTGTCTTCTCCCGTCAGAACCAACGTGTGCATCACCTCAGCGTTCCTTCACGTAAGGCCGGCCGATCGCCTTGGGCGCCACCGCCCGGCCGATGAAGCCGGCCAGCAGCACCACGGTCAGCACATAGGGCAGCGCCTGGATCAACTGCACCGGCATCGGTCCGATGACCGGCAGCACGACGCCTTGCAGGCGGATAGCGATGGCGTCCAGGAAGCCGAACATTAGGCAGGCCAGCATGGCCGGCACCGGGCGCCACTTGCCGAAGATCAGTGCCGCCAGCGCGATGTAGCCCTGGCCAGCCGTCATCTCGCGCACGAAGGCGGCGTTCTGCGCGATGGAGAGATAAGTACCAGCGAAGCCGCAGAGCAGGCCGGCGCAGAGCACCGCGCGGTAGCGCAGTCCGGTCACCGAGATGCCCGCGGTGTCCACGGCACCGGGGTTCTCCCCCACCGCGCGCAGCCGCAGACCGAAGCGCGTGCGGTAGACGACCCACCAGGTGAGCGGCACCAGCGCGAAGGCGACGTAGACCAGCAGGTTGTGCCCGGACAGCAGTTCGCTGTAGAGCGCCCCGAGGACCGGCACTTCGGCGAGGGTTTCGGCGCCCGGCAGGTGGATCGGCGTGAAGCGGGCGGTGTTGGGCACCGAGGGCGTCTGGCCGCCGCGCTGGAACCAGGCGATGCCGAGCACCACAGTCAGCCCGGAAACCAGGATGTTGATGGCGACGCCGCTGACGACCTGGTCGCCGCGGTGGGTGATGCAGGCGAAGCCGTGCAGCAGGGCCAGCGCGATCGAGACGGCGATGCCGCCCCCGAGAGCCAGCCAGGGCGATCCGGTCACCGCGGCGGTACTGGCCGCGGCGAAGGCGGCCGCCAGCATCTTGCCTTCCAGACTGATGTCGATGATGCCGGAGCGCTCGGAGAACAGCCCGGCCATGGCACAGAAGACCAGCGGCGTGGCGACGCGCAGGGTGGCATCGAAGATGAGCAGAAGGTCGAACAGGAAGTCGGCCATCCCTTAGCTTTCCTGCGCGGCCGCACGCCGCCCCGCCCTGGCGACACGCAGGTAGAGGCGCTCGATCGGCCCCTTCATCATGAAGGCCAGGGCGCCGGAGAACAGGATCACCAGACCCTGGATGGTGACGACCATCTCGCGGGTCACCTTGGGTTCCTCGAAGGCGAGTTCCGCGCCACCCTGATAGAGCAGGCCGAACAGCAGGCTGGCCAGCACGATGCCGACGGGATGGTTGCGGCCCATCAGCGCGACGGCAATGCCGGTGAAGCCGTAGCCGGCGGTGAAGTTCAGCAGCAGGCGGTGGTGCACGCCCATCACCTCGTTGATGCCGACAAAGCCGGCAAGCGCGCCGGAGACGCACATCGCCAGCATGGTCACCTTGCGCGGGTCGATGCCCGCGTAGACCGCCGCCGTCTCGTTGGCGCCGACCGTGCGGATCGCGTAGCCCCAGCGGGTGTGCCAAATGAAGGCCCAGACCACGACGCAGCAGGCGGCCGCCCAGATCACCGAGAGATTCAGCGGCGAGGCGCCGACCTGGAAGCCGAACCAGCCGAGCACCTCGTGCATGAAAGGCATCTGCCCACTCTGCGCGAACTCGCGGCTTTCCGGCGACATCGAGCCCGGCTGGATCAGCACGTTCACCATCAGATAGACCATCAGCGCGGCGGCGATGAAGTTGAACATGATGGTGGTGATGACGATGTGGCTGCCGCGGTAGGCCTGCAGGTGGGCCGGGATCGCCGCCCAGGCGGCGCCGAAGGCGGCGGCCAGCAGCAGCGCCAGCGGGAACAGCACGAAGAACGGCAGGTAGGGGTCCAGCGCCAGGATGCCGAGGCCGACGCCGAGGCCACCGATGTAGGCCTGCCCCTCACCGCCGATGTTGAACAGGCCGGCATGGAAGGCGACCGCTACGGCAAGGCCGGTGAAGACGAAGTTGGTGGTGTAGTAGAGCGTGTAGCCGATGGCGACGTCGTAGCCGAAGGCACCGTAGAGAATGACCTCGACGGCGAACACGGGATCGACGTCGATGAACCAGAGGATGACGCCCGAGACCAGGAAGGCGAGCGCGATGTTCACCAGCGGGATCAGCGCCACGTCGACCCAGCGGGGAATGGTTCCGGCCGGCGCGCTCATTCCGCCTCCACCTTGATGGCGCCGGGCAGCCCCGGGCTGCTGTGGCGTGCCTCCTCCTCCGTCGCCGCATTGGCCATCATCAGCCCGAGCAGGCGCTCGGTGGCCTCGGCCGCCGGCACCTCGCCGACGATGCGGCCCTCGAACATCACCAGGATGCGGTCGGCCAGAGACATGATCTCGTCGAGCTCGACGGAAACCAGCAGCACGGCGCTGCCCGCATCGCGCATGGCGATGAGGTTCTTGTGGATGAACTCGATCGCGCCGATGTCGACGCCGCGCGTCGGCTGGCCGACCAGCAGCAGGCGCGGCGCGCGCGACAGCTCGCGCGCCAGGATCAGCTTCTGCTGGTTACCGCCTGAGAAGTTGGCGGTCTTCAGTCCGGGCGCCTGCGGGCGGACGTCGAAGTCCCGCATCTTGTTGGCGCAGTCCTCGCGGATTGCCTCGCCCCTCATGAAGAGGCCCGCGTTGTATCCGGGATCGTCCTGGTAGCCGAGGATCGCCGACTCCTCGGCGGCGAAGCTCCGCACCAGGCCCATGCGCAGGCGGTCCTCCGGCACATGGGCGGCGCGCAGACTGCGCATCGCCGCCGGATCGAGCGGCTGGTCGGCAGAAAAGCGTCGGCCCAGCAGGTCGAAGCTCCCAGAGGTGACGGGGCGGATGCCGGACAGTAGCTCCAGGAGCTCGCTCTGGCCGTTGCCGGAAACCCCGGCGATGCCGACAATCTCCCCTGCGCGGACGGCAAAACTCACGTGGTTCACCCGCGCCACGCCGTCCTTGTCGACGAAGCTGAGATCCTCGACGGCGAGCACGGTATCGCCCACTTTGGGCGCCTGCTTGTCGACTGACAGCAGGACCTTGCGGCCCACCATCAGCTCGGCCAGTTCCTCCTTGTCGGTTTGCGCCGTCACCCGGTCGGCCACCATCTCGCCGCCACGCATCACCGAGACGCGGTCCGTGATCGCCATGATCTCGCGCAGCTTGTGGGTGATGAGGATCACCGTCACGCCCTGGCGGCGCAGGGAATCCAGGATGCGGAACAGCTGGTCGGTTTCCTGCGGCGTCAGCACGCCGGTCGGCTCGTCGAGGATGAGGATCTCGGCGCCGCGGTACAGCGCCTTCAAGATCTCCACGCGCTGCTGCTGGCCGACCGGCAGTTCGCCGGCCAGGGCATCGGGATCGACATCCAGGTTGTAGTCGCGCTCCAGGCGCTGCAGCTCGGCGCGCGCCTTCTCGATGCTGGCGGTCAGGATGGCGCCGGACTCCGCGCCCAGCATGATGTTCTCCACCACGCTCATGGTGTCGACCAGCATAAAGTGCTGGTGGACCATGCCGATGCCGGCATCGATGGCGTCGCGCGAGGAGCGGATCGACCTCGGCTTGCCGCCGATGAGGATCTCTCCGCGGTCGGCCTCGTAGAAGCCGTAAAGGATGCTCATCAGGGTCGACTTGCCGGCCCCGTTTTCGCCGATGATGCCGTGAATGGTGCCACGGCCGACCGTCAGGCAGACGTCGCGGTTGGCCTGCACGGCGCCGAAGGCCTTGTCGATGTGGCGCAATTCGATGGCGGGAGGCGCCTCCGGCGAGGCGCTCTTCGACGCCCTCGCCGACTGGGCTGGCCCGGCGGAAGGATGCATGCTGTCAGCCACGGAGTACCCCGCAAACGGCCGCCGGGCCCCGCGATAAATCGCGGGACCCGGGCAGACCGTCTAGTAGGTGCAGCTGTTGTCGTCGGTGTAGTCGTGAACCGTCAGCTTGCCGGCAACGATGTCGGAAGCCGCCTGCTCGACCTTCGCCTTCATCTCGTCGGTGATCAGGTCCTTGTTGTACTCGTCGAGCGCCCAGCCGACGCCGTCCTCGGCAAGCCCCAGCACCTGGATGCCGGAGCTCCAGTTGCCGTCGTTGGCGTCCTTGAAGGCCTTGTAGGCCGCCACGTCGACCCGCTTCAGCATCGAGGTCAGCATGGTGCCCGGATGCAGGTAGTTCTGGTTAGAGTCGACACCGATGGCGAATTCGCCGCTGTCCTCGGCGGTCTGGTAGACGCCGACGCCGGTGCCGCCGGCCGCCGCGTAGATCACGTCGACGCCGCGGTCGAACTGACTCTTGGCGAGCTCGGACCCGCGGGTCGGGTCGTTCCACGCCGAGGGGGTGGTGCCAGTCATGTTCTGCACCACCTCGGTCTCGCCGCTGACATGCTTGGCACCCTGCTCGTAACCGCAGGCGAACTTGCGGATCAGCGGAATGTCCATGCCGCCGATGAAGCCGACCTTGCCGCTGCCGGACTTCATGGCGGCGATCATGCCGACCAGGAAGGATCCCTCGTGCTCCTTGAACACGATGGAACGCACGTTCGGCAGGTCGACCACCGCGTCGATGATGGCGAATCGGGTATCGGGGAATTCCTTGGCCACCTTTTCCATCGCCGGCGCCTGGGCGAATCCGACGCCGATCACCGGGTCGGCGCCGCGCTGCGCCATGCGCCGCAGGGCCTGCTCGCGCTGGGTTTCGTTGGTGACCTCGAATTCACGGTATTCGATGCCGGTTTCCTTCTTGAACTGCTCGACCCCGTTGTAGACGCCCTCGTTGAAGGACTTGTCGAACTTGCCGCCCATGTCGAAGACGACAGCCGGGTTGATCTCCGCAGCGGACGCCAAGGAAGTGGAAACCAGCAGGGCCGCTGCCGCGGCCACGACTTTGCGTAACATGAAGATGCCTCGCCTGAGTTCTTGTTGTTCGCTTCATTTCGCGGCGCGCGCGGGCCACCCCTGGCGGGGTTGCAACCGCCGCGCACAAGAATCTACGCTAGCATGATCGCCCGGAAGCGCCAGTTGAAAGTGCCCGCCGCCTTGCGGCACTGCAACAAGCAATCCCCCGCGGAAGTTGACCAAAAAAAGAAGACCGGGCCGCAAGCGGGCCCGGTGAGTTCGGCTAGGGATCTAGTAACCACTTGAAGCGGGCCCTGCCGCGAGGCAGGGGGCGGTCCCGGCCGAAGCTGGTTCCGCCATTCCGGGCGGGGCGGCCCGGCCACGTTCCGGCGCTAGGGGGCTGAAACCGGAGCCATGAAACCCTCAAGCATCGCCATCGCCCCGCAGCGGCCCGAAGACCATCGGCCTGGAGCGGCCGGAAGAACCTGCCGACGACCGCGACACCCGCAACGGTAGTGCGCGAATGTTAGAGGGATTTGTCCACACGATGACAATCCTGTCACAGCGCGCTGGCGCCAGTGCCCGCTCCGGCTCCCGCAGTGCAACCATTGCCGCCGTCGCCGGCTACTCCATAGCACTCTGAAATTTATACGGAATGTCACAAATAAATCAGTTCGTTTTCACGCAAACGGGCCAATATGCGGAAGAACGAAAACGCGGCGGAACGCGCCGCCTAAGGCATCCGCAGGGGAAGGGGGAAGTTTCGGTCGATGAGCAAGTCCTCATAGGACAATAGAACAGGAAAGGCAGATCTGATGATCGAGCAGCGCAGCGTCCTGAAACGGCTGAACGAGCAACCCGTTACCGAAACCGCCAGCTGGGTCCTCGGCGAACCCAGCATGCAGGAGATGCTGATCGATCCGGTGATTCACGCGGTGCTGCGCCGCGACGGCCTCACCCTCAACGACCTGATTCAGGCTGTCACCCAAGCGCGCGGCCGCCTCGCCGCCGGCATTGCGGCCAGGCAGATTCACGCCAGCGACGCCGCCTGACCCGACCGTGCCGCCCGCTCTTGCGCAGCCTTGAAGCAACCGCTATTGCCTGAGGCATCCGGCAGCAGAAGCATGCCGCGAAGAACAGGAAGCGGGGGCGGGGCATGTTGAGGATCGCGAGCATCGGCGAGTGCATGATCGAGCTGTCGGAGACGGCCGACAGCAGCGGGCAGATGCGGCGCACCTTCGGCGGCGACACCCTCAATACGGCGGTCTATCTGGCGCGCTCCCTGGGCGAAACGCCCGCCTCGGTGCACTACGTCACCGCCCTGGGCGATGATCCCTTCAGTGCGGAAATGCTGGCCGCCTGGCAGCGCGAGGGAATCGACACCGCCCTGGTGTTCCGCCTGCCCGGCCGCCTGCCGGGGCTCTACATCATCCGCACCGACACGGCCGGCGAGCGCAGCTTTCATTATTGGCGCAGCGCGGCGGCGGCGCGCGAGCTGCTGCGCGCCGAGCAGGCGGAAAGCCTGGCGTCGGCCCTCGGCGGCTTCGACCTCGTCTATCTCTCCGGCATCACCCTGGGCATCCTTGACGGCGAGAGCCGGCAGCGCCTCTTCGCCCTGCTGGAGGCGCTGAAGCACGCCGGCTGCCGCATCGCCTTCGACACCAATCACCGCCCGCGCCTGTGGCAGAGCCGCGCCGAAGCACAGGAAGCGGTGAACCGCGTGCTGGGTCTTGCGGCCGTCGCCCTGCCGACCTTCGACGATGAGACAGCGCTGTTCGACGACCCGGACCCGGAGGCCACTGCCCGGCGCCTCCACGGCCTGGGCGTCGAGGAGGTGGTGGTGAAGTGCGGGGCCGCGGCCTGCCTCGTCAGCCTGCACGGCCAGCAGGCGTGGGTCGCCGCTGAGACCGTCGCCCGGCCGGTTGACACCACCGCCGCCGGCGATTCCTTCAATGCCGCCTATCTGGCCGCCCGCCTGGGCAGCGCGGACCCGCAGGCCGCCGCTGCGGCCGGTCACCGCCTCGCCGCCCGCGTCATTGCCCACAAGGGCGCCATCATCCCGGCCTGACCTCCCAAGGGGCGCCAAAAATTTGGCGCGCTGACGGCGCCCGGCTACACTGTGGCCAACGAAGACTGCACTTGGGGAGGAACGATGACCCGGGATTCCGTCTTGCGGGCGGCCCTTCGGGGCTGGCTGGCGGGCTGCGTGATCGGGCTCGCCGCCGCCCCCGCCCTGGCCGACACCCAACCGATCGAGGGTCACGAGAACTGGAAGCTGGGCATGACCCTGGCCGAGGCCGAGGCCGCCGAGCCGCGCGCGGAGCGCCGCGACTGCGCCGGCGCGACCTGTCTGCTGTACGCCGACGAGCGCTTCCCCACCACCGAGGTCGACGTCTCCGCCCGTTTCGATGCCGCCGAAATGCTGGACGTCATCGTCGTCATCATGAAGCCGCAGCCCGGCGGCAACCGCTGCAAGCGGATCTCCGCCCAGCTCGCCGCCTTTTATACCGCCGCCCATGGCGAAACCATGCCGATCAGCGCCGAGGCCTGGGTGTGGACCACCCCCGAGGCTTCCCTGACTCTGCTCAACCACTGCGACAGCGACCCCCAAGGCGTCATCAACATCCTCTTCGAAGACCTCGGCAAGCCCGGTGGCGTCGCGCAGTAGCGCAAAAAATCTTTTTTATCAGAGAATTGGCTCATCCCTGCGGGCGCCGCCGGGGCGCGCAAAAACTTCCGCACGATTCCCCTTGAAAGCCTCTCGGGAAGGGCCTAAATCGGGCGGGAATTAGCACTCGCCAACAGGGAGTGCTAACACTTCGAGGCACAGATCAACCCAGGGGAAATCCCATGAAATTCAGACCTTTGCATGACCGCGTCGCGATCCGCCGGATCGAGGAAGAAGAAAAGACCGCCGGCGGCATCATCATCCCCGACACCGCCAAGGAAAAGCCGAGCCAGGGCGAAGTCATCGCTGTAGGCCCCGGCGCCCGCAACGAGAAGGGCGAAGTGGTCGCCCTGGACGTGAAGGTGGGCGACACCGTGCTGTTCGGCAAGTGGTCGGGCACCGAGGTGAAGATCGACGGGCAGGACCTGTTGATCATGAAGGAATCCGACATCATGGGCGTGATCGACGGCGCCAAGGGTGCAAAGTCCGCCAAGAAGGCGGCCTGACCCGCTTAGGCGCCCTATAAGGAGTAGGCTACAATGGCTGCTAAAGACGTCAAATTCTCTACCGATGCCCGTGAGCGCATGCTGCACGGCGTCGACATCCTGGCCAATGCGGTCAAGGTGACGCTGGGCCCCAAGGGCCGCAACGTCGTGCTCGACAAGTCCTACGGCGCGCCGCGCATCACCAAGGACGGCGTCACCGTCGCCAAGGACATCGAGCTGAAGGACAAGTTCGAGAACATGGGCGCCCAGATGGTGCGCGAAGTGGCGTCGAAGACCAGCGACATCGCCGGTGACGGCACCACCACCGCCACCGTGCTGGCGCAGGCCATCGTGCGCGAAGGCGTGAAGTCGGTCGCCGCGGGCATGAACCCGATGGACCTGAAGCGCGGCATCGACCTGGCCGTCGCGACCGTTGTCGAAGACCTCAAGAAGCGTTCGCGCAAGATCAGCTCCAATGCGGAGATCGCCCAGGTCGGCACCATCTCCGCCAATGGCGACAGCGAGGTCGGCGGCATGCTGGCCGAGGCCATGGAGCGGGTCGGCAACGAAGGCGTCATCACCGTCGAGGAAGCCAAGTCGCTCGAGACCGAACTGGAGGTCGTCGAGGGCATGCAGTTCGACCGCGGCTACCTCTCGCCCTACTTCGTGACCGACGCCGAGAAGATGCAGGCGGTTCTGGACGACCCCTACGTTCTGATCCACGAGAAGAAGCTCTCCGGCCTGCAGACCATGCTGCCGCTGCTGGAAGCCGTCGTGCAGTCCGGCAAGCCGCTGCTGATCATCGCCGAGGACGTCGAGGGCGAGGCCCTGGCGACCCTGGTGGTGAACCGTCTGCGTGGCGGCCTGAAGGTCGCCGCCGTGAAGGCCCCGGGCTTCGGCGACCGCCGCAAGGCCATGCTGCAGGACATCGCCGTCCTGACAGGCGGCACGGCGATCTCCGAAGACGTCGGCATCAAGCTGGAAAATGTCGGGCTCGACATGCTGGGCCGTGCCAAGCGGGTCATCATCACCAAGGATGAGACGACCGTGGTCAGCGGCGCCGGCAAGAAGGCCGACATCGCCGCCCGCTGCAGCCAGATCAAGGCGCAGATCGAGGACACCACCTCGGACTACGACCGCGAGAAGCTGCAGGAGCGTCTGGCCAAGCTGGCCGGCGGCGTGGCCGTGATCCGCGTCGGCGGTGCCACCGAAACCGAGGTGAAGGAGCGCAAGGACCGCGTCGACGACGCCCTCCACGCCACCCGTGCCGCGGTCGAAGAAGGCATCGTGCCGGGCGGCGGCGTCGCGCTGCTGCGCGCCGCGAGCAAGCTCGACAAGCTCGAGGCCTCCAACGAGGACCAGAAGGTCGGTATCCGCATCGTGCGCCGCGCCCTCGAGGCCCCGCTGCGCCAGATCGCCGAGAACGCCGGTACCGATGGTTCGATCGTCATCGGCAAGGTGCTGGACAACAAGGACGCGAACTGGGGCTACAACGCCCAGACCGGCCAATACACCGACCTGGTGAAGGCCGGCGTCATCGACCCGACCAAGGTCGTGCGCGCCGCCCTGCAGCATGCGGGCTCGGTGTCCGGCCTGCTGATCACCACCGAAGCGATGATCGCCGACAGGCCCGAGAAGAAGGGCCCGGCGATGCCCGGCGGCGGCGGCATGGGCGGCATGGGCGACATGGACTTCTAAGCGTCCGACCCAGCCAAGCTCCACGTGCAGTCTCGAAGGGGCCGGTTTCGACCGGCCCCTTTTTCTATTGGCATCATCGCTTGCCGCCGGCATGGCGCCGACGGACGTTCTGCTTTGGCGGCGTAATCGCGGCGGAGAGGCCTTCTTCACAAAATGAGACGTCGTCTAGACCATTCAAAAAGAAATTTCCGTCCAGTCATGCAGTCGTAACGCAGATCAGCCCAAATCCTCGACACATCGTTTGATTGGGGCGGGTGCCACACCGGTCGGGCTGGTTTGGCACCGTGGGCTTTCTGCATCGCACAGCATAACCGCAGATCCGATTGTCGGCGCGCATGCCTGCTGTCGCCTCCGAGCGCCGCGGCGGGCACGCTAAAGATGCAACGAGCCATCCCCAACGCTGCGACAACATGAGATCGGCTGCGTACGAAATGCGGCCGTTGCCGTTCACGACCGCTGCGCTCGCAACAAGCGCATTCTAACCTTGGGGAGTCAATTAGATGGCACTAGGACCGGGTTCGATCGCCTTCACGGGTTTCAACGCCGACACGACCAGTAACCTTGCCTTTGCGGCGATGGAAACCATCGCCGCCGGCACCGTCATCTACTTCACCGCAAACAACTGGAACGGGGCGAGCTTCGAGGGAGCAGAGGCGGTCGTTGCCTGGACGGCCGACGCGGACATCCCCGCCGGAACGGTGATCACCCTGGATGGGCTGCAGGACGCCGCCACCGCATCGAGCAGCCGGGGGACTCTCGACTTTGGCGGCGCGGCGGGCCTCACCTTCACCGACGCGGACGAAGCGGTCTACGCCTATACCGGCGCGTCAGCGGAGACGCCGGCGGCCTTCGTCGCGGCGATCGCCAACGACACCTTCGCGGCTGCCGGCAGCACCTTGGATGGCACCGGCCTCGCCACCGGAGACACCGCCCTCGCCCTGCAGAGCAAGGACGCCGACGCCGACATCGCGCAGTACGACCTGGAGCGCAGCGGCCACGACAGCCTCGATACCTTCCGCACCATGATCAACAACCCCGCCAACTGGCGCACCCAGGACGGCTCGGGGGACCAGAGCCACGACACCGGTTCGCCGAACCTGCCGTTCTCAGAGGTGCCCTTCGTGACCGAGGGTCTGGGCACTGGCGCCATCGCCTTCACCGGCTTCAGCTCAGAGGGCGACGGCGACCTAGCCTTCGTGACCTTCGAAGACATCGCCGCAGGCACGGTGATCTCCTTCACCGATAACAAGTGGGACGGCTCCAGCTTCGCCAGCGACGAGAGCGTGTGGACTTGGACGGCTGACGCCGATATCCCCGCCGGCTCGGTCATCAGCATGAACGACCTCGCGAGCGGCAGCCCGACCAGCAACCACGGCACCATCGCCTTCACCGACTCGACCAATGTGGGCATCGATTCGGTGAACGAGGTGATCTACGCCTTCACCGGCACGGCCGACGCGCCAACCACCTTCCTGACAGCCTTCTCCAACAACCAGTTCAGCACGTTGTACGGGACCTCTCCGGGCACCGGCCTGACTTCGGGCGTCAATGCCACGGCCATGGGTCAGTCGTTCGTCGCGCCGTCGAATTCGGAAGTCGCCGTCTACAACCGCTTCACCGATGGACTCGACGATCTGGAGAAGTACCGGCCTTACATCTACAACGAACGCAACTGGGCCTATCAGAAAGGCGACGGCGACCAGAGCACCGACGGCGTCCATCCGGACTTGCCCTTCGATACCGACCCCTTCACGATCATCGAGGGCCCGCAAACGCAGATCGTGGAATTCGCCACCGATTCGCTGAACGTTGCGGCGACGGAAGGCACGATCGAGAACGTCGGCTATGTCGACTTTACGATCTATCGCACCGGCGGCACCCAGGGGAATCTGTCGGTCACCGGCACCGTGACCCTGGGAACGGCGGATGCCGGCGACTTCAACAACCCAACGCTGACCTGGGGCGGCACCATCATCGAAGGCAGCACCGAGACGGTCATTCGTGTTTCCTGGAATGCCGATGCGCAGTTGGAAGCGGACGAGACGTTCACAATCACCCTCACGGAAGCCGCCAACACCCAGGCCGCGGTCGAATTCGGCGACGCCATCGTGGCAGAGGGAACGATCCTCAACGACGATGACGGCAAAACCGACCTGGTGGTCACAGCCGGCGAGACGCTGAAAGGTCTCGTCATTCTATCCGGCGCAGACACCCTGACGGTCGAAGAAGGCGGCAGCATTGTTGCTGACGACGAGGGCCCCTTTACCGTTGGTCTCGTCGATTCGCTCAACGAAGTCGTGATCGACAACGCGGGTCTCATCAGTGGCAACTCCGAGAACGACAGCTTCGACGCCATCGGTGGCGACCTGGGCGTTGCGGAACACTACCTCACGATCATCAATCGCGAGACCGGTGTCATCACCTCCGACCAGAAGGCCATCAACGTCGAAACCGACGAGGACGGCGGGATCGGCTCCATCCTTCTGGAGAACGCCGGCCTGATCGAGAGCACGGATGACCATGCGGTCGATCTGCGCAAGGCTTACTCCGAGAGCATGACCGTAATCAACCACGACACCGGCCGCATCATCGGCAACGGCGACGGCCTCCGCGGTGCCTTCGAAGATTCGACGGTCGATCAGTCAATCGTACACAACTACGGCTACATCGCCGGCCGCGATGACGGCATCGACTACCAGGACGGCAGCGCCACGCTCTACAACTACGAGACCGGCGTCATCGAGTCCTTTGAGAACAACGCGATTTCAGGGGACGAAAGCCAGCTGATCTATAACTGGGGGCTGATCACCGGCGGAAACGGCTCCGGCGTCAATCTGGACACCAGCAGAAACGCACCGGCAACGGTCGTCTACAACTACGGCACCATCAGCGGCAACTATGTGGGCGAAGGTGACGGCGATGGCGACGGCGTCGATGTGGACGGTTTGATCGAGATCTACAACGAGGGCCGCATCGAGGCCAACGGCGCCGACAACCAGGACGACTTCGCCGACGGCATCGCGGCCGGCGGCGGCGTCATCCACAACCTGGCCGGCGGCGTAATCTACGGCGAGAGCCGCGGCATCCTGATCGACGACAGCGATCTTGACGAAGCTTATGCGGCGACCGCTGTGGTGAACCAGGGCACCATCACCTCTGATCTGGATACCGCGATCCGCTTCATCGGCAGCTGGAACGACAAGATCACCAACAGCGGCACCATCGCCAGCGCCTCCGGCTCGGCCATCGAGATGGACGGCGGCAACGACAACCTCACCAACAGCGGCCAGATCGACGGCGACGTCGACCTAGGCGAGGGTAACGACACCCTGGTGAACAGCAAGACGATCACCGGCGCTGTCACGCTGGGGCTTGGCGACGATGTGCTCACGCAGACCGGCAGCGGTGTCATCGATGGCAACGTCGATGCCGGCGATGGCACCGACACCGTGACGAACTCCGGCAGCATCGAGGGCGGTGTTGCGCTGGGCCTGGGTGATGACCGCTTCAAGCAGATGAGCAGCGGCTCGGTGAGTGGCGCTGTCGATGCCGGGGAAGGCAACGATGCAGTGGATGCCTCCGGCAGCATCGACGGCGGTGTCGAACTCGGCGCCGGCGACGACAGCCTGATCCTATCGAGCAGCGGCTCGGTGACCGGCTCCGTGGCGGCCGGAGACGGTGATGACGAGCTGGACATCGCTGGCACCATCGATGGCGATGTCGACCTGGGTCTGGGGGATGACAGCATCGCGGTGAAGGACGGCGGCCTGCTCTCCGGAGACCTGTCCGCGGGTGACGGCCACGACAGCGTGTCGGCTTCCGGCGAGATCGATGGCGACGTCGACTTGGGTGCCGGCGACGATACCCTGACGCTCGATACCGCCGCCACGATCACCGGCAGGATCGTCGGCGGCGAAGGCGGCGACACCGTTGTCCTGACCGGTAAAGGTGACGGCAGCCTGGGCGAGCTTGCCGACATCGAGACCGTGCAGGTCGAAGGCGGCAACTGGACCCTGACGGGCGAAGGCGCCGAGATCGTCCTCGCCGAGAGCGTCCACAGCCTGACGCTGGGTGGTGAGGCGCTCGCCGACGGCGTCTACGAAGGCTCGCTCACAGGCTTCGGCATGAACGATGCCCTGCGCCTTGCGGCGATCGGCACCGCCAGCTCGGTCGAGATGGACGAGACCAACCTGCTGACCATCGTCTATGCCGGCGGAACCCTGACCCTGCAGCTCGACCCAGCGGCCGATTACAGCAGCCTGGCCTGGGACATCGCCGCCGACGGCCAGGGCGGCTCGCTGCTCACCCTCGTCCCGATCAGCACCACTCCGACCACCGGCGACGACCATCTGGTCGGAACCAACGGCGACGACACTCTGACGGGCGACCGTGGCGACGACACCCTGGACGGCGGTGATGGCGACGATCTGCTGGACGGCGGCCGCGACGACGACGTGATCCTGGCCGGCGACGGCTTCGACACGGTCTACGG
>NZ_JBBKAH010000007.1:0-94062 GCF_037652055.1 Pelagibius sp. 7325
TCAACAAGGGCTTCGACCTCATGCACGAGGGCAAGTCAATCCGATCGGTCGTCGTCTACTGAACACGGGGCCTCGGGGGGCGGGGCCGCAGCATCTGCTGCACAGAGGGTGAGGAGCAGACCGCGCGTTTCTGGGGAGGGGCCGCGGGACAGGAACGGATAGGATTATGTCAGAGGCCGTGAGTGCAGCCGGGCAGAACGGCGTTCGTAGCGCGAATGTCTTTGAGGAAGTCGCGAGTACCCAGTGCTTCGGTGGGACCCAGCTCACCCTTGCCCATGACAGCGCGGCGACCGGCACCAGGATGCGTCTTAGCGTCTACCTGCCGCCGACGGTCAAGAACGAGCCCCTGCCGGTGGTATTCTACCTCTCGGGCCTCACCTGCACGGAGGAGAACTTCACCGTCAAGGCCGGGGCGCAGCGCATGGCCGCAGAATGCGGCCTTATCGTCGTCGCGCCCGATACCTCACCGCGCGGCGACGGCGTCGCCAATGCACCGGACTACGACCTGGGCCAGGGCGCCGGCTTCTATGTCGACGCCGCGGTGCAGCCCTGGGCCAAGCATTTCAGGATGTACTCCTACGTCACCGAGGAACTGCCGGCCCTGATCGCCGAGAGCTTCCCGGTGAAGCCGGGGGCGTTGGGTATCTGCGGCCATTCGATGGGCGGCCACGGCGCGCTGACCCTGGCGCTACGGCACCAGGAGCTCTTCAAGTCGGTTTCCGCCTTCGCGCCGATCGTGGCGCCCAGCCAGGTGCCTTGGGGCCGGAAAGCGTTCACCGCCTACCTCGGTCCCGACGAGAAGATCTGGCAGCAGCACGACGCCTGCCACCTGCTGCGCTCGCGCAGCTTCTCCTCGCAGATCCTGGTGGACCAGGGCGACGCCGATCCCTTCCTGGATGAGCAGCTGCAGACCTGGCGGCTGATCGCCGTGCTGAAGGAAACCGGCCAGTCGGCCAAGGTGCGCATGCAGCACGGCTACGATCACTCCTACCACTTCATCGCCACCTTCATCGACGACCACCTGCGCCACCACGCCCGGATACTGAAGGCGCTGTAAGTCGGCGTTTTGCGCCGAAGTCCTGCGAGATGCGGTCTTTCAGACCGCTCCTCAGGATGAGGTCGATTCTGTCAGCCGCCGCCACCCGCGCGGCCCGCAGCGGGGCCGCCGCGGGCCGGGGTGTAGCCGATGAGGGCCAGGGCGCCGAACACCACGAGGGTGCCGGCGACGACGGCCAGCGCGGTGGCATTGAACTGCAGGTAAAGCGTCGAACGCACGAGTTCCACGATGTAGGTGAAGGGGTTGAAGCGGCAGAGCTCGTAGAGCGTGACGCTGCCCTCGCGCACGCGCCACAGCGGGTAGAGCGCCGACGACATGAAGAACATCGGGAAAATGAGGAAGTTCATCACCCCGGCGAAGTTCTCGAGCTGGCGGATGCGCGAGGAGAGGAACATGCCGAGTGCCGAGAGGGTGAGGCCGGTCAGCACCAGCACCGGCAGCAGCGGCAGCAGGCCCGAGGGGGGCATCTCGGTGCCGCAGAGCGCGGCGATGGCGAGGAAGGCATAGACCTGGATGATCGAGACCGCCGTGCCCGAGAGCATGCGCGCGACCAGCAGGTAGCCGCGCGGCAGCGGTGTTGCCAGCAGCACCCGCATGGAACCCATCTCGCGGTCGTAGACCATGGAGAGCGAATTCTGCATGCCGTTGAACAGCTGGATCAGCCCGATGAGGCCCGGTACCACGTAGACGTCGTAAGTGATGTAGGTCTCGTAGGGCGGGATGATCGAGAGGCCGAGGGTGGCGCGGAAGCCCGCTGCGAAGACCAGCAGCCACACCAGGGGGCGCACCAGGGCGGCGAAGAAGCGCTCGCGCTGCTGCACGAAGCGCAGCAGCTCGCGCCACAGGATGGCACGGAAGGCGCGGCCGGCATGGGCGGCATTCATGGCTTCGCCTCCGGCTTGCCGGCGGTGAGGCGGGTAAAGGCGGCATCGAGGTCGGCGGCACCGCTGCGCAGGACGACTTCGCCGACCGGCCCGGATGCGACCACGCTGCCTTTGTCCAGCACGATGAGATCGTCCTCGGCCAGCACCTCATCGACCAGGTGGGTGGCCATGAGCACCGCCATGCCGTGGTCGCGGGCGAGGCTGTGGATGTGCGTCGTAAGCCAGCGGCGCGTCGCGATGTCCAGGCCGGTACTCGGTTCGTCGAGCAGCAGCAGGGCCGGGCGGTCCAGCAGGGCGCGCGCTACCTCGACGCGGCGGCGCTGGCCGCCGCTCAGGGTGCGGACCTTCGCCTTGGCCTTGTCGGCGAGTCCGATCTCCGCCAGCAGCGCGGCGATGCGGTCGCGCGCGTGACGCCCCGGCAGGCCGCGCAGGGCCGCGAAGTAGCGCAGGTTCTGATCGACGGTGAGGTCGATGTCGAGGGTCTGTGCCTGGAACACGATGCCCATCGCCGCAAGCGCCTTGCTGCGTGCCCGGCGGATCGGGTGGCCGGCGATGACGATCTCGCCCCGGCGGCTGTCAAAGAGGCCGGTGATGAGTGAGAAGAGGGTGGTCTTACCGGCGCCGTTGGGGCCGAGCAGCGCGGTGACGCGGCCCGCACGGGCGGATAGGGAGACGCCGTCCAGCGCCTTGGCCTTGCCGTAGCTGTAGGAAAGATCGCGGACCTGGAGGGTCGGCGCGGCGCCGGCCGCAGCCTCTTCACGGGGCTCGCTTCTGTTCTCTGCCGCGTCCATCCACACTCCCTCACGGATGCCGCGCTTCTTATGCCGCGGTCACCTTACTGTACTACTCCATGCTTGCTTTGAATATCTGACGCTGCAACAGAGAATCCATGCCGTGGCGCCAACTCTCGTCGGTGTTGCCGCGGATGCTGACGCTGCCCTCCTCGATGAGCTTGCCGGTGGCGGTGTCACGCACCGCGATGGTGATATAAAGAATGAGGGTCGAGATCTTGTAGACGAAGCCGCTGACCGAGCGCTCGGCACCCAGTTCGCCGGCAAGCTTAGCCTCGCATCCGCTGCAGCTGTAGAGTGCCGGCATCCTGGCCAGGCGCTCACGCAGCGGGCCGATGTCGACGGCGACCATGTCGTCACGGTGCGCCACCGCTTCGCGCAGCAGGGCGGTGAGTTCTTCCAGGCGGGCGGTCTCCGCCGGGTCCTTGCCGCGCATCTCCCCTTCCAGGCTGGTGTCGTAGAGCTCCAGGTCGAAGACGGCGACCTTCACCGGCGCGGCCCCCGGCGAGGCTGCGGCCGGGAGGGCGATGAGCAGCGCGAGGAGTGGGAAAACGGCGAAGCGCATCACGACGAGGGTTCGACCAGGATCGGCCAGGACTGCTCGAAAACCTTGTCTTCTGAATCAATCACCTTGGCATGCAGCGTTTCGGGGCCCTGCGGCTTCACGAAGAAGCGGAAGGTCGGGTTCTCGCTGATCGAGATATCGCCCTCGAAGCGCAGGATCTCGCGCCCGCCCAGGGTCAGCTCGATCGAACGCACGTAGTGGGCGGGGATCCACAGCTGCGAGACCTGGTCCTGCTGCATGCCGGAATAGTTGGGATGGCTGACCTGGAACTGCGCCTCCGCAATCTCGTTCTGTTTCCAGGCGCCGAGCTGCTTCAGCTTCATCTTGCCGATGCGCGCCATGGCCAGGTCCTGGTCGCTGGAGGCCGGTGCCGAGCAGCCACCCGAGGCCTTCACGTACTCGGCGGCCATGTAGAGCGTGCCGTCGCTGGTTTCGGCGATGGCGCGGATGTTGGTGTAGGCGTTCACGCGCACGCGGGTGGAAACGCTGGCGATGCCGTTGGCGGGTGAAAAGTGGAAGGTGCCGACGACCGGCGCCGGGTTCTCGTCCACGATCAGCGTCAGGCTCTTTATGTAGCGCCCTTCGGATTGCGGAATCTCCGAGGTGACGGTGATGGGCACCGTCGAGGCGTCCAGTGCGCGGTAGGGCGCCTCCAGCGCGATGATGCCTTCGGCAGGCAGGATCGCGCGTTCGCTGCCGAAAAGGCTGTCGCGGATGTCGTCCCAGGCCGTGCTTTCGGCACGGGCCGCACCGGCGGCAAGCAGCAGAGCCGCCCCCAGCAGCAGCGCCGCGGTGGCGGCAACGACGCGGCGGGGGCCGTCGGCGGCGGATGTCCTTGAGGTCGGTCTCACGGGGGTCTTCATTATTCCCACTCCAGTTCCGTGTAGGCACTGACGATGTTGCGGCCGTGCACGTTCTCGACGACCTGCCAATCACGTGGCCAGCCGGGCCAGTCGTCGCTGTCGAGCCGTGCCAGGGCGTCCGGAATGTCGAGGTCGTCGGCAAGCGCCTGGCGCACGCCGTCGCGCAGCGCCTCCAGGTAGGCGCGCTCGGCGTCCAGCGCGGCGCGGCCATCGCTGACGGGGCCATGGCCCGGAACGATCTGGCGGACGTTCTCCGGCAGCAGGCTGTCCAGCACCGTCAGCCAGCCGTTGATGCTGCCGTCCAGAGTGGGCAAACGCTCGGCAAAGACCAGGTCACCGGTCCACAGGGTGCCGGTCCTGCCGTCGAACACGGTGAGATCGGTGTTGGTATGCGCGGTCGGCCAGGCGGTCAGGCGCAGCGGCCGATTGCCGAGGTCGATGTCGAGCGTTTCGGCGACGGTTGCGGTCGGCGCCACGACCGTGGTGCCGGCAAAATCCGGGCAGAGATCGGTCAGCAGTTCGGCGTAGAAGGTACCGCGGTCGGCCAGGGCGCGCGGCAGGTTCTTGTGGCCGATGATGGGGACCGTCAGCGCGCTGAAGGCAGCGTTGCCGAAGCAGTGGTCGAAATGGACGTGGGTGTTGATGACGTGGCTGATCGGCTTATCGGTCGCCGCCGCGACGGCCGCGCGCAAGGACATGCCCTGACTGTGCGTCGTGCCGGTGTCGATGACGGCGACGCTGTCTTCGCCCACGACGAAACCGATGTTGGCGATGGCACCGCAATTGGCGGCGGTGACCTCTTCGTGGACGCCGTAGCGGACATAGACCCCGTCGGCGACTTCGCTGAAGGGAAGCGCCGCCTGGGCGGGAGAGAACAGGCCGGCCGCCGGGAGCGTCAGGGCGCCAAGCAGACCAAGGCCACCGGTGGCCCGCAGTAACGCGCGCCGGGTGAGCGACGGCCGCCGGTCAGGCTTGCCTGCTAAATGCTGGACCCCATGGGCGAGCAGGTAAAGCGCCGGATCAGCCAATCCGGTTCGTGCGAGGCCCATTCGACCACGTTGAGCTGAGCCATGACGGAACATTGGTGCAGCGTCTCGTAGTGGTACAGCGGTACTTCGAATGTCTTGCAGTCGGCCGGGCTGGAGATCAGGCAGGCTACGATCAGGACTTCGTACATCGGTTCTCCACCTTTCTCTGGGGCGCCAAGCCGCGCCTCGGTGGAGACCGGACGTGCGCCGTGGGACGAATCCATGACGCAACATCCTAATCAGAAGGCCTAAATATATATTAAAAGGCCAGGAAGGGTTGCGCCACTGCCGCACTCCTCCCGGGACTTCGTTGGCGCCTGACGCGCTTCTACGGGCGCCATGGTGTCACCATTTCAGCCGCCAATCCAGCGTTTCGCCACGCTTCAACACCATCCGGAAACCAGACCACATTCCTAAATCCATAGCTAAGTGCCCGTTTTGCCGCGTTCCACGACATCCAGCAGTCCGGCTCGCAAAAGAACACGAGGGGTCGATCCAGGCTGCCGGCGCGCCTCAGCAGCTCCGCCTTGAAGGCAGCTTCTTCCGAGTCGGGCAATTTTCCATAGCCCATATTCGCCAGCCAGACGGCGCCGGCGATGGTCTCCCGCTTGGGGTCGCGCCAGATCGATCCTTCCGGGAGCTTCTCCGGCTTGCGCTGGGTCGGCATGACGTCGACCAGCAGCGCACCGTCCTTCGTCAGTAGCGCCTGCAGTCCGTCGACGTCGACGGTGCGCGCCCCGGCCAGGCCCGCCGGCACCGGCGCGCGGTAGTCGTCCGTGCGATAGGTTGCCGGCTCGGGTACCGCGTCGCCGCTGGGCGCAAAGCTTTCCTTGGGATCGGCACTGGCGCGCTGGATCAGCTTACCCTGGCCGTCCAGCAAGGGAACGCCGTAGCCGGTGAGGATCGCCTCGATCTCGTCGGCGTGCTTTTCCAGCAGGCCGTTGAGCAGGTGCTTCCAGTCCGGCTCGTTGTAACGGATGCCCATGGAAACGCGGAAGTCGAGGCGCTCGTGGCCGGGATCCGGCGCCAGCGGGGTGATCACTAGATCGGGCGCCAGTTCTTTCACCCAGTAGCCGGCCAGCGGCCCCCAGGCGAGGGCGGCGTCGATCTCACCCTTGGCGACATCGGTCACCATGTCGCGTGCCGGCTTCTCCAGCCGGGTGTCAACGATCAGCTTGTAGCTCTTCGCGTGGGTGAGCAGGCCGTTGCGTGCGGCCAGGGTCGCCACCGGCGTGCGCGGCTGCAGGCCGAGGCGCAGGTCCTTGAAGGCGGGATCGTTCAGCTGCCCGGTGCCGACCGGCACATCAGCGCGGTGCACGATGACGTAGCCCGAGCGGTAGTAAGGGTTGGTGTTCTGCATCAGCTCGTTGGTCGTCGCGACGCCGATGATGAGGTCGCAGCGCTTGGCCGCCAGGGTCTGGCGCACGAAGCCGATGGTCTGCGGGAACCAAGTGTACTCCAAGGGCACGCCGAGTTCGGCGGCGATCAGCTCTGCGATCTTGTTCTCGAAGCCCTCGCCCTGGTCGTTCGAGTAGGGCAGATTGCCGGGGTCGGCGCAGACGCGCAGCTTCGAGAGGTCCACGATCTCGCCGGTTGCGGCCCGCGCCGGTCCCGGCCCGGCTCCGCCCGCCACCCCGAGCGCCGCCGCGCCGGCCAGCAGCCCCGCCGCCAGTACGAGGCGTCGGAAGGCGAAGGGGGGACGGGGCCGCGGCGCGGTCATTGGCTGGCTTTCCACTCCTGGAAGACGGGATCCTGATCAGGCGGCAGCCGGTCCGGGCGCCCGCGGCCGACAGCATCGTCGGAGCGCGCCTTCAGGTAGGCATAGATGTGGTCGATGTAGAGCATCACGTCCTGCGCCTCGGCAAAGCCGGGCATCACCGACTCTTTGCCGGCCGAAAGGTTCTGACGGCCGTTCACCACGACGTCGAGGAATTCGGAATAGCTCAGGGATTTCATCGAATCCTTGAGCGCCGGCGCGTAGGAACTGCCCATGCCGTCCGGGCCATGGCAGACGTGGCAGTAGGAGTGATAGCGGCGGTAGCCGTTGTAGGTGCCGTAGTCGACCTTGCCGTCCTCGACGATGTAGGGCTTCTTCTCCCAATCCACCTCACCGCTCTGCGCGGCGGCGCTGCCGGGCAGCACAATGCCGCACGCCAGGGTAAGGGCCATCATGGCGCCGCCAGCCAGCGGCAAGGTCATCTTCCAAGAACGCATCAACTCCGTCTCCCTAAGGGTTTTGGTTATCCGGGCCTTATTTGTCGCGTGGCGCCGGGAACAGGGGGCCCGGCTCTGGGATCGGCCCCCTGACAAGGATGCGGGCCGATGGTGGTTTCATCGGCCCGCAGGTTGGACTCAAACGTCAGGTCTTTTCACAGGGAGGCCTTCAGTTGGGGAGCGCAAACACCGTCAGCTGGCCACCGAGGTTGGTGTAGCTCGACAGGGACTTGTAAGCCCCCACCGCGCCCAGGCCGGCGGTGTCCTCCGTCAGCCCCGCGGCGAGGCCGATGCCGGCCCAGCCACCGATGCCCGAGAGGACGGCGACGTACTGCTTGCCGCCGTGCTCGAAGGTGTTCACGTTGCCGATGATGCCGGACGGGGTCTTGAAGCGGAACAGTTCATCGCCGTTCGCCGGATCGACCGCCTTCAGATAGCCCTCGAGCGTGCCGTAGAAGACGACGTCGCCGGCAGTGGCCAGGGCACCCGACCACACCGAGAAGGGCTCCGCCTTCGACCACACGATCTCACCCTTGGCGGCGTCCCAGGCGATGAAGTTGCCCAGGTGATCGCCGCCGGGGGCCGGATACATGGACAGCGTCGCGCCGACGTAGGGCTGGCCGGCCGTGTAGGAGACCTGGAAGGGCTCGTAGTCCATGCAGACGTGGTTGGTCGGCACATAGAACAGGCCGGTCTTCGGCGAGTAGGCGGAAGGCTGCTGGTCCTTGGTGCCGAGCGCCGCCGGGCAGATGCCGGTGGAGTTCACGTCAGCGCCGTTCTGGTGAGTGGAGTACTCGGCGACCACCTGCGGACGGCCGGTCTGCATGTCAACGTGGGTCGCCCAGTTAACTGCCGGATCGTACTTCTCGGCCACCAGCAGTTCGCCGGTCACGCGGTCCATGGTGTAGGCGAAACCGTTGCGGTCGAAGTGAACCAGGGTCTTGCGCTGTTGCCCGTCGATCTCGAGGTCGGCAAGGATCATCTCGTTGACGCCGTCGTAGTCCCACTCGTCATGCGGGGTCATCTGGTAGAGCCACTTGGCCATGCCGGTGTCGAGGTCGCGGGCGAAGATGGTCATGGACCAGCGGTTGTCGCCGGGCCGCTGCACCGGGTTCCAGGTGCCGGGGTTGCCGGAGCCGTAGTAAACCAGGTTCAGTTCCGGGTCGTAGGACAGCCAGCCCCAGGTGGCGCCGCCACCCAGTTTCCATTGGTCGCCTTCCCAGGTCTTCAGGCTCGAGTCCTTGCCGATCGGCTGGCCCAGGTGGGTGGTCTTCTGCGGGTCGACCAGCAGCATATCGTCCGGGCCCTGCGTATAGCCGCGCCACGCGATGGAGCCGTCGCTCATGTTGTAGGCAGTGAGATGGCCCTGGATGCCGAACTCGCCGCCGGAAATGCCGATCAGGACCTTGTCGCCCGCCACCAGCGGCGCGGAGGTGCCGGTCTCGCCCTTGCCGGGGTCGCCGTTCTTCTTCGACCACTTGACCTCGCCGGTGGCGGCGTCAAGCGCGACAAGCGTGGTGTCGGCCTGGTGCAAGAAGATCATGCCATTGCCGTAGGCGACGCCGCGGTTGACGGTGTCGCAGCACATCACCGGGATGACGTTGGGATCCTGGCGCGGCTCGTACTTCCAGATGATGCGCCCGTTGTCATTGAGGTCGAGCGCGAAGACCTTGTTCGGGAACGGCGAGTGGATGTACATCACGTCGCCGATTACCAGCGGGCCGCCTTCGTGGCCGCGCAGCACGCCGGTCGAGAACGTCCAGGCGACCTGCAGGTCACCCACGTTGCTCTTGTTGATCTGGTCGAGCTCGCTGTAGCGCGTGCTGGAGTAGTCGCCGAGCGGCATCACCCAGTCACTCGGGTTCTCCTGCATCTTCAGCAGCTCGTCGTTGGCGAGCGCAGCCGATGACGCGGTCAGAGCGACCGCTGACAAGGCCGCAAAGAGTCTAAACCGTTGCATTTCCCGTCCCCTGATGTGTGTGGTTGGCACGCATTCGCTCAAGAAAGCTGCCCACGATTCTCGTTGCCAAAACCGAGCCCAAATAGAAGGCGCCATTTAGCGCTGGAAGTCTGCGAACAGACCCGCAAAATGTCGATAGAACCATAGTACTAAGCTCAGGAGATAAGCCGAAAAGCGCGCTTTGGCGTGGTGCGCCGCAACATCTCCGACACGCGCTTCCGCTCCCCTGCCCGTGAGGTCAGGCGAGGATGGTTTCGGGGTGTGCGGCGGCCAGTTCCGCGAGGAAGTGGCGGAGAGTTTCGCCGCCTCGCTGGGACCGCGCCACCGGCACGGTGACATCGCCGACGAGCCGTGCCGGGCGGCCGTTCATCAGCAGCAGGCGGTCGGCCAGGCGTGCCGCCTCGCGCACGTTGTGCGTCACCATCAGCACGGTCGTCCGCCGCGCCTGCCACAGCTCGATCAGCAGCGCGCGCAGGCGGTCGGCGGTGTGTTCGTCGAGGGAGACGAAGGGCTCGTCGAGCAGCAGGATGTCGGGCATCACGGCGAAGGCGCGGGCGAGAGCGACGCGGCGCTCGAGGCCGAGCGAAAGCTCGGCGGGAAAGCGCTCGCGCATTTCCTGCAGGCCGAGGGCGCCGAACAGCGCATCGAGGTTCGGCGCGCCCGCGGGCGTTTCTTGCGGCTTCTTTTCCTGGGCCGGCAGGGCGAGGCGCACGTTCTGCTCCACCGTTCGCCAGGGCAGCAGGCGCGGTTCCTGGAACACCGCGGCCATGCGCGGGCGCTGCGGCGCCCGTTCCACCTGGCCGGTGAAGTCGCGGTCGAGGCCGAGAATGATCCTGAGGGTCGTCGTCTTGCCGCAGCCGGATGGGCCGATGAGACAGGTGAAGGTCTCCGGTTCCAGCGTGAAGTCGATGTCGCGCAGCACCTCCGTCGCCGCGCCGTCGGCGGAGCGGAAGGCCTTGCTGTCGATCTGGACCCTAAGCCGGCCGGGTGGCTGGGCCGGGCCGCCAGCGGTTGAGATGGGTTTCAAGAGGCTGAACCACGACGAATTCGATGAGCAGCATGACTGAGACGAAGGCGAGGGCATAGCCGAGAATGGCGGCCACGTCGAAGAGCTGGAAGTAGAGGTGGATCTGGAAGCCGACGCCGTTGGAGCGTCCCAGCAGTTCGACCACCAGCACGATCTTCCAGATCAGGGCGAGTCCGGAGCGTCCGGCCGCGGCGATGAAGGGAAACAGCTGCGGCAATATCACGTGGCGTAATAGACGCGCCCGCGAGAAGCGGAACACGGCGGCCATCTCCATCAACTTGGGGTCAAGCGCGCGGGCGCCTTCGCGCAGAGTGACGACCACGTTGGGGATCTTGTTCAGCGCCACCGCGGTGATGGCGGCGGCCTCGGTGAGGCCGATCCAGATGTAGCACAGCACGATCACCACCAGCGCCGGCATGTTGATCATCAGGATCACCCAGGGATCAAGCAGGCGGTTGAGGTCGCGGTGCTGGCCCATCAGCATGCCGATGGCAGTGCCGACACCCATGGCGATGAGGAACGCGGCGGCGACCCGCGCCAGGGTCACGGCGAGGTGGTAGAAGAGCTCTCCGCTGGCGGCCTCCGCGGCAACGAAGGCGGCCACGGCCAGAGGACCCGGCACCTCCGGACTGTCGGCCAGCGCGGCCGCTCCTGCCCACAACGCGAGGAAGGCCAGGATGGAGAGCAGGCGCAGCGGCACGCGGTGCGAGGCTTCGGGTCCCGCCGCCACGCCCGGCTGCCGTCCGCTCAGTAGCCGTTGACCAGGACCGGCCAGAAGGTGCCCGGCGCCATGGTCTCGGATCGGCCGACCAGCTTGTCGCCGCCCAACTCGGCCAGCAGGTCGTAGACCCGGGCGGTGTCGGCTATTTCCTCGCTCAGCGGGCGCGACGGTATGCCTTCGCGGAAGCGTTCGCGCAGGGCCGCCAGGGTGGCGTCGTCGTTGGCGCCGGTCATCTCCCGCAGCACCTCCCACTCGGCGTCGGAGCGGCGCAGCAGTTCCTTGGCGTCGCGCGAAGCGGCGACGAAGCCGCGCACGGTCTCGGTATTGCGCGCGGCCCAGTCCTCGTCGAAGACATAGCCGATGGCGGAGACCGGCCCCTCGGCGCCGAGCGCCATCGCGGCCTCGTTGGCGCCGATGATGCGGCGGAAGCCCTTGGCCTCCAGGCGCGCGCTGTAGTGCCAGTAGTTCAGCACAGCGTCGACCTCGCCCTGCTCGGCCTTCTTGGCCAGCAACGGCGGCGCTCCGTACACCGCTTCGTTCTCTGCCTCCAGGTCGAACCCGTAGTCGCGCCGCGTCAGTCCGCGCAGCAGCAACCAGCCTTTGTCCAGCGGCCCGCCGGCGACGGCGATTTTTTTGCCTCTGATGTCGGCGAGCGAGCGGATCTCGGAGTCCGGCGGAACCATGAGTGCGCCGACCGAGGAGGAGAAGGGTACGAAGGTGTAGGGTCTGCCTTCGGCACGCTGGCGCGACACCCACAGCCAGTCGGAGACGATCATGTCGACCTCGCCGGTCTGCAGCGCGACCTTTGTCGCTTGGTCGCCGGCCAGCTCCAGCACCTCGAGGGTGAAGCCGTGCTGCCGGTCGAGATCGTGGCGCTGGATGGTGCTCAGCTCCCAGTTGACGGTGCCGAACTTCAGCACTGCGACTCGCACGTCGTCGGCGGCAAGCGTGGGGACGCTTCCCATCGCCGTCACGAGGGCAAGCAGAGCGGCGAGCCGTCCTGCCGCGCGGAGCAGCAAGCGCATCGTTTCCTCCCGGCTTTCCAAGGCTTTGTATGGCTACCTTGGAGTTGTTCTATTTGCCGAGAGGGTAACGTCCGCGGCGCCGGCCTGCCTATAGTGCCAAAGGCCTATGCGCGGTTGGGACCGGACGGCGGGGAGAGTCAGGCATTGGCGGCGAAGGGCAGGGGCGCGGCCGGCCGCTTGATCTCGTCGAAGCGCTGCATGACATGGTGGGCCCAGTGTCCGATGTCGTAGTGCTTCACGCTGGCACGCAGGCGCTTCATGCGGGCGCGCTGTTCTTCCTCGCCCATGTCGAGGGCTTGGTCGATGGCGGCGTCCATGGAGCGGTGGGAATAGGGATTGGTGAGCACTGCGTTGGGCAATTCGACCGCGGCGCCGGCGAATTCGGAGAGCACCAGCACGCCCTGCCCGTCGGGACGCGCGGCGCAGAACTCCTTGGCCACCAGGTTCAGGCCATCGCGCAGCGGCGCGATCCAGCAGACGTCGGCGGCACGGTAGTAGGCGATCAGCTTTTCAAAGGGGATCGCCGTGGTGAAGAGGATAATAGGCTGCCAGCCGAGATTGCCGTAGCGCCCGTTGATGCGGCCGACCAGAGCTTCTATCTCGCGCTGGGCCTTGCGGTAGACGGCCATGTGCGGATTTGCGGAGACGGAGGTGACCATGAGGGACACCTTGTCGCGCAGGTCGGGTCTGCGCGCCAGCAGCCGCTCGTAGGTTTCCAGCATCTCGCGGGTGCCCTTGGTGTAATCGGTGCGGCCGACGGAGACGATCAGGCGGCGCCCATGCAGGGCCTGCTGGATTTCCGCGACCAGCCGGTCGGTCTCGGGTTTCGACACCACCTCCTCGATGTAGTCCGCGTTGGTGCCAACCGGGAAGGCGTCGATGTTGATGGTGCGGCCCTGGTGGCCGATGCGCGTCGGCACGCTAGGCTCGGACAGCGCCATCCCGGTAGGTGACATGCCGGCTTCGGTCTGGGTTTCCTCGGTGATGGAGACACCGCAGAGGGAACGTGCGGCGGCCACGAAGTTCACCGCATAGCGCGGGATATGGAAGCCAACCAGGTCGCAATGCAGCAGGCTTTCCATAATCTCCCCGCGCCACGGCAGGACGTTGAAGACATCGGCCGAGGGAAAGGGAGTGTGGTGGAAGAAGGCGATGCGGGCGTTGGGCTTGAGCTTGCGGAGGTAGGCCGGCACCAGCCAGAGATTATAGTCGTGAATCCAGATCAGCGCATCATCGGCAGCCTGCGATGCCGCCGCCTCGGCAAAGCGCCAGTTCACCTCTCGGTAGGTCGGCCAGTCCACGGGCTCGTAGTCGTAGGTTTCCGGAAAACTGTGCAAGATGGGCCATAGGGCTTCTTTGGAGGTGACGCTGTAGAAGCTCTTTACCTGCTGTGGGGTCAGCGGCAGGCGCGAGACGTTGTATTCGCCCACCGAGTCGCTGACGGTGACGACCTGCTCGAAGGTTGACTGTTCCTTGGCCTTCACCTGGGTCCAGGCGATCCAGGCGCCGCGGTCGATCTCGCCGAAGAAGCTCTTCAGCGTCGGCACGATGCCGTTTGGGCTGCTGTGCGGCCGGTAAACCGTCTTGCCGTCGACGACGGCTTCTTCCATGGGCTGGCGGTGATAGACGATTACCAGTTCAGATTTTTTCACGCTGTAAGCTCCGGCAGCAGTTGCAGGTGATCGATGGCTTCCAGGATGCCGGCAGCACCGGCGCCCTGGCTGTGATAGACGGTGCCGCGTCCCTGAAGGCGGCGCTTCAGCGCCGGCTCGCTGTTGCCGACGGCGACGCCGGTAAGGCCGGTCTCGAAGAGCGACAGGTCGTTCAGGGTATCGCCGGCAACCAGCACGCGCCCGGGTGCGATCCCCAGGTGGTCGATCAGGCGCAGCAGCGTTGGCCCCTTGGCGACACCGGAGGGCAACACGTCGAGGAAGCGGTCCGCCGAGATCAGCACATCGAAGCCCTTGGCCTCGATCTCCGGCACCAGGCTGTGATCGAAGGCGGCGGGGTCGTAGTCGTAACTGACACGGTAGCGGAAGGGCGTCGCCTGCAGGCTGAGGCCAGGCACGCCGTCCAGCATGGCGCGCACCGTGTCGCCGCGATTTCCCCAGGCCTCGGCGATCGGGATTTCCAGCGCCTCGATCGGTACCAGGTTGTCGCCCCCTGCGATGGTGGTGCCGACATCACCGATGACATAGTCGGGCCATGGCACCGCCGTCGTGGCGCAGAGCTCGCGGATGAAGGGCAGGTCACGCCCGGTGACAAAGATCAGCAGCATCTCCGCGCGCCGCGCCGCTATGGCATCGTAGAGGCGTTGGCGCGCGTCGTCGGAGCCGCCCAGGAACGTGCCGTCGAGATCGGTTGCCAGAATCAAAGAGTGTGTCATGGCGCGAGGGCCGCGATCTCTTGGTCGATGGTCTTGGCGGCAGGATGCGGCAGCGCGATGTTCAGAGCTTTCGGCTCGGCCTTCAGCGGCCGGCCGAGCAATGCCGCGAGGGCATCGCCGACATCCATACCCTGCTCGACCACCGCGTGGACGGCTTCGCAGATGGGCATTTCCAGGCCGAGCTGGCGGGCCAGGCCGGTGACCGAGCCGCTGTTGACGACACCTTCGACGACTTGGGCCTTGCCAGCCAGAATCTCATCTCTGCTCTTGCCGCAACCAAGCGCCAGGCCGAAGGACATGTTGCGCGATTGCTCGCTGGAGCAGGTGAGCATCAGGTCGCCGATGCCGGCGAGACCGGTCACCGTCTCGCGGCGCCCGCCCAGGGTCTCGGCCAAGCTCTTCATCTCGTCGAGGCCGCGGGTGATCAGCGCGGCGCGGGTATTGGAGCGGAACCCGAGGCCCGTCGCGATGCCACAGGCGATCGCCAGGACGTTCTTCACGGCACCGCCGACCTCGACGCCGATGACGTCGTCGGAGATGTAGGGCCGGAAGGTCGCCGAACCGAAGGCAACGGCGATGCGGGCGGCGAGGGACTGCTTGCCGTGGCCGCTGCCAGCGCAGACGGAGGCGACGGTGACCGCGGACGGCAACCCGGCAGCGACCTCCTCGGCGAAGGTCGGGCCGGACAGCACCGCGAGGCGGCGACCGGGCATCTCCTCTTCGACGATTGCGGACATCAGTTTGCCGCTGTCTCGTTCGATGCCCTTGGAGCAGATCACCACGGGTACGCCGGCCGGTGCCAGTACTTGAACCTCTGCGGCGACGCGGCGCAAGAACTGCGAGGGGACGACCAGCAGCATCAGGTCGGCGCCGTGGACCGCTTTGGCCATGTCCGCCGTTACGCTCACGTCGGCCGGCACGGTGTGGCCGGGCAGGAAAGGCGTGTTCTCGCCGTCTTGCTCGACGGCGGCGGCGACGTCGGGTTCGCGCGCCCAAAGCCGCACGCGGCGTCCGGCACGCGCGGCGGTGATGGCCAGGGCCGTTCCCCAGGCGCCGGCGCCGATGACGGCGATGTCGGTGAAATCTCTTTGCGGGTGCATTCCAAACCTATCCGTGGCGCCGCTCGGCGCATCAGCGTTCATCGGTTTGGCATTTCCCCCTAGGGACCGGGCTGAGCGGCAGATGTTATGCCGTGCCCGGCCGCGAGACAGTGCGACTTTGCTTGTCACTTCTCGGCGTCGGAGCCCGCCAGGCGCGAGGCCAGAGCCCATGCGACGCATCGAATCTCGTCGTTATGTAATAATAGAGGCTTGGGCGTTGAAATTCTACCCAGATGATCGATATAGTTTCACCGATGATCGAAAATTCCCAGATATTCGCAGGATTCAGCGGAGAATAAAATTTCTCCGGCGGAGTAGTTTGATGTCAAACGATTGGTGGCGCGGAGCGGTATTCTATCAGATCTATCCGAGAAGTTTTCAAGATACCAACCATGATGGAATCGGAGATTTACCCGGAATTACGCAGCGCATGGCGTATGTCGCGCGCCTTGGTGTCGATGCCATCTGGGTCTCTCCCTTCTTCAAGTCGCCGATGCGCGACTTCGGCTATGACGTCGAGGACTACCGGCAGGTCGATCCGCTGTTCGGCACTCTGGCCGATTTCGACGAACTGGTGCAGGCGGCGCACCGTCAGGGCCTCAAGGTGCTGGTCGACATGGTGCTCAGTCACACCTCCGACCGCCACGCCTGGTTCGAGGAAAGCCGGCGCAGCCGCGACAACGCCCATGCCGACTGGTACGTCTGGGCCGACGCCCGGTCTGACGGCATGCCGCCCAACAACTGGCTGTCGATGTTCGGCGGTGTGGCCTGGAGCTGGGAGCCGCGGCGCGAGCAGTATTATCTGCACAATTTCCTGCCGAGTCAGCCGGACCTGAACCTGCACAATCCGGAAGTTCAGGACGCCATGCTGGCCGAATGCCAGTTCTGGCTCGACCGCGGCGTCGACGGCTTCCGTCTGGATGCCTGCAACTTCCTGACCCATGATCGGCAACTGCGTGACAACCCGCCGCGCCCGCCCGGCCATCCACCGACCGATGCGGTGAAGCCCGGCAATCCTTATAACTTCCAGCTCCATGTCCACGACAAGTCGCAGCCGCAGACGGTCGATTTCCTGCGTCGCCTGCGCGAGCTTGCCGAGAAGTACAGCGATATCGTGCTGCTGGCCGAGATCGCCGACGACGACTCGATTGCCCGTATCGCGGAGTACGCTGGGCCCGGCGGTCCGCTGCACACCGGCTATTCCTTCGCGCTGCTGGGCGATACGCTGGACCTCCATGTGCTGCGCCAGAACCTGGAGGCCTTCATGGACGAGGAACGCCAGGGCTGGCCGGCCTGGGCGTTCTCGAACCACGACGTGGCGCGGGTGATCACCCGTTGGGGTGGGCAGCAGGCGCCGGCGGCTTTCGCGCGGGCGCTGCTGTTCCTGCTGCTGAGCCTGCGCGGGACGGTGTTTCTTTATCAGGGAGAGGAACTCGGCCTCAGCGAGGTCGACGTGCCCTACAGCGGTATCGTCGATCCCTACGGCCTGACTTTCTATCCAGAGTTCAAGGGGCGCGATGGTTGTCGCACGCCGATGCCGTGGAGCGACACCGATCCCCTCGCGCACTTCACCGACGTGGAGCCCTGGCTGCCGATCCCGAACGATCACATCGCCCATTGCGTGGCCGCGCAGGAGGCGGACAGCGATTCCGTGCTGCACTTCACCAGGCGCATGGTGGCGCTGCGCAAGGCGCGTCCTGCCCTGCGCCGCGGCCGCATCGAGTTCCAGTATGTCAGCGAGCGTCAGGTGAGCTTCTTGCGCCGCAGCGACGCGGAGACACTGCTGATCGCGGTGAACCTCGCCGAAGAGAACGTCACCCTGCCATGGCAGGGCGGGGCGTTGACGCCTCTGGACGATGTCTGTGTCGGAGCAGAGGTCGCAGAGGGGGCAATCACCCTGGGCCCCTACGGTGCGCTCGCCGCGCAGGTCACCGGCTAGCGCGGCGAGTTCAGCCGGGATCGGCGCTGTATCCGGCGGCCTCGATGCCGGCGATGGCGCAGGCCTCGTCGTTGTCCGAGGAGTCGCCCGTCACACCGACGGCGCCGACGATGTCGCCGGCTTCGTCGCGCACCAACACGCCGCCGGGCACCGGCACCAGCGAGCCGCCGGCGAGGCCATTGATCGCCTGGATGAAGAAAGCCTGTTCCTGCGCGCGCCTGAAGATCGCGCGCGAGCCGATGCCGAGCGAGATCGCGCCGCGCGCCTTGCCCTGCGCCACCTCGGGCCTGAGCGTCGAGGTGCCGTCCTGGCGAACCAGCGCCTTCAGGTGGCCGCCGGCGTCGAGCACGGCGACGGTCAGCGGTTTCAGCTTCATCGCGGCGGCGGTGGTAAGGGTGACCTCGATGATGCGGTTGGCCTCGGCCAGGGTGATGACGCGCATGGCGGTACTCTCCGGAAAGCGGTTATGAATTGGCAGGTCCGCCGGCGGCCCTATCGGCTGCGAGGACGGCGCCCTCGGCGACCATGCGATCGATCTCGACCTTGGAGAAGCCGGCCTCGGCCAGCACCGCGCGGCTGTGCTGGCCGAGCAGCGGCGCCGCGCGGGTGACGCCGCCGGGGGTCGCGGAGAACTTCACCGGCAGGCCGATGGCCTTCACGCGGCCGGCGGTCGGATGGTCGGTCTCTACGATCATCTCGCGGGCGAGGGCCTGGGGGTCGGCATGCATTTCGCCGATCGAGAGGACGGGGCCGGCGGGGAAGCCGCCTTGTTCCAGGATCGTCAGCCAGTCGTCGGTGCTCCTGGCCTCGAAGATCGCGTTGAGCGCGGCCTCCAGCGCCGCCCGGTTCGCCATGCGCCTGTCGTTGGTGAGGAAGCGCGGGTCCTCGCCCAGCTCCGGGTGGCCGAGGATGCCCACCAGGCGCTCCCAGTTCTTCTGGTTGGCGGCGCCGATGTTGATCCAGCCATCCGCGGTTCTGAACGCCTGGTAGGGTGCGTTCAACGGATGTGCGGAGCCCATGGCGCCCGGCGAGACACCGGTGGCGAAGGCGATGGCCGACTGCCAGTAGCTGTGCACGATGCCGGCCTCAAACAGCGAGGTGTCGACCTTCTGGCCCTCGCCGGTCTGCAGCTTGCGGGCATAGGCGGCGGCAACGCCCATGGCGGCTAGGATGCCGGCGGTGATATCGGTCACCGGGGCGCCGACCTTCACCGGCGGGCGCCCCGGGCCCTCGCCTGTGATCGACATGAGGCCGGACATGCCCTGCGCGATAAGGTCGAAACCGCCACGCTCGGCATAGGGTCCCGTGCGCCCGAAGCCGGAAATCTCGCAGTAAATGAGCCCGGGATTGCGTGCCTTCAGCGCCTCGTAGCCGAGGCCGAGCTTTTCCATCGTGCCCTTGCGGTAGTTCTCGATCACCACGTCGGCTCTGTCGAGCAGGCGCAGCAGGGCCTCTTTCCCGTCGGGGTGCTTGAGATCCAGCGCAATGCCGCGCTTGTTGCGGTTCATCATCATGAAGGCGGCGGGCTCGCCCGCGATATCCGGCGGCAGCATGCGGCGGGTGTCGTCGCCGCCCAGCTTTTCCACCTTGATCACTTCGGCGCCCATGTCGGCCAGCATCATGCCGCAGACCGGCCCCGCCATGATGTGCGCCAGTTCGACGACCCGGCAGCCTTCAAGCGGGCCTGTGGGCTTCTGGGCCACCTTAGCGGCCCGTCCACTGCGGCTTGCGCTTGCCGAGGAAGGCTTCCAGGCCCTCGCGGAAGTCAGCGCTGGTGTAGCACTGCACGATGAGGTCCTGGTCGTCGACCGCAGCCGTGGCGGCGGTGAGACGGCGCAGCGCTTCCTTGGTCGCCTGCAGGGTGAGCGGCGCCTGGCCGGCCAGCAGCGCGGACAGTTCCAGGGCGCGCGCCTCGACGGCGGCCCGGTCGCCCAGCAGTTCGGTGACGAGGCCGCCGGCCAGCGCCTCCTCGGCGCCCATCAGGCGGCTGGTGAAGATGATCTCCTTCGTGCGCCCGGCGCCGATCAAGGCCGAGAGGCGGGCGAGGTTGCGCGCGGAAAGGCAGTTGCCGAGGGTGCGCGCGATGGGGAAGCCGAACTTCAGGTCGCGTGCGGCAATGCGGATGTCGCAGGCCGCAGCGATGCCGGCACCGCCGCCGGTGCAAGCGCCGGCCAGGGCGGCGACCGTGGGAAGCGGGCAGCGCTCCACCGCGCTCAGCACCTTGTCGATGCGCTGCTCGTAGTCGATGGCGTCCTGCGGCGTCTTGAAGCTGCGGAACTGGGCGATGTCGGTGCCGGCGGCGAAGGCCTTGTCGCCGGCGCCGATCACCACCAGGGCCTTGGCATCCCCCCGGCCCGGCGCCGTCTCGCAGATTTCGGCGAGGCCCTCGTACATAGCGAAGGTCAGGGCGTTGCGCGCCTGCGGCCGGTTGAACGTGACGACGCCGATGTCGTCGCGGACTTCGTAGAGCAGCTCGTCGCTCATGGGGCTTTTCCTATCTGTAGAAATACTCGACCAGGAACATCGGGATGGCCGGCACGTAGGTGCAGATCATCAGCACCACCAATAGCACGGCGACGAACCAGATGTTGACCTTCGAGACCTCCCAGATGTTGGCGCGCGCCACGGCGCAGGCGGTGATCAGCACGCTGGCGACCGGCGGCGTCTGCTGGCCGATGGCCAGATTGAGGGTCACTACCAAGCCGAAGTGGACCGGGTCTATGCCGACGGCGCCGATCAGCGGGATCACGATCGGCACCACCAGGATGATCGCGGCAGCCGAGTGCAGAAAGAAGCCGATCACCAGAAAGAAGACGTTGAGGATCAGCAGGATGACGTATTTGTTGTCGGTGAAATCGATGATCGCCGCCGCCAGGTCCTGCGGTACCTGGGCCCGGGTCAGGAAGCCGCCCATGAGAACCGAGGCGGCGACCAGCAGCATGACCACAGCCGTCTGCATCCCGCCGTCGAGCATTGCCCGCTTCATGTGGCGCAGGTCGAACTGCCGGTAGAGCAAACCGACCAGCAGGGCAGCCAGCACCGCCAGGCCCGCGGCCTCGGTAGCGGTCACGAAGCCGCCGAAGATGCCGCCGAGGATGATTACCGGCAGGCTGAAGGCGGGCAGCGCCTCAATGAAGGTGCGCCGCAGGCGGGCCAGCTCGAAGGCTTCCTCGACCGGCAGGTCGTAGCGCCGCGCGAAGATGTAGGCGACGAGCATAAGGCCGGCCGCCCCCAGAAGGCCGGGCACGACGCCGGCGACGAAGAGCTGCTCCACCGAGGTGCCGGCCGATACGGCGTAAAGGATCATCGGAATCGAGGGCGGAATGATGATCGCCAGTGAGGCGGAGGAAGAGGTTACCGCCGCCGAGAACGCGCCGCTGTAGCCGCGCTTCTTCATCTGTGGGATGAGGATGGAGCCCAGCGCCGCCACGTCGGCCACGGCAGAGCCTGAGATCTCGGCAAAGAACAGCGAGACGCCGATGTTGATCATCGCCAGGCCGCCGCGCACGAAGCCGATGAGTGCGGAGACGAAGTTGATCAGGCGGTCGGTGATGCCGCTCGCGTTCATGATGGCACCGGCCAGCACGAACATGGGAATTGCGATCAGCGAGAAGTTCGTCGCGCCGTTGTACATATCGAGCGCGACGGTGACCAGGCTGCTGGGACCTTCGCTGGCCAGCAGGCCGACGATGGCGGTGATGGCGAGCGCAATGGCGATCGGCACGTTGAGGCAGACCATCACGACCAGAGCAATGAACATGGCGAGTATAAGCATGGCTCAGCGCTGCCCCGCCTGCTTCAGTTCCTGTGCCACTTCCTCTTCGATCTCCGCGTGTTCGAGGGAGATGCCGGCGGCGGTCATGCGCCAATAATCCGGCAGGCTGATCAATTCACAGAGAATGAAGAGGGCGCCGCCGATCGGGATCACCGATTGCGTGACCTGGATCGGCATCCAGTTGAGGGCTACCAGGCGCATGCCCTCCAGAACGTCCAGTACCTCGAGGCCGGCCCAGGTCATCAGCACGAAGAAGCCGATAACCAGGACTTCGGCGGCGATTAGCCCCGCCATGCGCAGTTGCACCGGCAAGGCGAGCAGCGCGGTATCGAAGCCGATGTGGCGGCGCTTGAGAGCGGCCAGGGCTGCACCGTAGTAGGTGATCCAGGCGAGCAGCACGGAGGCGATTTCGTCGTACCAGGAGAGTGAGTTGCCGGCGAGGCGGTAGGTCACGCCGACGATCACCACGATGGTCAAGGCAAGCATCAGCGCTATCATGACCCACTCCAGCAGCCATTGCATGGCGCTGTGTGTCTGCCTCAGCATCGGCAGGGGTACTCCTTAGGGCACCGCTGGCGACGCACCGCCGGCGGGTTGATCTCGGCGGCGGGCGAAGCCGCCGCTAACTGGATTGGGAGGGGGCCCGCAACCGTCGCGTTCCGGGCCCCCGCGTCTTGGGAGGTGTCAGGCGCCCTCGCCGAGCTTCAGCAGGGTGTCGATCAGTTCCTGTCCGCCGTCGACGGAAGTGGCGAAGTCGTCGTAGACGGGCTGCGAGGCCGAAATGAAGGCGTCCTTATTCGCTTCGTTCACCTGGATGCCGCCGGCCTTCAGCTTGTCGAGAAGGTCGGTCTCCATGTTGGCGGCCGTCTCATGGACGAAGGCCTGGGTCTCCTTGCCACAGCGGTCGAGCACCGAGCGCACGTCCTGGGGCAGGTTCCCGTAGTGCTTGTCGGAGACCAGGGCATAGGCCGGCGTGTAGACGTGGCCCGTGATGGAAAGGTACTTCTGCACCTCCTGGAACTTGGCCGACCAGATCTGGGTATAGGGGTTTTCCTGGCCGTCCATCACGCCGGTCTGCAGCGCCGTGAAGACCTCCGAGAACGCCATCGGCGAGGGATTGGCGCCATAGAGCTGGAACATCTTCACGCGCCACTCGCCCTTGGGCGTGCGCAACTTCACGCCCTTCAGATCCGCCGGCTCGTTGATCGGCCGCACGTTGTTGGTGATGTGGCGGAAGCCGTTCTCCCATATGCCGATGATGCGGTAGCCCTTCTCCTGGACGGCCGGCTGCAGCTTGCTGTCCAACACTGCCGCTTCGACCCGCTTCATGTGTTCGCGGCTCTTGATGATGTAGGGCATCTCGAACACACCGAAGATCTCTGCGACCGACGACATGACCGAAGACGGCAGGGCGAAGTCGACCTGGCCGAGCTTCAGCTTCTGCAGCAGTTCGGTGTCGCTGCCGAGCTGTGACGAACCGAAGACCTGCACTTCCGCCTTGTCGCCGAGCGAGGCGTTGGCACAGCGGGCGAACTCGTTGGCGCTCGCTTCGAACAGCGAGCCGGGCTCGCCGACGTGGCCGAACTTCAGGGTGAGTTGCTGCGCCGCTGCCGGGCCGGCAAGCAGCGTCGTTACCGCAAGGGCACTCACTAGACCGAGTATTTTCATCATTTCCTCCCCAGGTTTCGTGTTTATCGTTGTCGTGGTTCCGCAAGGGGGCGCGGCTTTCTGTTCAGTCGGCGGCACCCTCCGCCAAAGTCTGGTCCTGGCCGCTGAGATAGCCGAGGGCCGCCTGCACCCCACCGCGCCGATAGGGCATGCCGGAAAGCTCGAGCCCCATCTCCACGCCGGAGAGGGTACCCATGAGCATGAGGTCGTTGAAGTCGCCCAGGTGGCCGATGCGGAACACCTTGTCGGCGATCTTCGAGAGGCCGTTGCCGAGCGACATGTCGTAATTTTCCAGCGTCACCTTGCGGAAGTGATCAGCGCTCTGGCCTTCCGGGACCAGCACCGCGGTCAGCGAACTGGAATAGTGGCGCGGGTTCTTGCACAGCACTTCCAGGCCCCAGGCGCGCACCGCGCGGCGCGTCGCCTCGGCATGGCGGTCGTGGCGGGCGAAGACCTTGTCGAGGCCCTCCTCGTGCAGCATGTCGAGGGCCTCGGCGAGGCCGTAGAGCAGGTTGGTGGCTGGCGTGTAGGGGAAGAAGCCCTTGTCGTTGGGGCCTTCCATCTCGTCCCACGACCAGTAGGAGCGCGGCAGCTTTGCTTTCTTGGAGGCCTCCAGCGCCTTGTCGCTGACCGCGTTGAAGGAGAGCCCCGGCGGCAGCATCAGGCCCTTTTGCGAGCCGGCGACGGTAACGTCGACGCCCCATTCGTCGTGGCGGTAGTCGATCGAAGCCAGCGAGGAGATGGTGTCGACCATCAGCAGGGCGGGGTGGCCGGCGTCGTCGATCGCCTTGCGCACTTCGGCGATGCGGCTGGTGCAGCCGGTCGAGGTCTCGTTGTGGACGACGCAGACCGCCTTGATCGCGTGCTTCTTGTCCGCGGCGAGGTGCTGGCCGATGGCGGCCGGGTCGGCGCCGCTGCGCCAGTCGCCGGCGATGAACTCCGGCACCACGCCGAGGCGCTCGGCGAGGCCCTTCCACAGGGACGCGAAGTGGCCGGTCTCGTACATCAGCACGCGGTCGCCGGGAGAGAGGGTGTTGACCAGTGCGGCTTCCCAGGCGCCGGTGCCCGACGCGGGGTAGATCACCACGCGGCCCTTGGTCTTGAAGATGACGCGCATGCCGTCCAGCACCCGTTGGCCCAGTTCGCCGAACTTGGGTCCGCGGTGGTCCATGGTCGGCAGGTCCATCGCCCGCAGCACGCGGTCGGGGACGTTGGTTGGACCCGGAATCTGCAGAAAATGACGCCCTGGCATGCTTCCCCAATCACTCTGCTTGTTGCCCGCCCGGACCATCGGGTGCTTGCGTGGCGGCAGGCTTTGTCGTTATGAATATTGAATACAAAATACAAGATCGGAGCGAATGTCAATAATGCGCGGCGGCGGCGAACTGGCGAGAAGCCTGGAGAATAACGTCGAGGGCGAGGTGCTCTTCGATCTCTTCAGCCGCGGGCGCTATGCCACCGATGCCTCGATCTACCAAGTGGTGCCGCTGGGCGTGGTGGTGCCGAAGACCTGGGCCGACGTGGAGGCGACCCTGGCCATCGCACGCGAGGCGGGCGTGCCCGTGCTGCCGCGCGGCGGCGGCACCTCGCAGTGCGGCCAGACGGTGAACCGCGCCGTCGTCATCGACCTCTCCAAGCACCTCAACAAGGTGGTCGAGGTCGACAGCGAAAACCGCAGCTGCGTGGTCGAGCCGGGTCTGGTGCTTGATCAACTGAACGCAGCGCTGAAGCCGACCGGCCTGTGGTTTCCGGTCGACGTCTCGACGGCATCGCGCGCCACCATCGGCGGCATGGCGGCCAACAATTCCTGCGGCTCGCGGTCGATCCGCTACGGCCTCATGCGCGATAACGTGACCTCTATCGAAGCGCTGCTCGCCGACGGCAGCAAGGCGGTGTTCGGCGAGCTGTCGCGCGACGCCATGCCGGAGAACAACGCCGTCGCCACGCTGTTCCAGGATCTGCTGGATCTTGGCGGCCGCGAGGCCGAGGAGATCCGCGCGCGCTTCCCAAGCGTCCTGCGCCGGGTCGGCGGCTATAACATAGATGCCTTGGTGCCCAATGGCGTGCCGGACAACGGCGGCACCAACAACCTGGCGCATCTGCTGGTCGGTTCGGAAGGCACCCTGGCGCTCAGTGAGCGCCTCACCCTCAAGCTCAGCCCGATCCTCGCCAACAAGACCCTGGGCGCCTGCCATTTCCCGACGCTTTACGATGCCATGGACGCGGCCCAGCATCTGGTAACCCTGGGGCCGACGGCGGTCGAGCTGGTCGACCGCACGATGATCGAGCTCAGCCGCGACATCGCCATGTTCCGCCCGGTGGTCGACCGCTTCGTGCGCGGCGAGCCGGGCGCCATCCTGCTGGTCGAGTTCGCCGAGGAGGACCAGGCCGAGAACCTGCGCCGCCTGGCCATGCTGGGCGACATGATGGCGCAGCTGGGATTCCGCTGGGGCGATGCGGGCAAGAAGGATGGCGGCGTTGTGGAGGCTGTCGATCCGGGTTTCCAGAAGCAGATCTGGGAGGTTCGCAAGCAGGGCCTCAACATCATGATGTCGATGAAGGCGGAGCGGAAGCCGGTCTCTTTCGTCGAGGACTGTGCCGTCAACCTGCCCGACCTTGCCGAGTATACCCGCCGGCTTACCGAGATCTTCCACAAGCACGGCACCGACGGCACCTGGTACGCCCACGCCTCGGTCGGCACGCTGCATGTGCGTCCGGTGCTGAACCTGAAGCTGGACCAGGATGTGAAGGCGATGCGCGCCATCGCCGAGGAAGCCTTCGAGATGGTGCGCGAATACAAGGGCTCGCATTCCGGCGAGCACGGCGACGGCATCGTGCGCTCGGAGTTCCATCGCGCCATGTTTGGCGATCGCATGGTCGAGAGCTTCGAGTGGGTGAAGGATCGCATGGATCCGGCCGGCGTGCTGAACCCCGGCCGCGTGGTGCGCCCGCCGAAGATGGACGACCGCAGCCTGTTCCGCTTTGCGCCGGACTACGTGGTGCCGGAGCTTGAGACCGTGTTCGACTGGTCAGCCTACAGTGGTGCCGGCGGCGGTTTCCAGGGCGCCGTGGAGATGTGCAACAACAACGGCGCCTGCCGCAAGGTGGAGGGCGTCATGTGCCCCTCCTACCGGGTGACGCGCAACGAGCGTGACCTGACGCGGGGCCGCGCCAACACCCTGCGTCTCGCGATCTCCGGCCAGCTCGGCCCCGACGCCTTCACGTCGGAGGAGATGGCCGAGACGCTGGCGCTCTGTGTCTCCTGCAAGGGCTGCAAGCGCGAATGCCCGACCGGCGTCGACATGGCCAAGATGAAGATCGAAGTGCTGGCCGCCCGTGCGGCAAAGCAGGGCGTGGCGCTGCGCGAGATGCTGGTCGCCTACCTGCCGCGCTATGCACCCTATGCGGCCAAGGCGCCCTGGCTCGGGAACCTGCGCGACCGCGTGCCGGGTTTCGCCAAGCTCTCCGAACGCTTCCTCGGCCTCGCCGCCGGCCGCCGGCTGCCGCAGTGGCGCCGCGACATCTACCGCCAGCAGGAACTGCCGATGCAGGGCGAAGAGGTCATGCTTTTTGCCGATACCTTCAACCGCTACTTCGAGCCGCAGAACCTGCGCGACGCCGAGGTGGTGCTGCAGCGTGCCGGCTTCGCACCGGTCGAGGCGCGCCCGCCGGTGGGCGAGGCGGTGCGCCATGGGCCTGGGGGCAGCCGGCGTCCTCTGTGCTGCGGGCGCACTTTCCTGGCCGCGGGCATGATCGAGGAGGCCAAGGCCGAGATGCGCCGCACCTTGACGGTGATCGGCCCGGCGGTGGCGCGCGGCGTGCCGGTGGTGGGCCTGGAGCCTTCCTGCATGCTGACCTTCCGCGATGAGATGCCGGCCCTGCTGGGCGACGAGTGGACGGCGGAGCAGGCCAAGCAGGTCATGCTGTTCGAGGAATACATCGCCGCGCGGCTCGACCCGGAAGGCGGCGGCTTCGACCTGCCGTTGGCGCCGCTGCCGCAGCGCTCGGCCCTGCTGCACGGCCATTGCCACCAGAAGGCCTTCAACGCGGTGGCGCCGATCCAGGAGGTCTTGGGGCTCGTGCCGGAGCTGGAGGTCGAGCTGGTGAACACCTCCTGCTGCGGCATGGCCGGCAACTTCGGATACCAGGCCGAGACGGCGGCGGTCTCCCTGGCGATGGGCGAGTTGAACCTGCTGCCGAGGGTGCGTGCGGCGGGGGCAGAGGCCCTTGTCATCGCCGACGGCACGTCCTGCCGCCACCAGATCGCCGAAGGCGCCGCGCGCGAGGCGGTGCACGTCGCGCGCTTGCTTCGCGAATCCTCCGATCTTGCGTTAAACTAGGCGCTAAACTAGACGCTAAACTAGGCACCGAACCAGAGCCTGCCATGAGCATCGAGATTGCAGCCCCGATTCAGCGCCGACCGCTCCACAACGAGCTGGCCGACCGCCTGCGCCACATGATCGTCGAGGGCGAGCTGGCGCCCGGCGAGAAGCTGGCCGAGAAGGAGCTCTGCGAGCAGTTCGGCGTCTCCCGCACGCCGCTGCGCGAGGCGATGAAGGTGCTGGCGACCGAGGGCCTCGTGCTGCTGACACCCAACCGTGGCTGCGCCGTGGCGAAGCTGACGCTGGCCGATCTCGACGAGGCTTTCCCGATCATGGGCGCCCTGGAGGCGCTCTCCGGCGAGCTCGCTTGCCGCCATATCACCGACGCGGAGATCGCGCGCATTCGCGATCTGCACGAGCGCATGGTGAAGAAGTACGAAGCCGGCGCCCTGAGGGATTACTTCAAGCTCAACGAGCAGATCCACCAGCTGATTCTGAACGCCGCGCGCAACCCGACCCTGGCGCAGATGCAGCTCAGCCTTTCCGGCCGCGTGCGCCGGGCGCGCTACATGGCCAACATGTCCCCGGCGCGCTGGTCCCGGGCGGTCGCCGAGCATGAGAAGATTCTGGAGGCGCTCAGCGCGCGCGACGGCAAGCGTCTGGCCGTGCTGCTGAAGGATCACCTCGCCAACAAGCTGCAGACCGTGAAGGACGCGCTCACGGAGTAGCCGGGTGGCCGCGCCGGGTATATGCTGAGCGCTCTGTTGAGGGAGCTTTTGGCCATGGCCGAAGTGTTGAGCGAGGACCAGGTCCAGTCTTACCGGGACAACGGTTATCTCCTGCTGGAAAAGCGCGTTCCCGACGATCTGATCGGCCGGGTGCGCGCGGAGATCGCGCGCTTCGTCGAAGAAGCGCGCGGCATGACCGTGTCGAACGACCGCCTCGACCTGGAGGACAGCCATACGCCGGAGGCGCCGCGCGTCAGGCGCATCAAGCTGCCGCACAGGCTCTCGCCGGTCTTCGACGAGCTGCTGCGCTCCGACTGGATCCTGGCGCCGGTGCGCGATCTCATCGGCCCCGGCCTGCGCCTGCACACCTCCAAGCTGAACATGAAATCGGCTGGCTACGGCGCCGCGGTGGAATGGCATCAGGACTGGGCCTTCTACCCCCACACCAACGACGACATCCTGGCGGTCGGTGTCATCATCGACGACATGGACGTCGAGAACGGCCCGCTGATGGTATTCCCCGGCAGCCACAGGGGGCCGGTCTACGATCACCATGCCGGCGGCTACTTCGCCGGTGCGATCAATCTGGCCGCCAACGGCCTCGACACCCGCGAAGCGGTGACGCTGACCGGGCCGGCCGGCTCGATCTCGCTGCACCACGTGCGCGCGGTCCACGGCTCGGCGCCGAACCTGTCGCCGCGCGACCGCCGCATGCTGTTTCTCGAGATCACCGCGGCGGACGCCTTTCCGGTCCATGGGTCGATGTCGTCCTTCGAGAGCCTAGCGGAGTACGACAAGCGCCTGCTCTGCGGCACGCCGACCATCACGCCTCGGGTCGCCGAGGTTCCCGTTCGCCTGCCGCAGCCGCAGCCGCCGACGGTCGGCTCGATCTATGAGATCCAGAAGGCGATGACGGCGCGGAACTTCTGATCCGCTCGTTGCGGCGCGAACTTCAGAAATAGCCGGGGTGCTTGGCGACGATCTGGTCGATTGCCCGCAGGGTGCCGGACAGGTGCTTGCGCACCGCCTTGCGCGCCGCCTCCTCGTGGCCGCCGTCGATGGCGGTGAGGATCTCGCGGTGGTCGGCCAGGATGGCCTGGCCCTTGCCGGGCGACGGCAGGTGGAGCTGGCGCAGGCGGTCGAGGTGGCCGCTGCGCGTGCGGATCAGGTCCCACAGCCCGCCGTGGCCGGAGGCCGCGGCGAGGCTGGCATGGAACTGGCGATCGAGGTGGATGAAGCCGCCGAGGTCGCCGCGCGCGATGGCCTCGCGCTGCTGATCGAGCAGCCGGCGCGCCGGCGCCAGCTTCATCTTGTCGCCATCGAGCGCCAGGGCGCGGGCGACCTCCAGTTCGATGGCGGTGCGCAGGAATTGGGTTTCCTTGGCATCGGCGACGTCGATGCGGGCGACCAGGGTCTTCGACTGCGGATAGATCTCGACAAGACCTTCCTGCTCCAGCTTCAGGATGGCGTCGCGGATCGGCGTCTGGCTGACCCGGTAGAACTCGGTGAGGGCGGGGCGCGACAGCCCGGTGCCCGGTTTCAGATCCAGCCCGATGATGCGCTCGCGCAAGTCGTCGTAGATCTGCTGCGCGGCCAGCCGTTTGCGGTCGATGGCAAAAGGCGTGGCTTGCAGGACTTGGAGGAAGGGATCGCGGGCCTGACTTTGGGACATGAAACCTGTGGATATCGCCAAGTGCTGAATTCTATTCGCTTATCATAGAACCGCGCGGCCACCAAGATACTAATATATTAGTCTGCGGCAAGCGACCCCAGTCCTGCCCGGCCAAGCCAGGCCAGGCCAGGGGAGCAAGGGGGGCAGAAGAAGAAGGTGCCCTCAGTTCGCGGCGGTGCTGCTGCCGGGCACGTCATGTTCCAAGCCGGTTTCCGCCGCTGGCACTGGCACGTCGTCCTTGTTCGCGGCGCTGGCGCTTTCGTTCAGCGTGACGGGCGACATGCCGCCGCTCTCCAGCGGCACGCGGCCGCCGATGCCCAGCAGTTCGCGGGCCATATCCAGGCTCGGCACGCCGGCATCGGGCTGGCGCGCCAGGCTGATGGCGGCGGGGGCTTCCGCTGCCTGCTCGTCGATGAGGTGGCGCAGCTCGCTGCCCAGCCGTTCGGCACGCTGCCAGTCATTGGAGATGTTGGCGAGCAGGCGCTGGGCACCTTCGTCGTGCAGCTTGATACCCTCGAAGTAGGGGGCCTCGAAGTTGCGGTACATGATGGCGGCGTGCTGGCCGCCTTCCAGGTAGCCCGGCAGCAGGCCGCTGCAGGCATAGCCCCAGCCGCGCAGCAGCTCCACCGCGGCGGCGCCTTCGGCATTGCCCAGATTGATCAGCACCTGGAAGCTGCGCCGGCCGTTCGCCTCGGCCGCCGCCTCGTGATCGCCGACCAGGCTCCAGAAGTCGAAGCCTGCACGACGCACCAGCAGGCGGGCCATGTCGAAGCGCGGCATGTCCATCAGCTCACTCACCGTGGCGCGGCGGTCCAGGCCGGTCGCCAGCGTGATCTGGCGCTGTCCGCCGATCGCGGCGCCTTCCAGCAGGCGCGTGAACCACACGGCATAGGAGGGCGGCAGATGGCAGGGCAGGTAGTCGTGCTGCCCGTAGTCGAGGTACTGCACCAGCGTGGCGGCCGCGCCGCCGTGGCCTTCACGGGTCAGCATGCGCTGCGGCACGTAGTCGACCTCCATGCCGACATCACGAAAGCCGCGCCGCGCCACCACCTTCTGCGAAACGATATGATTGGTCAGCGAGATACCATAGACGGCGTGCGCGCCGAGGTCGTCGCGCGCGAAGTCGAGCGCGCGGTCGATCATGCGCACGAAGATGCCGGACTTGCGGTGCTCCGGGGTCACGATGCCCTGGCACAACTCCACCAGGCCGCGGTTTGGCGCCGAGAAGGCGAGGGCGATATGTCCGGCGATGTCGCCCTGGCCGTCGCGGGCGATGAAGGAGATCTGCTCGCCTGAAGCGATCAGCGCCTTGAAGGCTTCGGGGTCGTAGACCACCGAACTCAGATAGTCGCGGCCGTAGACCGAGGTGAAGGCGCGTGGGATATCGGCCGCGTCCCGGGCGGTGAAGCCGGCGATGGTGTAGCCGTCCGCTTCCCGCGACAGCGCAGGCTGCCATAGCCCTTTTTTGACACAGGATGAATACGACATGGCAACCCAGCCCCCCGAAAGTTCGTCGCGTGCGGGCGCGAGCCCCCCGAATGCACGCAACTAGAGCTTCTAGGTTACTTGGGTTGAATTAAAATAAAATTGAATCTATTAGATTAAACAATTTATTTACTTAACATCATCGTAACGTCTATGAAAATTTTACTATTAGGTGAATATTTTCTTACCATCACTGTCGAAGAACTGCGCGAAACCCAGGATCCGCTCGGTCTTCTGTGGCTGGCCGAAAGGCAGCAGGATGCGCTCGAAGCAGACTTCCGAGCCGCGCTCGCGCCAGGTCATCTTGTCGACGTCATAGACGGGCACCTGCTGGCGCAGGCAGCGGTCATAGCTGCCCAGCAGGTCGTTGCGGCTTTCGAAGGGGATCAGTTCGCCAACCCGCATGCCGGTGGCCTCAAAGCCATAGAGTTCCCGGTACACGGTCCCGGCCAGGCGGACCCGCAGATCGTCGATCGTGCCGCCCTCCAGGATGAACACCCGCGAGAGATAGTGAAAGAAATCAAGAGGATCCAGCACGTCGCAGGACGGCAAGGCGGCATCTCCCTTGAGCTTAAGCCAATAGTCGCAGAAGTACCGGACTTCCGCGCAGGCCGTCTCGGGGATGCCTTCCAGCGCAAAGCTTACCAAGTCGCCCCACTTTCCCTGGCGAAGGCAAGATTGCCATGTTGCATTGTACTTCTCCGCCCGAAAACCAGCACCGCTTTCACCCTGTACCCGAGCTGCAAAACAAAGAACGCGCTGAAAAGCAAAGAAATTCATGCCGAAAAATGGTTAATACTCTGCCAAGGCCGAGTTCACTCGCCAAGCAATTACTTTTCGACTGCGCTGAAGCACGGCGATAGTGCGGAAAGCGTCGTCGGCGCGTCATCGGGACAGGTCCAAGGTCTGGCGGACCGGCGGCCGTCAGGGCGCTGCGTCGCCGGCGGGATGGCGCGGCAGGTCGTCCTTCACGTCGAACCACGAGAGCCGCTCGTCGCAGTGCACGTGGCTTTGCGGTGCGTAGGCTTCAGGGTTCTCCAGGCTGGCGGCGTAGAGATGGATCTCGCCGGGGAAGCGATCCGACTGGTAGGCCATCGGCGTGCCGCAGTCCGCACAAAACGAGCGCCTGACGCCGGGCGAAGAATGATAAACCTTCGGTGCCGCCCCGGTGTAGCGGAAGGTCTCGCAAGGCACCCCCAGGAAGGCGGTCACCGGCGAGGCGGTATTGCGCCGGCAGCTTTCGCAATGGCAATAGGCGCGCCAGTTCTCCGGGCCGCTGTACTCATAGCGCACCGATCCACAAAGACAGCGGCCCCGCGTTACCGTCATCGCGCGGTTTCCTCCCGACGGACCACGGTCAGCGCGCCATGTAGTCGGGATCCAGTTCCTGGTAGACCTCGTCGACCATCCAGTCGCGGATTACCTCGGGGATGTCCTTGTCGCTGAACCGGCTCTGAACGTCCGGGTCGGCGGCGAAGGCGGCCAGATTGGCCAGGTCGTCGCCGGTCAGCTCGATCTGGTACCCCAGCTCCATTTCCTGCAGCAGGATCATGGTCGGAGCGCCGCGCCACATGCGTGCGGCAAATTCGAAGACGTCGAAGTAGGGCATCTCGCTGTCGGCATCGAGGGCGGGCGCGGCCTTGCCGCCGACGCCGTTGACCTGATGACAGACCACGCAACCCTTGCCGACGAAGAGTTTCAGCCCCTCCTCGGCGCTGGCCAGCGGAACGACCATCTTTCGCTTCTCCGCCATGGCACCCGTGTCCTGGGCGGCGAGGGGGCCCGCGACGACGCCCGCGGCGATCGCAAGCGATGCGGCGAGAGCCAGGCGCAGACCGGTGGAACGGTCGGGAAAAGCAGCAGGCATGGGAAGAATCCTTTCTGGGGAAAAAGCGCTAGACCCAGCGAAGACAGTGGTAGCATTGCAGAGCGAGTCGGGGATAGCCTGATTGCCCGATGGTGCCCCCAAGGGCGTGGCAGAGTGCGAGCTGTAGAGGAAACGTTGACGTGACGGGGATCAATCCGGCGTTGCCGCGCCTTGCCCGCCTGCTGATCGCAGTCTCCACTTTGTCCCTTGCCGCCTGTTCACTGGTGGAAGAGGAAACCGACGTGCAGGCGGAGCGCCTCTACGGCACGACCTGGATTGCCGAAGAAGTCGGCGGCGAAGCCGTGGCTGCCGGCGTCGAGCCCAGCCTGCTGGTAGAATCCGACGGCAAGGTCAGCGGCAACGGCGGCTGCAACGGCTACTTCGGGTCAGTTATCATCGACGGCGAGGCGATGTCCTTCGGCAACCTCGGCGCCACCCGCCGGGCTTGTCCGGAACCGGTGATGAGCCAGGAGGACCGCCTGTTGCGTGCCCTCGATGGCACGCGCGGCTATCGCCTGCAGGACGGCAGCCTGATGCTGCTCGACGGGGCCGGGGCCACGCTCGTGCGCTTGCGCAACGGTGCCGGCGCCTGACGTAACGCGATGCGCTAGCCGGACTTGGCGCTAAAATCCGCGCAGGGATCCTCGTCGTCGACGCGCGCAGTGAACCAGACATAGTCGAAAAGCCGAGGATCAAAAGCGGAGTAGGCATTTGGCTCTTCGCGGCCGGCGATCACCTCGACCATCGCGACGGTCACGCTGTCGCCCGGCAGGAACCAGGGCACCGCGCGGTCCTCGCGCACATGGCCGGCGCCGGCAATGAGGATCGCCGCCTCGGCGCCGCCCTCGGGCGCCACTGCCTTGCGCATGCTGTTGGCCATCCAGGCATCCCACAAGCGCTGCACCCGGGCCATCGGAGCGAGGGCCGTCTGCGGCAGCGCGCCGCAATGGCTGTCCTGCATTTCTTCCTGTACCGCGGCCTCCACGTCCGCCGGATAGCGGCGTGTCCAATCGAGACGTTCGGCGAGGTCCGGCGCCAGTTGACCGTCCTTCGAGACAGCGCGCACCATCTGCCGCGAGGGCTTGCCTGGTAGCATCGGCAGGCCATGGCGCAACGCCGCCTCGGCGATCGGTTGGTACTCGGCCCACGCCGGCCAGCCGCGTGCTTCCCAGGCGAGGGCGTCACCCAGGGCGACGGCGCCGTCCGGGCGTGCGTCGCGCAGGATCGTCGTGTGCTCCGGCTCGGCCATCTCCCACACCACCGCCACGCGGCGCCCCGCACGGCCCAGGGCGTCGACCACGCGGGCCTGCAGGCGATGGTGCTCGGCGTTGTCGTGCTTTTCGCCGACCAGCACCCAGCGCGCAGCGGCTGCTTCGGCGAACAGGGCGTTCTCCTCAACGGCGAGACCGCTGCGGGTGTCCCACAGGGTGGCGTTGAGCGGGTGATCGTGCAGCAGGGTGGCGGGGGCGGCCGCGGCGGGGCCGCTGCCGAGGACGGCGATGAGCGCGACGAGGCAAAGGGAACGGCGCAAGACGGGCTATCGCCTCCTTGAGTATCGGTTGCCTTCCTTAGATCGTGGCAAGCGCCCTGCGGTCAAGGAGAACTGGGCGGTCAAGGAGAACTGGGCGGTCAAGGAGAACCGGACCACCGGTCCGGCGGAGCACTCAGGCGGTCGCTTCGCGCCGCTCGCCCTGCGCCGGGGTCACGTTGGAAGCCGCCGTGGCCACGGCCTGGCGGTGACGGTTCACCACCATGCGGTCGTGCAACTGGGTGATCGCGCGGCTACCGGTCTTCTCGAACAGGAAGGGCAGCAGGGCATGCACCAGACAGGCCAGGGAGGCCAGCATCATGCGCCAGGAAAAACCCCAGGCCGAGGCCAGGTGCTGCCAGTAGGTCTCCCCGACGGTGGCCGGATGGTCGGTAAAGGGATTGTGGACGGACACCTGCGGGCTCTCCTTGCTGAAGTGGCAAGCCATGATAGCCCGGCGGAGTGGAAATAGGATTGCAATCTTGCTTCTTAATGACCAATATCTGGAAAAATTTAGCTAATAAAACTAACAAAATGGAAAATTATTCCATGGATGAGATTGATCGGAGAATCCTTCGGGTCCTGCAGGTCGCGGCAGACCTGCCTGTGGCCGAGATCGCCGAGAAGGTGGGTCTGTCCGCCTCGCCCTGCTGGCGGCGCATTCAGAAGCTGGAGGCGGAGGGGGTGATCGAGCGCCGCGTGGCGCTGCTCGATCCGGAGAAGATGAATGTCGGCGTGACGGTCTTCGTTGCGATCCGTACCAGCCAGCACGACGAACAATGGCTGCGCGACTTCGCCGAGCGGGTGACGCGCATTCCGGAGGTGGTGGAACTCTACCGCATGAGCGGCGAGATCGACTACATGATGCGCGTGGTGGTGCCGGACATCAAAGCCTATGACACGGTCTACAAGCGGCTGATCGCCGCCGTGCCGCTGTTCGACGTCAGTTCCAGCTTCGCGATGGAGACGCTGAAGTACACCACAGCCCTGCCGGTCGACTACGCGACCTAGGCGAGTCTATTCCGGCAGCGCGAAGCCGGTGTCGACCTTGCGGATCTGGTAGCGGTTGCCGTTCACGTAGTGCTCGTACTCGAAAACCGCGGTGTCCAGCTTCAGGATCTTGTAGGCGTCGTAGAGCTCGCCGTTGCGCGTATCGGCCTTCAGGAACATGCCGTCGTCGACCCAGCCTTTGGTCGAGAGGAAGTAGACCGGGCCGGAGATGCCCCACTCGCCGACTTCGATCTGCTCGCGGTAGCTGCCGTCCTCTTCGTAGAAGCGGAAGGTGATGCGGAACACACCGTCGGGAAAGGCATCGACGATCCAGCGCTTGGCGCCTCCGTCGGTCTTGGCCATCTCGCCGTACCAGCGGCCGACGAAGATCTCGCGCGGCGACTTCGCCATCGCCAGGCTCTCGTCGATCTGGCCGTTGGCGATCTCGGCGTTGCCGACGGCGGCGCGCACCTGCTGTGCCCCCATGAGCAGCAGCAGCGCCATGAGAACGGTGATGACGACGCCGAGCAGTGCACTCTGCCGGCGGCCCGATGCGGCGACGGCGCGCGCCCGGGCCACTGGCTTCCTGTTCCTCGTATGCCTGTCCATTTTCGCCCCTTTTTCATGAGACGGCCGGCCCAGGAGGGCATGGCCGTTAACCATTCCCTTGAAATTATTAAATATTTTAAGCGAATTTTTACCGTTTGGCGACGGTTTCCGCGAGCAGGCAGAGAATCTCATACATAAGCGTTGCGCCGACCAGTGCGGTCGAGCCCGAGGGGTCGAACGGCGGGGAAACTTCGACGACATCGGCGCCGACAAGGTTAACGCCGCGCAGGCCACGCAGCATGCGCTGGGCTTCGTGCGTGCTGTAGCCGCCGATCTCCGGCGTCCCGGTGCCCGGCGCGTAGACGGGATCGAGGCCGTCGACATCAAAGGAGATGTAGGTCGGTTCGTCGCCGACCACCCGCCGCGCCTCGGCGATCACCGCCTCGACCCCGAGGTCGAAGTACTCCTCGATGGTGATGACGCGGATGCCCTGTTCGCGGCCCCAGTCCATGTCTTTGGCCGTATAGAGCGAGCCGCGGATGCCGATCTGCACCGTGCGCCGGGGATCGAGCAGGCCTTCCTCGATGGCGCGGCGAAAGGGCGTGCCGTGGGTCAGCTTGTGTTCTCCGAAGTAGCGGTCGTTGGTATCGGTGTGTGCGTCGAAATGCACCATGCCGACGGGGCGGTGCTTGGCGATGGCGCGCATGATCGGCAGCGTGATCAAGTGGTCGCCGCCGGCCGACAGCGGAATGACACCGGCCTTGTGCACTTCGGCATAGAACGCCTCGATGAGGGCGATGGACTCGTTGAGATCGATGGGATTCGACGGCGTGTCGCCGATGTCTGCGCAGTTGGCGATTTCAAACGGTGCGATGCCCAAGACATGATGCACGTTGCGCATCAGCGTCGAGAGGTCGCGCATCTGCCGCGGTCCGTGGCGCGCGCCGGCGCGGTTGGTGGTGCCACCGTCCCACGGCACGCCGATCAGCCCGATGTCGACCTCGCCGATGTCGGCCAGGTCCTCCAGCGGCACGTGAGGCAGGCGCATGAAGGTGGCGATGCCGGCAAAGCGCGGCAGCACGAAGCCGGAGACCGGCCGATAGGAAGGCGGCTTGTTGGCCATGATGTCGTCGTCGTCCTGATCGATGAAGCGGAAGCGGCCGCGCTAAAGGTGTCCGGTCATGACGACAACGTCTCGCCCCGCGTGCGAAGCTCCGCACAAGTGCCGTCCGTGACGTCGGAACGCACCATCAAGTCGTCATCGCGGTCACGGAAACTGAAACGGAAGACGACGCCCTTTGCCATCCAGTAAGTCGCTTTGGGATCGGCGCAGCTGTGCTTCACCAGCACGGCGCTGGTGAACTGCGCGACGAATGCGGCCTTGGCGGCATCGTCACGCAGATACTTGAAAGTGAGATCGATGACCGTGTCGTAGGCAGCCACGGTGACGTCCATCGCCGCGTTGTCGGGAAGGTCGGCGAGCCGCTGCTGATAGGCGGCGACCTGCTCGTTAAGATAGGCGGCCAGTTCGCCGTCGACGCCCTCGATCTGCCGCGGCGCGGGATTTCCGCCGGTCGCACAGCCGGCCAGAACCAGCGCGAGGGCGCAGGCCAGGGCAGGGCGGAGGGCAAAACGGCAGGCCATGGCGCCACCTCGATCGTTCGGGTCCAGCGATCAGTCTAGGGCACCCGGCCCGCTGCGTGCCAGCGCCGCCTTTCGGGGGCCATAAGGCCCCGTCCGTCATTCTTATGCTAACATTTGAATACTCGAATATGTTATCGTGATCAAGATACGGCCCTGCCTGGACTGCGCCAGCCGCGATCCCGGCAGCGGTGAAGAACAAATAACAAAACAGCGAGGAAATCCCCATGATCAGACTCTTCCCGACTTTCGTCCTCGCCCTCGGACTCGCTTTGAGCGGGTGGCTGCTGGCCGGACCGGCATTGCAGGGCACCGAAGCGTTCGCCGCGGAGCCAGTTCACAAAGTCGCAGTGCACGTCAATGAGAACGATCCGCAGCGCATGAACATGGCTCTCAATAACGTGCAGAACATGCAGTCCTTCTATGAATCGGCCGGCCAGAAGGTGGAGATCGAAGTGGTCGCCTATGGTCCCGGCCTGCACATGCTGCGCGCCGACACCTCGCCGGTGAAGAATCGCATCTCGGCCATGTCGCTGGAGATCGAGGGCCTGACATTTTCGGCCTGCGCCAACACACTGCAGGGCATGGCGAAGAACGAAGGCAAAGACATCACGCTACTCTCGGAGTCGCGGACGGTGCCTTCCGGTGTCGTGCGGCTGGTGGAGTTGCAGGAAGGCGGCTACGCCTACGTCAGACCGTAGGAGGTTTGGGAGAATGCGCGCTTTGATTCCTGCCGCAATGCTGATGATTGCGGCCACGCCCTGCGCCGCCAGCGAGGACATTCCCGACCAGTATCCGCAGTCGGCGCTCTACAGCAAGCCGGTGGAGGTGATCCCCGACGTCTGGTCGGCGATCGGCGCCACGGCGCCGCCGGGCTACGACAATTCCGGGCACAACAACAATCTCTCCTTCATCGTCACCGGCGATGGCGTGGTCGTGGTCAACGGCGGCGGCTGCTATCTGCTGGCCAAGGCGCTGCATGAAGAGATCAATCAGATCACCGACGAGCCGGTGAAGCTGGTGATCAACGAGAACGGCCAGGGCCACGCCATGCTCGGCAACGCCTACTGGGCGGAGCAGGGCGTCCCGATCCTCGCCCATGTCGATGCCGCGGCAGAGTTTGAGGAGCGCGGTGCCCAGAGCCTCGCGCAGATGCAGGCCTTCAATAAAGAGAAGGCCGCCGGCACGGTGGTGCAAGGACCAACCGACACCTTCGAGGATGAGCGCATCGTCGAGATGGGCCGCTTCCGCATTGAGGTGAAGAATCTCGGCCCCGCCCATTCACCGGGCGATATCGCCGTCTGGCTGCCGGAGCCGCGCCTGGTGATTGCCGGCGACATGGCGTTTCACGAACGCATGCTGCCGATCTTCGAGGACACCGACACCGCTGCCTGGCTGGAAAGCTGGGAGAACTTCGAGGCGCTGGGCGCGGTCTACGTGATTCCCGGCCACGGCCACCCGACGAACATGGACCAGGTGCGCCGCTACACCAAGGACTACCTCCTCTACCTGCGCGGCAAGATCGGCGAACTGACCGATGCCGGCGGCGGCCTGGAAGACGCCTTCTACGTCGACCAGTCACCCTACGCCCGGCTCGACACCTTCGACGAACTGGCCAAGCGCAACGCCGGGCGCGTCTTCGAGCAGATGGAATTCGAATAGGCGCTTCAGCATCGGGCAGCGTGCCGGGAGAAGCGCGCGGCTGCAGGTGCAATGATGCAGGTGCAATGACATTGTCACTTTCCAACTGTGGCGTGTTGTGGCACAAAGCTCGTCCACGGCCCGCTCCTGGGCCGCTGCGCCGCAACGAGAGGGAACGCGAATGCCAAGCGCTGCTTATCGCAATTTCGTTTCCCAGGCGATCCGCCCACCGAATTAGGTCGGTGACGGTTCGGCCCGGGACCTAGACCGGGCCGCCGGATTCTTCCTCCGAACATTTGCTGCCGCCGGTTCGCCGCAACGCGATAAGTGTGTTCGTCGTGCGCGCGCACCACCCTCCGCAGCTTTCCGGCCACTCGGTCAAGACCACCCCGCGGTGTCCGCCGACGCCGCTTCCCTTTCTCCCAAGGAGAGGGCACCGATACGCGCCTTTAGGATCGGCGCGTGGTGCGGACAAGAGATGAATGACGTTCGTTTTCGTGCGGTAGCCGGCTTCGTTCTCGGCTACTGGTGGCGCAGCCGCTGGCTGGTGAGCGCCGCAATGGTGCTGATTCTGCTGGCGACGGTCTGCGACGTGTTCCTGCCGCTGCTGGCCGGAAGCCTGATCGACTCCCTGGTCGCGGCCGCTTCGGCCCCGCAGCCGTCTGAGGTGCGGCGTGCCTTTGTCGCCCTCGCGGCGGTGCTCGCGGTGACCGCCGGGTTCCACCTGTTCCGCGAGCTGTCCTACCGCTTCTGGATTCCCTTGGCGACGTTGACCATGCGCCGCATGGCCTGCGACGCCTTCATGCGGGTGCAGCGCTTCAACGCGGACTGGCACGCCAACGCCTTCGCCGGCGCCACGGTGCGCAAGATCTCGCGCGGCATTTGGGCCTACGATGACTTCGCAGACATCGTCTATCATGGCTTTCTGCCGGCGGCGGTGATCGTCGTCGGCATCACCACCAGTCTGATGCTCCACTGGCCGCTGATCGGACTCTTCGTGCTGGGCGCGGTCGCCGCCTATGTCGGCGTCGGCGTGGTGCTGGCGGTACGCTACATCTCGCCTGCCAACGTGGTGATGAACGCGGCCGATGCGGAGATGGGCGGCGCGCTGGCCGATGCCGTAAGCTGCAACGCCACGATCAAGGCCTTCGGCGCCGAGGACCGCGAGGACGGCCGCTTCTTCGCCGTCGCCGATCGCTGGCGGCAGCTGGCGCGACACGCCTGGACGCGGGAGATCAACGGCAGCGCAGCGCAGTCCGTCATGGCGCTGTTGCTGCTGGGCGGCCTGCTGACGCTCACCCTCTGGTACTGGGCGAGGGGAGAGGCCTCGCCGGGCGACGTTACCTTCGTGCTGACGAGCTACTTCGTCATCAACGGATACCTGCGCCAGATCGGCGAGTATGTGCGCACTCTGCAGCAGGCGGTGAACGAGTTGCAGGATCTCGTGCGGTTTCAGCAGCGCAAGCCCCTGATCGTCGAGCGGCCGGATGCCACGGCGCTGCGGGCCGGCCGTGGATGCATCGAGCTCGACCGGGTGACCTTCACCTACGGCAACCAGAGCCGGCCCATCTATGCGGATTTCTCGCTGCAGATTGCCGCGGGTGAGCGCGTCGCTCTGGTCGGGCCCTCGGGCAGCGGCAAGTCGACTTTCGTGAAACTGCTGCAGCGGCTCTACGACGTCGATGACGGGCGCATCCTGATCGACGGTCAGGAGATCGCGGGCGTCACGCTGGAAAGCCTGCGCCGAGCCATCGCCGTGGTGCCGCAGGACCCGGCCCTGTTCCACCGCTCGCTGGCGGAGAACATCGCCTATGGCCGGCCGGAGGCGTCATTCGAAGCGGTGGTCGCGGCGGCCAAGCGTGCCCACGCGCACGACTTCATCCTACGGCTGCCGCAAGGCTACGAAACCCTGGTGGGGGAAAGGGGGGTGAAGCTTTCCGGCGGCGAGCGCCAGCGGGTCGCCATCGCCCGCGCCTTTCTGGCCGATGCGCCGGTTCTGGTGCTCGACGAAGCGACCAGCAGCCTGGACTCGATCACCGAGGCGGAAATCCAGGACGCCATCGAAGGGCTGATGGAAGGGCGCACGACCATCGTCATTGCCCACCGTCTTTCCACGGTGCGCAGTGCCGACCGCATTCTGGTCTTCGAGGCGGGTGCCATCGTCGAGCAGGGCAGCCACGCGGAGCTGCTGGCACGCGCGGACGGTCGTTTCCGGGCGCTCCACGCCATCCAGCTGGCCGGCCTGGCGAGCGACGCTGACCCCGGCAGGGCGGGGCGGAGGCCGGGACCGGAAGTGAGGACGGCGCGGAAACCCGCCGGTTAGAAGCGATCGAAACAATTTTTCCGGCGTTACGACATGCACCAGAAACATGGCGTGGCTAGTTTCGCTCGCATTGACCTGCCCCGTTCCGGAGGGCTACCCCATCTCCCAGCGCTCCGGAACACCAGGGATCACCCAGTCCCTGGATTGGCGGGGCATCGGACTCGATCCGGTGCCCCGCCGCCCTTGCGCGGATCCCGTTCTTGGCAGATCCCGTTCTTGGCCAATCCCGTTCTTCACGGCTCCTCTTGAACTGCGCCGCCGTCCTCCGGCGCCGGCGGGCGGCTGGTTCCTGGCCGCGGCCTCTTTTTGCTCAAAAAAGGGTCAGGTCTTGGAATTTGCGGCAACTGCCGTTAAGGTTCCGCCATGGCACGTCCCCTTCGCCTCGAACTGCCCGGTGCGGCCTATCACGTGACCTCCTTCGGGAACGGCGGGCAGCTGGCGTTCCGGCTGCCTGAGGACTCGGCCCGGTTTCTCGAGTTTCTCGGCGAGGTGTGCCGCCGCTTCGACTGGGCCTGCTGGGCCTATTGCCTGCTGCCGGACCGCTATCACCTGGTGGTCGAGACCCGGCAGGCGACCCTGGCGCGCGGCATGCGCCAGCTGAACGGCCGCTATACCCAGGATTTCAATCGCCGCCACGGCGTCGGCGGTCACGTATTCCAGGGGCGCTACCGGGCGGTGATGGTGGAAAGCCCGGATTTCATGGCGGCGGTCTGCCGTGACACGGTTCGCCAGCCGCTGGCCCGCGGCCTGGCGGACGACCCGCTGGCCTGGCGCTGGAGCAGCCACCGGTCGGTGGCCGGCCGGCTGCCGCCGGGCCGCCCGGCGCCGGACTGGCTCGCGGTCGACGCCCTGCTGGCGCTGCACGGCGGCGACCCGGCCCGCTATGCCGACGACGTATCCGCGACGGATCGCGAGGCGGTATGGGACCACCTGCGCCACCAGGTCTTTCTCGGGTCGGAGGCGTTCGTCACGGCGATGCGCGAGCGGGCCAAGGCGGAGGCCGCCGGGCGCGGCAACCTGGCCGAGATCCCGAAAGCCCAGTGGCAGGCGCCGCCGCCACCGCTCGAAACCTTCGCTGCCGAAGCGGCCAGCCGCGACGAGGCGATGGCCCGGGCCTACTTGAGCGGCGCCTATAGCCAGGTCAGCATTGCCCGGCATTTTGCGGTACACTACAGCACCGTCAGCCGCGCGGTACGCCGTTTCGAAAAGACCCTTGAACCGGCGGGCTGAAACGTCATCTTGGATGGCGAGGCGCGGCCGGCAGAAGAGCCGGAGAAGGGCGGGTAAAAGAGGAGGAGCGCGGTGCCCCTGTTGCGTAGACTGTTGATCGGTGCCGCCCGGCGCATCGCCGCCAACCCGGAAGTCCAGGCGCGCGCCGCCGATTCCTACGAGACGGCGGTGAAGCCGCGCCTGCAAGCGGCCGGCGATGAGCTGCGCGACCTTGCCCGTGAGAGCGATCCGCTGCGCGATCCCGCCGGCTTTGCCCGCCGCCTGGGCGCGCGCATCCGCGACGTCAACAAGCGCGACTGATCCGGACCTCCGCGGGGCGTCGCGATCGAGCCTTCACGGCCGACTTTTATTGGGCCGAATTTCATTGGGCCGGATTTCATTGGGCCGGATTTCATTGGGCCGGATTTCATTGGGCCGGATTTCATTGGGATGTCACGAAGGAATCATGGCAGGCCTTTTGGGCTTTGCTAACGCCTGGTGATATACTTGCCATTTTCGATTTGCCGTTCGCCGCTGCGAGTGGCAGGTAACACCCGGCCGCTTCCAGTGGCCCGTCACGCGATTTAGGAGACCGGGAATCTCAACCGGGTTCACAGAGGCCGAGCGCCAGCGTTTTCACAATCTGCTGCAGCTGGCGGCGGAAAGCCCCTTCGAGGGCGAGCGCGCCAATGCGCTGGCGGCTGCCACACGGCTGGCCGGGCGATACGGTATGACGCTCGACGAGGCGGCGGCCGGCGGCGGCGTCAAGGAGGATCGTCCGCGCGGCCGCGCACGCGACGAGTACCCGGACTACGGGCCACGCAGCGACGACTTCATGTCCGACGACCTCGGCTTCCGGCCGCAGTCGCTCGATCGCTTCGCTCGCGCCATGCACCTGATGGACAACTACATCCTGAGCGACAAGGTGCGCCGCGAAGAGGCGTTGCGCGCCGCGCAGCAGCGCGGACTGGATGCCGAGGAACTGCGCAAGGCGGTCACGGCAAGCGTCACCCAGCGCAAGTCGACGCGCCAGCGGCGCATGAATCCGGACCGACATGCCGCCACGCTGCTGCGCGAGACCTCGCTGTCGTTCCGCGAGATCTCCAACATCACCGGCCTCGACATCTACGCGGTGGTTGGGCTGAAGCTGAAGCTGCGGGCGTCCAGCTAGTCGGCGGTGTTACCGCGACTTCTTCTAAAATTGAACATTCCCCGCCACGCCGGAAGCGCTGCTTTCGGCACTTTTTCCGCCGTCGATTTGCCTCAAGTTCCCGCTATCTGTGACAAACCCGGAGCCTCCGAGGCGCGGTAAGATTTGCGAAAGCCTGAATCTTTCAAACTGTTCCTTGCGAGAGTACGAACCGGAAAGGGCCGCCGCGCGAACGGCAGAACAGGTCCTCCGGATATGCGATGTAAATACTTCAGGCGAGGACAAAGATATGGGCATGTTGAACAACAAGAAGAAGAAGCGATTCAGCCAGAAAGGCCGGCTGAAGAAGCGCGCCTTCGCGGCGCTGGTTGCGATGGCGACGATCGGCACCTCGGTGAGTGCGGCTCACTCGCTGGTGCTGCCGATGCTGATCGATGACGACATCGAGCAGCGCGCGGCGACGGCGTTCACCTATCAGAACCAGGTTTCGGCGGCGTTGGCGCAGACCATCGTCGAGGCCGAGACGCATGACCTGCCGCTGCTTGACGCGCTCTATACCGTCGAGGAGCAGCTTAACGAAGCCTGCGGCCCGCTCCAGGAGGCCGGTCGCCGTCACATCGAGGGCGAGGAACTCGGCAGCCTGCTGCAGTTCGCCGTCTTCAACGCGATGGACGGCTGCGAGGCCAAGAGCGAGGAGGTCGCCTATTACGTGCGGCTGGCGCGCTCCTACTCGGCGAAGATGGCCGGTGCCGAGGCGCTGCTCGACGCTCCGGTGAAGACGGCCTGGGAGTAACTTCCCCGGCAGACCGGACGCCATGATCGGCGCCCCCGTCTCAGGGGGCGCTGGTCAAGGGGCGGCCGAAGCTCTACCCTCTGCGATGCCGTGTGGCCGCCCATGGAAGCGGGGGCGGCCGACGGCCTTGCGCCCTCGCGTTTTCGGGCTATGTAGTTCGCAGGGCGCAGGCGGCTTCCGGCAAGGTGATTGCCGGGTTGGACGGGCAGGATTGCAGAGGTTATGGAGAAGAACGAGACCATGCCGCTTGGCGTGGTAATCGAGCGGCGGCGGATCGACCACCCCTGGAAGGATCATTCCTGGCGGCCTGTGGCGGTGATACCGGGCGCGCCGGCGCTGGATCCGCAGGGGCCCTGGACGCTGCTGCGCGAAGGCGATGGCTGGATCCAGTTTCATGCCGGCACCTTGGCGCTCAACCTGTTCCGCTCGGAGACCGAAGCCTACCGCGTCAATCTCGCGCAGGAGCCGCCCGGCATTTTCGTTGTGCTGCGCAACAACGACGACCGCGCCATCGATCACGAGTTGATCCCCTATCTCGTCACCGCCGATCCCTTCGAGGCGCAGCACTATCTCGACAGCGGCGAGGAGACCGTCGAAGTGATCACCATGCCGCCGGAGGTGCTGGCGCTGGTGAGCGACTTTGTCGCCGCGCATCATGTCGAAGAGGTTTTCGTGAAGCGCCGCCGCAAAGGCACCAAGGGCAAGGACGAACCGTTCAGCCGTCGGGCGCCTGTCGACCGCCCACCGCTGGGACGCGCCAACGGCAGGCGCAACGGCGCGGCCGGCGGGGAAAGCTGAGGCGGCATGGTCACGCGCAGGCGACAGCACGGCAGCGGACAAGGTAGCGGCGGACAAGCCGACGGCGACGACAAGGGCTTCCTCTCCCGCTGGTCGGAGCGCAAGCGGGCGGCGGAGGCCGGCACGCTGCCGGAGGAGGCGGAAGCGGGCAGCGAGGCCGCCAAGGCCGATGCGGCTCCCGCACAGCAGGTGCCCGGCGCCGATGCCGAAAGCACGGTTCCCGCCGAACTGCCCGACATCGACACTCTGGAGGCGGGCGCCGACTTCTCGGTCTTCATGAAGCAGGGCGTGCCGGCAGTCCTGCAACGCCGCGCCCTGCGCAAGCTGTGGCAGGTCGATCCGGTGTTCAACGAGATCTGCATGCTGGACGACTACAACCTCGACTACACCGACGCGGCGATGGTGGTGCCCAATCTGAAAACCTCCTACCAGGTCGGTCGCGGCATGGTCCTGCCTGAGGAACTGGAGGCTGAACTGAAAGCGGCGGCGGAGCAGGCCGAGCGGTCGGATGCTGAGGCGGTCGGCACTGAAGAAGCTGCCGCGCTGCCGGCCCCGGAAGGGCCGGAAGAGGAGGGTGCCGACGTCGCGGCTGCGGAAAGCTCTGAAGCCCAGCCGGCCAGCTCGCCGTCGGTGCCGCGCCGGGCGCCACGCAAGCCGGGCACCCCCCTGGTCAAGCCCGCCCCGACTCCGACCCCCGGCAGCGCCCATCCGGCCAGCAGCGGAACCGTCCGTTCGGCCCGTGGGCGCCGCTGGGGCGATACCGACAGCTGAGAGCATCTTCAGGTTGTTTTCGGTTTGCCGACTGTGGTGCGTTTTTATGCATTTCCTGCCGAAATTTCCCGCCATTGTTCACCCCGCCTGCTTGTGCGCCGCAACATGCGATTAAGTTGACAGTTGTGACGCAAAGGGGGTCTAATTCGAACGGTTCTAAGGAAAAACCCTGGTGAAATCAGGGATATAACAATAGCAGAGGTGGTCAGGCGGGGTTTCGGCGGTACCGATCGGTACAGCCTGCAGGCACGCCATCGACGATCTCCTGCTGAGGTTAAGGAGAGTGTCGCGCTTGGGTAGTATGGCGGCGCAAAGCCAGATATCCGAAGAGGACCAGCTGCGGGCCGGGTGGTACGCACTGCTGGCGCAGCTGTTGTCGCGCGAGCCGAGCGAGGCGCTGCTGCAGATGATGCGGGGCCTGCAGGGCGACGAGTCCGAACTGGGCCGAGGCATCAAGGCGCTGGCGGCGGCGGCGCGCGGTACGTCGGCCGAAACCGCAAAGCAGGAATACTTCGATCTCTTCGTTGGCCTCGGCCAGGGCGAGCTGCTGCCCTATGCCTCCTACTATCTGACCGGCTTTCTCAACGAGAAGCCCCTGGCACGGCTGCGCGGCGACATGGCCCGGCTCCACATTGCGCGGGCCGACGACGTCAGCGAGCCGGAAGACCATATCGCCGCGCTCTGCGAGATGATGGCGGGACTGATCACCGGCAGCTTCGGCCGGCCGGCCGAGCTCGCCGAGCAGCGCGCGTTCTTCGATACCCATATCGGCTGTTGGGCGCCGCGGTTCTTCGAGGACCTGCAGGCCGCGCAGTCGGCCGTTCTCTACATGCCTGTTGGAACCATCGGCCGTCTGTTCATGGCGATCGAGGCGCAGGCTTTCGAAATGGCGGCCTAGCGCCAGCGCTGCTTGCACCGGCTCTCGGGCCGGGGAGGGGCGTGACGGAAGTACGCGACGGGTCCTAGGCCGATGTGTCGCAACAGGTAAGGTCACCACGTTAGCAAAGGAGGGTGGACCGAATGAGTAAGAAGGAAGAGATCAATGCGGGTCGCCGCGACTTCTTCAAGAAGGCCGGCCTTGGTGCCGGTGCCGCGGCCGCCGTTGCCGTGACAGCGTCCCACGCGGGTGCTGTCGAGGCTGCCTCGCCGACGTCGAAGGGGTCCGGTTACACGGAAACCGACCACGTGCGGAAGTACTACGAGCTCGCCCGGTTCTGAACCGGGCCGTTCGGTTTTCTCGATCGGAGGACCGGTAAGGTCCTCTTTGACAACCGACTCTAAGGGAGAGGTCAATGCTTACCAAAAGGACGAATGGGGTTGCGAATGGCCCCCGTTTGTCAAAGGCGGTAGCCGGCATTGCTGGTGGCGCCATTGACCGCCGTAGCTTCCTGAAGCGATCCGGATTGACCGCCGGCGGCATCGCCGCGGCATCGATCCCGCTCGGGATGGTGAAAAAGGCCGAAGCGGCCACTGCGGCGACAGGCGAAGTGAAGATCGTCAAATCCGTGTGTACCCACTGCTCGGTGGGCTGCACGGTAATGGCAGAGGTGCAGAACGGCGTCTGGATCGGGCAGGAGCCCGGCTGGGACAGCCCCTTCAACCTCGGCTCTCACTGCGCCAAGGGCGCCTCGGTGCGCGAGCACGCGCACGGCGAACGCCGCCTGAAGCATCCGACCAAGATGGTCGACGGCAAGTGGACCAAGATCTCCTGGGAGCAGGCGATCGACGAAATCGGCGATAAGATGCTGGAGATCTACGAGAAATCCGGCCCCGATTCCGTTTACTGGCTGGGCTCGGCCAAGCACTCCAACGAGCAGGCCTATCTCTTCCGCAAGTTCTACGCGTTCTGGGGCTCCAACAACGGCGACCACCAGGCGCGCATCTGTCACTCGACCACGGTCGCGGGTGTTGCCAACACCTGGGGCTATGGCGCGATGACCAACAGCTACAACGACATCCACAATTCGCGCGCCATTTTCCTGATCGGCGGCAATCCCGCGGAAGCGCACCCGGTCTCTATGCAGCACATGCTGAAGGCCAAGGAACAGAACAACGCGCCCTTCATCGTCTGCGACCCGCGCTTCACGCGCACGGCCGCGCATGCCGATGAATACGTGCGGTTCCGTCCCGGCACCGACGTCGCGCTGATCTGGGGCATCCTCTGGCATGTCTTCGAGAACGGCTGGGAGGACAAGGAGTTCATCCGCCAGCGCGTCTGGGGCATGGACCAGATCAAGGCCGAGGTCGCCAAGTGGTCGCCTGAAGAGGTCGAGCGGGTCACCGGCGTGCCGGGCTCGCAGCTGAAGCGCGTCGCGCGGACGCTGGCCAACAACCGGCCCTTCACCATCATCTGGTGCATGGGCGGTACCCAGCACACCAACGGCAACAACAACACGCGCGCCTACTGCGTCCTCGGTCTTGCCCTCGGCACGATCGGCGTCGCCGGCGGCGGTGCGAACATCTACCGCGGCCACGATAACGTGCAGGGCGCCACCGATCTGGGCGTGCTGAACGACACGCTGCCCGGCTACTACGGCCTCGCGGCCGGGTCCTGGCAGCACTGGGCCCGCGTTTGGGACGTCGACTACGAGTGGCTGAAGAGCCGCTTCGCCAGCAAGGACCTGATGGAAATGGCCGGCACGCCGGTCTCGCGCTGGTTCGATCTGGCACTCGAAGCCAAGGAGAACATCGACCAGCCCGACAATCTGAGGGCCATGGTCTTCTGGGGTCACGCGCCGAACTCGCAGACGCGCCTGCCCGACATGAAGAAGGCGATGGAAAAGCTCGACCTGCTGGTCGTCGTCGATCCCTATCCGACCATGACCGCGGTCATGCAGGATCGCCAGAACGGCACCTACCTGCTGCCGGCGGCGACGCAGTTCGAGACCTATGGCTCGGTCACCGCGTCCAACCGCTCGCTGCAGTGGCGTGAGAAGATCTTCGAGCCGCTCTTCGAAGCCAAGCCAGACCACGAGATCATCTATCTCTTCGCCAAGAAGTTCGGCTTCGCCGACCAGATGTTCAAGAACATCAAGGTCGAGAACGACGAGCCGCTGGTCGAGGACATCACCCGCGAGTTCAATCGCGGCATGTGGACCATCGGCTACACCGGCCAGTCGCCGGAGCGCATGCGGACCCACATGGAGAACCAGCATACCTTCGACAAGACCACCCTGCTGGCCCGTGGCGGGCCCGCCGACGGGGACTACTACGGTCTGCCGTGGCCGTGCTGGGGTACGCCGGAGATGAACCATCCCGGCACGCCGATCCTCTACGACACCTCCAAGCCGGTGGCCGAGGGCGGTCTCTGTTTCCGCGCCCGTTTTGGTGTGGAACGCGACGGCGACAACCTGCTGGCCGAAGGCTCCTACAACGTCGGCTCGGAGATCGAGGACGGTTATCCCGAGTTCACCATGGCCATGCTGCAGAAGCTTGGCTGGGACAAGGACCTGACCGACGACGAGCGTAAGGCGATCGACGCGGTGGCCGGCGAGAAGACCAACTGGAAAACCGACCTGTCCGGCGGCATCCAGCGGGTCGCTATCGAGCACGGCTGCGCGCCCTTCGGCAATGCCAAGGCACGTTGTGTGGTGTGGAACTTCCCGGATCCGGTGCCGCTGCACCGCGAGCCGCTCTACACGCCACGCCGCGACCTCGTGGCCGACTACCCGACCTACGACGATCGCCGGAACCACCGCCTGCCGGTGCTCTACAAGTCGATCCAGGACAAGGACTTCTCGGGCGACTATCCCACCATCCTCACCTCCGGCCGTCTGGTCGAGTACGAGGGCGGTGGCGACGAGACCCGTTCCAACCCCTGGCTCGCCGAGCTTCAGCAGGACATGTTCGTGGAGATCAATCCGGTCGACGCCAACAATTCGGGCGTGCGCGACGGCGGGATGGTCTGGGTGCATGGTCCGGAAGGCGCCAAGGTCAAGGTGAAGGCGCTGGTCACCGAACGTGTGGCCAGCGGCGTTGCCTTCATGCCGTTCCACTTCGGTGGCCACTGGCAGGGCGAGGACCAGCGTCACAAGTACCCGGCGGGAGCCGATCCCTACGTCCTGGGCGAGGCGACCAATACGGCGCAGACCTATGGCTACGACGTGGTGACCGGCATGCAGGAAACCAAGTGCACGCTCTGCCGGATCGAACCGGCGTAAGGGAGGGATTGAATTATGGCACGTATGAAATTCCTCTGTGATGCCGAGCGTTGCATCGAATGCAACGCCTGTGTCACGGCCTGTAAGAACGAGCACGAGGTGCCGTGGGGCGTGAACCGCCGGCGTGTCGTCACCATCAATGACGGCAAGCCCGGCGAGCGGTCGATCTCCGTCGCCTGCATGCACTGCTCAGACGCACCGTGCATGGCTGTCTGCCCCGTGGACTGCTTCTACCAGACCGACGACGGTGTGGTGCTGCACTCCAAGGATCTCTGCATCGGTTGCGGTTACTGCTTCTACGCCTGTCCGTTCGGCGCGCCGCAGTACCCACAGGCGGGCAACTTCGGCAGCCGCGGCAAGATGGACAAGTGCACCTTCTGCTCTGGCGGCCCGGAGGCGGACAACTCCGCAGCCGAGTTCCAGAAGTACGGGCGCAACCGTCTGGCCGAGGGCAAGCTGCCGCTCTGTGCGGAGATGTGCTCCACCAAGGCCCTGCTCGCCGGCGACGGCGATATGGTGTCCGACATCTATCGCGAGCGTGTCGTTGCCCGCGGTTTTGGATCGGGTGCCTGGGGCTGGGGAACGGCCTACGACCAGAAGTCGGGCTCTTGAGCCCGGGCTGGGTTCCAGCCTGGTCCAGGTAACGGGATTGCCTCTGGGTGGGGGCGGCGTCTATCGCCGTCCCCACCTTTCCCATGGCACCCCGGCTTCCCCGCACAAGGCGCGAGTCTTGTTGCTTTGGTGTTACGCCTCGATTGGAGGTCGAAGAAACCGATGGCTTTACAAAAGCTGATACCGCTTCTCGCCGCGACCGGGTTCGTCCTGGGCTTGGCGGCCTGTGACGAGTCCGAACAGGGCCGCATTTTGTACTACGAGAAAGGCACCTATCAGGGCCAGTCAGACAACGGCCTTACCGACGCGCAGCGCGAAGAGCTGCGGTCGCGGACCATGCTTCAAGGGGGGTGATCCCGATGGCCGCGACCAAGGCTTCCCGTGTGACGTCAACAAGACCAGATCCGGCGAGAGGACAAACCATGACTGCCTCCCTGTTGCGCCTGCGGCGCGCCGCCTATTCCCTTTTCTTCGCTGCCGTTGTGCTGTCGGCGGGAGCCGCCGTGGTTTCCCCGGCGCTCGCACAGGGCACCGCGCCCGGTACGGCAACCGAAAGCCCGACCGGCGGCAACGTGCCCGGTAATGCGCTCGGCAACCAGGCGGATGCCGATCTCTGGCGGGCGATCCGCCAGGGTGAGACCGGATCGGTCTCCATTCCGGACGCTCAGGCCGGCCGTCTCATCCAGTCGGAAGGCGACAACTGGCGCGCGGTGCGCAACGGGCCGGTCACGGTCTACGGCGCCTGGCTGATGCTGGGCATCATCATCGTCATCGCGCTGTTCTTTGCGCTGCGCGGACGCATCCGCATCGACGCGGGGCCAGCCGGCACCACGATCGAGCGCTTCAACATGCTGGAGCGTACGGCGCACTGGATCACGGCGACATCCTTCGTGGTCCTGGCGCTGACCGGCCTCAACATCCTCTACGGCCGCCATGTGCTGCTGCCGATCCTCGGGCCCGACATCTTCGCGGCGATTACGCTCTGGGGCAAATACGCCCACAACTTCCTGTCCTTCGCCTTCATGCTCGGCGTGGTGATGATCTTCTTCCTCTGGGTGCGCCATAACATTCCAAACAAGAAAGACGTGAAATGGCTGGCGGTCGGCGGCGGCCTGTTCAAGAAAGGCGTCCACCCGCCGGCGGGCAAGTTCAATGCCGGCCAGAAGCTGATCTTCTGGTCGGTCGTGCTGGGCGGCGTCTCGATCAGTCTTTCCGGCCTTGCACTGATGTTTCCCTTCGAGTTCGCGCTGTTCGGCAAGACCTTCGCTTTCCTGAACATCTTCGGCTTGGATCTGCCGACCAACCTCGCGCCGATTCAGGAGATGCAGCTTTCCCAGGTGTGGCACGGCGTCGTGGCGCTGGTCCTCATCGCCATCGTCATCGGCCACATCTACATCGGCTCGCTGGGCATGGAAGGTGCCTTCGAGGCGATGGGCAGCGGCCAGGTCGACCTGAACTGGGCGAAGGAACACCATGCCGAGTGGGTTGCCGAGGTGCGCGGTGGCGGGCGTACGCAGGCGGCGGAGTAGGCGATGCGCTCGCGCTCTCCCGCCCACTGCCGGCGTCTTTCATGTCTGACCGTCGCGGGCGTGCTGCTCGCGGCGGCCGCCTTCTCCGCGGCACCGCAGCCCGCCCGGGCGGCGGTCGGTGCCGAGGCGGCCGGCAAGCAGATCGCCGAGCGCTATGACGTCCAGGTGCTGAAGGTGGCTCCGGGCGAGATCGACGGCCGCAAGGTCTGGCTGCTCACGGTCATGGTTCCCGGGGGTAACAGCAACAGTGCCTTCCAGGTCCACCGTCTGGCGGTCGACCAGGAAAGCGGCGACCTGGTGCCCTCGTTCCGTCACCATACCGAGGGCTATACCCTGCCGCCGGCGGCGCCAGGCGGCGAGCGGCCCTGAGCCGGGGCGCCCACCCCGTGGCCAGATCCCGGGAAGGGGCGGTGCGCCGTAGCGTGGCAGCCGCGGCGACCTGTCTCGTGCTGCTGGCGGTAGTACCGGCCGGCGGCCATGCTCAGCAGGCGCCCGCCGCCGCGGGCGGGGCGGAAGCCGCCACGCCGCGCGCGCCGGGCATGCTCACCACCCGCACTTTCAGCCCGCCGCCGCAGGATCTCGCCGTCTACGTGGCTCCCTATGACGACAGCGAACTGAATCTGAAGCTGCAGGGCGATTTCGAAGGCCGGCTCGCCGACAAGCTCGGCGCCCGCGTCACGCCGGAGCGGACCGCCAGCTTCCTCTTTCTCTTCGAGTCGGAGGTGGTTCCGGCGGAGCAGGCGCCCGGCAGGCCGAGCCTGGGCTCTGCGCGCGTCGATGAGGGCGGTGCCGAGGTCAATGTGAATGTCTGGTCGTCCAGCCAGGACAGCGTCCTCGGCGGACGCCAGCAGCCCGGCGAACTGGGCAGCAGCGTGTTTCACATCAATGCCGTGCTGCGCGACAAGGCGAGCGGCGAGGTGGTCTGGCAGGGCGATGCCTACTATGATCTCAGCGGGCCGGAGACCGAACGGGTCGCCCGCGCGCTCGTTGCGCCCCTGGTGGATAAGATGGGTCAATCTGTTGTCCGCGAACCGCTTCAGCTCGACTAGACGCCTGATGCCGCCGGTTTTCGCCCGCGCGCTGCCGCTGTTACTGGCCATGCTCTTGGCTGCGGCGGCCCCGCCGGCGCGGGCCGAACTGCGGGGTCACGGCGGCTTCGTCAAAGGCATTGCGGTTACGCCGGACGGCGAGCAGGCGATCTCCGCCAGCTTCGACTACAGCCTCATCCTGTGGGACCTCGGCAAGCAGGAGGCGGTCGAGGTGCTGGACGACCACGAGGGCGCGGTGAACGCCGTCGCCCTGCTGGACGGCGGACGCCGCGCGCTCTCCGCCAGCGACGACGGCACCCTCCGGCTGTGGGACCTCGAAGGCGGCGGCGGGCTGCTGCATGTCTTCACGGGGCATGGCGCCAAGGTCGCCGGCGTCGCCGTGGCGCCGGATGGACGGCTGGCGGCCTCGGCCGGCTGGGACGCCACGGTGCGTCTGTGGGATCTCCAGGCCAGGCAGCAGCTCTATGTGCTCGACGAGCATCAGAGCAACGTGAACGCCGTCGCCTTCTCCCACGATGGCCGCCACCTCCTGACTGGCAGCTATGATTCGACCATCCGCACCTTCGAACTGCCGTCCGATGGCAGCCGTCCGCGCCTGGTCGCCGTCATGGACGGCCACGACTTCGGCGTCAACGCGCTGGCCTTCCTGCCCGGCGACCGCCAGGCGCTCTCTGCCTCGGTCGACGAGACGGTGCGGCTGTGGGATCTCGCGACCGGCAGCGAACTCGCCGAGCTGCGCGGCCACAAGGGCCCGGTTTTCGCCGTTGCCGTGTCGCCGGATGGCCAGTGGGCCGCGTCCGGCGGCGTCGACGGCACCGTGAACCTGTGGAAGATCGACGAGCGCCGCGTGGTCGCGTCGCTCTACGGCCATGGCCAGCCGGTCTGGTCGCTGGCTTTCACGCCCGACGGCAAGCGGCTGCTCTCGGCCGGGTCCGATTCGGTGACGCGCGTGTGGGACCTGGCGACGCGCCGTGAAATCGGCGTCACCGGCGCTGACAGCGAGGCCGCCCGGATCGCCGAGGCGGCGGCGGATAACGACAGCCGCGGCGCGAAGCTGTTCCGCAAGTGCGTCGCCTGCCATACGGTCACCGCCGACGGGGGCAACCGGGCAGGGCCGACGCTCTACGGTGTGTTCGGCCGCCGTGCCGGCACCATCGACGGCTACAACTATTCCGAGGCCTTGCGCCACAGCGAGCTGGTATGGACCGAGGAGACCATCGACAAGCTCTTTGACTTGGGTCCCGACGCGTTCACGCCCGGCAGCAAGATGCCGCTGCAGCGCATGCCCTCGGCGAAGGACCGCGAAGACCTGATTGCCTACCTGAAGAGCATCACCGCCGCCCATGGGGCGGCGCAGTAGCAAGCGAACCTGTTGGAAGTTTTTGTTGAGGATAACGAAGCTATGAAATCGATCGTAATGGGAGCCGTCGTCGCCATCCTCATCGCCGTGCTCGGCGCGGTGGTGCTGACGCAGTTCTCGATGCCGACCGCGGAAGTCTTCTCGACCTCCAACGTGCGGCTGTAAGCCGCGGCTACTTCTTGGCGCCGGCGGCGCGCAGCAGGGCGGCGATCTCGCTGTCGCCGATCATCTCGGCGGCGGCCAGGGCCGTCCAGCCGTCCTTAGCCTGCAGATTGGGGTCGGCACCGGCCTGCAGCAGCAGCTTCACCTCCTCCAGTCTGGCCCGGTTGGCGGCCAGCATGAGCGCGGTGTTGCCCGTCTCTGCCTCGCGGGCATTGGCATCGGCGCCGCGCGAAAGCAGGACGACGAGAGCGCCGGGCTGACCGGCGGCCGCCGCCAGCACCACCGGTGGACGGCCGGCGCCCCCGGGCAGCGTGGGATCGGCCCCGGCGTCGAGCAGGGCGATGACGGTGTCGATCTGCGCCGCCACGATCGCCCGGCCGAGGGCGGTGTCGCCGTCCGCGGTTTGCAGGTCGGCCGGGATGCCCGCCCTCAGCAGTTCCTTCACCAGGTCGGTGTGGCCGGCACCCGCCGCCATGTGCAGCGCCGAGCTGCCGTCGCGCTGCCGTGCCTTGACGTCGGCGCCGGCGCCCAGCAGCAGCTGTAGCGAGCCTTGCGAGCCGGCGCGCGCCGCTGCGATGACGGCGGTGGTGCCGTCGTCGGCTGCGGTGTTGGGATCGGCGCCGGCGGCCAGCAGCTCGGCCACGATGGCGGTGCCGAGGGGGTCGAAGGCGGCATTGATCAGCGCCGTGTTGCCGTCGCTGCGGTCGCGTGCATCGACCGTCGCTCCGCCGGCCAGCAACACCGCCACCACCGGCCGCTTCAGGCGTCGCGCGGCGATGTGCAGCGGTGTGTTGCCGTGGTCCTTCTCGCGGGCATCGACCGGCGCACCGGCCGCCACCAGCACCTTGGCGACGCGGTCGTGCCCTTCGTAGGCGGCGTAGTGCAGGGCGGTCCAGGCATCGTCCGGGGTGGCGGCAGCGGGATCGGCACCGCGCGCCAGCAGCAGCTCGGCAACCGCCGGGCTGCCGAACATCGCGGTCACCTGCAGCGGCGTGTTGCCCAGCTGGTCGCGGGCTTCCAGGTTGGCGCCGCGCTCGATGGCGAAGCCGGCCAGCTCGCTGTCGTCGTTGCGCGCCGCCTGGTGCAATGCCTGGTCGGCCACTGGCGGTTCCACCGCGGTCTGCGCCTGCACGGAGCCGGGCACGGGGACCAGATGGAGGGCGAGGAGGATGGCAAGCGGCCGCAACAGCCGCTCGAAGGCCAGGCAGCGGCGCGGCGATATCCTAGGCATCATCGGCGACAACCTCGAGGTCGACCGCGCTGGCAATGATCAGCAGCTTGCCGGCATGTTCGAAGTTCACGGTCACCCGGTCGGCGATGACCGACTGGATCTGGCCCACGCCCCAGTCGGGCTGGTCGGGATGGCGCACCCGCATGCCGGGTGCCAGATGCAGAGTGCTGCTCACCGTCATCGCCTAGTGCCGTGGCGCCCCAATCCATCAGTTCGGGACCTGTCGTTGGGGGGTCGTCCGGGGGCTAGTCTAGCGCAGCGCTTGGTGTATAAGAAAGCGCAAGCTATGGAAATTCATTGCGGTTTCGTGCGACCTTGGGGCGTGTCTGCGGGAGACCGACGATCGAGAGCGGGGGGATACCGAGAGATGGATTTGAAGATCGACGTGCGCGTGGCCGAACTGCTGACGTCGCGGCTTTGCCATGACCTGGTGGGACCGATCGGCGCGGTGGGCAACGGCCTGGAACTGCTTGCCGACGACGAGTTCGGCATGGCCGAGGACGCGATGAAGCTGACCGCGAACTCCGCACGCCAGGCCTCCAACATTCTGCAGTTCTTCCGTCTCGCCTACGGTATGGCCGGGGCGCGTGTCGGGGCCGATTACTCGCAGATCCGCGACCTCAGCGCCGCCTTGCTGGAAACCTCGCGCACCAAGCTGCAATGGGCCGCCGTGCAGGCGCCGGAGGGGGCGCCGGACGGCCTGCCGAAACTGGTGATGAACATGATCGCGCTGGGTCACGAGGCCTTGCCGCGCGGTGGCGACCTGGTGGTGGAGATCGCTGCGGCGCCGGGCGGCGCAGAGGCAACGGTCACCATCAGCGGCCAGGACGCCCACCTGCGTCCGGAGGCCCTGGCCGGCCTGCAGGACCCGGTCGACGTCGGCGAGCTGACGCCGCGCGGCGTGCACGGCTATTTCACCAAGCTGATGGCCAGGCGGCTCGGCAGCGACCTCGAGGTTGAGACGCTGGGCGCCGACCGGCTGAAGTTCCGCGCCCGCGTCGCCGCCACCTGACGCTCCACAAGAAAGCGCCGGCCCAAGAGAAAAGCTGGCCCTAAAGAAAACGCCGGCGGGGCCTTTCTGGCACCGCCGGCGTCTTTGATTTCCCCCGTGGGGAAGGGGTCAGCCCGCGCGGATGCTGGACAGGAAGTTGTCGACCTGGCCGCTCAGCGCCTTCGACTGCTCGGCCAGCTCGTTGGCCGCCGTCAGCATGGTGCGGGCAGACTCGCCGGACTTGGCCGCCGCCGAGGTCACCTCGCCGATGTTGGTTGAAACTTCGCTCGTGCTGGCCGAGGCCTCCTGCACGTTGCGCGAGATCTCCTGCGTCGCGGAGCTCTGCTCTTCGACCGCCGCGGCGATGCCGTTGGCGATGCTGTGGACCTCCTCGATGGTCGAGGTGATCTGCGCGATGGCCTGCACGGCGCTGCCCGTCGCGTTCTGGATGCCCGCGATCTGCTGGCTGATGTCCCCGGTCGCCTTGGCCGTCTGGGTGGCGAGGTTCTTCACCTCGCTGGCCACCACGGCAAAGCCCTTGCCGGCTTCGCCGGCGCGCGCCGCCTCGATGGTGGCGTTGAGCGCCAGCAGGTTGGTCTGCTCGGCGATGTCCTGGATCATGGTCACCACATCGCCGATGCGCTGGGCGGCTTCGGCCAGGGCCTCGACCTCGCTGTTGGTCGTGCGGGCCTGATCGGCCGCGCTGCTGGCGATCTTGGTCGACTGCGCGACCTGGCGGCTGATCTCCTGGATCGAGGCGGTCAGCTCCTCGGCCGCCGAGGCGACGGTCTGCACGTTGTTGGCCGCCTGGTCGGTGGCGGTCGCCACGGCGGAAGTCTTCGTGCTGGTGTGCTCGGCGGTCTGCGACATCGACTGCGCGGTCGTCTGCACCTGCCCGGAGGCCGCGGTGACGCTGTCCACGACGCCGCGCACGCTGGACTCGAAATCGTCGGCCAGTTTGTGCATCGCCTTGCGCTTCTCTTCCTCCGCCTTGGCCTTTTCGGCCTCGCGGGCGGCGGTCGAGCGCTCCAGTTCGATGGCGTTGGTCTTGAAGGTTTCGACCGTGCGCGCCATGGCGCCGATGTCGTCGCGGCGGTCCATCGCCGGGACCTCGACCGTGGTGTCGCCGTCGGCCAGCTTGCCCATGGTCGTGGTCATCATGGCCAGCGGCTTGCCGATCAGTCGGCTGGTCACGAAGCCCAGCGCGAGGATCAGCATGACCAGGGCGACGACCGAGATGATGCCCTGCTGGATGGCGGCGGAACTGATCTCGCCGTTCAGGTCCTCGACCGACCAGGCGATGATCACCGTGCCGATGAAGGTGCCGTCCTTAGGATTGAGAGCGGGGCTGGAGACCAGGATATGGTTCGGTAGCTCCGCGACGTGCCGCTTTTCCGAACCCGTGGTCTTCGCGATGAAGTCCGTGAGGTCGGCCTGCGCCAGCGTCTTGTGGGTGAAACGCGTCAGCTCATTGCCGTCCTTGTCCAGTGTCACGACGCTGGCGATGACGGTATCGGGGGCCGTGGCGAAGTCGATATAGGCCGTCTCGATGGCGTCCGGCTTGTTCCAGCGGATGCCGCCGGCGGCGTTGTTGGCGATCAGGCGGGTCATGGTGTCGAAACCCGCCTCGCCGGTTGCCAGAGCCAGCTTGCTGGTCTGGTTGATGCCGATCGCCACCAGGGCGACCAGGATCAGGGTTGCCATGGTCGCTGCGGTCAGGATGACCTTGCGAGCCACGGACAGACGAGAAAATCCGCCCAGGCTAAGCCCGGAATGACCGTTCTTGGGCGCTTTGACTGACTGTGGTTTCTGAGTCTTGCTCATTGAATCCACCCCCTCAAACTGCAGGTTGCCTGGACGGATAATCTCTTCGGACGCCAGGTAGTGAATGACCTAGCGGCCGCTTACAGAGCGTCGATATTGACGCCGACGGTGATCGCACCGATGACCTCGCCGGTCGCCGGATCGACGATCGACATGGACAGCTGCGACTGGAAGGTCTGGGTCGACTCGTCCATCTCCACCTCATCGACGAAGATCGCGTCCGGGCCCGCCTGGTAGGTCTTCTGCCACTTGGCCTCGTCACCCTGCCAGTAGTCGGAGGTGACGTCGCTCTGGCCGACGTTCAGGCCGAGGTTGTCCATCACGAACACTTCGGTGACCAGGCCCTGGCTGGCGTCCTGCTTGCCGCGCAGATAGTTGGACAGGGCGTTGCCGAGCACGGCGTCGATCATCGGCTTGCTGCCGGCGTCGGTCTGGGCGCGCCAGTCCTTGTCCATCTTGTCGATATCGGCCTGGGCCAGGCCGGCATGCTTGGCGTTCTGCGCCTTCACGGCCTCGATCACGGCGGGGTCGGAGACCCACTGCTTCACCGTCGACTTGGCGAACTCGGTCATCGGCGCGACATGCGCATCACTGGCCCAGGCGGCCGTAGCGAACAGCGTGCCGGCGATGCCGGTAACGATACCCTTCAGAAGGTTGGTCGAAGACATCATCTTGGCTCCAATAGATTTCCTCAAACAGACGCTCGCTGCTGCGCACGCCTTTCCGTTGTGTCGACCTCATTAGCGAAGTTGTTTTAATTTAGGGTTACTTCTACGCGACTTGATTGCGGCGTCCGCAATGCCATTCTGCTTACGGGCGAAACCGCTCCGGGAAATAACGGCCATCGTCCTGGTAGAATTGCAGAAATCCGCCATTTTTTGGTTGGTTAAACAGGCCAGTATTTGTTCTGTCCCGCTTGACAGATGAGAATGATTTTCATTAACTGTGTCCGCAGTCATTGCGGGCGGAAACGCTCACGTCGCGACAAGGCCGTCGGCGCCGCCAAGCCGGCGCGCCGGGCGGTAAACCAGGGAGAAAACGGATGCATTTTAGCCGGCGCATGGTCTTCGGGACCGTGATCACTGTCGCTGTTCTGGCAAGCGGGCTGCCGGCCCAGGCGCAGGAGGTGCTGAACCTCTATTCGGCGCGCCACTATCAGACAGATGACGCCCTCTATGCCGGTTTCACGGAACAGACCGGCATCGAGATCAACCGCATCGAGGGCGAAAGTGACGCTCTCATCGAGCGCATCAAGAGCGAGGGTGCGAACAGCCCGGCCGACGTTTTCATCACGGTCGACGCGGGACGGTTGTGGCGCGCGGAGGAGGCCGGCCTGTTCCAGCCGGTCGAGTCCGAAGTGCTCGACAAGGCGATCCCGGAGAACCTCCGTCATCCGGACGGGCTTTGGTATGGTTTCTCGACCCGCGCGCGGCTCATCTACTATGACAAGAGCAAGATCCAGCCGGGTGAGATCAAGGACTACGAGGATCTCGCCGATCCGAAATGGAAGGGCAAGGTCTGTATCCGCAGCAGCTCCAACGTCTATAACCAGTCGCTGCTGAGCGCGCTCATCGAGGCCCATGGAGAAGCGGGCGCCAAGGAGTGGGCCGAAGGGGTGGTCGGCAACATGGCGCGCAACCCCGTCGGCGGCGATACCGATCAGATCAAGGGCATCGGTGCCGGCGAGTGCGAGATCGCGGTGGCCAACAGCTACTACTTCGCGCGGCTGATGACCGATCCGGAACAGAAGGCGCTGGTGGAGAAAGTCGGCTGGGTGTTTCCCGATCAGGACGGTCGTGGGACCCACGTGAACGTGTCCGGCGCCGGCGTGCTGAAGAACGCCCCGCACAAGGAAGCGGCGGTGAAGTTCCTTGAGTATCTCGCCAGCCCCGAGGCACAGCGCTACTTCGCCGAAGGCAACAACGAATACCCGGTTATCCCGGGTGTCGAGACCACTGCGGCGGTCAAGGAGCTGGGCACCGACTTCAAGGTCGACCCGGTGAACGTCTCTGTTTACGGCAGCAATCAGCCCGTTGCGCAGCGGGTCTTCGACAGCGTCGGCTGGAACTGAGCCGCCGCGACAGGGTTTGCGTTCCGGGGCTCGGGCTCCGGCGGTGAACGGCAAAGGGCCCCTTCGCGGGGCCCTTTGTTTTTGCTGGATTGGCAGGATGCTGACGAAGGCTTCTCGGGCCTTTTCAGCGGCGTGCTAACCCTTGCGGCGTCCGGGCCGGCCACGGGCGATCGCCCGGCTCAGCAGGATGACCGGCGGGATGCCGACGGCGACGATGGTCAGCGCCGGTGTCGCCGCCTGGGTCAGACGTTCGTCGGCCGCGAAGTTATGGGCCTGGACCGCCAAGGTGTCGAAGTTGAAGGGCCGCATGACCAGGGTCGCCGGCAGTTCCTTCATGACGTCGACGAAAACAACAAGGCCCGCGGTCAGCAGGCTGGAGGCCATCATCGGCGCGTGGACCCGCGCCAGCATGCCGAGAGGACGGGCACCGAGGGCGCGGGCCGCGTCGTCCATCGACGGGCGGATCTTGCCCAGCCCCGACTCTACCGTGTTCAGCGATACGGCCAGGAAGCGCACCAGGTAGGCGAAGACCAGCGCGGCGATGCTGCCGGTCAGCAGCAGGCCGCTGGAGACGCCGAAGCTGGCGCGCAGCCAGGCGTCGAGCGCATTGTCGAAGGCCGCGAAGGGCACCAGCACGCCGACCGCGATGATGGTGCCGGGAATGGCGTAGCCCATGGCCGCCAGGCGGTTGGCAATCTGCACCGCGGGTGTCCCCTGCAGGCGGCGGCCATAGGCCATCAGGGCGGCGAGGCCGACGGCCAGGAGGGCGGTTATCGCCGCCAGCAGCACGCTGTTGACGACCAGTTCCACATAGCGCGCGCCGAACTGCTGGTCGCCGGCGGCGACCGCCATGGACAGCAGGACGCCCGCCGGCAGCAGGAAGCCGAGCAGCAGGGGCAGGAAGCAGGCCAGGAAGGCGGCGGCCGCGGCCGGCCCGCGCAGCCGCTGCCCCGGCAGCTTCTGGTAGACGTTGGTCGCCTGGTGGAAGCGGGCCTGGCCGCGGCTGTGGTTCTCCAGCCAGAGGACCGCGAAGACGAAGATCAGCAGGATCGAGGAAAGCTGCCCCGCCGTGGTGCGATCCCCGAAGGCGATCCAGGCTCTGACGATGCCGGTGGTAAAGTTCTGCACGCCGAAGAACGAGACGGTGCCGAAGTCGGCCAGGGTCTCCATCAGGGCCAGCGCGGTGCCGGCGATGATGGCCGGGCGGGCCAGCGGCAGGGCGACCCGGAAGAAGCTCGCCCAGGGCCCGCAGCCGAGGGTGCGGCTCACGTCCAGCGCGCAGACCGACTGGTCGAGGAAGGCCGTGCGCGACAGCATGTAGGCATAGGGGTAGAGCACCAGCACCAGCATCGCCACGGCGCCGCCGAGAGAGCGGATCTCGGGGAACCAGTATTCCTGGTAGGTCAGCCCGGTGACCTCGCGCAGCAGGCTCTGTACCGGCCCTGCCGGCTGCAGGAAGTCGGTGTAGGCATAGGCCATCACGTAGGCCGGCACCGCCAGGGGCAGGATCAGCGCCCATTCGAAATAGCGCCGGCCGGGAAAGCGGCACATGGTCACCAGCCAGGCGGTGCCGGCGCCGATCACCGGGACGCCGACGCCGACCCCGGCCACCAGTACCGCGGTGTTCAGCAGATAGCGGGGCAGCACCGTCGAGACGAGGTGATCCCAGGTGCCGTCGCCGCTCTCGGTCAGGCTCCACAACACGCTGACGACGGGGATCAGAAACAGGCCGGCGACGGTCACCGACAGCCAGGCGAGGCCGCCCCAGCGCCGCCTTCGGGCGGTGCTGGGCGGGGAGGGGCGGGCCCCGGTCGGCGACGCTGGCCGCAGGAGAGAGGAATCGCTGGCCATTGCCGCTACCGCCGCGCTCTTTTGGGATTCGCCGTGTCTCGCCCGCTCTGGCTCATGTCTGGTCCTGTCTCATATCTGCGCCCCCGCGGCAAGGGAGGGCGGGTCCCGGGGGCGTCCTGCCGCTGCCCCAGAGTCGTCCGTGGCGGTTGCCGAAGCGGGCGGGCGGCCCGCCCCAATCGGGTGTTTCGCCGGCACGCTCCGTCTAGTCGTAGCGTTCAGATTCGCGCGCGCGTTCGGCTTCTGTGGCCGGTCTAAATTGCCTGTGATTGCCGCCCTTTAGCTTTGTGTCAAATCCTCTTTAAGCACCGATTCCCCTGCCGTTACCGGCAGTTAGGTAAGGGCTTCTTAATCTATGTTTGGCACTGTTCGGCGGTATTTCAGGGGCATTGGTTAACAGCGCTGAGCGCCCCGTATCTGGCCTGAGACTTCGGCCTGAGACTTCGGCCCAAGGCTTGGGCCCGGGGCTTGGGCCTGACAGCCGGCAAAGTTAGGACTGTGGCGATGGATGATCTTCTAAGCGAATTTCTGACCGAGACCAACGAGAGCCTTGCAGAGCTCGACGTGGAGTTGGTTCAGCTTGAGCAGAACCCCAATGACAAGGAACTGCTCGGGAATATTTTCCGCCTGATGCACACCATCAAGGGGACTTGCGGCTTCCTCGGACTGCCGCGCCTGGAAAGCGTTGCGCATGCGGGCGAGAACGTGCTGGGGAAGGTCCGTGACGGCGAACTGGTGGTAACCCCGGTCGCGGTCACGCTGATCCTCGAATGCCTCGACAGCATCCGCGCTCTGCTGGAGCAGCTGGAAGCCACCGAGGCGGAGCCGGAGGGAGAAGATACCGATCTGATCGCCCGCCTCAACGCCTTTGCCGATGGCAATGGCGTCGCCGCGTCTGCCGCCGCTGCCGACGCCCCGGTCGAAGAAGCCGCCGCCGAGGCGCCGGCCGAGGAAGACGCCGGCCAGACGCCCCTCGACGAACTCGAGCTGGCCTTCCAGAACGCCAAGGGTCCGGCAGAGCTGGCTGCCGAAAAGGCTGCCCAGGAAGCTGCCCAGGAGGCTGCTGCCGCGGACGACAAGCCGGAGCCCGCCGCCGCACCCGCGCCCGCCAAGGCGGCTGCGCCGAAGAAGGAAGCGGCCGCGAAGAAGGCCGAGCCGAAGAAGGCTCAGCCCGTTGCGGACGCCGACGGCGGTGCCAAGAAGGAAGGCTCGGTCGCCAATCAGTCGCTGCGCGTCAACGTGGACGTGCTCGAAAACCTGATGACCATGGTCTCCGAGCTGGTGCTGACGCGCAACCAGCTGCTGCAGATCCTGCGTGGCCAGAGCGAGAGCGAATTCGCGGCGCCGCTGCAGCGCCTCAACCATGTCGTCTCCGAGCTGCAGGAAGGCGTGATGGCCACGCGCATGCAGCCGATCGGCAATGCCTGGGCCAAGCTGCCGCGCATCGTTCGTGACCTCGGTCAGGAACTCGACAAGAAAATCGACCTGGTGATGAAGGGCGCGGAGACCGAGCTCGACCGCCAGGTGCTGGAGCTGATCAAGGATCCGCTCACCCACATGGTGCGCAACTCCGCCGACCACGGCCTGGAGACGCCCGCCGAACGCCTGGCGGCCGGCAAGCCGGAAATCGGGTCGGTGATGCTGAATGCCTTCCACGAGGGCGGTCACATCATCATCGAGATCGCCGACGACGGCAAAGGCCTGTCGGTGGCCAAGATCAAGCAGAAGTGCATCGACAACGGCATCGCCAGCGAGTCCGAACTGGAGCAGATGAGCGAGCAGCAGGTCCAGCAGTTCATCTTCAAGGCCGGCTTCTCGACGGCGGCGGCGGTGACCTCGGTCTCCGGCCGCGGCGTCGGCATGGACGTTGTGCGAACGAACATCGAAAAGATCGGCGGCACCATCGAGCTGACCTCGGTGGAGGGCCGCGGCACCAAGTTCGTGATCAAGATTCCGCTGACCCTGGCGATCGTCTCGGCCCTCATCGTCGAGTGCGCCGGCGAGCGCTTCGCCATTCCGCAGCTTTCAGTGGTCGAGCTGGTGCGTGCTTCGGCTCATACCGAGCACACCATCGAGCGTATCAACGGCACCCCGGTGCTGCGCCTGCGCAATCGCCTGCTGCCGCTGGTCCACCTGCGCCACCTGCTCAAGCTGGACGAGCCCAGCATCAGCAGCAAGAAGGCCCAGAAGGATGCCAAGGCGGCCAAGTCCGGCAAGAAAGCCGAAGTGGCGAAGGATGCCAAGGTGACCAAGGCCAAGCCGGCCGATGAGGCCGTGGCTCAGGATGCCGCGCCGGCGGCTGCCGCGACAGCCGTGCCGGCAAAGGGTGCCGACGACAAGGAAGTCTTCATCGTCGTTGCCCAGATCGGCACCTACTCCATGGGCATCATCGTCGACCGCGTCTTCGACACCGAGGAAATCGTTGTCAAGCCGGTGGCTCCGATCCTGCGGAACCTCCAGCTGTTCTCCGGCAACACCATCCTGGGCGACGGCAGTGTCGTGATGATCCTCGATCCCAATGGGATTGCCGCTGCAACCGGCGAGATCTCCGTGGCCGAGAGCAGCGAGGCCGACGGCAAGGGTCGCCACAGCTCCAGCAGCGCCGACAACGTCGCGATGCTCATCTTCCATGCTGTCGACGACACGCCCAAGGCCGTGCCGCTGGCACTGGTCGCGCGCCTCGAGGAAATCGACCTCAAGCAGGTCGAGTTCTCGAACAACCAGTACGTGGTGCAGTACCGCGGCCAGCTTATGCCGCTGGTCATGATGGAGCCGGGCCAGCGTCTGGAGACGGAAGGCCGTCAGCCGGTCCTGGTCTTCGCCGACCGTCACCGTACCATGGGCCTGGTGGTCAAGGAGATCGTCGACATCGTCGAGGGCCGCATGAACATCGAGCTGTCGTCGGAGCGTGAAGGCTACGTCGGCACCGCGGTGATCGGTGGCAAGGCGACCGACATCATCGATGCCGGCTACTTCCTCACGCAGGCCTTCCATGACTGGTTCGTGTCCGACCGCGACAGCATGGACGGCGACAAGAGCGGCCGCCGTCTGCTGGTGGTCGACGACAGCCCGTTCTTCCGCAATCTGCTGCAGCCGCTGCTGACGGTCGCCGGATACGAGGTGGTCTGCGTCGACTCGGCCGATGCCGCCCTTGATCTCTGTGACGCCGGTGAGGACTTCGACGTCATCATCTCCGACATCGAGATGCCGGGCATGAACGGTTTCGAGTTCGCCAGCAAGGTCACCAAGGACTCGCGCTGGTCGAACACGCCGATCGTCGCGCTGTCCGCATTCTCGAACCCGAAGGATCTGGCGCGTGGCCGTGAGGCGGGCTTCAGGGACTATGTCGCCAAGACCGACCGCGATGCGCTGTTGAACACCCTACACGATACCCTGGCTGAACTGAGAGGTGCGGCATGAGTAAGGCGAAGCACGACGGCGCGAGCGACCGCGCGCCTGCGGCCGAGACGGTCGCGGATACTGAGGACTTCGTCACCTTCATCATTGCCGACCAGCTGTTCGGTATTCCGGTGTTGAAGGTCCAGGACGTACTCAGCTCCCACAACATCACGCGCATTCCTCTGGCGCCGCCCGAGATTGCCGGTTCTCTGAACCTGCGCGGCCGCATCGTCACGGCGATGGATGTGCGTCTGCGTCTCGGCCTGCGGCCGCGCGAGCAGACGACCACCATGAGCATCGTGGCCGAGCACGACGGGGAGCTGTACAGCCTGATGGTCGACTCCGTCGGCGAGGTGCTGGCGCTGAAGGGCTCCGATTGGGAGCGCAATCCGCCGACCCTCGAGCCCAAGTTCCGTGACTATTCGAAGGGGATCTACAGGCTTGATGACAAGCTGCTGGTCGTCCTCGACGTGAACAAGCTGTTGGACTACGACCGCGTCCAGGCCGCATGAAGCGGCCCCAAGCATGAGGGCAACCCGACCCGCCAGGCCGATGAAAGGTACACCAAAGGCCGGTGCCGCCGGGATGTAAGCTGGAGCTAGAAAATGAAGTCTTGTCTGATCGTCGATGATTCGAAGGTGGTGCGCATGGTCGCGCGCAAGATCCTTGAGGGGCTGAGCTTCGCGACCGATGAAGCCGAAGATGGCCAGAAGGCGATCGAAGCCTGCCAGCGCAGCATGCCGGATGCGGTACTGCTCGACTGGAACATGCCGGTGAAGAACGGCCTTGAGTTCCTGCAGGAACTGCGGGCGATGCAGAACGTCGCTCAGCCGGTTGTCGTTTTCTGCACCACCGAGAACGACATGGAACACATCAAGACGGCTATCGCGGCCGGCGCCAACGAATACATCATGAAGCCCTTCGACAGCGACATCATCGAGTCGAAGTTCGTCCAGGTGGGTCTTATCTGATGCCAGACCCTAAGTCCGCCTCCGGCGGCACCGACGGAAGTGCAGGCGAGCCCTACCGGGTCATGGTCGTCGATGATTCGGCGGTCATTCGCGGGCTGCTCACGCGCTCGCTGGAGAAGGATCCGGCCGTCCAGGTCGTTGCCTCCGTCAGTAACGGCGAACTCGCGATAAAGGCGCTGGAGCGTCACGATATCGAGGTGGTCATCCTCGATATCGAGATGCCGGTGATGGACGGCCTGACGGCGCTGCCGAAGCTGCTCGCCGCGCAGCAGGGCCTCCAGGTCATCATGGCCTCGACGCTGACCCGCAAGAACGCGGAGGTGAGCCTGCGGGCGCTGCAGGCCGGCGCGGCCGACTATATTCCGAAGCCGAGCTCGTCCAGCGAGCTGACTTCTGCCGACGTTTTTCAGCGCGAGCTGCTGGACAAGGTCAAGGCCCTCGCCAAGGCGTCGCGCCCCAACCGACCGGCTTCCACACGGCCGCGCAGCCTCGACAGCCGCAGGCCGTTGCCGCCGGTCAATCTTGCGCCCAAGCGAACCATTACCCTGCGCAAGGCCTCGGCCGCGCTGCCGCGCATTATCGCGATCGGCAGTTCGACGGGCGGGCCGCAGGCTCTGCTCGAAGTGCTGCGCGATATGGCCGCCCGCGTGAAGCTGCCGATCCTGATCACGCAGCACATGCCGGCCACCTTCACGACCCTTCTGGCGGAGCATATCGAGCGCGCCACGGGCGTGCCCTGCGCCGAAGGCAAGGATGGCGAGGTGGTTCACGCGGGGCGCATTTATCTGGCGCCGGGCAATTATCACATGATTGTTGAGAGCCAGGGCGCCAGCACGGTGGTTCGCCTGAATCAGAACCCGCCGGAGAACTTCTGCCGGCCGTCGGTCGATCCGATGCTGCGCAGCCTGGCGAGAATTTACGGATCCAGCCTGCTGACCGTTATCCTTACCGGGATGGGGTCGGATGGGCAGAAGGGCTCGATGGAAGTCGTCGAAGCCGGCGGTACCGTTATCGCGCAGGACGAAGCCACCAGCGTTGTATGGGGCATGCCGGGAGCCGTCGCCACAAGTGGTTTGTGTTCGGCCGTGCTGCCGATCCAGGAGATCGGTCCCAGCGTCCGCAAGTTGGTCATGAGGTCAGCGGCATGAATGTGAATGATTTCGAGTATATCGCGCAGTTGCTGTACCAGCGGTCCGGCTTGGTGATCACGCAGGAAAAGGCCTATCTTCTCGAGAGCCGCCTGAATCCTGTCGCCCGCCGGTGGGACCTTGACGGCATCGACGCTTTGATCGGCGCTCTTCGCTCCAAGAAGGACGAGAAGCTGATGGTCGACGTCACCGAGGCGATGACCACCAACGAGTCGTTCTTCTTCCGCGACAACCGGCCGTTCGATCAGTTCAAGGACATCGTGCTGCCGCATATGCTGGAGGCGCGCGCCGCGCGCAAGCAGATCCGCATCTGGAGCGCGGCCTGCTCGAGCGGCCAGGAGCCCTATACCCTTGCCATGATCCTGAAGGAGGAGGCGGCGCGCCTGGCGGGCTGGCGGATCGAGATCGTCGCCACCGACCTGTCTTCCGAGATCCTGAACAAGGCCAAGGAAGGCCTCTACTCGCAGTTCGAGGTGCAGCGCGGCCTGCCGATCACCTTGCTGATGAAGTACTTCTCCCAGGAGGGTGAGAAGTGGCGCATCAGCGAAGAGATCCGCCGCATGGTCACCTACAAGTCCTTCAATCTGCTGGACAACCCCTCGGCGCTGGGCAGTTTCGATGTGGTGTTCTGCCGCAACGTGCTGATCTATTTCGACCAGCAGACCAAGGGCCAGGTGCTGGCGCGCGTCGCCCAGATCATGCCGGCCGACGGATTTCTCTATCTGGGTGGCGCCGAGACGGTGCTGGGCATCTCGGACTCCTTCGAGGTGGTTCCGGGCCAGCGCGGTGTCTATCGCCTGACCACCGGCGGATCGTCCCTGAACAGAAAGGCGGGCTGAGCCGCCAGGTCGGCTGAGTCTCCGCGGCCGCGCCGACGAGGCCAAGAAAAAGGCCGCTGTCCCAGAGAGGGGACAGCGGCCTTTTCTTTGGTCGGATCTTTTCAGTCTGGCGCCCGGCTTCCGGCATCACGCCGCAGGGCAGGAACTCAGCACCCTGGGGTGCGGCGCTGGCGGGACCGGAGCCGGGAAGCCGATCTCAGATCAGGCATCCCAGGTCAGCTACCGGTCCCCTGTCAGCCGTGGGCCGCGTGCTTGGTCGGGGCTGCACCGTCCGCGCTCACCGGGTCGCGCAGCACGTAGCCGCGGCCCCAAACGGTTTCGATGTAGTTGTCCCCGCCGGTAGCATTGGCCAGCTTCTTGCGAAGCTTGCAGACGAAAACGTCGATGATCTTCAGTTCCGGCTCGTCCATGCCGCCATAGAGATGATTGAGGAACATCTCCTTGGTCAGCGTGGTGCCCTTGCGCAGCGACAGCAGTTCGAGGATCCCGTACTCCTTGCCGGTAAGGTGGAGGGGCTGGCCCTCGACCTCGACGGTGCGGGTATCGAGATTGACCGTCAGCTTGCCGGTGCTGATCACCGAATCCGAATGGCCCTTGGAACGCCGCACGATCGCCTGGATACGGGCGACCAGCTCGCGTTTGTCGAAGGGCTTGGTCAGGTAGTCGTCGGCGCCGACACCCAGGCCCTTGATCTTGTCGTCCAGGCCGCTGAGGCCCGAGAGGATCAGGATCGGGGTTTTGACCCGGGCGGCTCGGAGGCGCCGCAGGACCTCGTAGCCGTCCATGTCGGGCAGCATAAGATCCAGAATGATGATGTCGTAATCGTAGAGTTTACCGATCTCAAGGCCATCTTCGCCCATATCGGTGGTGTCGCACACATAGCCTTCCGAACGGAGCATCATCTCGATGCCCTGGGCTGTGGCGGTATCGTCCTCGACAAGCAGAACTCTCATGGTGGTGACCTAGTGCCTGTATAGTGCCCCTGGGATTGGATTATTAACCAATTTGCCAAAGCAATGTTAATAAATTCTTACCAGCGTTAATTATGTTGAATTATTGGTGTGCCGGTAGTTTGGGCCCCCTCGTAGCGCCCTGATTTCTCAATTTTACCCAACCTTAAGCCGGATGGCGGAGACTGCGCTTTGAGGTCAATGTCATCAGGTCAGGGGGGCCTTGCGGCAACACCACGGATGGTCGCTTCCACCTTCGTTAAGGAAATAGGGCAACTGGCGGATTACCGCCTGTACGGCCGTGTCGCCGGCGTACTCGGCATGCTGGTTGAGGTCGCGGGCCTCGAACAGGCATTGTCGATCGGCTCGCGCTGCGCCATCTATGCGCAGGGCCGGTCCCCGCAGGAAAGCCACCGGGTCATCTGCGAGGTCATCGGATTTCGTCATCGCCGCGCGCTGCTGCTGCCGTTCGGATCGCTCGAAGGCGTCGGTCTCGGCTGCAAGGCCGAGGTGATGGAAAGTGAGCCGCTGGTGCGTCCGAGCGCCGCCTGGCTGGGCCGTGTGGTGAACGCCCTCGGCGAACCGATCGACGGCAAGGGGCCGCTGCCCGACGGCAAGCTGGCCTTTCCGCTGCGCGCCTCGCCGCCGCCCGCGCACAGCCGCAAGCGCGTCGGCGGCAAGATCGATCTGGGCGTGCGTGCCATCAACACCTTCCTGTCCTGCTGCCGCGGGCAGCGCATGGGCATCTTCGCCGGCTCCGGCGTCGGCAAGTCCGTGCTGCTGTCGATGCTGGCGCGCTATGCCGAGGCCGACGTCAACGTCATCGGCCTGATCGGCGAGCGCGGCCGCGAGGTGCAGGAGTGGCTGGAGGACGATCTCGGTCCCGAGGGCCTCGCCCGTTCGGTCGTCGTCGTCGCCACCTCCGACGAACCGCCGCTGATGCGTCGCCAGGCGGCCTATCTGACGCTGGCGCTCAGCGAATACTTCCGCGACCAGGGCAGCGACGTGCTGTGCCTGATGGATTCCGTCACCCGCTTCGCCATGGCGTTGCGCGAGATCGGCCTGTCGGCCGGCGAGCCGCCGGCGAGCAAGGGCTACACGCCGTCGGTCTTTGCCGAGTTGCCGCGCCTGCTGGAGCGCGCCGGGCCCGGCATCGACGAGGGCTCGATCACCGGACTCTTCACCGTACTGGTGGAAGGCGACGACCATAACGAGCCCGTCGCCGACGCGGTGCGCGGCATTCTGGACGGCCATATCGTGCTGGAGCGCCAGGTCGCCGAGCGCAACCGCTATCCTGCCATCAACGTGCTGCGCAGCGTCTCACGCACCATGCCGGCCTGCAACGGCGCGGCGGAGAATCGCCTGGTCGACCGCGCCCGCGGCCTGCTCGCCACCTACGAGAACATGGCTGAGCTGATCCGCATCGGTGCCTACAAGCAAGGCAGCGACCCGGCGGTCGACGAAGCGATCTATTACTACGATGGCCTGGAGCAGCTGCTCGACCAGCGCAAGGACGAGCAGAGCACCTTGGCGGCCGGCTACAGCCAGCTCGCCGCTCTGCTCGGACTGCCCGACCCGGCCCAGGAATCAGCGGCTGAGCAGGCGGCGGCGGACCAGGCTGCAGAGGCCGGCGCCGGGGACGCCGCTGCCGGCCAGCAGGTAGCGGCCGCCGCGCCGGCGCAGAAGGATTTCAGCAAGCGCCGCGCGCGCATGGCCGAGGCGCTGAATCTGCGCCAGGCCAGCCCGATGGGTCGCTAAGTCGAGTTAGGAAATGGAAGCCGGGTGCGCCGGGCCTCTCGGCCTGGCGCGATGGGAAGGCCGTTTTTGTTGGGAGTTGATGTACAGTGACTGCTCTTGATCAATTGGTGCGTCTGCACCGCTGGACCCTGGACGAGAAACGTCAGAAGCTTGCGGAGCTTGAGCGATTCCGGGCGAAGATGATCATGAACATCGAATCCTTGGAGGCCGAGCTCGCGCGCGAACAGGCTGCCGCGGAGCGCTCGGATATCACCAGTATTTCGTTGCCCGCCTTTATCAAGGCGACTATTGACCGCCGCCGCAAGATCGAGAACTCCATCGTCGAGATCGACCGCTCCATCGCTGCGGCGCGCGAGGAGATCACCCAGGCATTCCAGGAATTCAAGAAGTACGAGACGGCGCACGGCAATCACCAGCGCCGCGAGGCGCTGAAGCAGTCGCGCCGCGAACAGGCGGCCGCCGACGAACTCGGCATCGATCTGCACCGCAGGCAAGCGGCACGGTAGCTGGCAAGAGAAGGTCGCGCGGCTTGATCGACCGCGCGCTTCTCCGCCTGAGATCCATCAATTCAAACGCCAACCCCATCCTGGGGAGCGCCGCGTAGCGGCGCGTCTCGAAGGATGCGGCAGAGGTCGGGCTTCTTTTCCAGCGGTCGGCCCGACGCGCCTTAGACCCTGATACCTTCGTGCGGCTGGGGGTTCGCGCCGCGGGCGGCCAGCAGCTGCAGCCAGTCGGCCGAGGACTGGAAGGAGAGCCGTCCGCTGTAGCCGGCGATGGCGTTGGCTTCTTCGAACAAGGCAAGCAGGTCGCCGCGCACCAGCGCGGGAAAGGCGCGGCGGCTGCGCAGCACCAGGTCGAACTGGCGCGCCCGTACCAGGCCGTCCAGCTGCAGCTCGCCGTGATGCTGCAACTCGAGCTCCAGCACGAAGCGGGTCGCCTTGTCGCCGTCCTCACCTTTGCCGCCGTGGCTGTGGTGGCGGAAGAAGCAGCGCAGCTCGCGCAATCCTTGTTCGCTCCACAGCGGCAGGTTGACGAAACGCCAGTCGCCGCTGGTGGTCTCGACGCCGCGCGTCAGGCCGGTCAGTTCGCGTCCCAGCCGCTCGTGAAGGTCGCCGCGCTCCCCCGCTTCGCCGGCCAGTCCGGCCTTGGCGAGCCAGCCGGCCACGTTGCCCTGGGTGAGGGCGGAGAGCAGAAACAGCACGCCGGAGGCCAGTCGCGGGCCGACCTGGGGCAGGGCGCGGGCGACCTGTTCAGCCTGGCCGGCGGGCAGGCCGTGCAGCAGCGTGTCCTGCAGGCCTTCCAGGCCGGGCCAGGCCGGCGCCAGGGCGGGCGTCGACGCTGGCCTGCCGGCGGCCGGCAGGCCGATTTCCAGCGCGAGGCTGGTACCCGGCGGCAGGCCGGCGCGCGCGTCGCTGCCGGGGATATTGAGGGTGATGGTGCCCAGCGGCGTGTGGAGGATCGGCTGGCCGCTGCTGGTGGCGGCGGTGACCAGGCCAGTGATGCGCAGGCTGCCCGGGCCCGCCGGGGTGCCCGCTGGGGCTGCGCCGCCTGCTGCCGGCAGGGCGCCTGGCAGGCTGCCGGCCGCCGCTGCGGGCTGGCCCGGACTGCCGGCGGCCCGGGCGGCGGCTTCGGCGCTGAGTCCCTGCAGGGCGGTGGCGACGCTATGGCCGCTGTTGGTGACGGGGATCTGCGGAGCAAGCCGCAGGCCGGGTGCCGCCTCGCCGCCGGGGCCGGCCGGAACGACACCGGGAGAGGGGGTGCCGGACGCGGTCGTGCCGCCCGGAACAGACGCGGCGCCGTTCTGTGCCGGCGATCCGGCAGCGGGAGCGCCGGGAACGGGCGCGCCAGGCAGGATGGCGCTCGGCGGGCCGCCTGCCGCCGGCGTGCCGCCGGTTGGGACTCCGCCGCTCAGGACCGCGCCGCCTAGGACCCCGCTGCTCTGGGCTCCCGACGGGGTCTGCACGGCAGCGCCCGTTATCTGCGCCTGCACCCCAAGGGAGAGGATGCGCACGATCAGCTCGGTGCCCGGCTGGGCTGTCGGCAGGCCGGCCAACGCCGGCATCGGCGGGGCGGCGTGCAGCACGCCACGCAGCAGCTGGCTGCGCTGGACCAGGTCGTGGGGATTGGGCGGCAGGCTAGGCTGCGCCGGCGTACTGCCCGGCGGCAGCGGCGCCTGGGCGGGCTGTCCGCTCTGCACGGGGCTTTGCACAGGGCTCTGGGGCGCGGCGGCGCCCGCGTTGTCCAGCGGCAGCAGGTTCAGCAGAACCTGCGGGCCGACGCTGCGCACCTGCAGCACCACCTCGCTGCCGACCGGCAGGTTACGGGTGGCCGCGAGGGTCAGCACGCCGAGCCGGGTCTGGACCAGCAGGTGGCCATGATCGTCCTTGCCGACCACGGTGCCGCGCAGGTTCTCGCCGCTGGCCAGTCGCGCGAGGTCCGGCGAGGGATCGATCACCCGCACGGCGGCTTCGCCGCCCGCGGCCGTCGTCGGGCGTGGCGTTCCAGCGGCAAGAGTGGCGAAGATGTCGCTCATGCCGCCGCGTCCGTCAGCGCCGGCCGGGCTTGGTACTGTCGAGCCGGTTCACCAGCGCTTCGATATCCTGCGCCGCCTCGCTGTTGGGATGGCGGGTGAGGATCGGCACCTGGTGGCGGATCGAGTCTTTCACCTTGCTGTCGCGGCGGATCACGCCGGCCAGCGGCGGCGAAATCTTGAGGAAGGACTCGCAGGCCTTCAGCAGCGTCGCGTAGGTGCGCTCGCCCTCGGCCGGCGAGGTCGCCATGTTCACGACGATGCGCAGGTCGGCCTTGGGGTCCTGCATGTGCGCCAGCTTGATGAAGGCATAGGCGTCGGTTAGTGAAGTCGGCTCGTCGGTCGCCACCACCAGGCCGGTGCTGGCGAGGCCGGCGAGTTGCCGCACCGTGCGGTCCAGGCCGGCGCCGAGGTCGAGGATCACCCGGTCGTAGGCCGGCGACAGCGCGGCGAGGTCGTCCATCAGCTGCTGCAGCCGCCCGGCCGGGATGTTGGCCAGGCTGCCGGTGCCGGATCGCCCGGCGATGACGTCGAAGCCGCCGCTGGGATGGGCGACGGTGGCGTCCTTCAGGCCGTAGCTGCCGTCCAGCACGCCGCCGAGGTCGTTGTCAGGGTGCAGGCCGAGTTGGATGTCGACGTTGGCGAGACCGAGGTCGCCGTCGAACAGCAGCACGCGCCTGCCCTGGCGGGCGAGAGCCTGGGACAGGGTGACGGACAGCCAGGTCTTGCCGACACCGCCCTTGCCGGAGGCGACGGCGAGCATGTTGGCTGCTGTCTGCTGCCGCTCTTCGGGTTCTACCATGGGTGCATCGGTCATGCTGTTAGTCCGCAGCGAGAAGGGTTGACGGCTGGAAAGGTTGGCGGGTGGCAAGCAGGCGCGCCAGCGACACCGGATTGACGGCGATCAGGCCGCCGCCGATGTGGCGCGATACGCCCGCTGCCAGCAGGCTCATCTCGGCGACATGGGCGGCGCTGATCACGCCGCCGATGCGCCGGGCCGCGTCCAGCCGTGTCGGGATCAGATAGCGCGCGCCGGTTTCGGCGAAGGCGAGGGCGGTGTCGGCGGCCTCGGCCGGATCGCCGCCGGCGGGCAGCACCAGCACAAGGTCGGCGCCGGCGGCCTCGGCGGTCTCGCTGAGGATGCGGCGCTCGGCCGCATCGAAGGGATTGCAGCCGACGGTGTCGATGATGGCGATTTCGTCGGCGGCGCGCGCCGCGGCGGCTTCGGCGACCGCCGCCGGCGTGTCGGCGCAGACCAGGCGCGCCTGCAGCGCCTTGGTGAAGGTTTCCGCCTGGGCGCGGCCGCCGGCCTTGCCGCCATCCATGGTGATCAGCACGCTGCGCGCCTCGGCGAGGCGGGCGCAGGCGCACAGCTTGGCGGCGGTTACCGACTTGCCGGCCCCTGAGGGGCCGATCAGCATGACCGGGCGTTCCGGGCCCAGGTCGCCCAGCGGCTTGAAGCTGAGCGCGTGGTCCAGCGACGCCGCGAAGGCCATCATCCAGTCGTCGGAGGCCAGGTTGGCGGCGGTGTTCAACATGCGGTCTGCCAGGCCGCGCGGCACCCGGTGATGGTCCAGCACGGCGGCAATGTGGTCGGTGGCTTCCAGCTCGTCCCAGCTCTGCCGGGTGGCTGCCGCTTTGGCCGGGGCGGCGGCGGGCTGGGCGGCCTGTTCCAGGGCGGCGGTGACGCGCACGCCGGCGTCGTCGTCCTGGGTCGACAGGATGATCGCCTCGTCGCCCAGCAGCTGGCGGACCTGGGCCATGGCCTCGGCGGCGGTCTTGCCTGTGAAGGTGCGCAGCAGCATCAGATCTGGCCCAGAGTCTTGATCTTCGCCTTGGCGTGGATCTCATTCTGCGAAAGCACCACGGTCGATGGGCGGAAGCGTTCGACGATGGAGCGCACGAAGGGACGCACCGGCGGCGAGGTCAGCAGCACCGGGGCCTCGCCCATCATCGCGTGACGTTCGAAGGTCTGCCGCACCGAGTTGATGAACTCCTGCAGCCGCGTCGGTGCCATCGACAGCTGGCGGTCCTCGCCGTCGCCGACGATCGCCTCGGCGAAGGCCTGCTCCCACTGGGCCGAGAGGGTGATCATCGGGATGAAGCCCTCGGGGTTCGCCTGATCGTTGGAGATCTGGCGCGCCAGGCGCGCGCGAACGTGCTCGGTGATGGCGGTGACGTTGCGGGTGTAGCCACAGGCCTCGGAGACGCCTTCCAGGATGGTCGGCAGATCGCGCACCGAGACGCGCTCGGCCAGCAGGTTCTGCAGCACTCTTTGCAGGCCGCCGACGGTGATCTGGCTGGGAATCAGGTCGGCGATCAGCTTCTGCTGCTCGCTCTCCTGCTCGTCGAGCAGCTTCTGCGTTTCCGCGTAGGACAGCAGCTCGGCCATGTTGTCCTTGATCAGCTCGGTCAGGTGCGTGGTCACCACGGTCGGCGGATCGACCACGGTATAGCCGCGGAACAGGGCCTCTTCGCGGCCTGCCTCGTCGCACCACTTGGCCGGCAGGCCGAAGGTCGGCTCCACGGTGTCCTCGCCGGGCAGGGGGATCTTCTCGCCGCGCGGATCCATCACCAGCAGCATGTTGGGGCGCAGCTCGCCGCGCCCGGCCTCGATCTCCTTGACGCGGATCACGTAGGTGTTGGCGGGCAGCTGCAGATTGTCCTGGATGCGCACTGAGGGCATGACAAAGCCGATCTCCTGCGCCAGCTGGCGGCGCAGCGATTTGATCTGGTCGGTCAGACGCTGACCGCCCTGGCCGTTGATCATCGGCAGCAGGCCGTAGCCCAGTTCAAGGCGCACCTGATCGATCTGCAGGGCGTTGGCGATCGGCTCCTCGGTGACCGGCGCGGCGCTCTTGGCGGCCAGTGCCGTGGCCTCGCCGGCGGCGGCCCGGGCCTTCTTCCTGCTGGCGAAATAGGCGCCGGCACCGGCCAGGCCCGAGAGCGCCAGGAACGGCAGCGCCGGAATGCCCGGCAGCAGGGCCAGTGACAGCATCAGGAAGGACGAGAGGCCGAGCGCGCGGGGATAGCCGCCTAGCTGGCCGATCAGCGCCTCGTCCATCGAGCCGGTCGCGGTCGACTTGGAGACCAGCAGGCCGGCGCCGGTGGAGACGATGAGCGCCGGGATCTGGCTGACCAGGCCGTCGCCGACGGTCAGGATGGTGTAGGTCTCGGCGGCCTCGGCGAAGGTCAGACCCTGCTGGGCGACGCCGATGATGATGCCGCCGATCACGTTGATGAAGGTGATCATCAGGCCGGCGATGGCGTCGCCGCGCACGAACTTGGCGGCACCGTCCATCGAGCCGAAGAAGTTGCTCTCGTCCTCCAGCTCCTTGCGGCGGCTGCGCGCCGTGGCTTCGTCGATGAGGCCCGCCGAGAGATCGGCGTCGATCGCCATCTGCTTGCCCGGCATGGCGTCCAGGCTGAAGCGGGCGGACACTTCGGCGATGCGTCCGGAACCCTTGGTGATGACGATGAAGTTCACGATCACCAGGATACCGAAGATGATGATGCCGATGACGAAGTTGCCGCTCATCACGAAGCTGCCGAAGGCCTCGATCACCTGCCCGGCGGCGTCCGTCCCCTTATGGCCGTCGGCCAAGATGAGGCGCGTCGAGGCGAGGTTCAGCGCCAGGCGCATCATCGTCGCGATCAGCAGAACCGTCGGGAAGGAATTGAAGTCCAGCGGCTTGGTAATGAAGATGACGGTCATCAGGATGAGGACCGAGAAGGTCATCGACATCGCCAGGGCAAGGTCGAGCATCCAGCTCGGCATCGGCAGGATGAGCACGACGAGAATCGCGGTGACGCCGAGCGCCAGCGCGATATCGCCGCGTTTCAGGGCAGTGACGACGGCAGCGAAATAGCTGCCGGCGCTGCGGCCTTCGACCTTGGTGTCAGACATCTCGGAGCACGCCCCGCATCGCGCCTAGCGGCTCAGGCCGTCGAGCGCTCGCCTTCGCCGGGCATCGGCACCGGCACGCCTTCCTCGCTGTACAGCTTCAGCTTGTTGCGCAGGGTGCGGATCGAAATGCCGAGAATGTTGGCGGCGTGCGTACGGTTGCCCAGGCAGTGCTGCAGGGTGTCGATGATGAGGTCCTTCTCCACATCGGCGACCGTGCGCCCGACCAGGCGCTTGGCCTCGGCGGCGTCCTCGCCGGCACCGGCCGGTGCGGCCTGGCTGGCGGTCGTCGGTCCCGGATTGAGGCTCTGTCCGGTCAGCATGATGGCTTCGGGGCCGATCCTGCCGTCCTGGGCCAACAGCACCGCGCGGTGCATGGTGTTCTCCAACTCGCGCACGTTGCCGCGCCAGTGGTGTGCGGTCAGGACACTCATGGCCTGCGGCGTGACCTCGAGTCTCGCCAGGCCATTGGCCTCGGAGTACTTGGCGGCGAAGTGCTGCGCCAGGATCGGAATGTCGGCCGGGCGCTCGCGCAGCGCCGGCAGCTGGATGTTCACCACGTTGAGGCGGAAATAGAGGTCCTCGCGGAAGCTGCCGTTCCTCACCGCCTCTTCGAGGTTGCGGTTGGAGGTCGCCAGCAGGCGGATATTCACCTTGATCGGCTGGCCGCCGCCGACGCGGTCGATCTCGCGCTCCTGGATGGCGCGCAACAGCTTGGCCTGCAGGCGCGGGTGCATCTCGGAGATTTCGTCCAGCAGCAGGGTACCGCCGTTGGCTTCCTCGAACTTGCCGATGCGCCGCGTGATGGCGCCGGTGAAGGCGCCCTTTTCATGACCGAAGAGTTCCGATTCCAGCAGGTTCTCGGGGATCGCCGCGCAGTTGACGGAGATGAAGCCCTGCTTGGCGCGCTTGGACTTGGAGTGCAGGAACCGCGCCATCACTTCCTTACCGGTGCCGGACTCACCGGTGATCAGGACGCTGGCGTCGGAGGGGGCGACCTGCTCGGCGAGGCGCAACACCGGGTTCATCGCGGGGTCGCGGCACACCACGGTGCTGGTCTCTTCCGACACGGCGGCGAGCACCGCGGCGATCAGCTCGGCGTCGGGGGGCAGGGGGACGTATTCCTGCGCCCCGGCGCGGATCGCATTGGCCGCGGCAGAGGGCTCCGGCCCGATGCCGCAGGCGATCACCGGTACGGAGATCCGTTCCGACTTCAGGCTCTTGCAGAAGCTGGCGATGTCGAGGTTGACCTCGACCATGACCATATCCGCGCCCTGGCCGGACCTCAGCGCCGTCAGTGCCGAGTCGATATCGTCGACGTGGGCCACCTTGGCGCCGCTTTCCAGCGCCAGCCTACCCGCCGTGGCGATGTGTCCGTCTAGTGTCCCAACAATGAGAAGCCGCATGCCTTCTCTCCAAGTCCCTAAAGGTTAGTTCCGGATTGAATCTGTCTAATCGAAGAAATCCACCCGATTGCTCGGGGGCAGAATGGTGTTCAGCATCATCTCCAGGCGCCGCGGGTTCTCCTGCCGGCTGATGGAGGCAGCGCCGATGGTGTAGATCTGGCTCACCGTGGCCTCGATCTGCGCGTTGCGCTCCAGCTTGCTGGCCAGCGGGTTGAACACCATGTTGGCCAGCACGGCGCCATAGAAGGTGGTCAGCAGCGCAACGGCCATGGCCGGACCAATGGACGAGGGATCGTCCAGGCTGCCCAGCATCTGCACCAGGCCGATCAAGGTGCCGATCAGGCCCATGGCCGGGGCGACCTCGCCGGCGCGGCGCAGGATGCCAGCCGAGCGGTGGTGCCGTTCAAATGCGGCTGCGGCGTCGCGCGCCAGCACGCGCTCGACTTCCTCGGCCGGGATGCCGTCGACCACCATGTTGATGGCGCGGTAGAGGAAGGGCGCGTCGCGCAGGTCCTCGGTCACGTTCTGCAGCGCCAGGCGGCCGCGTTTGCGCGCCAGGTCGGCCAGGTAGAGGGCTTGCCAGACGGCGTTCTCCGGCGTCTCGGCATGATAGATCGCCGTCCGCACCATCAGACCCTGGGCCCGGATGATCTCGCCCAGGCTGAAGGAAATCGTGGTGACCAGGAAGGTGCCGCCGACCACGATGAGGATCGAAGGCACATCCAGGAAGCCGGCGGCCTGGCCGCTCAGCGCGATGGCGCCGGCGATCATGGCGAAGGCGCCCGCAACGCCCAGCAGCGTGGCGAAGTCCACGGTGGCGCCGATCTGCGGAGCCGTGATCTCCACAGGCGGCTGCGCGCTGGCGCTGGTGGTTTGCGTATCGACCATGATCCTGGTGCCCGAATGCCGGTATCCGAAGCTGGCTCAGCTGCCGCTACGGTCGACCTTGATGATCTCGGTCATGGTGACGCCGAGGTGTTCTTCCACCACGACGACCTCGCCACGGGCGACCAGCCGGTTGTTCACGTAGATGTCGATCGCCTCGCCGACCTTGCGGTCCAGTTCGACGATCGCGCCGCGGCCCAGCTTCAGCAGCTGGCTGACCTGCATGTTGGCCTTGCCCAGCACGGCCGAGACCTGCACGGGAATGTCGTAGACCGCCTCCAGCTCCTTGGCATTGGTGGGCGGCTTGCTGGCCTCGGGAAGGCTGCCGTCGTTCTCGTCCTGCATGTCGGTGTCGGCGGTGCCGCCATCGAGTTCGGCGAGATCCAAATTATCGTCCTGGGCCATAGAGACCTCCTGGTTAACCTGTCGCCGCTAGGCGATCTGTGCCCGCCGAAGCGGTTCGACCCCTGCCGGCCGGGCCGGCTGGGATTGCGGTTCGGCACTTTTGGGTGCCGATTGTTCGGTTCGCGGTGTTGCGCTCTGCGCCGGCGCCCGCTGCGGCAGTTTGCCGTTGGCTGCCGGGCTCAGCGCGCGCGCGATGATGGCGTCGATTTCCTTCCACAGGCCGGCCTGGTCGCGCTCGGCGCCGCCGTCGGCCCACTCCGCGCGCAGGTCGCCGTCCGCCAGCCGCTCGTCGACGAGGAACACAAGCTTGCCTTCGAAGCCGCTCTGCTGGGCGCTCTGCTCGATGCGTTCCTTCAAGGCGTCGAGGTCGCTGTCGGAGGAGCGGATCACCAGCCGCGGCTCATCGCGCAGGCGCTCCAGGCAGGCGTCGACCACGGACTGGATCTCGTCCAGGCCATGGGTGCGCGCGAGACTGGGAAACAGTTTGCGCACCACGGTGAGGGCGGCGTCGAGGGTCTCTCGGCGGCGGTCGTCGGCCTGCGTCTCAAGGTCCTGCGCCAGCTGGGCCAGCTGCGGCGGCAGTGTTTCCACGGCTTCGGCCAGGCGCCTGGTCTGGCCGGCCTCGGCTTCGGCGAGGCCGGCGGCCTTGCCCTCCGCATAGGCGGCCTGACGCGCGGCCGCCAACTCCTCCTCGCTGAAGCTGGGGGCAGGAGGAGTCTCTTCCGCGGCCTTCTTCGCCGCTTCGGCAGCCTTCGCCGCAGCGGATCTCTCCGTGTCGAAGCTGGTGTCGAAGAGGAATTTTTCCATCTGGCCCATGACCTTGTCCTGCGCGTCCGTTCCTTAGAAGACGAGCTCGTCCTCGCCCTTGTTCTCGCTGATGATGATCTGCCCTTTCTCGGCCAGCTCCTTGGCGGTGGCCACCATGTACATCTGTGCCTCGTCGACATCCTTCAGGCGCACCGGACCCATCGACTGCATGTCTTCCTTCATGATCTTCGCGGCGCGCTCCGACATGTTGGAGAAGAAGAAGTCGCGCAGCGTCTCCGAGGCGCCCTTCAGCGCGGTCGCCAGCTTGCCCTTGTCCGAGGCGCTGAGCAGGGTCTGCACGCCGCCCGGATCCAGGTTGCCGAGGTCCTCGAAGGTGAACATCAGAGCCTTGATCCGCTCGGCCGAGTCGCGGTTGCGCTCTTCCAACGCGGTGAGGAAGCGGGTCTCCAGGGTGCGGTCCAGGTAGTTGAAGATGTCCGCCATCAACTCGTGGGAATCGCGGCGGTTGGTCTTCGCCAGGTTGGACATGAACTCGTTGCGCAAGGTGCGCTCGACGTCGTCCAGCACTTCCTTCTGGACGGCCTCCATGCGCAGCATGCGCATGACCACTTCCATCGCGAAGGGTTCCGGCAGCACGCCCAGAACCTTGGCCGCGTGTTCCGGCTTGATCTTGGAGAGCACCACCGCAACGGTCTGCGGGTACTCGTTCTTCAGGTAGTTTGCCAGCACCATCTCATTGACGTTGGCCAGCTTGTCCCACATGGTCCGGCCGGCGGGACCACGGATTTCCTCCATGATTCCACTGACCTTGTCCTTGTCCATCACCTTCAGCAGCAGGCGCTCGGTGCTGTCGTAGTTGCCGATCACCGACCCCGTGGTCGAGATGCGGTCGGCGAACTCGACCAGCATCTGTTCGATCAGGTCGGCGGTCACGCTGCCGAGGTTGGCCATCGCCTGTGACAGTTCGCGAATTTCTTCGTCGTCCATCATGCTGAACAGCCGCGCGGCATTGTCTTCGCCGACGGCGAGCATGAGGAGGGCGGCCTTTTCCGGGCCGCTCATGCTCTGGATATCTTCGCGTATAGCCATGGCGGGGAGTCCGTCTTACACTTCTGCGTGGAGCCAGCCGCGAATGATGGCGACGGCTTCTTCCGGATGCTTCTCGATGATCTCGGCGATCTTCTTCACCGAGGAGGCGCGTACGCGGCCCTCGACCTGGTTGAGATCGATCATCTGTTCGATTTCGCTGGCGACGTTTTTCTGCGGCATGCCGTCGTCGCCGACGCGGGTTGCAACCACGGCGGAGGGATCGCCGGGCAGGCGCGGAATCTGCTGGCCGTCGGGGCCGACCAGGGCCGGCTGGCCGGGCATGCCGGTCAGCATGCCGCCGCTGGCCGCGGACTCCTCGTCGACCTCGAGCAGGCGTCCGAGCAGCGGGCGCACCACCATCAGCAGGACCAGCACGGCCACGACGCCCAGCACCAGCAGTTCAGCGACGCGCATGAGGTCTGCCTTGGTCAGGCCCATCAGCAGGCCCTGGGTCTCGGTATCGCCGGCTTCCAGCGACACGAAGGGCATCTCGACGACCTCGATGGTGTCGCCGCGCGCCTCGTCGTAGCCGACCGCAGAGCGCACCAGGGCGGTGATCTTTTCAAGCTCTTCCGCGCTGCGCGGCTCGTAGGTCGGGTTGCCGGCGTCGTCCAGAGTGACGTTGCCGTTGACCATGACTGCGACGGAGAGGCGCTGCACGTTTCCGGCCTCGCGGATATGCGTCTTCACCGTCTTGGTGATCTCGTAGTTGACCGTTTCCTCGGTGCGCGAGGTCGAGCTCTGGCTGCCGGCGCCCCCGTCGAGCTCGGGCAGGGCATCGGGCAGGTTGTTGCCGACGGTCACACCGGCTGGGGCCCCGTCCTGATTGCTGGCCTGCTCCTCGACCACCTGGGTCGAGCGGACAACCTGGCCGTCGGGGTCGTAGATCTCGGCATTCTCGGTGACGCGGTCGAAATCCATCACGGCGGAGACCTGGGCGCGCACGTTGCCGGCGCCGAGCGAGCGCGCCAGCAGTTCTTCGATGGTGCGCACCATGCGCGACTCGTAGCTGATGCGCATCTCGTCGGCGCGCGAGGCAGTCTGCGAGACGTCGCCTTCCTCGGTGCCGCGCGCCAGCAGGTTGCCCTTGTCGTCGACGATGGAGACCATGGTCGGCTTGAGGCCCGGCACGGCGGCCGCGACCAGATGTTGGATCGAGGTGACCTGCTGGCGGTCCAGTCCACCGCCGCCGGCGAGCATCAGGATGATGGAGGCGCTGGGGTCCTGGCGGTCGCGGCTGAACAGCTCCCGGCGCGGCAGCACGAGATGCACGCGCGCCTGTTTCACCGAGGCGATCGAGCGGATGGTCCGCGCCAGCTCGCCTTCCAGCGCACGGACGTGGTTGATGTTCTGGACGAAGTTGGTGGTGCCGAGCCCTTCGGAACGGTCGAAAATCTCGTAGCCGATGTTGCCGCCGCTGGGCAAGCCTTCTTCGGCCATGACCATGCGCGAGCGTCCGACCTGGTCCTGCGGAACGTAGATGTTGCCGCCTTCTTCGCCGATGCGATAGGGCACGCTCATCTGCTCCAGACGGGCGATGATCTGGCCGCTGTCCTGCGCGCTCAATTCGCCGTAAAGCAGCGCCATTTCCGGCGAGGCGAGGCGGCTCGTCAGGTAGATGAAGAACGCAATGATGCCGGCAGCGACGGCAGCCATCGTGCCGAGGCGCGCCGGTCCCAGACCTTTAAGCGTCTCTAGGAGAGAGTTCAAAATCGACCATCCTGATGCGTCATCGACCTAAGTAATGAAGGCCTCTATTCCCCCGTGGCCTCCGCAAGCTGGCGATCTCGGTGCATCGCATTGGCTAGCTTGCATTTTTAGGCTAATTGCTTCCGGTAAAGGTGGCGTTAACGGCGGGCAATAATTGCCTAGCCGCTAGGAAGTTTTTTCCCCCCGGCTGGAATGACGCAGCATTTCGGTAACCTTAAAGGACAGACACCCCGCCGATGCTCTCGGCGGGGTGCCTTGGTAAACGTCCTTGCGGGCGATGATTTTGGCCGGGCGGGGCGGTCGCTGCCCTCGCACTCTTTCGCCGGTTACGAGCTGGAGCGCGAATCGCTACCCATCTTTTCGGCGCCGTGGCCGCCGACATGCCGGCGGTACTGCTGCAGGCGCGTGGTGCGCAGCCCCCGCATGCCGTGCTTGTCGATCAGGCTCTGCCAGGAGAGGAATTCCTCAACCGAAAGGTTATAGCGCGCGCAGGCTTCCTCCAGCGTCAGCAGGCCGGCGCGAACCGCGGTCACGACCTCGGCCTTGCGGCGGATCACCCAACGCTTGGTGGACGGCGGCGGCAGGTCGTCGAGACTGAGCGGCTTACCTGCCGGTCCTATCACGTTGCTGGGCCTACCTGAGCTGTCGGAGTACATCGAACAGATCCTGTCTTTCAAATTCAAATCTGTGGTTCGGCTAGGATAGGCATTCGCGGTTTAAAATTCGCTAAATCAGGGAGTTAAGCTAAGCTTTAGATAACTTGAAGGCTTCCTTAACCCGCTACCGCTGTGCTTGCGGGCTGGGCCGCTGCGGTGCCGGGCGCCCGGCTTTCCAGTGACTTCCCGGGACTTTTCCGGGGGGCTCTCAGTTGGAGAAGCCCCCCGGATGGATCGGTCAGGGCTAGGCGTTAAGGCCTAGCGGGGTCTGCTACTAACGTTTCACGCGGATCAGCTCATCCAGCATTTCATCTGCGGTGGTGATGACCTTGGTATTCGCGGAGTAGGCGCGCTGGGTGATGATCATCTTGGTGAACTCCTCGGCGAGGTCGACGGTCGAGGCTTCCAGGGCGCCCGGCGCGATGTCGCCGGCACCGCCGTTACCGGCCAGGTTCAGCTGGAAGTTGCCCGAACGGTTGGTCTCCAGGTAGACGTTGCCGGTCTTGGCTTCCAGGCCGTTTGGGTTGCGGAACATGCCCAGCGGCAGCTGGTAGATGTCTTGTCTCTGCCCGTTGTCGAATAGGGCTGTGACAATTCCCTCTTCGCTGATTGTGATGCCGGTGTAGTTGCCGAAGCGCACGCCGTCCTGGTCGATGTTTGATATGGTGAAGTCGCCCGCGAACTGGGTCAGGCCATCGGTCGCGCCAAGGGTGCCGAAGTCCAGCGTGACGACGGAGTTGGCGGCGCCGGTGGTAAAGCCGGTCAGGGCGACGCTTGGCGCAGCCGGGACGAAGGACAGCGGCGTGCCGTCGGTATCGAAGGTGATGGTGCCGGTGCCAGCGGCGACGGCGGTGCTGACGCCGCCGATGACCGGGTCGCTCGCTGTCCAGGACCAGGTGGCGGTCGCCGTCTTGGTGAAGGTGATGTCCATGTCGTGGGCGTTGCCCAGGGTGTCGAAGACCTGCGCCGTGACCGAGTGGGAGTCGCCCACCGCCGCCGTCGAGGGCAGGTTGACGCCCAGGGCGATATTGGTTGTGGCCGCCGCGCTGCCCGAGAGGTTCGAGATATTGACCGTCTCCAGGCCGGTGAATGTGCTGGCGCTCGGCGACGGCGTGGGATTGGTCCGCAGGTTGTAGCCCTGCAGGAAATAGCCTGCCGCGTTCACGAGGTTGCCGTTCTGGTCCGGATTGAAGGAACCGGCGCGGGTGAAGTAGAAGTCGTCGCCGAAGCCGGGCGTCGAGGATTCGTTGACCACGAAGAAGCCCTGGCCGGCGACCGCGAGGTCCGTCCCCGAAGCAGAGCCCTGCAGCAGGCCCTGGCGGTTGACATAAGAATAGGGCGACGAGGTCACGCCGCCGGGAGTGTGCGTGGTCTGGGTGGCAGCCTGGGTGACCAGCGTCGAAAAGCGCGCCGCAGTGCCCTTGTAGCCGACCGTATTCACGTTCGCGATGTTGTCCGAGATCATGCCCAGAGCGTTGCTCTGTGCGGCCAGACCGGAAACCCCGGCAAACATAGCGCCGTAGATACTCATGACTTCGTCTCCTTTGTTAGGGCCGCCCGGCTTTCGCGTTTGGGGCGGGCCCGATCACATCTCTCTAGGTCTCGAATGCTCTAAACTGTCCGGCGCGGTAAGGCGCGCCGTGGAATTTCCTACTGCTCGATGGTCAGCACGTCGCTGAGCGCGATCTCCAGTTCGCCGATCTCCAGCACAACTTCGCCGTCGACCAGCTTCACGCCGCTCACCTGGCCGGTGGTCCCCTGAATCAGCGGCACGGGCTTCTTGTCCTTGTCGACCGCGGTCACGAGGAAGCCGTAGAGGCCGTCGTCCAGGGGCTCGCCGTCGTCGTCGAGGCCGTCCCAGGTGATCTCGTGGTGGCCGATCTCGGTGTCGCCCTCGATGGTGCGGACGGTCTCGCCCAGTTCGTCGATGACCAGGATGCTGACCTTGTCGGCATTGGCGCCGAGGTCGTAGGTTATCGTCGACTCGCCGTCCTGCAGCATCAGGATGATGCCGTCGGCGCCGACCGTCTTGCCGATGTAGTCGAGCGCATCGTTCAGCTGCATGCTGTCCTGCAGGGCGATCAGCTGGTCCAGCTTCTGGTTGGTCGAGATCGCCTGCTCGACGCCGGTGAACTCCACCAGCTGCGAGGTGAACTCGTTGGTGTCCATCGGATTCAGCGGGTCCTGATACTGCAGCTGGGTGGTCAGCAGCGTCAGGAAGGTGTCGAAGGTTTCCGCCAGGGTCGCTCCGGCACTGGAGCCGGAGTTGTTGGTGTCCTTGAAGGGAACGCCGTTGACCGGGGCGCGGGTGCTTTCAACCGCCATGATCTTTCTCTCCTGTCCGCCTTAAACCCGGATATCCAGGGCGCCGGCGTGGCTCGAACGGTAGGCCGGCGGCGGCGCGGTTTCGCCGCGTTCGGCCCCAACGGCACCGCTGTCACTGCCGTTGCGGCCGGAACCGCCCTTGCCATCGGCCAGCGTGCCCTCTCCCTGGCCCTGACCCTGGCCACGCAGGTTGAAGTTGAGGCTGCCGGAATCGGTCTTCACGCCGGCTTCCTGCAGGGCGCGTTCAAGTCCGCGGGAATCGCGCTGCAATAGGTCGAGGGTCTCCGACCGTTCGGCCGAGATGACCGCGCGCAGGGTGCCGTCGCTGGCGTTCTCCAGCTTCACCTCGATGCGGCCCAGCTCTGCCGGATGCAGCCTGATGCTGATCTGATCCTGACCGGCTGCCTGGGCGCGGTGCACCTGGACGGCAACCTGCTCGGCAGGATTGCCTGTCGGCGCGTGGCGCGTCTGGGCAAGGGTCTCGGCGAAGCTGCTGCTCTGCGCCTGGCCGGTGCCGGTCGCGCCGTGGGCGGCTCCGGCAAGGGTGCCGGTCGAGGCGGTGCTGCTCCCGGCCCCGGCGGTATCGGCGGAGGAGGCCGGCAGCGGGCCGCTGGCGGCCGGCTTGTCGGCTGCAACGGTGGTCTCGCCGGGCTTGGCGGCGGTCTGGCCGGGCTGGGCCGTGGCAGCATTCGCGGCCGTCTGCTGGCCGGCGGTCGTGGCACCGGGCAGTGGCGCTTCGGTCTCTGTTCCCTGCGCCTGGCCGTTCTGGGCCAGCACGGCGCTCGCCGCACCGCCGCCGAGGGCGGCGGTCGGCCGTGACTCGAGCCCGGTGTTGGTGGTCACCACGGTCGACGGGGTCTCGCCGCCCGGGGTGGTGCGGCCTGCTGGACCGGCGGGCCGGCGGTTGGCTTCACTGGAGGCGGCCGTCGCAGGGCTTCCTGTGCTGGCAGCCTGCTCGGGCTGCTTGGCAGCCTGGTCGACGGACGGCTTGTCGGTGGCCGCCGTCTGCGCCGTTGCCGTCTGCGCCGTTGCCGTCTGCGCGGTTCCCGTCTGCGCCGCCTGAGGCGCGGCGGATGCCGTCTTGTCAGCGGCCGGGGCCTTGGCGGCGGCCTCGGCGGTGCCGGCCGCGGGTGACGTCGCCGCCGGCGGGTTGCCGCCGGTCTGGGCCGCCGCCTGGCTACGCGGGTCCGGCTGGCCCGGAACCACCACGGTGTTCGTCGAAGGTTGTGCCGTCGCCGCCGACGTGGCGGACGCCGCCGGCTCGGCGTCGCCGGCCATGGCAGGCTCACTCGCCGCGTCGTCTTCTACTGCGGCGGTGTCTTCACCGCCGACCGTATCGGCCGGGCGCGCGTCATCCTGCGGACGGCGGGCTTCCTTGGGAGCCTCCTGGTCGGTCTCGCGGATCTCGTTCTCCGCCGGCGCGTCCTCATGCCGGTCGGCCCGCTCGACCCGCTCTTCGCGGTAGTTGTCGCGCCGGTAGTCGTCCCGCAGGTAGTCGTCACGGCGGTAGTCGTCGCGGCGGTAATCGTCGGAACCCGGCTGAGCCGCTTCACGCGTCCGCTGCGAATCCCGGGCGTGACGCGCATCCTCTTCTTTCAGAAGGGAGTCGAAGAGACCGTCGCCGGTCCGCTTCTCCTCGCGGGTCGCGTTGTTGCCGCCTTGGGAGGCAAAAAAGTCCGGAGCAGTTACTTGCATTTGAAGTGTCGCGTTCCTGAAGGTGGATCCGAACTAGGCGGCGTGGACGTTGAGGCGGAAGCCGGCCGCTTTCAGGCGGCTCAGGATCGTAGCCTCGACGGCGGCGTGGTCGTCGCCGCGGGCCATGCGCTGGTCGATTTCTTCCCAGGCATCGCGCAGCGGCGTCAGCAGCGCGATCACCTTGGCCGCCAGCGTTGCATCGCTGCTGATGTTGATGCGGATCAGCTGCGCCAGGACGTAGCGGTAGATGCTGCCGAGCTGGTCGGAGATCTCGCCGCCATTCTCCATGTCGAGGCTCATGTGCAGGGTGCCGATGATCTCGGTCACCACGTTCACGCGGTTGCAGCGCTCCTCGATCTGGTTCTGTGCCATGGCCTCGATCGCAGCGGCGAGCGACGCAATGGCTTCGTCGTAAAGCATGACCACGACCCGCGTCGGACGGGCTCTGGTTACCTCGCTGCGAAACGCATCGGTAGCTGTAAGCGGCATGGTTCTATCTCCGTGTTGCTTCCCGAACGTCCGCCCTCGAGCGGGCGTGGCGTTTCGGGCTTACCGACCGACCGACACGATCCGCGCGGCCAATCCTGGTCTCGGGACAATAGAAAGCAATTCGTGGGCCAACCTCGGACTCTCCCATCAAGCGTCTGATTTATATTGAGTTTATCCGCGCCTGCGGGGCGTGGTCCGGCGTCGCGGCGGTTCTTGCCTGGCAGAACCTGCAGGGTAGCGGGACAAGCTTTGCCCGGTCTGTCGGTGCCTGCCGGTGCCGGCCGTCGGCCGTTTTCCCCGCGCGCAGGGCTTTGCCGTGCGGACCGGCTGCCGGCGGGGTGGACCCGCCCGCAGATTCATAGAGTGAGAGCGCAGCGATACGTGCAGGCCAGCCGCCGCATTGGCCCGGAAGTCTTTGCCCCCTGGACCTGCAGCTTTTACCAAGTCTGGCGAAACTTGCCTGCCCGGCGCAGGCTGGCCTAAAAATTATAACATATTGGTTTAATTGATAAAAAATCAGGTAGATAAAATTGGCACGATCCGTGCTGTCACTGGGCTGCCCGCCCGTGCCAGGGGTCTCCCCCGGAACGGAAGAGACCGGCGAGGAGCCGGCCTCGGGGCCTCTGCCCAATGAGGATTTCGGAGTAGACCCATGCCTACAGTGACAACGAACACGGCCGCGAATTCGGCGCTGCGGTTCCTGAACTACAACTCAATGAAGTCCGGCAGTTCGATTTCGAAGCTGGCCTCGGGCTCGCGCATCGTGAAGGCCTCGGACGACGCGGCCGGTCTCGCCATCGGCACGCGCCTGCTGGCCGACGTGACGGTGCTGCGCCAGTCGGCGGTGAACGCCTCGCAGGGCGCTTCGGTGCTGCAGGTGGCCGACGGCGGCCTCGCGCGCATCGCCGACGTGCTTCAGCGTATGAAGGCCCTGGCGGCACAGTCGCTGTCGGGTGTGCCTTCGGACACGGAACGCGGCTTCATCGATGCCGAGTTCCAGCAGCTGAAGGACGAAATCACCGCCATGGCGACGACGACGCGCTTCAACGGCAACTCGCTGCTGGACGGCAGCTCGGCGGCGGCGACGCCGATCGAGTACTTTGTCGGCAGCGAGGTCGGTGACGTCATCACCGTCAATTTCGGGTCGTTGTCGTCGACCGCCGGCTATACCGCATCGGCGCTGGGCCTCGACGCCGAGACCGCCGGTACGGTATCCGCGGCCGGTGCTGCGATGTCGGCCGTCGACGCGGCGATCGACCTGGTGTCGCAAGCGCGCGCGACGCTGGGCGGCCTCGTCTCGCGCTTCGAGTTTAGAGGCCAACAGATTACGACCTCGCTGGAGAACATCGAGGCGGCCAAGTCGTCGATCATGGACGTCGATTTGGCGGCCGAACAGAGTAGGCTGGTCTCGTCGCAGGTGCTTGTGCAGGCATCGGTCTCGGCGCTGTCCCAGGCCAACGAACTGCCGCAGGCCCTCCTCAGCCTTCTGCAGTAATTACCTCTTTGGGCGGAGGTGAACGGGGCGGGGTGCCAAGCAGGCGCCTCGCCCCGAACTTTTTCGGTCCCGTGCCCTGCACCACTCGGCAGAGTTTGCCACACACCCGAGAAATCTCTTCCCCCCTTCTGCTCGGTGTCGACTGCCCAGGGTTTGGTGTCCGTCATATAAGTGTATGATTTATAAGGTAAAATCCAACATATCGAATTTGGCACAATTTCTGCAAAGCAGAGGTGTCCGTGCGGTTTAAGCCCTTTGGCAGACACGGTTTTCCGGCAGGACGCTGGTTTCAGGGGCTCTGCCCTGACAGGTAAATTGGAGTAGACCCATGCCTACAGTGACAACGAACACGGCCGCGAATTCGGCGCTGCGGTTCCTGAACTACAACTCAATGAAGTCCGGCAGTTCGATTTCGAAGCTGGCCTCGGGCTCGCGCATCGTGAAGGCCTCGGACGACGCGGCCGGTCTCGCCATCGGCACGCGCCTGCTGGCCGACGTGACGGTGCTGCGCCAGTCGGCGGTGAACGCCTCGCAGGGCGCTTCGGTGCTGCAGGTGGCCGACGGCGGCCTCGCGCGCATCGCCGACGTGCTTCAGCGTATGAAGGCCCTGGCGGCACAGTCGCTGTCGGGTGTGCCTTCGGACACGGAACGCGGCTTCATCGATGCCGAGTTCCAGCAGCTGAAGGACGAAATCACCGCCATGGCGACGACGACGCGCTTCAACGGCAACTCGCTGCTGGACGGCAGCTCGGCGGCGGCGACGCCGATCGAGTACTTTGTCGGCAGCGAGGTCGGTGACGTCATCACCGTGAACTTCGGCACGATGTCGTCAGCGACAGGCTATACCGCATCGGCGATCGGCCTGACCGTCGGGATCAGCGCCGGTACGGTGTCTGCCGCGGGTATCGCCATGTCGGCGGTCGACGCGGCGATCGACGTGGTCTCGGAAGCGCGCGCGACGCTGGGCGGCCTCGTCTCTCGCTTCGAGTTTAGAGGCCAGCAGATCTCGACCTCGTTGGAAAACATCGAAGCGGCAAAGTCTTCGATCATGGACGTCGACCTGGCGGCCGAGCAGAGCAGATTGGTCTCGTCGCAGGTCCTTGTACAGGCATCGGTCTCGGCGCTGTCCCAGGCCAACGAGCTGCCGCAGGCCCTGCTCAGGCTGCTGCAGTAAGGCGGCCTGGCACGGGAGAGACCTTCAGGCATGGGTCATGGCCGGATGGCGGCGCAAGCAGCGCACCTTCCGGCCGCCCCGCCGACCTTGCCGTTGCGGACTCTGTCCGTTAAGTAACTGTTTACCTTTAAGAAAATCCTTACCATCCAATCGGCAAGTCTTTCCTTCTCGCGTCGGCGAGCGGCAAAACTTGCCTAGCCGGCCCGGCAATTCTTGCCGCTTTGGGTCCGCAGCGGGCGCGCTCAAAGTCTGAGCCCCGGCACCTAACCTTCTGAAATCCGGCAATACCCGGCAAAAACATCCTACTTGGCATTCGGCTTGCGTAGGAAGAGTCGGATTTGTGCGTCCGGACTCTGTCCAGCGCGCTCAGCGGGTGGCCAAGTAGGTCACCATCGAACCCTGTCGCAGGAAGTGGCAGGGCGACACTTCAAGTAGAAGGAACCTTGATATGCCTGTTGTTGCTACGAATACGGCGGCGAACTCCGCCCTCCGTTTCCTGAACTACAATTCGTCCCAGGCGTCGAGTTCGGTCAGCAAGCTCGCCTCCGGCTCGCGCATCGTGAAGGCCTCGGACGACGCTGCCGGTCTTGCCATCGGCACCCGTCTGAAGGCCGACGTCACCGCGCTCACCCAGTCCGGCATCAACGCCGCCCAGGGTGCCTCGGTGGTGCAGGTTGCCGACGGCGGCCTTGGCCGTATCGGCGACGTGCTGCAGCGTATGAAGGCGCTGGCGGCCCAGTCGCTGTCGGGCGTGCCGACGGACAACGAGCGTGCGTTCATCAATGCCGAGTTCTCTCAGCTGGTGAGCGAAATCACCGGCATTGCCAACACCAGCCGCTTCAACGGTGACTCGGTGCTCGACGGTACGACCACCGTGACCGAGTACTTCGTCGGCACCAACGTGGGCGACAACATCACCGTCGACTTCACGGCTCTGGCCGCTGGTGCGGGCGTGACCGAGTTCACCGCGACGGGCCTCGGCGTTGATGCAGCCAGCGTGGACACGGCGGCTACCGCTGCGGTCGCGATGGCCGCCATCGACACGGCCATCGACAGCGTCTCCGAGGCGCGTGCGACGGCCGGTGCTCTGATCTCTCGTTTCGAGTTCCGTGGTCAGCAGATCGCGACCTCGCTGGAGAACATCGACGCGGCCAAGTCG
>NZ_JBBKAH010000008.1:0-255905 GCF_037652055.1 Pelagibius sp. 7325
CGACGTCACCGCGCTCACCCAGTCCGGCATCAACGCCGCCCAGGGTGCCTCGGTGGTGCAGGTCGCCGACGGCGGTCTTTCCCGTATCGGTGACGTGCTGCAGCGTATGAAGGCGCTGGCGGCCCAGTCCCTGTCGGGCGTGCCGACGGACAACGAGCGTGCGTTCATCGACGCCGAGTTCCAGCAGCTGGTGAGCGAAATCGACGGTATCGCCAACACGACTCGCTTCAACGGCGATTCCGTGCTGAACGGCACCGTCGCGACGACCGAGTACTTCGTCGGTACCAACGTGGGCGACAACATCACCGTCGACTTCACGAATCTGGCGAACGGTGCGGGCGTTGCCGCCTTCACGGCTGCCGCCCTCAGCGTGAACAGCGCCTCTGTGGACACGGCCGCCGACGCCGCTTCCGCGATGTCGCTGATCGACGCGGCGATCGACAGCGTCTCCGAGGCGCGTGCGACGGCCGGTGCTTTGATCTCCCGTTTCGAGTTCCGTGGTCAGCAGATCGCGACCTCGCTGGAGAACATCGACGCGGCCAAGTCGTCTATCATGGACGTCGACCTGGCGGCCGAGCAGAGCAAGCTGGTCTCCAACCAGGTGCTGGTCCAGGCGGCCGTCTCGGCGGTCTCCCAGGCCAACCAGATCCCGCAGTCCTTGCTGCGCGTTCTGCAGTAAGCCCGGATTGTCTGGGAGGGTGGGCTCTCGGGCCTACCCTCCCACCCGGTCCGGCAAGCCCCGCTTGAGGAGGGCTTTGAGCGATGGACACGACAATCAAGAATGCCGCCACGACAATGGTGGTTGCGAATGCCAAATCTGCGTCGGCGAAGGTGCCGCCGGTGGATACTCAGGCCGCAGCCCCGGAATCGGTCGAAACGACCCAGGCCGTCCAGGCCAGCGGACGATCCAGCAAGCCGGAAATGCAGCAGGCGGCGCCGAACGCCGCGCTGACCACCTACAAGGATCATGACAGCGGCCGCCTGATCGTGCGGGTCTACGACCGCAAGAACGGCGACATCCTGGTCGAATTTCCCCCGGAGAAGGCCTTCCGCAGCGTCGAGGAGGTGATGCGGGGCGTCGGAAAGAACCCGAAGAAGGTCATTTCGGTTTAGCTTAACCTATTGATAACCATTATTTCTTAACGAATTTGAAGCGAAATCGGCAGTAGTCTTCGGGGATTAGGAGAAGTCCAATGCCTCTGGCAGGAACAACAGGTTCGGTTTCCTTCGTCGGAAACTCCCCGCTGCTGACCGGCTCGTTTTCGGGTCTGGACACGGCTGCCATCATCGAAGCCTCCATTGCCGTCAAGCGCATTCCGATTGATCGGCTGGATGCGAAGATCTCCGAAAACACCACCCGCATAACGGCCTTCAACGAATTCAAGGGCCTGCTGAGCAGCCTGCAGTCGGCAGTAAACGGTCTGCGCAATCCGCCGGGCTCCACCGGCATCCTGAACAACGTATTCGAGCAGAAGTCGGCCTTCGTCTCCTCCAGCACCTCGACGCCGGCGACCGAGATCCTGGGGGCCACGGCAACCAACAATGCCTTGGCGGGCAAGTATGACATCGTCGTCCACCAACTCGCCCAGGCCCACAAGGTCTCCGGCGGGACGCTGGCCGACACCAGCACAGCCTTGGGGGTGACCGAGACGCTGACCGTTGGCCTGGACGGCGGCACCACGGCCGAAGTCGAAGTCACCTCGGATATGAGCGCGGCCGACGTGGTCTATGCGATCAACGCGGTGTCCGGCACCACGGGCGTCAGGGCCTCCGCCCTGAAGATCGCCGACGGCGACTACCGCATCGTCTTCACGGCGGAAGAGACCAACAAGGCGATCCAGATCACCGGCGACAGCGGCGGCGCCACTCTGGGCGCGGCAGGACTGAACGTCTCCGCCGACAACGGCGCAACCTTCGACACCGAGCTCACAGCCTATCAGCCAGCGCGGATTCAGCTCGACAATATCGGCACGATGATCGAGCGCGACACCAACGAAATCGACGACCTGATCGATAACGTCACGATCGATCTCTACAAGGCCGATATCGGCACGACCATCACGCTGGAGATCGAGAACGACCTCTCCGCGGCGCGCGGGCAGATTGAGGCTTTCGTTACCGCCTATAACGACGTGAAGTCCTTCATACAGTCCCAGCAGCAGGTCTCCGAAGACGGCGAGGTCGACGCCTCAGCCATTCTCTTTGGCGACAACCTGGTACGGTCGCTGGGCCGCGACCTCGGCAACGACATCGCAAACCTGGTGGACGGCCTGGACAGCGGTGCCCTGGCGACTTTGCGCGGTGTTGGTATCACGCTCACTTCTGAGGGCTTGCTCACCATCGACTCCGGGAAATTGGACACCAACCTGGTGGACAAGTTGGACCAAGTGCGTGGCGTGTTCGAGTTCAGCTTCCAGAGCTCATCGCCGGAGATCCGCTTGATCAGCCGCAACAACCTTCTGGATGTGGGCACCTTCACGATTACCGATCCTGGCGGGGTCATCAACGGCACCAACCTGCAAGTCGACGGCGTTGATGCCTTCAGCGTGCAGGGCAGCACCCTGAAGGGGCTCGCGGGCACGATCTACGAGGGAATGGTGCTGGCCTACAGCCGCAACGCCTCGGATGCGGGTGCTCTGGCCAAAGACATCACCATCACGACCTCGACCGGCATCGCTGAGCGCCTCTATCAGCGCCTCGACAACTATATCAATTCCGGCGACGGCCTGATGACCGAGGAAGTGACCCGCCTGACGGCCCTGAACGAAACGCATGTCGACAAAATTGCGTCGCTGGAGATCCGCTTGGTCGCCTATCAGGAAATGCTGATCGCCAAGTATTCGGCCATGGAGCAGGCTATAGCCCGGGCCGAGGCCATGGGTGACCAGCTCGAAGCCTTCCTCAAGGGCGGCGACGACTAGACTTGATCGCAAGATCGGGGACGGGGCCATGGTGACGACGCCCAGCAGGACCTAGGGATACGGGAACGTGACGCAAGCCTACAATGCACTTTCCGCCTACCAGGCGGCCGCGAAGATGACGTCATCTTTGGGCGCCGTGGTCATGCTTTATGACGGCATGATCAAGGAGGTGAAGAAGGCAAAGGAGGCGGTCGAGGAGGGCCGTATCGAGGATCGCTTCAACGCCACCCAGAAGGCGTGCAGGATCCTGCTTGGCCTGCAATCCCACCTGGATTTTGAAAAAGGTGGGGATGTGTCCCTGATGCTCGACCAGTTCTACCACACGATCTTCCGCGACCTTCAGAGCGTCAACATGAAGAACTCGTCCGCGCTCTGCGATGACATCGTCCGGGCGCTTTCGGAGGTGAGGGCGAGTTGGGCCGAACTGGCCGATAACGAGCGGCGCACCGGTTCGCCGGACGGGTCGGGGAAAAAGCCGGCGCCGTCGGACGACTCGGAGCCCCAGGTGGCGACCTCGGTCACTCTTTCGATCTGAGACGCCGCGGCTTCGCCGAACGCGGCCGCAAGGCTGCTCCAGCGCGCCTTTCTCGCTCGGCCAGGTCCTTCTTAAAGGTTCTCTTAGTAAATAACTGCTTAATGTGGTGGACGCGCCCGCCCGAGGTCGTCCGGCGGGTGCTCATGCACCACTCTCAGCACCCGCGAGCAGAAAATTCATGAGTCAGCAGCAGTCTACTCCCAACGCCGATAACGTCTCCGTTGAGAAGCAGGGCAGCCAGGGGCGCCGGTCCGCCGGAAAACGCGACAAAGGGAAACGCGACGTCAGCAAGACGATTGCGATCGCCTGGGAGAAGTATGAAGACGGCCGGATCAAGGTGGCTGTTGATCTGTTCAAGCGGGTGCTCAATGCTGACCGGGGCAACCCGGTCGCGACGGCCATGCTGGCGCTCTGCTATATGCGCCAGCGCCGCTTCCAGGAGGGCGACAAGCTGATGAAGCGGGCGCTGGAGGGGGCGCCGATGAATGCCGAGGTGCATTGCGTCTACGGAAAGATGCTTCATGGCATGGGGCAGATGGACCAGGCGGCCAATGCCTACAGCCACGCCCTGCAGCTGGATCCAGAGAACGGCAATATCTATCGTGAACTCGGGGTTCTGCTGATCGATGCCGGAATCATTGATCAGGCGCTGGAGGCGCTCGACATGGCGGTCCGCCTCAATTCGCGCGACGCCAAGGCCTTCTATCACCTAGGCCTGATCAAGAAGATGCAGGGGCAACTCAAGGAGGCGGTTGACGCCTACAGTATGGCTGTGGCCCTCAAGCCGGATCTCGCCGAGGCCCATATCAATTTGGCCAAGATCGCCATCGACTCCAAGAAGTACGATCTGGGCGAGAGGTCGTGCCTCAAGGCATTGGAAGCTAATCCCAAGCTGCCCCAGGCCCATATCAACCTCTGCATGCTGAAACGGCAGGAGGGCGACCTGGAGGCAGCGGTCCACTACGGCAAGAAGGCGGTACAGTACGATCCGATGAACGGTGCGGCCCATTCGAATCTGGGTAACGCCTATATGGATCAGCATCGCCACCGCGAGGCCTTGATCTGCTTTCGCAAGGCAATGGAATTCGAGCCGAGCTTTTCAACCAGCTATTTCAACTGCGCCAATGCCATGCGCCTGCTGCATGAGCTCGACAAGGCCAAGGCCCATTACGACAAGGCGATCGAGATTGATCCGGCTCGCGGCGAGTTCATCCACAACATGGCCCTGGTGTACGTGGAGCAGGGACGCCACAAGGAGGCACTGGAATGCTTCCGCAAGGCCGTTGAGCTGGAGCCGAACGAGCCGGCCCTGCAGTTCTCGCTTGCGCGCTCCTTGTGGCGCAACGAGATGTTCGAAGAGTCTTGGAAGTACTTCGACGGCGGCATGAAGGCCAAGCTGAGAAAGCCGTTCCGTATCTTCCGCAAGCCCCGCTGGCAGGGTGAGGATATCTCCGACAAGCGCATCCTGGTTTGGCGCGAACAGGGTATCGGTGACGAAATCGACTTCAGTCGCCGCTACGGCCATGTCATCGGCGTGTCCGGCGGCATGGTGATCGAGGCCGACAAGCGCCTGGTGCCGATCTTCCAGCGCAACTTTCCGACGGCCACCGTCCTGCCGGAACACCTCGACTCCAGGACGGATGCTGCGCGCGAGGATTGCGATGTCCATCTGCCGGCCGGCAACTTGCTGCAGTACTTCCCCTACGACGCCGAAGAACTGGCGATGAAGAAGAACTACCCGACAGACGACATCGAGGCGGCTGCGGCTTGCGGTGTGCGCAGCCGGAATGCCAAGAAATTTCTGCAGCCGGACCCGGCGCTGGTGGCCCAGATGGCCGAACGCGTGGCGGCGCTGCCGGAGGGCTTCAGGCTTGGGATCTGCTGGCGAAGCGGCTTCTCGCACCGTGACCGCGACATCCACTACACGAAGCTCGAAATGTGGGAGCCGATCTTCCGCATTCCCGGTCTCGTCTTCGTGAACCTCTTCTACGAGAAGTGCGAGGAGGAGATCGCCCGGGCGGAAGAGCGCTTCGGCATCAAGATCCACCGCTGGGACGACATCGACCTCAGGAACGACATGGAGGCGGCCTTCGCCCTGACCACCCAGGTGGACATGCTGTTGTCGACCGCCTCCTCGCCGAGCCGCATCGCCGAGGCGGTGGGCAAAGAGGTTTGGCTGATGACGGCCGGTGGACGCTGCGTGAATCAGCCGCCGACAGGCGAATACGGCGTGCCGCACCACCTCCACTGGGCGCGCCACTGGACCGAACCCTGGTCGGTGCTGATGGAGCGCATCGCCCGCGCGCTGGAGGCCCGCCTGAAGGCCTGAGGTGCAGAGTGTGAAATTGAAAAAAGGGCCGCCCCAGGGGCGGCCCTTTCTCTTTGCTTCCTTGATCCGCCGGCTTACAGCGCGTGGCGGACCTCGTAGCGGTCGTTCGGCAGAATGTACTGCCAGGCCAGGCGGTTCTCCGTATCGATGAAGATCGGCGCCCGCATGTTGACCGAGGTCTCGAAGCTGTTGCCCATGCGCCGGAAGGTGGCGATCAGCATGATCGCGCAGTTCGCCTGCGCGAGACCGAGATGCTGCAGGGCGGCCGCGAGGTCCTTTGCCTCGATCAGCCCGGCTGCCGGCTCGTAGGGCAGCACGATGAAGGACAGGTCGTCCGGCTCCAGCGCCTGCAGGAGCATGAAGCTGGACTGCGTCTCGCTGGGAATCATCGCCAGGCCGAACTGCTGATAGCCGACGAAACCGGGGATCGCCTTCGGGAAGGTTAAGGCCTGGTTAAGGTCGAATTCGATGACGCCGAAGCGGGTCTTCACCGTCTTCTTCTGATCCACACCGGAGGGAGGCGCCGAGGCGAACCCGCCGAAGGTGGCTGCTGGAGCTGCCATCCTGGCTGCCTGAGTCTCACGGGGCATGGTTAACTCCTTACTCTTGACGGCCTATTATCGCCGCAATCTGGTTACGAAATCGCTATTTCGCCGACTTATCTCAAATAGTTCAGCAGGCTCAACTGGCTGATCCTGGACAGCGCGAGGTAGGAGGCCTGCAGCTGCACCTCGTCCTGGGCCAGGCGCGTCGTGGCCTCGGCCACGTCGATGTCTTCCAGGGTGGAGACCAGGTTGGTCGAGTAGGTCAGGTAGTCCTCGTGGCCGGACTTGGCGGATTCCAGGACCTTGGAACTGGCGCCGATGCGGCCGCGGATGTCACTGAGGCCATCGACGGCCGACTTCATCAGGCTGTAGGCCTGCTCCAGAACCGCGTCGTCCTGGTTGGCGCCAGCATAGTCCATGTAGGAGAGCGCGCGCAGCAGCTCCTCGAATGCCGGCTCGTCGGCGGTGATGCCGTAGGGCGTCTCGAAGGTTTCGGCGCTGCGTACGGTCATCTGCAGGGTGTCGCCCTGATAGTAATCGAAATCGGCGGTGAAGGTGCCGGGCAGACCCGCCTGCGGCGTGTAGTTGACGTCACTGAGGTCAACGGCCGGATTGTTGGTCTGCGAGCCGGAAAAGAGGAAGCGGTCCTCGTGCTGGGTATTCATCAGGGATTCGATCTCGGACAGGAAGGTCGCGGCGAATTCCTCCAGTGGCACGTCGCTGATGTTGCTGCCAGACATCGCCGAGCTGAGGATGGAAAGCACCTCGGTGGCTCGATTGACCATCGTTCCGACCGAGGACTCCATGATGCTGAGGCGTGTGACGGCGGTATCGATGTTGCGGTTGAACTGCTGGGTCCGCGCCACCGAGCGCTCGACGTTGACCAGTTCGCTCGACTTCGTGGCGATGGACGAATAGAACTGCGCCTGCTTGCCGCTGGCGATCTGGATCTGGCGCTCGGCAAGACTGCTCTGCGTACGCATGGCAAAGGACTGCGTCAGAGTATGCTGGGCGTAGTTGGCAACGCGAAACATGACCGCCTCCTAACCTCAGGCCAGGCTGAACAGGGTGTCGAACATCTCGTCCACTGCCTGGATCAGGCGGGCCGAGGCGTTGTAGGCATTCTGGAAGATCGTCATGTTGGCGAGTTCCTCGTCCAGGTTGACGCCGGCCTCCGACTGGTACTGGGCCTGCAGGTTTTCGAAGAAGAAAGTTTGGTACTCCAGCGTGCTGTCCGCGGCCGCGGCCTGCGAGGCATTGAATGACAGGATGACGCCGGCATAGCCCGAAAAGGTGGTGCTGACCGCCGAGGGGCCGTTGGCGACGCTGGCATAGTCGAAGTTCTCGCCAAAGGCATCCGCCAGCTGCTGGGCGATCTCGTTGTCGCCGACGCCGAGCGTCAGGTTCGGCGCCGTTCCGCGCAGCATGCCGCGCGACAGGTAGGAGGGGTCGTCCACGATCGACTGGCGCACCTGAACGGTGCTCGAAATGCCGCTCTGGCTGCCCTGGTTCTCCAAGGTCAAGACGCCGCCGGTGAGCGACGGGGTCTCGAAGAGATCGTTGAGGCCGAAGAAGTTGGAGAAGCCGAGATAGTTCTCGGTGGCCGTGTCGCCGTCGGCGTCGAAGGTGATGGTCGCATCGCCCGAATCGGCGGCCGGGCCGTTGTCGAGGATCGCCAGGCGGTAGCCGGGTTCCAGCTTGATCTCCATGCGATCGGTATTCCACGCCGCGGTGCCGTAGCCCGGCGCCGTGGTCAGATAGCCGTCGATGGCGGCAAGGACGGCGTTCGGCGTGGTGCCGCCGGCGGCGATGGTCATCGGCGCGGTCACCGAATTGCCGTTGGCGTCCAGAATGGCAAAGGTCACGTCGGAGCCGAGCGTGAGGGCGTCGGCCGGGTTGGTGATGCTGCGCGAGCCGTACATCGCTGCCGGGTCGGTCGCCGCGGTGCCCTGGCCGAAGGGCGTGTTGGCGCCGCGGTTGTGCACCCGGTTCACCTCGTCGCGCAGCTGTGCGGCCAGCTGGTCGAGCTGGGCGGTCATCGCCGGCAGGGTTTCGTCGCGGGTCTCGATGAGAGAGCCCAGCTTGCCGCCGCTGATCTCCGTCGTGATGTCCGTGGTGGCGCCGTTCAGGGTGATGCCGCTGATGGTGCCCGGGTAGACCTCGTTGGCGGTCATGTACGGCGTGGTGGTGTAGGACAGGCTACTGACCGAGGTGCCGGAGACCAGCGAGCGGCCGGCCTCGGTGAACAGCCGGATCTGGCCGGTGGAGTCGGTGAATTCCTGCAGCTCCATGTATCCGGAGATGCTCTTCACCGCGACGTCGCGGCGGTCCTGCAGATCGCCGACCGGCAGACCCTTGACCAGGTTGTTGGCGATCTGCGCGTTGAGCTCGGCGATCACCTCCAGCTCGGCGTTGATGACGCCCACGGCGTCGGCGATCTCGGCATCGGCCTGGCTGCGCAGCTCTTGCACCTGGCTGCCCATGTCGTTGAAGTACTGAGCCATCTCCACCGCCTCGTTCACGGCGTCGAAGCGGTGCGCGGCGACCTCCGGGCTGTTGGCCACGTTCTCGATGGCCGTCGCCAGGTCGTTCATAGAGTTGCCGAGGGCATTGTTGTTGCCCAGCGAGCCGAACATCGTCTGCATCCGGGCCAGGTAGTCGGCGGTCACCTGGGAGGCGCCCATCGCCGTGGTTTCCTGCATCAGATCGCGGCGCAGGAACTGGTCGATGCGGCGCACGATCTGGGCCGTCTCGACACCGTAGCCGATGCCGCCCAGGGTGCGGTTCTGCTGGTCGTGGACCTTGCGTGCGTAGTCCGGCGTGTTGACGTTCGCCACGTTGCTCGAGGTGACCTGCAGGGCGGTCTGGTTGACCTGCAGGCCACTCAGGGCATTGAAGAGGGTGATGCTGAGCGACATGGTTTTCGTCTCACTTGAAGGGCGGGGAAGGCCCGCCGTTCCTCTTTCCCGGTCTGCCTAGAAACGTCTGCCTAGAAACGCTGGTCGATCTGCACGGAAACCGGCGGCTTGGCCGTCGGCTTGGCGAGGCCGCCCTTGCTCGAGTAGCCCCCGCTCTCGGTCTGCTGCTCCTCGACGGCGTTGACGATGGCTGTCGCAACGCGCTGGTTGGCGGTACGCGCGGCGTTGATCGCCACCTCGTTCTCGCTCATCACCGAATGCATGCGCTCCATCACGTCTTTCAGCTCGTCGCGCAGCACCGGATCGATGGCATCGGCGAAGGCCGGGTTGGCGCGCATCCCCTCGGTCTGCTTCTCGTAGGCTTCCACCAGACCCAGCTTGTGGTCCTGCAGTTCGCCGAAGTCGCGCACCCGCATGGCGCGCAGCAGTTCGACCTCGCGGCTCATCACCGCGGTCAGGTCCTGGACGATGTGGATCACCTGACGCAGCTCCTCTGCAGTCGGCGGAGCCGCTTCGGGCTGGATGTCACTCATTGCTGTTTCTCCTGCATCTTCAGGATCTCGCGCTGCACCGCATCGGCGATGCCGACGCCGCCCGACTGGGCGATCGCCTTGCCGTATTCCTGGACCATCATGGAACGGTAGATTTCCTCGCCCTGGCCGCCGCCGAACGGGCCGGCGGTATCGATGCTCTCGAACACCGGCGCCAGCATCTCGGAGAGGAACAGGGCCTCGAACTCCTGGGCCGCCCGCTTGGCCGCCTGGTCGGACATGGCGGCCTCGGGCGAAGACAGCTTGAAGCGGGCGAGCGAGGCGGTGATGTCGGTCGCGTTCATGGCTCAGAGCACCTCGATCTCGGCCTGCAGGGCGCCGGCCGCCTTGATCGCCTGGAGAATGGAGATCATGTCGCGCGGACCGATGCCGAGGGCGTTGAGGCCGTTGACCAGTTCCTGCAGGCTGACGCCGGAGGCCACCACGGCCAGGCGCTTGTCGCCGTCTTCGTCGACCTGGATGTCGGTACGGTCGACCACCTCGGTGTTGCCGGTGTTGGAGAAGGCGTTGGGCTGGCTGACCTGCGGGGTCTCGGTGATGCGGATCGTCAGGTTGCCCTGGGCGATGGCGACGGTGCTGATGCGCACGTTCTCGCCCATCACGATGATGCCGGAGGCCTCGTCGATGATCACGCGGGCCGGCTGATCGGTGCGCACGCGCAGCTGTTCGATGTCGGTCATCAGGGCGACCACGTCGCCGTTGTAGCGGTCGGGCAGGTTGATCTGCACCGTGGTGGGATCGAGCGAGCGGGCCGAGGCTTCGCCGGTGAAGCCGTTGATCGCCTCGGCGACGCGGCGCGCGGTGGTGAGGTCCGGGTTGCGCAGCGCCAGCTTGACCGAGCGCAGCTGCTCCAGCTCGAAGCCCAGCTCGCGCTCGATGATGGCGCCGTTGGCGATGCGCCCGGCGGTCGGCACGCCCTTGACGATGGTCTCGGCATTGCCCGCGGCGCTGAAGCCGGCGACGGCCACCTGGCCCTGGGCCACGGCATAGACCTCGCCGTCGGCGCCCAGCAGCGGCGTCACCAGCAAGGTGCCGCCCAGCAGGCTCTCGGCATCACCCAGGGCGGAGACCTGGACGTCGATGCGGGTGCCTTGGCGGGAGAAGGGGGGCAGGTCGGCGGTGATCATCACCGCGGCGACGTTGTCGCTGTCCAGATCCTCATCGCGGGCGTTGACGCCCATGCGCTGCAGCATGCCGATCAGGCTTTCGCGGGTGAACACCGCGCTGTCCAGATCGTCGCCGGTGCCGTTGAGGCCGACCACCAGGCCGTAGCCGACCAGCAGGTTGTCGCGCACACCCTCGAAATCGGCGACGTCCTTGATGCGCGAGGCGCTCTGGGCGGCGGCGGGGCCGGCAGCAGCACCCAGCATAAGGCCCGCTGCGACGCTCAGGCCCAGCATCAGGGCCGCGGCGAGGCGGGGCAGGCGGGCGCCGGCGAGGGCGAGAAGGAGACGGGCGTTCGGCATCAAGACATTCCCAAGGGGACCAAAGGGGCTTCGACTCAGTCCTTCCAATGCGAAAGCCGTGCCAACTGCCGGGGTTCCCGAAATGGCGGGAATTGGCGGATATCCGCGGGCCGGATCCGGGGCTGGCTGCCGGGGCGCGGCAAAAAGCGGGCGGGGACTGGGAAATTATTGCCGCTTTTTCAGAGGTTTAACGCCTTATTAACCGCGCGGGCGCAGTGTCTCCGGGTGTTTCCCGCGCGCAGGGTTGCCGCAGGGTTTGCCAGGGTAGTGTATGAAGATCGACCGTTTCTCCGGCCCGAAGGCCTCCGCCAGCCGCCGCAGTGGGTCCAGCGCCCCGACGGGCGGTGGCGGCTTCGCCAGGGCCCTGGCCGACGGCCCGTCCCAGACGGCCGCCCCTTCGGGTGCCTCGCCGGTGCAGGGCCTGAACGCCCTGCTGTCCCTGCAGGAGGTCGACGATGCAACCGACGGGCGCAAGCGTGCCCGCCGGCGGGCCGATGACCTGCTCGACCAGCTGGAGGATCTCAAGCTCTCCATCATGCTGGGCGAGGTGCCGCTGGCTCAGTTGGAGAATCTGGCCGGCCTGCTGGCGCAGCGCCAGGCCGCAACCGACGACCCGAAACTCGCTCAAATCATTAATGAAATTGAGATTCGGGCGGCGGTGGAGCTGGCCAAGCGGGGCCGCTGAACGCCGGCCGGCAGGCCGGAATCGGCCGCGGAAAAATTGTCGATTCCAAGCACTTGCCGGGCTAGGCAAATTCCATATACTCCCGGCGCGTTTTGGTACTCATTTACGGGACCAGGGATGACTGTCAAGTTGCCGAAGAACTACCGTCCGAAAGAGGACGAGGAGTTCATGAACCCGGTGATGCGTGAGTATTTCCGCCAGAAGCTGCTGCAGTGGAAGGCGGATCTGCAACGCGAATCGGGCGAGACGCTGCAGCACCTGCAGGAGGTCTCACTGCACGAGCCGGACATCGCCGACCGGGCGTCCCTCGAAACCGACCGTTCGCTGGAGCTGAGAACCCGCGACCGGGAGCGCAAGCTGATCTCCAAGATCGACGCGGCGCTCAGAAGGATCGAGGACGAATCCTACGGCTACTGCGAGGAAACCGGGGAGCCGATTTCGCTCCGCCGCCTCGAAGCCCGGCCGATCGCCACCTTGTCGATCGAATCGCAGGAGCGGCACGAGCGCATGGAGCGCACACACCGCGACGACTGAGACCTTCTGCGGCCAGGGCAGGAAGCCGGCACTGCCGCAGCGAAAGATCCCCAAACAGATAGCCAAAGGGCCGCGTCATACGACGCGGCCCTTTGTTTTTCCTGCATCGTCCCGGGTGCGAAGCGGGGTGGGCAGGGGAGGAAGCTTTCGCTCAGGCTTAGAACGGCCAGATGATGTCGAAGACCTGCTGGCCGTAGCGCGGCTGCTGGACGTCGGAGATCTGGCCCTGGCCGCCGTAGGCGATGCGCGCCTCGGCGATCTGGTCGTAATCGATGGTATTGACCGAGGTGATGTCTTCCGGGCGGATGATGCCGGCGACCTGCAGTTCGCGCTTCTCGTAGTTGACCCGCACCTCCTGGCGGCCGGCCAGCACCAGGTTGCCGTTCGGCAGCACCTGGGTGACCAGCGCGGCGACGCGCAGGTTGATCGACTCGTTGCGGGTGACCCCGCCGGCGCCGGCGCTGGAGGAATCGCTGTCCAGGTCGACCAGGTTGGTCGGGTCGACCGCGTCCGGCAGGATCCGGCCGAGCTGGGTTTCGAAGCCGAGGAAGGCGCTGGCCGAGGAGTTCTCCGCGTTGGTGCGGCTGCGCGTCGTCGCGTTGTTGATCGCTGCGTTGTCGGAGATCTCGATGATCACCGTCAGGATGTCGCCGACGTTGCTGGCGCGCTGGTCTTTCAGGAAGGCGCGCGAGCCCGGGCGCCACAGCGAGTTGGGCTGGCGCTCGACCGGCAGCGGCGCCGGCATCGGCAGCGAGACCGCTTCTGGCGCGGCCAGCGGGGCCGGGCTCTGGATGGCCGAGAGCTTGGGCTCCTCGCCGACGGAGGCGAGGCGGTTCATCATGTTGCAGGCACTCAAGGTGAGGCCGATCAGCGCGATCGCAATGGCGTTGCGCGCCATCCTGCCTGCGCTGTGCGCGGTGTTCGGGGTGTGGTTCATGGCACTCTTCTGGCTGCGGGACATCTGCCTGACTCCCTTTAGCGTTGGGCGGTGATGCTGGCGGGCACCACGATGACGGCGCCGCTGTCGACGACTTCGGCGTTTACGACGTTGTTGGACTTGGTGTTCATGACGCGGATGACGTCGCCTTGGGCACCTGCCTCCAGGGCGCGGCCCTGCACGCTCAGCTCCATGCGCTGGGTGCGCAGGCGGATGGTCACCAGGCTGTTCTTGGCCACCACCACCGGGGTCTCCAGGTCGGAGGAGCGCACGATATCCTGTGCGCGGATCGGCCGGCGCGGGCTCATGCCCACCAGGCTGGCACTGTCCAGCACCGCGGTGCGGGTCAGTCGGTTGGCCTGCACGCTCATCCATTCGATATCGCGATCGCGGATGACCTCGCCCGGTTTCACGTTGCGTGTCAGCACCGGGATCTCGGTCATCGCCAGCGCGCGGCCGGTGACGCCCAGGCTGACCGCCGGCTCGCCGGCGGCCGGCGCCACCACCTGGGCGAGGAAGCGCCCGTTGCTGGGATCGAGGGTAAGGCGGGTGACCTTCACGCCGCCGCCGCTGGTGCTCGGCAGGCGCAGGCGCAGGTCGGGATTGTCAAAGGAGAGCTGCACGTCGCCGTCGATACCCTGCTCGGCCAGCGCCAGGCGCAGGGCCGCCTCGACCTCCGCGGCGGGGACGTCGCGGCTGGCGCGTGTCAGGTTGACCCGCTCGTAGCGTGAGCGCGGCTGCCACGGCAGGTCGTGCGCCTTGGCCAGGGCGTAGAGCCAGCGCGTGCCGATCTCGATCGACACGCCGGGCTCTGGAGCGCGCGCCACCGGCGTCTCGGCCAGGGCCGGATCGCTGATGCCGTCGAAGAGGTCGTGCAGGCGCACCACCGCGTCCTCGACCAGCGTTTCGGCGCGCAGGATGACGATGTCGCCGGCCGCGGGGACCGTCTTGGCCGTCTTGCCGGCGGCCGGCGCCGGGACGGCGGCGGCAAGGACCAGCAGGATGCCGAGCGTGACGGCGGCGATGGCCTTGTTGAGCATGCTGTGCATTCGGCTCTCCCGCTTACCTGAGCTGCGTCACGGAGCGCATCATCTCGTCGGAGGACTCGATGACCTTGGAGTTCATCTCGTAGGCGCGCTGGGCGGTGATCAGGTTGGTGATCTCCGAGACCATGTTCACGTTGGAGGTCTCGAGCGCGCCCTGGATGATCAGGCCGAAGCCGGCCGAACCGGGCGTTGCCACCGAGGCGTTGCCCGAGGCCGCCGTCTCCAGCAGCAGGTTCTGGCCGATGGCGTCGAGGCCCGCCTCGTTGGCGAAGTTGGCGAGTTCCAGCTGGCCGACGCGGACCGGGGCGACCTGGCCGTCGAGATCGACATAGACCTCGCCGCTCTCGTTCACCGAGATGGAGACCGCGTCGTCGGGCACCGTGATGCCCGGCTGCACGATGTAGCCGTCGGCGGTGACGATGTCGCCGTCGGGGCTGAGCTGCAGGCTGCCGGCGCGGGTGTAGGCGGTCTCGCCGCTGGGCGTCTCGACCATCAGGAAGCCGCGGCCGTTGATCGCCAGGTCCAGCGGGTTTTCGGTCTGCTGGATGTTGCCCTGGCCGGAAATGCGGTAGATCGCCGCCGACTTCACGCCGAGGCCCAGCTGCACGCCGGTCGGCACGATGGTGCCGGCATCGGAAGAGGCGGAGCCGACACGGCGCATGTTCTGGTACAGCAGGTCCTGGAACTCCGCGCGGTGGCGCTTGAAGCCCGTGGTGTTCATGTTGGCGATATTGTTCGAGATGACTTCGACATTGAGCTGCTGAGCCAGCATGCCCGTCGCGCCGATGTTCAGAGATCGCATCGCTCAGACCCTCGCTTTAAGCTTGTGACGTGCCGCCGAGCGACTGGATCGCGCGGCGCAGGCGTTCGTGTTCGTCGTTGACCAGCTTGCCGGTGGACGTGTAGTGGCGCACCGTCTCGATCATCTTGGTCAGCTCGATGATGCCCTGGACGTTGGAGCCCTCGATCATGCCCTGCATGACTTCGGCGTCCTCGTTCGGCAACGGATCCTGGCCGTCGGCGTCATAGAGGCCGTCGGCCAGCTTCACCATCGCCTGCTCGTTCTCGAAGCGGACGATGCTGAGACGGCCTACCGGGCCCAGGTCGGTGGAGATGGTGCCGTCGCGGGTCACCGTCACGTCGCGGCTGTTGGGCGGCAGGACGACCGGATTGCCGCCTTCGCCCAGTACGCGCTGGCCGCTGGAGGTGACCAGCTCGCCGGCGGCGTTCAGCTGGAACACGCCGTTGCGGGTGTAGCGGGTGCCGACCGGGGTCTCGACCTCGAAGTAGCCGTCGCCGGCGATGGCGAGGTCCAGCGGATTCTCGGTCGTCGTCATCTGGCCTTCGGTCAGATTGCGCACCAGGGAGATGTCCTGGACGAAGCTCATCTTCTCGCCGCTGTCGGAGGTCTCCAGGTACTCGACGAAGAGCATGGACTGGCCCTTGTAGGCCGGGGTGTTGAGGTTCGCCATGTTGTTGGCGATCACATCCATCTCCCGCCGCAGGACCATCTGGCGCGATAGCGCGATATAACCGGCGTTTTCCATCTTTCTGACAATTCCTCGTTTGGGCAGTGCCAGGCGTCCTGCCCGGCGCTCAGTCTGACGCAAGCCCCGTGCCAGACGATGAGGCGAGGAAATCCAAGGCGTTGGGGTGCACCTCGGGGCGGCAGGGCCGGATCCTGGCAGAGCTTGCCGGGCAGTTCTTGCCGCGGGCGGAGCGCAGCGGGCGGGGGGCCGTCCCTCAAGGCCCGGCTGGGCAAAATTGCTGCGAAATTCTGGTCGGAACACAGCCTCGCTCAACCAAGTCTTAACCATCGGGCTTTAGGCTCTAACTGGGCGAAAACTCAAGAGAAATAGGTTGACTGGTATGGCCGATCAGGCGGTGACTCAAGATCTCGGCGACATGGAGATCGAGGCGACCCCGAAGGGTGGCCTCAACGGTAAGAAGCTCGTTTTGTTCATCATTCTGCCGCTGCTGTTGCTGCTCGGCGGTTTCGCGGGCGCGTATTTCGCCGGCCTGCTGGACCCGCTGCTGGGCAAGCACGAGCCCGTGGTGGAGGAGCAGAAGGCCCCCGAGCCGGTGACCGTGTTCTTCGACCTGCCGCAGATGCTGGTGAACCTCAATACCGGCGGCAAGAAGAACAACTACCTGAAGATCGCCATCAGCCTGGAGCTGACCAGCGAGGCAGCCCGCGCCGAGCTGGAGACCCTGCTGCCGCGCGTGATCGACAACTTCCAGGTCTACCTGCGCGAACTGCGGGTCGAGGACCTGCGCGGTTCGGCCGGCGTGCAGCGCCTGCGCGAAGAGCTGCTGATGCGCGTGAACGCCGCGGTTCACCCTGTCGAGGTGAAGGACGTGTTGTTCAAGGAAATGCTGGTCCAGTAGGGGCGGCGACGAAGGGCAAAGCCCTCCGTACGCCGGCGCTCGGACCGAGCCGAACTTTAAGATGTATTTTCGATCAAAGGGTTAGTGGCTGATATGGCCGACGAAGAAGCGATGATGGCGGAGTGGGAAGCCATGGCCGACGAAGGCGACGACGACGCCGACGGCGCTGCCGCTTCGGCCGCAGCCGCCCCGGCCGGCTCCACCCGCGTCCTCGACCAGAGCGAGATCGACAGCCTGCTGGGCGTCGCCGCCACCGGTGGCGAGGAGGGTGAAGAGTCGGGCATCCAGGCCATCCTCAACTCGGCGCTGGTGTCTTACGAGCGCCTGCCGATGTTGGAGGTGGTCTTCGACCGCCTGGTGCGCATGATGTCGACCTCGCTGCGCAACTTCACCTCGGACAACGTCGAGGTCAGCCTCGACAACATCACCTCGGCGCGCTTCGGCGACCACATGAACTCGATCCCGCTGCCGGCGATGCTCTCGGTCTTCAAGGCCGAGGAGTGGGACAACTACGGCCTGATGACGGTGGACAGTGCGCTGATCTATTCCATCGTCGACGTGCTGCTCGGCGGCCGCCGCGGCACCGCCGCGATGCGCATCGAGGGCCGCCCTTATACGACCATCGAGCGCAACCTGGTTGAGCGCATGGTCCACGTGGTGCTGGCCGACCTCTCGGCCGCCTTCGACCCGCTGTCTCCGGTCACGTTCCGTTTCGACCGCCTGGAGACCAACCCGCGCTTTGCCACCATCGCCCGGCCGGCCAACGCGGTCATCGTGGTCACCCTGCGCGTCGACATGGAAGACCGCGGCGGCCTCATCGAACTGCTGATCCCCTATGCCACGCTGGAGCCGGTGCGCGAACTGCTGCTGCAGATGTTCATGGGCGAGAAGTTCGGCCGCGACTCGATCTGGGAAGGCCATCTCACCGCCGAGCTGTGGCAGACCGACATCACCATCGACGCGGTGCTCGACCAGGTTGAGATGCCGCTCGGCAAGGTCCTCGAGTGGATCGAGGGCAGCCAGCTGGAACTGAATGCCACGCCGAACTCGAAGATCGAGCTGCGCTGCGGCGACGTGCAGATGTTTCGCGGGAAGATGGGACGGCGCGGCGGCCACATCGCCGTGCAGGTCTCCGATAAAATCGTGCGGGAGGGAGAATCCTGATGGCTTGGCTGCAGGACTACGGTCTTGTCTTCGATATCGTCATCTGCCTGCTGCTGGTGACCACCATCGGCTATGCCGTGGCGCTGAACCGTAAGCTCAGCGTCCTGCGCGCCGCGCGCGGCGAGCTGGAGAAGCTCTTCGGCGACTTCGCGGCGGCGACCGGCCAGGCCGAGGGCGGCCTGCAGGCGCTCAAGGAAGGCAGCGCGCAGGCCTCCGACTCTCTTGCCAAGAATGTTACCGACGCCTGCCGCCTGGCCGAGGAGATGGCCTTCCTGGTGAAGAAGGGCAACGAGATCGCCGATCGCCTGGAAGTGCAGATTGCCGCGTCGCGCAAGGTGAACCAGGCGGCGGCCGTCGGCCTCTCCGGCCTCGGCACGCAAGCTCCCGCGCCGGCGCCGCGCGCGGCGGTGGAGACGGTGAAGCCGCAGGCGCCGCAGGATCCCGCCGCCGAGGCGGCCGCGCGCGGTATCGCCAAGCTCGCCAAGCGCAAGCTCTCGGGCGCCGACAGCGAGCTGATGCGCACCCTGCAGGCGATCCGCTGACCCGCCGCCGGAAAGAAGGTCCTTCCATGCGTTTCCGCTTCCTGCCGGTCCTCATCCTGGTTGCCATGCTCGGCACCGGCATTAAGCTCGCCGGACTGTGGCACAGCTTCGGCGGGCCGACGCCCGCCTTTGCCGCCGCGGACGCCCAGCCGCTGCAGACCGATGCCGGCGATCCGGCGGCGGAAGAGGCACCGGCGGCGCCCGGCGACGCGATGCCGGGCGAGGGGGCGGCGGAGGCCGGGACCGAAGGGCCGATCCCGCAGGGCCAGATCACCAATCTCTCGACCGACATCTTCGAGATGACGGATGAGGAGCTGCAGTTGCTGCAGTCGCTCTCCCAGCGCCGCGAAGAGTTGGAGCAGCGTGCCCGCGACATCGACGAGCGCGAGATTCTGCTGAAGGCGGCCGAGCAGCGCATCGACCAGAAGATCAAGGATCTCGAGCGTCTCCAGGCCGCCATCGAGGCCGTCCTGATCCAGCACGACGAGCAGACCGAAGAGCAGATGCAGAGCCTCGTGAGGATTTACGAGAGCATGAAGCCGAAGGATGCCGCGCGCATCTTCGAGGAACTGGACATGGAGGTGCTGCTCGAGGTGGTCGAGCGCATGAAGGAGCGCAAAACCGCCCCGATCCTGGCCCAGATGAACCCGGAGCGGGCCAAGGAGGTCACCCTCGAGCTGGCCCAGCGCCGCGAGCTGCCGATCCCGCGGGAATAGGCATAAAGACAGGATCTTCTTTAGTTTTTTACCGAGTATTAACGCCGATTGGCTAGGTTTTCGGTGAATTCACACGCGTCTCTAGTAGGCAAGTTTACATACGGGAGTTTAACCGATGTCGTCAGTCGACATGAGCATGCCGATCCTTATCGTGGACGATTACAAGACCATGCTGCGGATCATTCGTAATCTGCTGAAGCAGCTTGGTTTCACCAATGTGGACGAAGCTACCGACGGCAGCGCCGCGCTGCAGAAGCTGCGCGACAAGGAATATCACCTGGTCATTTCCGACTGGAACATGGAACCGATGAGCGGCATGCAGCTGCTGACCGAGGTCCGTGCCGACACCAAGCTGAAGGACCTGCCCTTCATCATGATCACGGCCGAGAGCAAGACCGAGAACGTGATCGCGGCGAAGCAGGCCGGCGTCAGCAACTACATCGTGAAGCCGTTCAATGCAGCGACCCTGAAGACCAAGCTCGCTGCCGTTCTCGGCAACTTCTGAGCCCAGGTCACGATACTCCCGTAATTGGGCAAGGAGGCGCGTCATGGCTGTCGCGGCAGTCAAAGAGAAGATCGCGGTGCAGCTTCAGGAGTTGCAGAAGGTCGACGGCTCGATTAGCCCCGACGACCTGCTCGGCATCGTCGAATCGGTCATCGACAGCATGGAGGGCGACCTCTCCGCTGTCGGCCTGAAGGTCTACGCCGACATCGAGGCGCTGGCGAAGTACATCAACACCGCCCGCGCCGAAATCGCCGAGCTCCGGCCCGACGATATCAATTCGGAACACCTGCCGGCGGCGACCGATGAGCTGACGGCGATCGTCGGCTCGACCGAGCAGGCGACGCATCAGATCTTCGAGGCGGTGGAGACCATCGAAACCCTGACCGAGAAGATGGACCCGGCCGTGGCCGAGCAGGTTTCGGCGGCGGTCACCTCGATCTTCGAGGCCTGCGGCTTCCAGGACATCACCGGCCAGCGCATCACCAAGGTGGTGACGGCGCTGCAGCAGATCGAGTCCAAGGTCGACGCCCTGCTGCACGCCTTCGGCGATGACATCAAGAAGGATGGCGCGCCGCGCGGCGCGCAGAAGAAGACCACCACGCCGAGCGGCAAGCCCGCCCGCCCGGACGAGGATCTGCTGAACGGCCCGCAGCTGCCCGAGAACGCGATCAGCCAGGACGACATCGACGCGCTGTTCGGGTGAGGCCGCAATGGCTGGCGGCATTCCGCGTTCGGGTACGGGTCAGAGCAATGGCAATATCATTGCGCTGCTCAGCCTGAACATCCTGCTGCTGGCCTTTTTCATCCTGCTGAACTCCCTGTCCAGCTTCGAGGAGGAGCGCCGCGACGCCGTCATGGACAGCGTGCGCCAGGCGTTCCAGGGACTGGTCCCGGCCGATCGCAACGTGCAGGCCACGCCGGCCGCCGCCGATATCTTCGAAGGCGCACAGGAGGCCGTCGATTCGCTGAGCCAGCTGTTCGGCGACGGACTGCCGCTGGTCGAAAGCCGCGACGCCGCCGGCCGCTGGATCCTGCAGGTCGACATGCCGGTCGCCGATCTCTTTGCCGATGACAGCAACGACCTGCTCCCCGACGGTGCCGAGACCCTGCGGTTGATCGCCAGCGTGATGGCCGATCCACGTTTCGCCAGAGCCGGCTTTGAGGTCGACGTGTTCTACGGGTTGCGCGGCAGCGCCAGCGGTGTCGACGGCAATCGGGAGGCGATGGCGCGAGCCGGTGCGCTGGTGCGCGCGCTGGAGCGCGAGGGGATGCCCCCGGCCAGCCTATCCGCCGGTCTGTTGCCGGCTTTTCCCGGACAGGTCCGCTTCCACTTCACCATCCAGGTGGACGCGCCGCCGTCAGCGGGGACCGGCAATGGCGGCTGACAACACCGACGCCTTCAAGACGGGCACCCCCAATACGGGCGACCCCAAAACCGGCGACGCCAAGACGGGTGGCGGCAAAAAGGACGGCAGGGACAGCAGTGCCCGCGCTGCCGGGGCCGGCGCCGCGTGGCAGATGGTGTCTCCCGCGGTGCTGGTCTATCGCGGCGACGGCCGCGACCGCTCGCAGGATTGGCTCCTCACCTTCACCGACCTGTCGGCGCTGATGCTGACGTTCTTCGTGCTGCTGTTCTCGATGTCGACCATCAAGACCACCGAATGGCAGAACCTCGTCGACGCGCTGAACCCCAACCTGCAGAGCGTGCAGGAAATCGTCGTCGCCCTGCCGCAGGCCCCGAAGGCCGCCGAGGCGGTGGAGCGGGCGCCGGGAACCGATCTCGGCTACCTGGCGGCGGTGCTGAAGGAACAGGTGGAAGCCGACGCCCAGCTGAACCAGGTGCGGGTGACGCATGACGGCGAGCGGCTGGTGATCTCGGTGCCCGGCGATCTGCTGTTCGCACCGGGCTCGATCGAGCTGGGTGAAGCCGGCGGCAAGGCGGCCTTTGCCCTGGGCGGTGTGCTGCGCAACCTGCGCAACGTGATCGAGATCGCCGGCCACGCCGACCCGCAGCAGATCGGCGCCGGCTATGCCTCCAACTGGGAACTGTCGCTCGCCCGCGCGGCCGTCCTCTCCGGCATGCTGAGCGAGGTCGGCTACCGCGGTGAGATCCTGGTGCGCGGTTACGGCGCAGCCCGGTATGGCGAGGTCGACCCGACGCTGCCCGACGAGGCGCGCATGGCGCGGGCGCGGCGCGTCGACATCATCGTCCACGCTTACGCCGCGGAGGCGCGCTGATGCCCCGCAACCTAATGCCCCACCAGCTGTTGCCCCGCCTGCTGATCGCCCTGCTGCTGCTGTGCGGCGTCGCCGCGCCGCTGGCCGCCGCCGATCCGGTATCGGTGGGCGTGCGCGGCGGCCTGCATGACGGCTACGGCCGCATCGTGTTCGACTGGCCGCGCGCGGTGGACTACGAGGCGCGCGTCGACGGCGCCGCCCTGACCGTCCGCTTCGGCGAGGCGGCGGCTTTCGACGGCGTGCTGCTGCGCGACGGGCTTGAGGGCTACACGGCGGCGGCCGAGGTCGCAGCGGACGGCCGCAGCCTCACCCTGCCGCTCAGCGGCGCGGTCACCTTGAAGGACTTCCGCCTCGGCTCCAAGATCGTGATCGATCTGCAGGCTGTCCCGCAGCCCGCCCCGCAGGACGCTTCGACGGCAGAGGAAAAGCCGGCTGCCGAGGCTGCCGAGCGCGTCACCGTGCGCGGCGGTCGCCATGCGGACTTCAGCCGCCTGGTGTTCGACTGGTCGGCGCCGGTCGGCGAAATTCTGGAGGAGGCGCCGGGCCGCGCGCGCCTGGTCTTCGACCGCCCCGCCGCCTTCGATCTCTCCGGCGTGCGGGTCGACCGCCTGCCGCAGATCGCCGCGATCAGCGCCGGTCCGGACAGCGTGACCATCGATTTCCCCGCGGGCAACCGCCTGCGTCTCGACCACGCGGGCCCCAAGGTTGTGCTCGACGTCCTGGCGCCGGAGCCGGCCGTGCCGGCCGCGCCCGCGGTGGCCGCGAAAGAGACACCGAAGGCCGCGGCGGTGGAGGACCTCTCGCCGCGCCCCGCGGCGCCCGAAACCGCCGATGCGCCTGTGGCGCCGAAGGCCGAGCCGGCGCCCGCTGCCGAGTTGACGGCTCCGGCGGCGGCCCCGACAGCGGCCCCTGAAGCGCCCCCGGCAGCGGTCCCGACCCCGCTGGTGCCCAAGGCTATGGGCGGCACCGCCGCCGCCGAGCCGGAACAGGCCCCGAAACAACAGGCCGTGCAGGTCGCGGACAAGCCGGCGCCGACGGCACCGGTCGTCATCGCCGATGCCGAACGCGGCGAGCTCGCCATCGCCACCGAGCCGATGCCCGACTTCCTGATCTCGCAGGCGCAGGGACCGCGGGCCGAGGGCTTCGTGCCGGTCAAGTTGACCTTCTCCTGGCAACAGCCGACGGCGGCGGCGGCCTTCCGCCGCGGCGATCATCTCTGGCTGGTGTTCGACCGTCCGGCGCCGCCCGATCTGGTGAACCGCATCGCCGCCAGCGCGCCGCACCTCGGCGACGTGCGGTTGCTGGAGGAGGGCGGCGCGACCATCCTGCTCATTCTCACCCAGCCGACGGTGGCCCCGCGGCTCAGCCGCGACGGCACCAGCTGGAGCGTCGACCTGCGGCCGCGCAGTCCGCTGCCGGAGCGCGCGCTGGCCGCACCGGTGGTCGAGAATCCCGAAGAGGAGGCGGCGCGCGGGGCGCGCGTGCGCTATCCGGTGGTCGGCACCGGCCGCATGCTGTGGGTGACCGATCCCGATGCGGGCGACCGCCTGGTGGTGGTGCCGGTGCGCGGCTCGGGCATGGGCTTGACGCTGCCCTACGGCTTTCCCCAGTTCCGCAGCCTGCCGACCCACCAGGGCATCGTGCTGCAGCCGCTGACCGCCGGCATCGAGGTGGCCACCGTGCGCAACGGCGTGCTGGTGCGCGACCGCGACGGCCTGCTGGTGTCGAAGGCGGCGGAACGGCGCAGCAGCCAGCGCGCCGCCGATCCTGCGGTCAATACACCGGGCCTCTTCGACCTCGAGGCCTGGCGCCGCGGCGGCATCGATACCTATCAGGACAACCGCAAGGCCCTGCTGGCCGCCATGGCGAACCTCGATAAGACGCGCCTCGGCCTTGCGCGGCTCGACCTCGCGCGCTTCTACTTCGCCCACGGTCTCGACAGCGAGACGCTCGGCTCCGTCCAGGTGATCGAGGACGATCATCCGCGCCTTGCCCAGGACCCGGAGGTGGTGCTGATGAAAGCCGCCAGCCAGGTGATGATCGAGGACTACCGCGGTGCCGCCGTCACCCTGGCGCAGCCGGCACTGGCCGGCGAGCGCGAGGCGCTGCTGTGGCAGGCCGCCCTGGCTGCCCACGCGGAGGACTGGCCCGCCGCGGCCACCGGCTTCGCCGCCACCGTCGACCTCATCGAGCCCTATGCCCGCAACGTCCGCCTGCCGCTCGGACTCGCCGCGGCGGAGGCCTTCATCCGGGCCGGCGACGTGGAAGCCGGGACGCTGCAGATCGCTGCTCTGCTGCGCGAGCCTCTCGACGACCGCGAACTGGCGCAGGTGAAGGTCGTGCAGGGCATGCTGCAGCTGGCCAAGGGCGAACCCGACGAGGCGCGCCGGCTGTGGAGCGAGGCGCGCGACAGCGCGCACCGGTCGTCCCAGGCGCGTGCCCGCCTGGCGCTGATCGAGCTGGGCATGGACGAAGGCACCCTCTCCGCCGAGGCTGCCATCGATGAATTGGAGCGCCTGCGCTTTGCCTGGCGCGGCGACCTCTTCGAGTTCACCCTGCTGCGCAAGGTTGCCGATCTCTACGTCGGTTTGAACCGCCACCGCGACGCGCTCTATGCCCTGCGCGAGGCGGTGATGAGCTTCCCCGACGGCCCGGCGGCGCGCGATTCGGCGCAGCGCATGCGCGAGATCTTTGCCGGGATCTACCAGGGCCCCGGCGATCCCGACGTGCCGCCGTTGCGTGCGCTGGCGCTGTATCAGGAATTCATGGAGCTGACCCCGAGCGGCCCCGAGGGCGACAAGATGATCGCCGGTCTCGCCGACCGCCTGGTCGAGGTCGACCTGCTGGACCGGGCCGCCGAACTGCTGGAAGGCCAGGTGCGCTACCGGCTGGATGGTGCCGAGAAGGCACGCATCGGCGCGCGCCTTGCCCTCGTGCATCTGCTCGACCGCGATCCCGCCGCCGGACTGGAAGCACTCGACATCAGCGAGGTCGAGGGCCTCGAGGGTCCGGTCGTCGCGCAGCGCCGCCAGCTGCGCGCCCGCGCGTTCTCCGACCTCGACCGCGCCGGCGAGGCGCTGGCGGTCCTGGAAGGCGACGACAGCCTGGAAGCCGAGCAACTGCGCGCCGACATCCACTGGCAGGAGCGCGAGTGGCCGCAGGCGGTCGTTTCCCTTGCCAAGCTGGTTCCCCTGCTGCCGCCGCGCCGCCCGCTGGCGGAGGAGGAAAGTCAACTCGTCGTCAACCTGGCGGTCGCTCTCATGCTGGCCGACGAGAAGGTCGAGCTGGAAGACCTCGACCGCCGCTACGGTGCCGCCATGGCCAAGGGGCCGCATGCCGACACCTTCAACCTGCTGGTCGGCGACGGTGAGAAGGTCGTGGTCGGCTCCATCGCCGACGAGCTGGGCAAGGTCGCGGCGGCGCAGGACTTCATGGCCAACTACCGCCAGCGCCTCGCCGAGGGCAACCTCAGCCAGGTCAACTAGCGCCTTTCAGGTCCTGAGCTTCGCCTGCCGGCGCAGGACATAGCCGCTGCGCATATCCCACCCCGCATGAATCAGCACGGCGGCCAGCACGACGGCCCCGCCCAGGAAGCTGGCCGCCGGCGGCAGCTCGGCCAGCAGCCACCAGGCGAGCAGCGCGGCGAAGGGCGTCTCGGCACAGCCGAGCAGGCCGGACTCGGCGGCCGGGATGCGCCGGGTGCCTTCGGTCCACAGCACCACCGCGACGGCAAAGGCCAGGCCGAACAGCACCAGCAGCAGCGCGTCATGGCGCGAGACCGCGAGCGGATCGACGACCAACCAGCCGGCGGCGAAGAGCTGCAGTCCGGCCGCGCCACCCGCCAGCACCACCGGCGTGTCGGCGAACTTGCGGATCAGCACCATGTAGAGCGCGCTGCCGAAGGTCATGGCCAGGGCGAGGGCGTCGCCGGTGAGGCTGCCGACCTGCAGGCCGCCGCTGAAGATGACGGCGATGCCGAGGCAGGAGACGAGGGCCGCGGCCAGGGTGCGCTGGCGGACCCGCTCGCGCATCACCAGCCAGCCCAGCGCGGCGGCCAGGAATGGGGCCGTGGCATAGATCAGCGCGACGTTGGCGACATAGGTCTGCTTGAAGGCGGCGATGAAGGCGATGCTGGAGAGGCTGCCGACGGTGGCCAGCAGCCAACCTCGCCAGCCGAGCCGAAAGCGCTGGGACAGCGGCTTGCGGCGGCCGAGCCAGCCGGCGTAGGCGGCGATCAGCAGACCGCCGACCAGGCCGCGCCAGGTGAGGATGGTCCAGGTATCCGCCGCGATCGCCTTGGTGAGGATGCCGGCCAGGCTGAAAGCCAGCGTGGAGAGAATCACCAGGACGATGCCCAGCAGATGTCCCTCCGCACGGCCGGGAAGGGTGTTCAAGGTCTTGCGCTCCGCTGCGGGAATAAAGCGCAAGCCTACGCGCCCGCTCCTGACAGCTCTATGTCAGCAGCGACCGGGCGGCTGTCGGAAACCGGCCGACGCCGCTACAGGAACGGCGCCGGCTCCGGCACCGGCTCGCGGGCCAGCGCGATCGCCTCGGCCAGGGTGAAGGCACCGCCGAACAGTGCGCGGCTGGTGATGGCGCCGGAGATGTTCTGCAGCAGCAACAGCACCGAGATGTCCTGCAGCGACTTCACCACGCCGCTGGCGATGACCGGCGTCTTGACCGCCGCCGCCAGCTCCGTGGTGTGCGAGAGGCTGCTTTCCGGCTCGTCGTCGTCGCGATCGATGTCGGTGTAGATGATGGCGGCGAGCGGCACATCCTCGAATTCGCGGGCAAAGTCGACCGGCGTGAAGATCGTCGCCTCGCGCCAGCCTTCGACCACGACCTTGCCGCCGCGCGCGTCGATGGAGACCACCACCTGCCCCGGGTAGGCGGTCGCCGCCTCCCGCACCAGGTGAGGATACTTCACCGCCGCGGTGGCGATGACCACGCGGCCGGCACCGGCCTCGATCCACTGATGGACGCGCTCCATGGAGCGGATGGCGCCGCCGACCTGCACCGGGCAACCGGCCTTGCGGATGATTTCCTCAATGACGGCGGCGTTGTCGCCGTCGTTGAAGACGGCGTCCAGGTCGACCACGTGCAGCCATTCGGCACCTTGCTTGGCGAAGTCGCGGGCCGCTTTCACGGGGTCGACGTCGTAGACGACGGGCGCGTCCGCGCGGCCGCGCCGCAGGTTCACGCAGTGGCCCTTCTGCAGTTCGATGTCTGGATAGATGATCATGGCAATCTCCCGGTCGTTTCCGAGTGCGCCTGGGCGCATTGTGGAAGCGTCGGGGCCTGCTGGGAAGGAGAATCGACGGGGTCTGGTCCTAGGGCGGCTTATGCCGGCGCTGTCGGACCGACCTGATCGAGCAGGGCCGCGCGGAAGCCGCGCGCCGCCGGCCCCGGGGGCGCGTCGGTGGGGCCGGCGGTCTCCGGCGTTCTCGCGGCCGCATTCGGCTGGTCCTCGGTCGCCTTCTTTATCGCCGCGCTGGCAAGGGTGGCCCTGGTCCTGCGCGCCACCCTGTGGAGGCGGTTGTGAGGTGACGGTGAAGGAGTGGACTCTCCAAGTTAATCGGTAAAATGATAGCGAATTGATTATAAAAAGGGGGCCGGATGTCGTTGAAGCTGGTGTGGGCTTGCCTGACCCAGGTTCCCGCTGTGCTGCTCTTGGCAGGCTGTGGGAGCGTCGCCGACCGGAACCCGCTCCCCCAGGTCGATGACCAACTGGCGGAAATTCCGGGCCTTCCGCCGGATGCCCGCTTCTGGGGGGATCAGGCACCGGCGTTGCTGCTGGAGCGCTTGCGGACCTGGTCGCCGGCGCAGTTACAGGCTCTGGTGCCGAGCTGGTACGGAAAGCGGGCGAACTTCCTGGCCGTATCCGGCGGCGGCGCGGACGGCGCCTTCGGGGCTGGCTTGATGAACGGCTGGACGGCCTCCGGCACCCGGCCTGAATTCCAGATCGTCACCGGGGTCAGCACGGGCGCGCTGTCGGCGCCTTTCATCTTTCTTGGGCCCGACTACGACGACGAACTCAAAGAGGTCTACACGACGAACGCGACCGAAGATCTGGTGGACATGCGCGCCTGGACGGTCATTGCGACCGGGGATGCCGCCTTCGGCAATGGCAAGCTGCGTGGCGTGATCGAGCACTACGTCGACGACGAGATGATCCGCAGGCTGTCCGAGGAGTACCGGATCGGGCGGCGCCTGTTCGTGGGCACGACCAACCTGGATGCCGGACGGCCGGTGGCCTGGAACATCACCTCGATCGCCGCCAGCGATTTTCCGGAAAAGAGAGCGCTCATCGTCGATATTCTGCTGGCCTCGGCGTCGATCCCGGGCGCTTTTCCCCCCGTGCTCATCGAGGTGGAGGTCGCGGGGACCACCTATGACGAGCTTCACGTGGATGGCGGTGCGGTGTCGCAGGTCTTCGTCTATCCGAGCACCCTGGATTTTGCCCGCGTGCTGGAGCGCGCCGAGATCACGGAACCCTTCAACATCTACGTGATCCGCAATTCCAAGCTGAAACCGACATGGAAGCCTGTGGAGGCGGGCATCTTCACGGTCACCGCGACGTCGATCTCATCGCTGATCCGCACCCAGGGCCTCGGTGACCTCAGCTCCATCTACCTGCTGACGCAGCGTGACGGCGGCAACTTCCGGCTCACCTTCGTGCCGGACGACTTCGCTGTCGAACCCCAAGAGATGTTCGATCCGCACTATATGAACGCGCTTTATCAGCTGGGCTACGACATGGCGCGAGAAGGCATCGACTGGTGGGAGCAGCCGCCGGCCACGCTGATCGTCGAGGACAAGTAGGCGGACTCCGGGTCCGCCTGGCTAGCCGTAGCTCTGCACCAGGCTGCCGGCGACCATGTACCAGCCGTCGACCAGAACGAAGAAGATCAGCTTGAAGGGCAGGGAGATCATCACCGGCGGCAGCATCATCATGCCCATGGACATGAGGATCGAGGCCACCACCATGTCGATGATGAGGAACGGCAGGAACAGCAGGAAGCCGATCTCGAAGGCGCGGCGCAGTTCGCTGATCATGAAGGCGGGGATCAGCGCGCGCATCGGCGTCGCCTCCGGCCCCTCGACCTCACTGGTGTTGGTGAGGTCCATGAACAGGCGCAGGTCGTTCTCGCGCACGTGGCGCAGCATGAAGGTCCGCACCGGCTGCTGGGCGCGGTCGAAGGCCTCGAACTCGGTGATGTCCTCGTTGATCAGCGGCGCTAGGGCCTCGTCATAGACCGCCTCCAGGGTCGGCATCATGACGAAGGCGGTGAGGAAGAGGGCGAGGCTGATGATCACCGAGTTGGGTGGCGTCTGCTGCAGGCCCATGGCCGTGCGCAGGAACGACAGCACCACGACGATGCGGGTGAAGGACGTCATCATCACCAGGATCGACGGCGCCAGGCTGAGGACGGTGATGAGGGCGATCAGCTGGACGATGCGCCCGGTGGTGGTGCCCACGGTTTCGGCGCCGAGGTCGAAGGTCAGCGCCTGGGCCAGCGCGTCGCCCGGCAGCAGCAGCGCCAGCGCGAGCAGGCCGGGCAGGGCCGCGAAGAGGCCGAGGCGCGGTCGCGGCATCATGACGGCTGCCTCCGCAGCTTGGCGATCATGCGATTGACGAGGTTGTCCGGTGCCGTTGCGGTGCCGGGCGGCGCCGGGACGGCATCCGCCTGCCTGTTCTCGCGGGCGGGGATGCCGCTTTCGATCAGCAGGTCGCCGCTCGCCCCCAGCAGCACCAGGTGCTCGCGGTCGTCGCGGCGCAGCAGGACCAGCTTGCGCTTGGCATCGAGCGGGCGCACCTCGACGAGGGCAAGGCGCCGCTCGCTGCCGGCGCTCGGCGCGACGGTCAGCCGTCCGCCGAAGCCGGAGCGGCGCACAAGCGCCGCCAGGCCGGCGATCAGGACCAGGACGAAGCCCAGCGCCACGAAGAACCGAAGATACTCGGCGAAATCCATCAAACGTCCCCAATCGCCCCATTCATGCCCGGGAGTCTCTCCGCGGACCGCGCGTCAGGCATCCTATGGCTTGTCGGTCTGGGGGGCGGCGTAGGCGTTCAGCGCCTTGCGCCGGTCGCTGGCCGCGCTCAACAGCTGGGCCAGTTCGCCCAGGCCGGCGCGCAGGTTCTCGCCCAACTGGTTCACCTCCTCCAGCAGGCCGAAGAGGCGCGGGCGTAGGCTGGAGGCTTCCTCGGCCGGCAGCGTCTCGATGCTGCGGCACAGCCACTTCACGTCCTGCTCGATCGGTGTAAGGTCGACGATGGTGCCGCGCGACAGCCCCTGGCGCGCCTTGCGCAGGCGCGCCGCGAGGGATTGCATCTCCGATTCCAGGGCAGCGGTGTTACTCACGGTCTCAACTCCTCATTCTCATCTTCGGCTGGCCGCGCGGACTGTGCCCGGGCATCGGTGCTGTATAGGTAGCGCAGGATCTCCGCGACCCCGGCGAGGGCGGCCAGCGGGATCTCGCTGTCGACCTCGACCGCGGCCAGGATCTCCGCCAGATCGCTGTCGGTGCGCACCTTGACGCCGCGCTCGAAGGCGATCTGCAGGATCTGCTCGGCGACCGCGCCGCGCCCGCTGGCGACCACCCGCGGCGCGCCGCGCCCGGCCTGCCCCTGGGCGGAGCCGGCGATCGCTTCCGCGGTCACGTTCTCCAGGGCGATGGCCAGGCTGCGTTCGGGCTTCTGTCCGGGCCGGGGCTTTTCGGTCACCAAAGGTCTACTTTCGCGCGATCCCTGCAGGACCCGGCACGCGTCGGCGCCAGGCGACCCGACGGGCAATCCTTCGGGTCCACCCCAATGGTGACCGATCATGCTTAACGAATGGTTAGAGAAAGCGGCGCCGGCGGCGGCGGACGCTAAAAAAACGCCTGCGATCAGAGGCGATTAGGGAAGGGCTGTGCGGACGCCGGAGGGGTTAAGCCCGGGTTAAGTGCCGGTATCCTTCTTGGGGTCGCCGGCGGGCATGCCGGGGCCCTTGAGGGCCTCCGCCAGGGCGTCGTCGTCGCCCACCGCGGCGGCGCGGTTCTCTTCCTGGATGCGCTCGAAAATCTCCCGCCGCAGCACCGTCGCATCGCTCGGGAAGGTGAACCCGAGCTTGATGGACTTGCCGCGGATGTCGACCACGGTCACTTCGATGTTGTCATTAATGATGACAGACTCGCCAATTTTGCGCGTCAGATACAGCATCTGCCCTCTTGGCTCCCCCCAGACCCGCGGACCGCCAGCCTCCAGGCCCCCGGACCTTGGTTAATATACACAATTTAGCCCGTTTTACGGATTCTTAACAAGGCAACCGTGATCATGGAGTCTAGAGGCTCCCGAAAGCCGGGGGAACCCGGGCCTTTCAACGCGCCGTCGATGCAGCAACCAGGAACGTTATGGACGCCAAGCCCGGAATCTTCAGCCTGCTCGGCAAAAGGATGGACTGGCTGGGCCAGCGCCAGCAGGTGCTGGCGCAGAACATCGCCAATGCCGACACGCCGGACTACGTGCCGCACGACCTGAAGCCGCAGGAGTTCCGCCGCATGGTCGAGCGCAGCTTCGCGCCGAACCTGAAGCCGGTGGCGACCCAGGGCGGGCATATCCAGAGCTCCAGCCTGAAGGCGGACGACCGCGGCGTCGAAGACAAGAACCCTTACGAGATCGCCCCCTCGGGCAACGCCGTCGTGGTGGAGGAGCAGCTGGTCAAGGTGACGCAGACGCAGAACGACTACAACGCCATCACCAACCTCTACAAGAAGCAGGTCGCCATGTTCAAGATGGCCCTGCGCGGGCGCCAGTAAGGCCTCACGCGGAATAGGACAACGAGACGATGGACCTCGATAAGTCACTGAACATCTCCGCCGCTGGCATGCGCGCCCAGGGCACGCGGCTGCGCGTCATCTCGGAGAACATCGCCAACGCCAACTCGACGGCGCAGACGCCGGGCGGCGAACCCTACCGGCGCAAGCTGGTGACCTTCGAGAACGAGCTCGACCGCTCGCTGGGCGTGGAGACGGTGCGCGTCGATTCCATCGTCGCCGACCGCGGCGCCTTCCAGCGCCGCTACGAGCCCGGCCACCCGGCCGCCGACGAGGACGGCTACGTGCTGACCCCGAACGTGAATTCGCTGATGGAGATGGCGGATCTGCGCGAGGCGCAGCGCAGCTACGAGGCCAACCTGAAGGTCATCGAGTCGTCGCGCTCCATGCTGCAGAAGACCATAGATATCCTGCGCTAAGGCGCAGGCGACATCCTGCGTTAAGGCGCAGGGAAAACCCGTTTCGCGGCGCCAGGACGGCGCCGCCGACCCGCCAGGACGGCCGCCTTAGGCGCTCCTAGAGAGCGTCCGACGGAGAGAGCCATATGAGCATCAATATCACCGGGGCCGTTGCGGCCTATGACCGTATGCTGCGCCAGGGCGGTTCCTCTGGCATGGAGGCCCGCGACAGCGGCGGCGGCGACTTTTCCGCCATGCTGCGCCGTGCCGCCGAACGCGCCGCCGACACCATGCTGGAAGGCGAGAGCCAGACCATCCAGGCCGCTGCCGGCACCGCCGACCTCACCCAGGTGGTAATGGCGGTGTCCAAGGCCGAGATGACCCTGGAGACCGTGGTCACCCTGCGCGACAAGGTGGTGGCGGCCTACCAGGACATCCTGCGCATGCCGATCTGATGACCCGCGGCGATTGGGGATACGGGCCGCTGCGGGCGACCGGGATCGGTAGCGTGCAAAGGGGAATGCGGTGAACGGCACGGAAGCCATCGAGATCGGCCGCGAGACGATCTGGATCATGCTGAAGATCGGCGCGCCGGTCATGCTGCTGGCGCTTGCCGTCGGCCTCGCCATCGCGCTGTTCCAGGCGCTCACCTCGATTCAGGAAATGACTTTGACCTTCGTGCCGAAGATCATCGTCATCTTCTTCGGCGTCATGCTGATGCTGCCGTTCATGCTCAGCAGCCTGACGACCTTCTCCCAGGGACTCTTCGACCGCATGATCGCCCTCGGTTAGCGCCATGCTGGCCGAGCTGCTCCCTCAACAGGCATTCTCCTTGCTGCTGGTTTTCGTGCGGCTCGGCGCCGCGCTGATGCTGATGCCCGGCTTCGGCGAGGCCTACATCTCGCCGCGCATCCGCCTGCTGATTGCGCTGACCGTCAGCGTGGTGGTGCTGCCGATCCTGCCGCCGGTGCTGCCGGCGCTGCCCGACAGCGCCATGGCGCTGTTCCTGCTTATCTTCGGCGAGGTCTTCGTCGGCTTCTTTCTCGGCTCCGTGTCGCGCATCTTGATGGCCGCGCTCTCCATCGGCGGCATGATGATCGCGATGGTGACCGGCCTTGCCAACGCGCTCACCAACGATCCCACGGCGGCCCAGCAGGGCTCCATCGCCGGCTCCTTCCTTTCCATGATGGCGCTGCTCATCATCATCACCCTGGATCTGCACCACGTGCTGCTGCGCGGCGTGATCGAGAGCTACCAGATCTTCGTGCCGGGCCAGCCGCTCCTGGTCGGCGACTTCTCCGAGATGGTCACCCGGGTGGTCTCCAAGACCTTCCTGCTCGGCTTTCAGATCGCGTCGCCCTTCGTCGCCGTGGCGCTGATCTTCAACCTCGGGCTCGGCCTGCTGTCGCGCCTGATGCCGCAGATGCAGGTCTTCTTCATCGCCATTCCGCTGCAGATCGTCGTCGGCTTGGGCATCCTGATGATCGCCCTGCCGGCGTTGCTGGCCTGGTTCATCGCCGGCTTCGAGGAAGTCATGCTGCCCTTCGCCGGGCTGCGCTGAGGCGGGGAGAGGTCCAGCATGGCCGGCGAAGACGACGACTCACAAAAAACAGAAGACCCGACAAGCAAACGCCTGTCCGACGCCCGCGAGAAGGGCCAGGTCCCGCGCTCCCAGGAAGTCTCGCACTGGTTCATGATCCTGGCCATGGCGCTGGTGGTCGGCATCTTCTCACCGTCGCTCTCGGCCGACATCGGCGGGGTGCTGCGCCCCTTCCTGGAGCAGCCGCACCTCATGTCGCTGGAGGGCAACGCCATGCGCGACCTCCTCGGCCTCACGGTGTTCGCCGTTCTGAAGGTGTCGCTGATCCCCCTGGCGATCATCCTGGCGGCGGGGCTGGCCGCCGGCACGATCCAGAACGGCATCATCGTCACCACCGAGCAGATCCGCCCCAAGCTCTCGAAGATCTCGTTCAAGAGCGGCTTCAAGAAGATGTTCTCGACCCGCGCGCTGGCCGACTTCCTGAAGGGCATGCTGAAGCTCGCCGTCGTCGGCGCCGTGGTCATGATGATCGTCTGGCCGGACCGCGACAGCCTGCAGATGATTCCCACCATGGCGGTGGAGGACATGCTGGCCATGGTGCGCGACGAAGCGGTCAAGGTGATCATCGGCGTGCTGGCGGTGATGACCCTCATCACGCTGGCCGACGTCATGTATCAGCGCTACATGCACATGAAAGAGCTGCGCATGACCAAGCAGCAGATCAAGGACGAGCACAAGCAGTCCGAGGGCGATCCGTTGATCAAGGGCCGGCTGCGCCAGATCCGGGTGGAGCGCGCAAGGAAGCGCATGATGGCGGCGGTACCCGAGGCCGACGTGGTGATCACCAACCCGACCCACTATGCCATCGCCCTGAAGTACGACCAGCGCACCATGGAGGCGCCCCGCGTGGTCGCCAAGGGCGTCGACAACATCGCCTTGCGCATCCGCGAGATCGCCGAGGAGCATGGCGTGGCCGTCGTCGAGAACCCGCCGGTCGCCCGCGCGCTGCATGCCGCCGTGGAGATCGACCAGGAGATCCCGCCGGAGCACTACAAGGCGGTCGCCGAGATCATCGGCTACGTCATGCGCCTGAAGAAGGGCCTGCCGGCGCGCCGTCCGCGCTAGGCCTGGTGCATGCGGCCATTCACTAACGTCGTGCACTGCTGTCGTCCCGTGGAGAGGGCAATGGATCCCGGCATCAAGTGCCGGGATGACAGCCTTCAGGAGGCAGGGTGCGGGCAATTCAGCCCGCGACAGATGCCGCTCAGCACCGATATGTCTTGGCCCCTTGGTTAATCTTGGTTAACCATTTGCCGCTACTTTGCGAATCGGAAAGCGGCACCAAGAGGGACCGGGGAGGCCCCCCATTTGCTGAGCCTGCTCACATTCGTCATCGGCGCCGCCCTGGGCGGGGCGGCCGGCGCGGGCGCGCTCTGGTACTGGCAGCGCCGGCGGCCCAGCCTGTGCCAGTCGGTCTTCGCCGCCGTGCCCAAGCCTTGGCAGGTGGTCTCGCCCGCCGGGCGCAGCATCCTGGCCAATCCGGCGCTGGAGTCCTTTTTCGGCGGCGACGAGCGGCCGATTCCCGAATTGCTCCTGGAGCAGGTCAAAAGCGACCCGGAGGCGCGCCGCCAGATCGAGCAGATCGACCAGCAGGCCCAGCGCGGGCTGCTCGGCCAGGCCGAGATCCGCGTCCCCGCCGCGGGGCCCCCGGGTGGCGGGGCCGGCCGCAGGAGCGGCTACGACTGGCGCTTCGTCGCGGCCTATCCGCTGCCCGGCTATCCCGGCTACGTCTACTGGGTGGTCGACGACATCACGCCGCGCCGCCAGATGGAACAGATCATGCGCGAGGAGCAGGAGCGCTTCGTCGACCTGCTGGAGAACGCGCCGGTCGGCTTCTACTCGGCCGATGCCGAAGGGCGCTTCCTGTTCGCCAACCACACGCTCTGCGAATGGCTGGGCCTGGCGCAGAACGACCTGGAACTGGGCCGGGTGCGCCTGCACGACGTGGTCGCCAATGTGCCGGCGGGCACGCCGTCCTACGATCCCTTCGGCCTGCCCGGGGCTTCCCAGGGCGAGGTGCTGCTGAAGGACGCCGACGGCGAGACCTTCCGCGCCTCGATCCGCCAGGACGTGGTGACCGGCGAGGACGACAGGGTGCTGCGTACCCGCTCGGTGGTGCGCGACCTCTCGCGCGAGATGGCCATGGCCGCGGCGCTGGAGGAATCCGAGCACCGCTTCGAGCAGCTCTTCGCCAAGGCGCCGGCGGGTATCGCCCTCATCGATCCCAAGGGGGCGATCCAGGAGTGCAACGACGCCCTCGGCCGTCTCATCGGACGCGAGCGCCAGGCGCTGCGCTCGGTCTCGCTGTTCGACCTGGTGGCCAAGGATGACGTCGAGGCCCTGAAGGCGGCGCTGGTGCCCACCGCGGACAAAGCGGCGAACCGCCGGGCGCTGCCGCTGGAGGTCCGCCTGGCGAGTGCCGAGGGGCCGGTCTGCACTCTCTATGTGAACCGCACCGAGGGCAGCGACGGCTCGCTCGCCGGCTTCGTGGTGCACTTCATCGATTCCACCGAGCAGAAGAACCTCGAGCGCCAGTTCGCCCAGTCGCAGAAGATGCAGGCGGTGGGTCAGCTGGCCGGCGGCATCGCCCACGACTTCAACAACCTGCTGACGGCGATGATCGGATTTTCCGATCTGCTGCTGCTGCGCCACCGGCCGGGCGACCAGTCCTTCGCCGACATCATGCAGATCAAGCAGAACGCCAACCGCGCCGCCAACCTGGTGCGCCAGCTGCTCGCATTCTCGCGCCAGCAGACGCTGCAGCCGCGCCTCCTGAACCTCACCGACATCCTGGCCGAGCTGTCGCATCTACTGCGCCGCCTCATCGGCGAGAACATCGAGCTGAAGATGAGCCACGGCCGCGACCTCGGCATGATCAAGGCCGACCAGGGCCAGCTCGAGCAGGTCATCATCAACCTGGCGGTCAACGCCCGCGACGCCATGGACGGCGGCGGCGTGCTCAACATCCGTACCGCCGGCGTGAAGGTGGAGCGCGCGCGCAAGCTGAAGGACGAGACCATGCCGCCGGGCAACTACACCGTCGTCGAGGTGACGGACACCGGCTGCGGCATTCCGGTGGAGAACCTCGACCGCATCTTCGATCCCTTCTTCTCGACCAAGGAGGTCGGTGCCGGCACCGGCCTCGGTCTCTCCACGGTCTACGGCATCGTCAAGCAGACCGGCGGCTACGTCTTCGTCGAAAGCACGCTGGGCGAGGGGACGACGTTTTCCATCTTCCTGCCCGCCGTCGCCGAGCAGGAGGTCGCCGCCACCATCCAGGAGGCCGAGGCGCAGGACCGCCGCGACCTGACCGGCGCCGGCACCCTGCTGCTGGTGGAGGACGAGGACGCCGTGCGCGCCTTCTCGGCGCGGGCCCTGCGCAACAAGGGCTACATCGTGCTGGAGGCCAATTCCGGCGAGACCGCGCTGGAGATCCTGAGCAAGCAGCAGGACCCCATCGACCTGCTGGTGACCGATGTGGTCATGCCGCGTCTCGACGGGCCCAGCCTCGTCAAGGAGGTGCGCCAGACCCGCCCGGATCTGAAGGTCATCTTCATCTCCGGTTACGCCGAGGACAGCTTCAGAAAGCGCCTCGACGAGGACACCGGCATCCACTTCCTGCCCAAGCCTTTCAGCCTCAAGCAGCTCGCCGGCAAGGTGAAGGAAGTGCTCGGCGAATAAATTGGTCAGGGAAGAACTGGGATGATCTGTGTTCTGCGCATTGGCGGCGCAACGGTTGATCCCGCTGCCGTGGTAGACGTCCTGAAGCTGGAGCCTTACCGGGTCGACACCCCCGGACAAGATGGCGCCGAGGTAGTCTGCCTGCATTATAATGTGGGGGATGAGGACAGTCCCAATGACCTCGTTTCGAAAATCGAAGAGTTTCTTTCAGGTCATGCCGAACGATTGGCGGCCCTGTCTCGCCTCGATGACGTGGAGTTTCGCATCCTCGATATCGGGCTTATGCTGGACGACAACAAGGTGATGGTTTCGATAGACTTGGGCGAAACGCTGATCCACCGGCTCTCGGAGTTCCGCCTGTCGCTCTCGGTAGCGACCTACTTGTCGGACTCTCGCTCGTAGACGTCCGTTCGGCCTCGGAAAATTCGCCGAGATGGTGAAGGAAGTGCTCGGCAACTAGCGGTTCGCGAATGTTCTCCCCTCCGGCCCCGGACATCACCAACTAGGGCAATTTGTCTCAACTTTTAGGGAATGTTCTCATTTTGATCCGCTTTTTGCTGGACGCGATGAGAACAAAGCTGGTACAGATGGGCTGCATTGCAGTCCCTCACCCCCTATGACATAAGGGAGCTCAAGCCCATGGCTCAGAACGCACTACGGTTGGTGGAGAAAGACACGGTGGACAAGAAGAAGGCGTTGGACGCGGCCCTGGGGCAGATCGAGCGGGCCTTCGGCAAGGGCTCGATCATGAAGCTCGGCGCCGACCAGGTGGTCGAGGCCGAGGTGATCTCCACCGGCTCCCTGGGGCTCGACATCGGGCTTGGCATCGGCGGGCTGCCGCGCGGGCGTGTCGTCGAGATCTACGGCCCGGAAAGCTCGGGCAAGACCACCCTGGCGCTTCACGTCGTGGCCGAGGCCCAGAAGGGCGGCGGCACCTGCGCCTTTGTCGATGCCGAGCATGCGCTGGATCCGGTCTATGCCGGCAAGCTGGGCTGCAATGTCGAGGAGCTGCTGATTTCCCAGCCGGACGCCGGCGAGCAGGCGCTGGAGATCGCCGACACCCTGGTGCGCTCCGGCGCCATCGACGTGCTGGTGATCGACTCGGTGGCGGCCCTGGTGCCGCGGGCCGAGCTGGAAGGCGAGATGGGTGATTCGCTGCCCGGCCTGCACGCGCGTCTCATGAGCCAGGCGCTGCGCAAGCTGACCGCGTCGATCTCCAAGTCCCATACCCTGGTGATCTTCATCAACCAGATCCGCATGAAGATCGGCGTCATGTTCGGCAACCCGGAGACCACCACCGGCGGCAACGCGCTGAAGTTCTATTCCTCGGTGCGTCTCGACATCCGCCGCATCGGTGCCATTAAGGACCGCGACGTCGTGGTCGGCAACCAGACCCGGGTGAAGGTGGTGAAGAACAAGATGGCGCCGCCCTTCCGTGTCGTCGAGTTCGACATCACCTACGGCCAGGGCATCTCCAAGACCGGCGAGCTGCTGGACCTCGGCGTGCAGGCCAACATCGTCGACAAGGCCGGCGCCTGGTTCTCCTACGAAGGCCAGCGCATCGGGCAGGGCCGCGAGAATGCCAAGACCTTCCTCAAGGAGAATCCGGAGATCGCCCAGCAGATCGAAGCGAAGATCCGCGCGAACGCCGGACTGGTGTCGGCAGCGATGCTGGAAGGCCCCGACGGCGAGGGAGACGAGGGGAGCGGCGAGGAAGCCGAAGCCTCCTGATCCGGCGGCACCTCACCTGAGATCTCAGGTGAGGTGGGTGCCCCAAGCCAACGAAAAAACGGGCCCGAAAGGGCCCGTTTTCTTTTTCTAAGTCAGCTACTTATGGGGCTTGTCTCAGATATTACTGGATCGATCCGTAACCGGCGGTGAATCCCGCCAGCGAGATCGGCAGGTTCAGCCCTTCGCCCTGGCCGTTGTCGACCCTCGCGACCGCCTGGGCGCCGGCCTTGAAGGCGCTGACCGCCGGTTCATTCAGCGGCACGAAAGCCGTGCAGCCGTCGCGGCGGCAGACCTGGAAGGGCACCTGGCGGATCTCCGCGCCGTCGACGCTGAGCTGCAGGCCTTGCGTCAGCGGCACGCCCAGCGGCATGGCGATCACCGCGCCGGCCTGGCGCTGGGGGCCGAAGAAGCCGATGGTGATCTTGAGGATCGGGTTCTGCGTGTTGCGGTCCGAGACCTGCTGGATGAGGAAGCAGACCTCCTGCTTGCCGGCTGGCGGCGGCGAGGCCTGCGGCGGCGGATTGGGCGTGCAGCGCCGCATCCAGTCGCCGAACTGCTGGTCCGGCGCGGCCGGCGCCTGGCCCTGCGGCGCCGGCGCGGGCTGTTGCGTCTGGGCCTGGGCGCCCGTGGTGAAACCCTGCAAGGCGGCGGCGAGAACGGCCGTCAGCGCTGCGCCGCGCAGGAGAGCGGTCAGGCCGGCGGACAGCGCCGCGGGCTTGAGGCCACGATGAAGGCTGCCGCCGGAAGGGCGGAGCGACATGTCGAAGTGAGGCATGGGGGTGAAACTAACTCCTGCGACGGGGCTTGGCTAGGCTAAGTCTGTGACCCTGCCCGGTTGCTTGTCCTGGGCCCTCACATAGGGGGCGGGACGGCAAAATGCCAGGGTCTTTCATCGTTTTTACCGCCGGGCCCTGCAGGGCCTTTCAGTGGACAGCCCCCCTGGGGCACGCTACAACGCTGCGCTTTCGCGCGCCTGGCGCGCCCCGCAATCCGCGGGGACCGCGGGCCGCCGCTAGAAATTAGAAGGGTTCCAGCTTGCGATGCAAGCTAAGGGATAATATCTACTAATCATGACGACCGGTAATGACATCCGCTCAGCCTTCCTGAGCTACTTCGAGCGCAACGGCCACGAGGTCGTCAGCTCCTCGCCGCTGGTGCCGCGCAACGATCCGACGCTGCTGTTCACCAACGCCGGCATGGTGCAGTTCAAGAACGTCTTCACCGGCAACGAAAAGCGGCCCTACGACCGCGCTGCGACCTCGCAGAAGTGCGTGCGCGCCGGCGGCAAGCACAACGACCTGGAAAACGTCGGCTATACCGCGCGCCACCACACCTTCTTCGAGATGCTGGGGAACTTCTCCTTCGGCGACTATTTCAAGGACCGCGCCATCGAGCTGGCGTGGAACCTGGTGACCAAGGAGTTCGGCCTGAACAAGGACCGCCTGCTGGTCACGGTCTATTCCGAGGACGACGAGGCCGCCGCGCTGTGGAAGAAGATCGCCGGCCTGCCCGAGGAGCGCATCATCCGCATCGCCACCTCGGACAACTTCTGGGCCATGGGCGACACCGGCCCCTGCGGGCCCTGCTCGGAGATCTTCTACGACCACGGCGCGCACATCCCCGGCGGCCCGCCGGGCAGCCCCGACGAGGACGGCGACCGCTTCATCGAGATCTGGAATCTCGTCTTCATGCAGTTCGAGCAGATCGACAAGGAAACGCGGCGCGACCTGCCGCGCCCGTCGATCGACACCGGCATGGGCCTGGAGCGCATCGCCGCGGTGCTGCAGGGCAAGCACGACAACTACGACACCGACCTGCTGCGCGCCATCATCGAGGCCTCGGCGGAGGCCTCCGGCCAGCCGGCCGACGGCGAGCACGCGGTCTCCCACCGGGTCATCGCCGATCATCTGCGCGCCAGCGCTTTCCTCATCGCCGACGGCGTGCTGCCGTCCAACGAGGGGCGCGGCTACGTGCTGCGCCGGATCATGCGCCGCGGCATGCGCCACGCCCACAAGCTGGGCTGCAAGGACCCGCTGATGTGGCGCCTGGTGCCGACCCTCACCGGCATGATGGGCGCGGCCTTTCCGGAGCTGAACCGCGCCTCCGCGCTGGTCACCGAAACCCTGAAGCTGGAAGAAGGCCGCTTCAAGGATACCCTCGGCCGCGGCCTGAAGCTGCTGGAGGAAGAGACCGGCAGGCTCGGCGGCAGCCAGGCGCTGCCCGGCGAGGTCGCCTTCAAGCTTTACGACACCTATGGCTTTCCGCTCGATCTGACGCAGGACATCCTGCGCGGCCAGGGCCGCGGCGTCGACACCGCCGGCTTCGATGAGGCCATGGCGCGCCAGCGCGCGGCCGCGCGCAAGGCGTGGTCGGGCTCCGGCGAGGCGGCCACCGAATCCTTGTGGTTCGAGCTGCGCGAGCGCCTGGGCGCCACCGAGTTCCTCGGCTACGACGCCGAGGAGGCGGAGGGCCAGATCGTCGCCCTGGTGGTGGACGGCAAGGAGGTCCAGCAGGCCAAGGCCGGCGACGAGGTCCAGCTGGTCACCAACCAGACCCCGTTCTACGGCGAGTCCGGCGGCCAGCAGGGCGACCACGGTGCGGTGTTCAGCGCCGGGGGCGGCGAGATGGAAGTGCAAGACACCCAGAAGAAGCTGGGCGACCTGCATGTTCATATCGGCAAGCTGACCCATGGCAGCCTGAAGGTCGGCCAGGCGGTGGAGATGCGCGTCGACGGGCGCCGCCGCGCCGCGCTGCGCGCGCACCACTCGGCAACCCACCTGCTGCACGAGGCCCTGCGCCGGCGCCTGGGCGAGCACGTCACCCAGAAGGGATCCTTGGTCGCCGAGGACCGCCTGCGCTTCGACATCAGCCATCCCAAGCCGCTGACCCCGGAAGATGTCCACGCCGTCGAGGCGGAGGTGAACGACCGCATCCGCAAGAATGCCGCGGTTGAGACCCGCTTCATGACCACGGACGAGGCGATCGAGGCCGGCGCCCTTGCTCTGTTCGGCGAGAAGTACGGCGACGAGGTGCGCGTGCTGTCGATGGGCGGCAGCGATCCCACCAAGGGCGGCAAGCCCTATTCGACCGAGCTGTGCGGCGGCACCCACGTGCGCCGTACCGGCGACATCGGCTTCTTCAAGTTGACCGGTGAGACCGCGCTGGCGGCCGGCGTGCGCCGCATCGAAGCGGTGGTCGGCGAGGCGGCGCGCCGCTACGTCGAGCACCAGGAAGAGCTGCTGCGCGATGCCGCCTCGGCGCTGAAGGTGTCGCCCGACCAGTTGCCCGGGCGCCTCTCGGCGCTGCTCGACGAGCGCAAGCGCCTGGAGCGCGAGATGGGCGAGCTGCGGCGCAAGCTGGCGAGCGGCGGTGGCGGCAACGGCGAAGCAGAGACCTTCCGCGAGGTCGCCGGCCTGAAGTTCGCCGCCAAGGTGCTGGACGGCATTCCGGCCAAGGACTTGAAGCCGCTGGCCGACGACCTGAAGAAGAAGATCGGCAGCGGCGTCGTCGTGCTGATCGCGGTGAACGACGGCAAGGCTTCCCTGGTCGTCGGCGTGACCGAGGACGCCACCGGCAAGGCGAGCGCCGTCGACCTGGTGAAGGTCGGCTCCGACGCGCTGGGCGGCAAGGGCGGCGGCGGCCGTCCCGACATGGCCCAGGCCGGCGGCCCCGACGGCGCCGCGGCGCCGCAGGCCATCGCCGCGATCGAAGCAGCGCTGGCGGCTTCGTCGTAAGCCCTGGGCCGCGCTGGCCGCCTCGTAAGAACCGCGCGTAAGTGAAAAAGAAAACGGGCCGCGCTTTCGCGCGGCCCGTTTCGTTTGCTCTGCCCTGAAGGCGCCGCTTCAGTTCTTGATGTCGGCCTCGACCTTCAGCGAAATGATCTTGTCGGGGTCGCGCACCGTGCCGCTCTGGTCGCCGCGCGGCGCCTTCTTGATCTGGTCGACGTACTCCATGCCTTCGATGACGCGGCCCCAGACGGTGTACTGCTTGTCGAGGAAGCGCGCCGGCGCGAAGGTGATGAAGAACTGGCTGTTGGCGCTGTTGGGGTCCTGGGTGCGCGCCATGCCGATGACGCCGCGCTCGAAGGGCTCGGCGGAGAACTCGGCCGGCAGGTCGGGCAGGTCGGAGCCGCCGCGCCCGGTGCCGGTCGGGTCACCGGTCTGCGCCATGAAGCCTTCCATGACACGGTGGAACACGATGCCGTCGTAAAAGCCCTGGCGCGTCAGCGTCTTGATGCGTTCGACGTGCTGTGGGGCGAGGTCCGGCAGCATCTCGATCTTCACGATGCCGTCTTTCAGCTCCATGACCAGGACGTTCTCGGGATCCGGCGCGGCGCCGGCATCGCTGGTTTGAATCGTCATGGCTAGTAATCCAATTGCAATGAGAGAAAACAGGGACTTCATGCGAAGAACTCCCTTGTATTGGGGGTGAGGGTCAGCACCTGGGCACGCTCAGCCCATGGCCTTCTGCAGGTTTTTGTCCAGCTTTTCCATGAACTCGTCGGTGGTCATCCACTTCTGGTCCGGGCTGATCAGCAGCGCCAGATCCTTGGTCATGTGGCCGTCCTCGACGGTCTGGATGCAGACCTTCTCCAGCGTCTCGGCGAACTTCACCACCTCCGGCGTGCCGTCGAACTCGCCGCGGAAGTGCAGGCCGCGGGTCCAGGCGAAGATCGAGGCGATCGGGTTGGTCGAGGTCGGCTTGCCCTGCTGGTGCAGGCGGTAGTGGCGCGTCACCGTGCCGTGCGCCGCCTCGGCCTCGACGGTCTTGCCGTCGGGCGTCATCAGCACCGAGGTCATCAGGCCCAGCGAGCCGAAGCCCTGCGCCACGGTGTCGGACTGCACGTCGCCGTCGTAGTTCTTGCAAGCCCAGACGTAGCCGCCGGACCACTTCATCGCGGCCGCCACCATGTCGTCGATCAGGCGGTGCTCGTAGTGGATGCCCTTGGCCTCGAAGGCCTTCTTGAAGTCCTTGTCGTAGACTTCCTGGAAGATGTCCTTGAAGCGCCCGTCGTAGACCTTGAGGATGGTGTTCTTGGTCGAGAGGTAGACCGGCCAGCCGAGATTGAGGCCGTAGTTCAGGCACGCGCTGGCAAAGCCGCGGATCGACTCGTCCAGGTTGTACATGCCCATGGCGACGCCGGCTTCGGGGAAGTCGAAGATGTCGTAGCTGGTCGCCTTGCCGCCGTCGGCCGGCTGGAAGGTCATGGTCAGCTTGCCGGGGCCGGGCACCTTGAAGTCGGTGGCGCGGTACTGGTCGCCGAAGGCATGGCGGCCGATGACGATGGGCTGGGTCCAGCCGGGCACCAGGCGCGGCACGTTGCTGATGATGATCGGCTGGCGGAAGATGGTGCCGCCGATGATGTTGCGCAGGGTGCCGTTGGGCGAGCGCCACATCTTCTTGAGGCCGAATTCCTCGACGCGGCCCTCGTCCGGGGTGATGGTCGCGCACTTCACGCCGACACGGTACTTCTTGATCGCCTCGGCGGCGTCGACGGTGATCTGGTCCTCGGTCTCGTCGCGCTTTTCGACCGAGAGGTCGTAGTACTTCAGGTCGACGTCAAGGTAGGGGAGAATCAGCGTGTCCTTGATTTTCGCCCAGATGATGCGAGTCATCTCGTCGCCATCGAGCTCGACAATCGGGTCCTTGACCTTGATTTTCCCCATATTTTTCCTCCGGGAGTGCTGACCAGGACGGCCGGGACTGCATGTCCGCGGCCGGATTTTGCGGCGCAAGATAGCAGGCTGCCCGCTCTGCGCAAGATCGGCTGCGCAAGCGCGATGGGCCTACATGCGCTCGATCTTGTCGGGCAGGCTGGGGCGCGGGGCGTTGGCGGCGGCTTCCAGCACCTGGTCGACGCGCTCGACCACATGGAACAGCCCGGCACTGCCGCCGCGCAGGTAGCCCTCGGCGGTCTGATGCTCGACAAGGCGCAGCAGCGGGTCCCAGAACCCTTCCAGGTTGACGAAGATGATCGGCTTGTCGTGCAGCTTCAGCTGGCGCCAGGTGATGATCTCGAAGGCCTCGTCCAGGGTGCCGAGGCCGCCGGGCAGGGCGCAGAAGGCGTCGGAGCGCTCGGCCATCAGCTGCTTGCGGGCATGCATCGAATCGACCACCAGGTACTCCGTGGCGCTGCGGTTGCCGGCCTCCAGGTCCTCCAGGTGCTGCGGGATGATGCCGACGACCCGCCCGCCGGCTGCCTGGGCCCCCGCGGCGACCGCCCCCATCATGCCGACGCGCCCGCCGCCGTAGACGATGTCGACCGCGGCGCGGGCGGCCAGCGTGCCCAGTTCCCGGGCGGCTTCCAGGTGGCTGGGGCGGACCTGGCTGGAGGAGCCGCAATAGACGCAGAGCGCTCGGATGGTCATGTTCACAAACTCGTTACCGGCAGGTCCCTGAACAGGACGTCATTGAATTCACACACCCATTCAGTAGTCTGGGGGCGCGTCACTTCTCGTGATCGCCTTGTAGCACAGGCCTGTCACTCCCATCCAGATCAGGTCGCCTCGGGGCTAGGTCCGAATGCCGCTCGGATTGGCGCGCTGAGAAACCAACAAACGCTATGCCCGCGTGCTGACCGCACAGCGGGCGTAAACAAGGAAGGAGCGGGTCATATGAAAAGCAAGAGCATCCTCAAGGCCGCGGGCGTCGTCGCGGTTGCTGCCGGTGTTGTCGTCGGGGCGAACTCGCTGGGCATCGCCGCCCAGGGCAACCTGGTGCAGCTTGCCGACGCGGCGCAGATGGCGGCCGTGAAGGAGCGCCAGGAACTCATGAAGTCGATCGGCGGCAACATGAAGACCCTCACCGAGTACGTGAAGGGAGAGGGTGGACACACCGCCGACGCCGCGGAGACGGCGGCGATGAAGATCAACGAGCTCGCCGGACAGATTCCTGCCGCCTTCGAGACCGAGGCGAGCCTTTCCGAAATGGACGCGGTCGGCAAGAACCGCGGCAAGCCGGAAATCTGGCTGATGTGGGACGCGTTCGTCGAGGACGCCAAGATCCTCGAGACCAAGAGCGCCGACCTGGCGGGCGTCATCAAGGGCGGCGACATGGCGGCCGTGCAGGCCGCTTTCGGCGATATGGGCAAGAACGGCTGCGGCGGGTGCCACGAAGACTTCCGCGGCCCGAAGGTCGAGTAGCCCGCGGGGTGCTCAACGGCACGGGATTGCGCTTTCTGAAATGGCAGTGGGGGCGGGCGGCGAGGCCCGCCCTGCTGCCGGCCGTCCTTGCCGCCGTGCTGCTGCTGCTCGCCGTGCCCCACGGTGTCGCCCAACAGGACGGCAGCGCGGCCGAGGCGGCGCCGCTGGAGGACCCGGCGGTCGAACGCGGCCGCTACGTCTTCCAGGCCGCCGGCTGTCTCGGCTGCCACACCGACAGCAAAGGGGGCGGCGCGCCGCTGGCCGGCGGGCGGGCCCTGGTCACGCCGTTCGGCACCTTCATCACGCCCAACATCACGCCGGACCCGGCGACGGGCATCGGCGCCTGGCGCGTGGCCGATCTGGCGCGCGCGCTGCGCGACGGCACTTCGCCCGACGGCGATCCCTACTATCCGGCGTTTCCCTATCCCTCCTACGCCGGCATGACCGACCAGGACATTGCCGACCTCTACGCCTATCTCATGGCGCAGCCGGCGGTGACGCAGAGTAATCGCGACCACGATCTCGGCTTTCCCTTCAACCTGCGCTTCACCCTCGGCATCTGGCAGGCGCTCTACCATGACAGCGCCGCCTTCACGCCCGAGGCGGGCAGGGATGCAACGTGGAACCGCGGCGCCTACCTGGTGCGGCACCTCGGCCACTGCGGCGAGTGCCATTCGCCGCGCGGCTTTCTCGGCGCGGTGGACACCAGCCGCGAACTCGCCGGCAATCCGCAGGGTCCCGAGGGGGGCAAGATACCTAACCTCACGCCGGGCCCCGGCGGGCTCGGTGACTGGAGCGAATCGGACATCGCCTATGCGTTGAAATCCGGGATTACGCCCGATGGCGACTTCCTCGGAGAGGCAATGGGCGAGGTGATCGAAAACTCCACGGGCAAGCTGACGGACCAGGATCTGGCCGCAATTGCCAACTATCTCAAGAGTTTACCGGCTCTAGCCACGCCCTGAGGCCGCACGGCCTGCCATTGCGCCCGCGCCGCCCGCGTACTAGGGTTTCTGGCTTGGGGGTGCGGAGGCTAGGTGATTTGCAAAGGGTTCTGATCGCAATCGGTGCGGCCGCCGTTATGGGGGCGGCCCTGTTGGCGTTCTTCCTGCTCGGCGGTGATGAGTCGGAAACGGAACGGCTCGCCGCCACCACGCCCGCCGCGCCGGCCGCCGACAGCACATCTCCCGCGCCGCCGGCGCCACCCGCCGCCGGCGACAGCGGCGCCGACAGCGGGCGTCCGGTCATCCAAGTCATGCCGCGCAAGGCGGAGCCGAACGCAACCCCGGACAATACGGCGGCCGCGTCGGACCCGGCGGGCGCGCCGCAGGACGAGGCGCCCAGCTTCGACGTCGTGCGCATCGAAAAGACCGGCGAGACGGTGATCGCCGGGCGCGCGGCACCTGACAGCGAGGTGACGGTGAGCACTGAGGACGGTACCGCCATCGGCACCGCGAGGGCCGATGCCAGCGGCAGTTGGGCCATCGTCGCCGACAAGCCGCTGGCGCCGGGCAGCCATGAGATCGGCATCGCCGCCCAGGGCGTCGAAGGCGAGGCGCGCCTGTCGGATGAAGTCGTCGTGGTCGTGGTGCCGGAGCCTGCGGCCGCCGCGCCCCGGTCTGCGCTGCCCCAGTCTGCTTTGCCCGAGACTGGGCAATCGCCCTCCCAGGCCGCCGCAGCGGACGCGTCGGCGCAGCCGCAGCAGCAGGTGCTGGCGGTGCTGACGCCGCGCGACGGCGGCGCCAGCAAGGTGCTGCCGCAGGAGGAGGACGGCATCGCCCAGGGCGACCTCGTGCTCGACAGCGTCGACTATGACGAGAACGGGCAGGCGGTCATCGGTGGCCGCGCGGCACCGGGCAGCCGCATGCTGCTGTATCTCAACAACAAGCTGGTCGGCGACACCGTCGCCGGCCCCGAAGGCCGCTGGAGCCACGCGCCGCAGGAGCCCGTGGCCGAAGGCCTGCACGCCCTGCGCGTCGACCAGGTGGACGGCGGCGGCAGCGTCACCGCCCGCGTGGAGACGCCGTTCTCGCGCGAGGCGGCGCGGGTGCCGGTGGCGGGGGAGGAAATCGTCATCGTCCAGCCGGGCAACTCGCTGTGGCGCATCGCGCGGCGCACCTATGGGCGGGGGCTGCAATACTCGGTGATCTATCAGGCCAACCGCGAACAGATCCGCGATCCGGACCTGATCTATCCCGGCCAGGTCTTCGAGATTCCCAAGATCAACTGACGCTGATTTTCACAAGCGACGCACGCCGCGACAGGCGGATCAGGCTTTGGCGGGCGCGGGTTCGGCGTCGTCGCTCGACTGCGGCGGGCTGCGCCGGATGGCGACGGCCTCGCCCAGCAGGTCGAGATAGGGCTTGAAGTCGAGGATCAGGCTGACGGCGGTGGCGATGACGCTCACCGGCGTGCGCGGGCTCGGTGGGGTCAGTTCGCCTTCCAGCACCATGTCCTGCTCCGCCGTCAGCAGAATGTGGCCGCGGCGCAGGCGGTCGGTGGCGGCGATGACGGTTCGGGCCAGCCGCCGGGCTTCCGGAGACTCGGCGCTGAACGGCAGCTTGCCCAGGTTGGCCCGCACGCGCAGCGGCGCCGCATGGTTGTCCAGATGGGCCTCGAATCCGATGCCGCAGGCGCTGAAACGGAAGAAGAGCGGGCGGTCTTCATCGCTGCGGCGGATGTGGCCGTCGTCGCCCAGGGCGACGCTTCCAACCTCCAGAGGCAGTGTGGCGCTGGCGACCTGCTGCACGGCCGACTTGCCGGAGCCCGCCGCGCCCGCTGAATCACTCGCCTCGATGCCCTTGTCGTCCAAAGGCTTAGCTCCCCTAGGAATAATGACACGTTGAGTAGCACGCGAGCTTTTAAGGTTCGGTAAAGTACCATTCTCAGGCGATTTTTCGACTGCTTGCCCTGCCGCCGCGTGTTTTAGTAGGGATTGAGCGATTCGCCGCAACTGACAGGAAATCCGCGTGTTTCGAAGCGTTATCGTGCCGATCCACCGGGCCGGCTGGCCCTTCATCGGAATCGCCCTGGCGGCCGCTGTGCTGCTCGGGTTGCTGTGGGAGCCGCTGTTCTGGCTCGGCCTGCTGGCCGCGGCCTACTGTGCCTATTTTTTCCGCAATCCGCCGCGGGTCACCCCGACGCGAGTCGGCCTCGTCATCGCGCCGGCCGACGGCATGGTGATGCCGATCGAACGCGCGGTGCCGCCGCCGGAGTTGGAGCTGGGCGACCAGCCGCTCACCCGCATCTCGATCTTCCTCAATATCTTCAATGTGCACATCAACCGGGTACCGCTGGACGGCACCATCACGGCGCTGTCTTACCGACCCGGCAAGTTCGTCAACGCCGCCCTCGATAAGGCTTCGGAAGACAACGAACGGATGGCCTTGAAGGTGACCACTTACGACGGCGTCGACCTCGGTTTCGTGCAGATCGCCGGCCTGGTGGCGCGGCGCATCGTCTGCCACGCGAAGCTGGGCGAGCCGGTGCGCGCCGGGCAGGTCTTCGGGCTCATCCGCTTCGGCAGCCGTATGGACGTCTACCTGCCCGAAGGCGTCCATCCGCTGGTGGTGCCCTATCAGACCGCCGTCGCCGGTGAGACGGTGATCGCGGACCTGCAATCCGACGAGACCGCCCGGCAGGGCGAGGAACGTTAGGAAGGAGGTTCCACATGGCGCGCTTCCGCCGCCGCCGGGTGACGGCGCTGTCCATCAATCGGTTGATTCCCAATGCCTTGACCCTGCTGGCACTGTGCTCCGGCCTGACGGCGATCCGCTTTGCGCTGCAGGACCGCTGGGAGGTCGCGGTGGTGGCGGTGCTTGTGGCCATGCTGTTTGACGCCCTCGACGGGCGCATCGCGCGCCTGATGGGGGCAACCAGCGAGTTGGGCGCCCAGCTCGACTCGCTGTCCGATGTCATCGCTTTCGGCGTCACGCCGGCCATTTTGATTTATCTCTGGACGCTGTCGGATGCCGGCGGCATCGGCTGGGCCGCTTGCCTGGTCTACGCCGCCTGCTGCGCCCTGCGCCTGGCGCGCTTCAACACCGCGCTGGGGGAGGAGAACCCGACACCACTGGCCTCGCGCTATTTCGTCGGCGTGCCGGCGCCGGCCGCCGCCGGGCTCGCGATGCTGCCGCTGATCATGAGCTTCGTGTTCGGCGACAGCCTGGTGCGCAGCGATTTCCTGAACGCGATCACCCTGCTGGCGGTGGCCTTGCTGATGGTCAGCCGGGTGCCGACCTTCTCGGCCAAGAAGCTGAGGCTGCGCGCGCCGGCCCGGCTCTTCGTGCTGATCGGGCTGGTGCTGTTCATCGCCCTGCTGATCAGCGAGACCTGGGTGACGGTGACGCTGATCACCGTGATTTACCTCCTCAGCATTCCCTTCTCGGTGCTGCAACACCGCCGCGATCTGCGCGCCGGAGTCGCGGAGACGCCCGACGATCCGGTGTTGCCGGAAGACGAAATCTAGCAGCCTGCCAGCGGCGGCGCGTCGTTGTCCCCGCGAAAGGCAAATACCTGCCAAAGTTAAGCAATCTTGGGTTGAGAAGCCTTCCCGCGGTCGGGGGTGGTTCCCGTTAACCCCGCGGTGCTAGGCTTTTCGGTGTACGCGTTTTGATTGTTGGGACGGCGGATGAAGATTTCCGATTCGCACCAAATTCCTCACCGGCGCCTCAGGCCGTTCTACGAATTCTGGAACCAGCAGCGCGCCCGGCGGTCCTGGCCGCGGCGCGAAGAGATCACGCTGGACGTGTTGCGCAGCGCCGCGGCCAACACGGCTTTTTGCCGCATCGACCGGCCCTATCGGGATCTCGATTCCCTGCGTTTCGTGAATGTCGGCACCGCCGTCGAGCAGGCGACGGGGCAGCATCTCACCGGCATGACCGTCGGCGAGCTGCTGCGGGGTGTCGGCAGCTCGCCGGACTTCACCTTTTGCTTTTCCGAGTACGGCCTGGCCGCGCGCGAGGGCTGCTGCACCTACAACGAAGGACGCTTCCCCTGGCCGAACCACAGCTGGCTGGCCTATCGGCGTCTGGTCATGCCGCTCGGCGCCGGCGACCAGCCCGAGGCATTGTTCGTCGTCATCGACCTGAATGCGATCGGCCTGGGGCTCGCGCTGCCGGAAACGCTGCGCGGCTTCGACCATTCTGATACCGCCCCCGCGCAGCCCTGGAGCGTGCCGGCGCTGAAGCTCCAGCCCGGCGCCGGTGGCGCGCCGCGCTGACAGGCCTTATTCCGCGGCTTCGGAGATCGGGCGGCCGGCCTTGTCGTTGCCGCGCGTCTTGGCGTCGGCGTCCGCGTCCGTCCGCTTTGCCGCCCCCCGGTCGCGGCGGCGCGCCCGCCAGGCGCTGAGGTTTGCGCGCACCATCAGCGCCGAGGGCGTCACCACCAGGGTCAGCAGGGTCGCGAAGGTCAGGCCGAAGACGATGGCGGTGGACAGCTGGCGCCACCACTGGGTCGAGGGCGCGCCGATTTGCACCGTGCGCGAGAAGAAGTCGATGTTCATGGCCAGCACCATGGGCATGAGGCCCAGGATGGTGGTGATCGTGGTCAGCATCACGGGGCGCAGGCGCTGGGCACCGGTGCGCAGGATCGCCTCGCGTGCCGATTGCGTGGTCTCGCGCAGGCGGTCGAAGGTGTCGATCAGCACGATGTTGTTGTTCACCACGATGCCCGCCAGCGCGATGACGCCGATGCCCGACATGACGATGCCGAAGGGCTGGTGGGTGACCAGCAGGCCGATCATCACGCCGACGGTGGACATGATGACCGCGCTGAGGATCAGGCCCGCGCTGTAGAAGCTGTTGAACTGCGTCACCAGGATGATCGCCATGAGGAAGAGGGCGACCGCGAAAGCCTTGCCGAGGAAATCGGAAGCGGCTTTCTGCTCCTCGTCCTCACCCTTGAACTGAAAGGTGAGGCGCGAATCGAACTGCTGGCTCGCCAGCCAGCTGCGAACCTGCTGCACCTTGTCGTCGACCAGCAGGCCGGGCGCCACGTCGGCCTTCACCGTCATGGCGCGGTTGCCGTCGGTGCGCTTCAGCTGGCCGACCTTCTGCTTGGGCAAGCGGGTCACGAAGTTGGAGATCGGCACCAGGCCGGCGGAAGTCTGCATGCGGATGCGGTCGAGCTGCTCGATGGTGCGATAAGCCTCGGGCAGGCGCACCACGATGTCGATTTCTTCGCTGCTGTCGTCGGGTCGGTACTCGCCGAGCTTCATGCCGTTGGTGATCATCCGCACGTAGCTGCCGATCAAGCTGATATCGGCGCCGAACTTGGCGGCCTGCGCGCGGTCGACCGACAGCTCCCACTCGATGCCGGGGATCTGGGCGCCGTCCTCGATGTCGATGAAGCCGTCCATCTCGGCCATCGCCTGGGCGATGCGCTTGACCGCCGGCTCGATGAGCGCCGGATTGGAGGAGGAGACCTCGACCTGCACCGGCTTGCCGACCGGCGGGCCGGCTTCTTCCTTGCGGGCCTCGACGAAGATGCCGGCGAAGATCTCGCTGCGCCGGCGGATCTCGCCCAGGATCTCGTCGGCCGGCCGGCGTGTGAACCAGTCTGTGAACTCCAGGGTGATCTTGCCGATGACGTCTTCCGCCTCATCGCCGCCCTGCTGACCGGAGGAAGCCATGGACTGCGAGGTGATGGCGTGGAACTCGCCGTGCTCGCGCTGGATCGCCAGCACGACCTGCTCGACCTGGCGGACCAGGGCGTCGCGCTCGTCGACCGAGAGGTTGCCGCGCGCGTGGAGCTGCAGCACGGCGTTCTGCGGCTCCACGTCCGGGAAGAACTCGACGCCGCGCCCGAAGGTGGCGTAGGCACCCATCACCAGGACCAGCGACGCCACAGCGGCCAGCAGGATCTTGCCCGGGTGGTTGAGCGCGGCATTCAGGACTTTGAGGTAGCGCCCGGTCCAGCCCTTGATGTCGTTGAGGTCGCCGCTCTCGCCGGCGGCCAGCGCCTTCATGGTCTCCGGGTCGGCGGCGCCGCCGGCCTTGCCGAACACCGAGCCGAGGGTGGGCACGAAGATCAAGGCCATGGCCAGCGAGGCGGTCAGCGTCGCGATCAGGGTCAGCGGCAGGAACTTCATGAACTCGCCGACCGTGCCCGGCCAGAACATCAGCGGCAGGAAAGCGGCCAGCGTGGTCGCCGTGGCGGCGATGATCGGCCAGGCCATGCGCTTGCCGGCCAGGGCGTAGGCCTCCTTCTTCGGCAGCCCCTCGCTCATCTTGCGGTCGGCGTACTCGGTCACCACGATGGCGCCGTCGACCAGCATGCCGACGGCCAGGATGAGGGCGAACAGCACCACGATGTTGACCGTCAGGCCGGCCACCGCCAGCACCAGGATGCCGGTGAGGAAAGAGCCCGGGATGGCGATGCCGACGAAGCAGGCCGAGCGGATGCCCAGGGCCGCGACCACCACCACCATGACCAGCAGGATCGCACTCAGCACGTTGTTCTGCAGGTCCAGCAGGTTGTTGCGGATATCGGTCGACTTGTCCTGGCTGTAGGCGACGCTGACCGTCGAGGGCCAGGTGTCGCGCGATGCCTCGACCACCGCGCGCACCTGCTCGATGGTCTCGATGATGTTCTCGCCGGTCCGCTTGGACACCTCGAGCGCGAGGGAAGGCTGGCCGTTGAGCCGCGCGTAGCCGTCGGAGTCCTTGAAGGTGCGGTGCAGGGTGGCGATGTCGCGGAAGCGTACGACCGCGTCGCCGCTGACCTTCACCGGCAGGTTGACGATGTCCTCCATGGTCTCGAACAGGCCGGGCACCTTTACCGCGAAGCGGCCCTGGCCGGTGTCCAGCGAGCCGGCGGCGATCACCAGGTTGGACTTCGACACCATGGTGAGGATGTCCTCGGCGTCGAGGTTGTAGCTCTCCAGCGCCAGGGGATCGATGATGACCTCCAGCAACTCGTCGCGGTCGCCGACGATCTCGGCCTCCAGCACGCTTGAGATGCCTTCGATGCGGTCCTGCAGGTCGCGCGCGATGCGCAGCAGGGTGCGCTCCGGCGCGCTGCCCGACAGCGAGACGGTGAGCACCGGGAAGAGCGACAGGTTGATCTCGTGGACCGTCGGTTCTTCGGCGTCTTCCGGCAGCTCCGCCTTGGCGAGATCGACCTTCTCGCGCACGTCGATCAGCGCCATGTCGGCATCGAAGCCGGCGTCGAACTCCATCACCACGTTGGCGCCGCCCAGGTAAGCGGTGGAGGTCATCTCCTTAACGCCTTCGATGGCGCGCAGCTCTTTTTCCATCGGCTTGATGAGCAGGCGCTCGGCGTCCTCCGGCGAGATACCTTCGTGCACCATGCTGACGTAGAGCGTCGGGATGTTGACGTCGGGCGAGTCTTCCTTGGGGATTGTCTGGTAGGCGACGGTGCCGGCGACCAGGATCAGCACCAGGGTCAGGATGACCGTGCGGCTGTGGGAGATGGCGGCGTCGATGATCGCGTTCACGACGACAGCCCCTCCAGGTTCTGCTCGATCTCGGATTCCGACACGCCGCGCACCGTGTCGCCGTTGCCGACGTACTCCTGGCCGACGGTGATCAGGGTGGCCTCGTCCGGCAGGCCGGTGATCCACATGCCTTCGGCGTCGGTGTCGACGATCTTGACGGGATGAAACACCACGCGGCTGTCGGCATCGACCGTCTTGACGCCGATGTCGCCGGCATCGGACAGCGTCAGCACGGCGGGCGAGACCCGGTGCGCCTTGACCTCGCTGAGCGGCAGCGCGATCTCGGCCGTCATGCCGGCGGAGATGCTGTGGGCGGGGTTCGGCACTTCCAGCTCGACGCGGAAGGTGCGGGTCGCCTCGTCGGCGACGGCGGAGATGTGGCGGATGAATCCGGCCACGGTCTCACCGGTCATCAGGCGCGCCTGACCGGGCGTGCCGAGGGTGAGGCGCTGCACGTCACGCTCGTTCACCTGGGTGACGATCAGCATGGGGTCGAGCTCGACCAGCTGGGCGATGGGATCGGCGCGGTCGACGAAGTCGCCGATCTCGACCATGCGCTGGTCGACGACGCCGTCGAAGGGCGCGCGGATGGTCGTGTAGCTGAGCTCCACCTCGGCGATCTTCACTGCGGCCTCGGCCGCCTCCAGCGATGCCTGCGTGGCCGCCACCTGGGTTTCGGCGCGGAAGCCTTTCTGCGACAGCTTGCGGTCGGCCTCGTGCTCGATCTTGCGCTGTGCTAGCAGGGCCTTGGCTTCGGCCAGGCGGGCCGGGCGGTCGCCGGCCGCCAGCTTGGCGATGACCTCGCCGGCGGTGACCCGGGTGCCGTCCTCGACGCTCAGCTCGACGATCCGCCCGTCGGTCTCCGAGCGGATCTCGACCAGGCGGTTGGCTTCGGTGCGGCCGCGCAGCAGGTCGATGACCGCGTGGGGCTCGGCGGTCGAGGGCCGCACGCGCACCAGCGGCGGCGCGTTGAGCGCGGTCAGGTCGACCGGCGGCTTCTGCGCTTCGGGCGCGCTGCCGGTCTCGCCGAACTGGCCGGAGAGCACCCAGAGCGTGGCGCCGATGGCCAGCAGCACGGCAAAGAGGAGGGACCGTTTCATTGCGCGGGACTCTTGCTTCGGGCGGCCAGGGGCCGGCCCGGATCGTTTACATGGTAAAAGGTTTTGCCGCCGGTCATGCTATCCCTACGAACGGTCGGCCGGTTTCGTGTCCGCTGTCGCATCGCTTTTGTCCTCGCCGCTACTCGGCGACCTGCAGCGGCACGTCGCCGATCTCGGCGACCAGCTCGGCGCGGTGGGCCTCGAGATAGTCGGCGGCCGCGCGGTAGACGGCGATGCCCATGCCGCGCACGAAGTCGGTGCCGGCCGGGCGCTCGGCGCAGCTGCAGCTTTCCATGCGCGCCAGCATGGCGCGGTACCAGGCGATGCGCTCGCCGATCAGCCGGTCGACGCGGGCCGGCGGCAGGTACTGGGCGAAGGAAAGAATGAAAAGGAAATCGGAGCGCATGACGTCCGGCGCCGGCTCCACCATCAGCGCCGCGATCAGGGCATTCCGCCCCTTGGCGGTGATCGAGTAGATCTTCTTGTCCGGCCGCTTGTCCTGCGCCTGCGCGCGCAGCTGGACCAGGCCTTCGGTGCTCAAGGCGTTGAGAGCGGGATAGATCGACCCGAAGCTGGCCTGGTGAAAGTGGCTGAACGGGCCTTCCTCGAAGGCCTTCTTGATCTCGTAGCCGCTGGCCTCGCCGCGGGACAGCACGCCCAGGCAAAGGGTCTTAACGTCCATGGCGGGTGTTCTCCTGAGAGGGGCTGCGCGCGGAGTGTATTCAATATATCGAAGCGGTATATATCAAGCCAATATAGGTGAGACGCGGCCCGGCGCCACCCCCGGCCCCCGGAATTTTCGTGATTTGCGACAAAAGTATATAAAAATCAAACATTTGATTGGGTAGCCGCAAAGGCGGTAAAATGTCGGGTCGTATCAGAAGAGGGAAGGGGCGCCCATGATTGCCGCATTTTCGGCTTCGCTGTCGGGCCTGATGGCCCAGAGCAAGCGCCTGGCGGTATCCGCCGACAACGTTGCCAACATGACCACCCGCGGCGTCCGCAAGGACGGCCCGCCGGTTGAGTCAGGCGGGCAGCCTGGCGCCTATGTGCCCAAGCGCACCCAGGACGTCACCACCGCCGGCGGCGGCGTGCGTGCCGAGGTCCGCCCGGTGACGCCGCCCTCGGTCGAAGTGTATGCGCCCGGCAATCCCGACGCCGACGCCAACGGCGTGGCCGCGATCGCCAACGTGAATCTGGCCGAGGAGCTGGTGACCCAGATCCAGGCACAGCGCGCCTACGAGGCCAATGCCAAGGCGTTCCGGACCCAGGACGAGGTCATCGACAGCCTGCTCGACATCAAGTCGTAGCGGCAGGCCTTAGCGGGCGAAGTGCCGGACGGCTGCGGCCCCAAGGGGGGCAGCGGCACGGCTCCCGCTTCCGGGGCGTGCTCGTGCGGAATTTGCCAGTGTTTTCGGTTGGTTACCGATGCTACTCAGCCACCGGAATGCGGCCACCGGACTGCGGCTGCCACGCGGCCGGCGGCCACGGCATCAGCACTCAGGTAGGGTAGGCGCTGGCTTAGGCGGCGATGCCTTCACGCCACGCGCTGGTGGACTTGCAGGACTGGCAAACCCGCTCGCCCGGCCACGAAGAGACGAACTCGGAACTGCACATCAGGCAGCTCCGACGCTTCTTCTCGTAGGCGCGGTCTGACTTGGGCTTGGAGTTTTTCGTGGAGTCACTCATGGCCGCGGTGATACCGGGGCCAGCATTTGAATGCAACAAAAATGTTGCACCGCAATGACGAATTTACGCCCTCTGCGTCATGTAGACTATTCCGAATTGTCCTAAAATCTAATTAATTTAGCCAGGAACACAACAGAGAAATATCATGGCGCAAGTGGTCTACGACCCGCAGCCGCAGGCGATCGCACATAGCGGCTTGCGCGCCCTCTACGACTACTGGGACGGACGCCGGCCGGGCGCGCGGCTGCCGGGCCGCCAGCACCTCGATCCTCTCGATATTCCAGGGCTGCTGCCCAATCTGATGCTGGTGGATGTGGCCGCCCCCGATGATTTGCGGTTCCGCCTGGTGGGGACCGCACTGGTCGGCTGGTTCGGTCGCGACACCACGGGTCTGGCCCTTGGGGATGTCTATTCCAGCAAGGATTGGGAACGAATTCTTGAAGATTATCGCTACGTCATCCGCGAGCGGCGGCCCTGCCTGACCGTCAGCAAGATTGCGGCGGGCAGCCATGGCCGCCGGCAACCCTATCAGCGCCTGCTGCTGCCCCTGGCGCGCGACGGCGCGCAGGTCGACATGCTGCTGGCCGGTGTGTTCTGGCGCGAGCCGGCCGGATAGGCTTTCCCCTTTCGAGTCATCTTCTCCCCGGCCCGGCGATTTGGTATCGTCGTCTGCAGGGAAGCGTGTCCGCCGCGGCAAGGACCCCGGAAGAGGGCCGGTGGCAGCGGGCATCGTATCGGGGAGCCGCGCAGCGGGAGCCCGTTCAGGGGAGGATGAAGCGATGTATCGTTCAGTGATCGAGAGCGAGCAGGAAGGCAGCGAACGCCGGCGTCTGTGGCGCTGGGCCGAGGGCATCCTGGTCGCGGTCGTGGTGGTGGTCGGCGTTACCTTCCTGTTCGGGCTGATCAATTTCTGATCCGTAAGGGCGGCGGCGCATAATGATGCTGCGGCGTAAGAAATCGCCGCATGCTACTGTGCTGCCATGGCTCTTTCCCTTCGACAGGTCCGCTATTTCATCGCCGTAGCCGAAAACGGCTCGGTGACCGGCGCCGCCCAGCAGCTCTCCGTCTCGCAGTCCACCGTCACCGAGGCGATCAAGGGGCTGGAGGACGATCTGGGCGTCCAGCTGATCGAACGCCAGGCGCGCGGCGTCGCCCTCAGCTACAAGGGCCAGCAGTTCCTGCGCCACGCCCACCGCATCCTTGCCGAGGTGTCCGACGCGCAGAGCGCGCTGCGCGACCAGGAGGCGCCGCTGGCCGGCAGCCTGCACATCGGCGTCACCACCCTGGTCGCCGGCTACTGCCTTTCCGATCTGCTGGCGCGCTTCCGCCGGGTCTTCCCGGCGGTGCAGGTGAGCGCCGTGGAGGACACCCGCGACTACCTGGAGCACCTGCTGCTGAACGGCGAGATCGACGTCGCCGTCATCATCGTCTCGAACCTGCGCGACAACGTCGCGCTGGAGACCGAGACCCTGCAGACCTCCAGCTATCACCTGTGGCTGCCGAGCGGCCACCGGCTGCTGCGCAGCGGCCCGGTCAGCCTCACCGAGATGGCCGAGGAGGCACTGATCGTGCTGTCGGTCGACGAGGTGGAGGAGGTTACGGGGCGCTACTGGCGCCAGGCCGGCGTGCGCCCCAAGGTCGCCTTCCGCACCCGTTCGGTGGAGGCGGTGCGCAGCCTGGTGGCGACCGGCGCCGGCATCGCGGTGCTGCCGGATCTCGCCTACCGGCCGTGGTCGCTGGAAGGCGACCGCATCGAGGCGCGGCCGATCAAGGAGACCCTGCCGGAACTGACCGTGGGCGTCGCCTGGCGCAAGGGCCTGCCGCTGGCACCGGTCGCCGAGACCTTCATCGACCTGGCGGTGACGCAACGACGGCGCTGAGCCTAGAAGCAGCTATCGGTTTTTCCGATAAGTCATTTTAACATTTTGAATTGGCGAAAACTCTTCCGGCATCGCTATGCTTCCGGCCTCAGCGGCGGTGCAACAGCCTTCAGGCGTGCCAAGAAAAGCCTGCGAAAAGGCGGCCCCGCGCGCAAAGTCCGCAAACGGGGAGCTTTCGGATGGTCAAATTGCTACAGGCTGCGACCGCGGTCGCAGCGGTTTTCGTTCTGCAGGGGCCGCTTGCGGCCGCTGAGATGAAGACGGAGATCGGCGCCGGCGAGGGCGTCGTCGATATCGTCGCCTGGCCGGGCTACATCGAGCGCGGCGAGACCGACAAGAACTTCGACTGGGTCACCGACTTCGAGGCCAAGACCGGCTGCCAGGTGCGCGTGAAGACCGCCGGGACCTCCGACGAAATGGTCGCGCTGATGAACGAGGGCGGCTTCGACCTGGTGACCGCTTCGGGCGATGCCAGCCTGCGCCTCATCTCCGGCAAGCGGGTGCAGCCGATCAACACCGACCTGGTGCCGAGCTGGTCCAAGGTGGACCCGCGCCTGCAGTCGGCGCGCTGGCACACGGTGGATGGCGTGCACTACGGCGTGCCCTACCAGTGGGGCTCCAACGTGCTGATGTACAACACCGAGGTCTTCAAAGGCACGGCGCCGACCTCCTGGAAGGTGGTGTTCGAGGAGACCACCCTGCCGGACGGCCAGTCCAACAAGGGCCGGGTGCAGGCCTTCGACGGGCCGATCTACATCGCCGACGCCGCGCTCTATCTGAAGGCCCACAATCCCGAGCTGGGCATCGTGGATCCCTACGAGCTGAACGAGGATCAGTACAAGGCGGCGCTCGACCTGCTGCGCGGCCAGCGCGAACTGGTCAGCCGCTACTGGCATGACGCCTTCGTGCAGATCGACGACTTCAACAACGAAGGCATCGCCGCCTCGTCGTCCTGGCCGTTCCAGGTGAACCTGCTGGTCGCCGACGGCAAGCCCATCGCCAGCACGGTGCCGTCGGAAGGCGCCACCGGCTGGGCCGACACCACCATGATGCACGCGGACGCGCCGCATCCGAACTGCGCCTACCTGTGGCTGGAGCACTCGATCAATCCGAAGCTGCAGGGCGATCTCGCTGCCTGGTTCGGCTCGGTGCCGGCGGTGTTGGACGCCTGCAAGGGTAACGCCCTGCTGGGCGACGAGGGCTGCGAGACCAACGGCCTCGGCAACTTCGAGCGGATCAGCTTCTGGCGCACGCCAGTCTCCCAGTGCGAGACCCAGGAAACCTGCGTGCCCTACTACCGCTGGGTGACCGACTACATCGCCGTGTTGGGCGGCCGGTAGTCGTCGTTTGCGCGTGGCACATCCTTCGAGACGCGCGGCCGGGCGTTTGCCCGGCCGCGCTCCTCAGGATGAGGTCCTAATTTCATGACAGAAAGAAAAGAGGCGGCGGGCGTGACATCTGAAACCGTCGCCGTGCGCTTCCAGCGGGTGGCACGTCACTTCGGCGAGGTGCGGGCGGTCGACGCCGTCGACCTCGACATCCGCGCCGGCGAGTTCTTCGCCATGCTGGGGCCTTCGGGCTCCGGCAAGACCACTTGCCTGCGCCTCATCGCCGGCTTCGAGCAGCCCGATGCCGGCCACATCGAGATCTTCGGCGAAACCGTCGAGGGCGTGCCGGCCTATCGCCGCAACGTGAACACCGTGTTCCAGGACTACGCGCTGTTCCCGCACATGACGGTGCTGGACAACGTCGCCTACGCGCTGCGCATCCGCGGCCTCGGCAAGGCCGCGCGCCACGACAGGGCGCGCCAGGCGCTCGCCCTGGTGCGGCTGGAAGGCTACGACGACCGCCGCCCGGTGCAGCTGTCCGGCGGCCAGCGTCAGCGCGTCGCGCTGGCCCGCGCGCTGGTCGGCGAACCCAAGGTGCTGCTGCTCGACGAGCCGCTCGGCGCGCTCGATCTGAAGCTGCGCGAGCAGATGCAGGTCGAACTGAAAGAGCTGCAGCAGCGCCTCGGCATCACCTTCGTCTTCGTCACCCACGACCAGAGCGAAGCGCTCTCCATGAGCGACCGCCTGGCGGTCTTCAACGAGGGCCGCATCATGCAGATCGGCACCCCCGAGGAGATCTACGAGGCGCCACGCAACCGCTTCGTCGCCGGCTTCGTCGGCTCGTCCAACGTGCTGGAGCCGGCCGTCGCCGAGACGCTTTGCGGCACGCGCGGCCTCGTCAGCCTGCGGCCCGAGCGCATCGCGCTGCTGGCGCCGGGCGCGGCGGTGCCGGACGACTGCATCGTCGCCGAGGGGCGCGTCGCCAGCCTGCAGTTCCATGGTGCGACGCGCCGTCTCGCCGTGGCCGCCGCCGGCACCACGCTGCTGGTGATGCTGTCGTCGGCGCAGGCCACGCCGCCGCGCGCCGGCGAGGCCGTGCGCCTCGCCTGGCCGCGCGCGGCCATGCATGCCATGGACCCGTCGTGAGGGAGGGTGCGTGATGGCGGACGCGGCGCTGACGGCGCAGGCAGTGGAGGGGGGGGCGGTGGAGCGGGGCGGCGGCCCGCTGCGGCGCTTGTCCGACGTCCTGGTCACGCGCCCGCGTCTGCTGCTGGTGATCCTGCTGGCGCCGCCGCTGCTGTGGCTCGGCGTCGTCTACCTGGGATCGCTCTTCGCGCTGCTGCTGCAGAGCTTCTTCTCGATCGACGAGTTCTCCGGCCTCATCCAGTACGAGTTCACGCTGAAGACCTACGGCGAGCTGCTGCAGCCGGCCAACCTCGACATCATCATCCGCACCGTGACCATGGCGGCGGCGGTGACGCTGGCCAGCGCCGCGATCGCCTTTCCCATCGCCTACTACGCCGCGCGCTATGCCAGGGGCCGCTGGAAGGCGCTGTTCTATCTCGCCGTCATGCTGCCGCTGTGGTCGAGCTACCTGGTGCGGGTCTATTCCTGGAAGCTGATCCTGGCCAAGGAAGGCATCCTCAACTGGCTCTTCGCCGAGCTGCACCTGACCTGGCTGCTGGACGCGGTTCTCGCGGTGCCGGTGATCGGCGGGCCGTCGCTGTCGATCAGCTACATCGGCACCTTCCTGGTGTTCCTCTACATCTGGCTGCCGTTCATGATCCTGCCGATCCAGGCGTCCCTGGAGCGCGTGCCGTCGAGCCTCATCGAGGCCTCCGGCGACCTCGGCGCGACGCCGCGCCAAGCCTTTACGACGGTGATCCTGCCGCTGGCGCTGCCGGGCATCGTCGCCGGCTCGATCTTCACCTTCTCGCTGACGCTGGGCGACTACATCATTCCGCAGATCGTCGGCTCGTCGCGCCTCTTCATCGGCCAGGCGGTCTACACCCACCAGGGCACCGCCGGGAACATCCCGCTGGCCGCCGCCTTTACCGTGGTGCCCATCGTCATCATGGCCTTCTACCTGTGGGGCGCGAGGAAGCTGGGGGCGTTCAATGCGCTCTAGAACGCAAAGGGCACCCCTGGGCCTGAAGCTGGCGGCGGCGGCGGGCCTCGCCTTCCTGCACCTGCCGCTGCTGCTGATCTTTCTCTACGCCTTCACCACGGAGGAGAAGAGCTACCAGTTCCCGCCGCCGGGCCTGACGGCCAAGTGGTTCGCCGTCGCCTGGGGGCGCGACGACATCTGGCAGGCGCTCAGCCTCTCGGTGCAGGTGGCGGCGATCTCCACCCTCATCGCCATGCTGCTGGGCACGCTGGCGGCCGGCGCGGTGGCGCGCAGCCGCTTCTTCGGGCGCGAGACGGTCTCGCTGCTCATCATCCTGCCCATCGCGCTGCCCGGCATCATCACCGGCATCGCCCTGCGCTCGGCCTTCAGCCTGGCGGAGATTCCCTTCAGCTTCTGGACCATCGTGCTGGGCCACGCGACCTTCTGCGTCGTCGTCGTTTACAACAACGCGGTGGCGCGCCTGCGCCGCGCGTCGGGCTCGCTCATCGAGGCCTCGATGGATCTCGGCGCCGACGGCTTCCAGACCTTCCGCCTGGTTATCCTGCCGAACATGGCGACGGCGTTGCTGGCCGGCGGCATGCTGGCCTTCGCGCTCAGTTTCGACGAGGTCATCGTCACCACCTTCACGGCGGGCCAGCAGTCGACCCTGCCGATCTGGATGCTGACCGAACTGGTCAGGCCGCGCCAGCGCCCGGTGACCAACGTCGTCGCGGTTTTCGTCATCGCCGTGACCTTCATTCCCATTCTCGCCGCCTACTACCTGACCCGCGAAGGCCAGCACAGCGGCGGCGAAGGCAAATAAACGCAACTCGAACAGGGAGACCCGCCATGCAGCCCCAATTGCAAACCGCGATGCTGATCGGTACCGCCTTCGAAGCGGGCACCGAAGAGGCGGAGACCGTGCTGAACCCGGCGACGGGGGAAACCATCCTGGCGCTGCCGGAAGCCTCCAGCGACCAGATCGACCGCGCGGTGGCGGCGGCGGAAAAGGCCTTCGCCTCGTGGCGCCGCACCACGCCGGGCCAGCGCGCCAACGCGCTGCTGAAGCTGGCCGACAGGATCGAGGCCGAAGGTCCCGAGTTCGCCCGCCTGGAAGCGCTGAACTGCGGCAAGCCCTACAACAACGTGCTGAACGACGAGATCCCGGCGGTAGTCGACGTGCTGCGCTTCTTCGCCGGCGCGGCGCGCTGCCTGCACGGCTCGGCGGCGGGCGAGTACATCCAGGGCTTCACCTCGATGATCCGCCGCGACCCCATCGGCGTGGTCGCCTCCATCGCACCGTGGAACTATCCGCTGATGATGGCGGCCTGGAAAATCGGCCCGGCCATCGCCGGCGGCAACTGCGTGGTGCTGAAGCCCTCCGAGCAGACGCCGCTGACGACGCTGAAGCTGGCAGAGGTCGCCGCCGAGGTGCTGCCGGAAGGCGTGCTGAACGTGGTGCTGGGCCGCGGCGATTCGGTCGGCAACGCCCTCATCCACCATCCGCGCGTGAACATGATCTCGCTGACCGGCGACGTCGCCACCGGTAAGAAGGTGCTGCAGGCGGCGGCGAAGTCGGTGAAGCGCACCCACCTGGAGCTGGGCGGCAAGGCGCCGGTCATCGTGTTCGACGACGCCGACATTGACGCGGTGGTCGCCGGCGTGCGCACCTTCGGCTACTACAACGCCGGGCAGGACTGCACCGCGGCCTGCCGCATCTACGCGTCGTCCAAGGTCTACGACAACCTGGTGGCGGACCTCACCTCGGCGGTCTCCAGCATCGCCTACGCCAACAAGGACGACAGCAAGAACGAGATCGGCCCGCTGATCTCGGCGCGCCAGCGCGACCGCGTCTCCAGCTTCGTCGAGCGCGCCGCCAGCCGCAACCACATCGAGATCACCACCGGCGGCCGCCCCGCCGACGGGAACGGCTTCTTCTACCAGCCGACCGTGGTTGCCGGCGCGCTGCAGGACGACGAGATCGTGCAGCGCGAGGTCTTCGGGCCGGTGGTCTCGGTCACCCGCTTCGACGACGTCGACACCGCCGTCGCCTGGGCCAACAATTCCGACTACGGCCTGGCGTCCTCGGTGTGGACCAAGGACGTATCGCGCGCCATGGCGACGGCGGCCCGCCTGGAATACGGCTGCACCTGGGTGAACTGCCACTTCATGCTGGCCAACGAGATGCCGCACGGCGGCCTCAAGTCGTCCGGCTACGGCAAGGACATGTCGATGTACGCGCTGGAGGACTACACCGTCGTGCGCCATGTCATGGTCGCACACGGGTAACTGTGCCACCAGACACCACTGTCGCCCCGGGGCTTGACCCCGGGGCCCATTGGCGTCAGCGCGTGGCGATGCCATGCCCCCTTTGCATCCCCGCCGGCCGCAAGCGCAGGGCCCTTCGCATCGGCGTCATCCAGCGATGAGGGCAATGGGTCCCGGCATCAAGTGCCGGGACGACAGCGTTGGAGGCGGCGCGGCGGAAACCCGTTTGGCAGCGGGTGTCAGCAGTCTTCTGCCGACCCATTCCCACGATGCGCGCCCGCGACTATTGTCGGCGCGGTGAGGTCGAAGCCCGGCATCGGAGGTGAATGCGGCGATGAGAGAGATTGTGGTCGGGACCTTTCTGTCCCTGGACGGTGTCATGCAGGCGCCCGGCGGTCCCGAGGAGGACACCGAAGGCGGCTTCCGCTTCGGCGGCTGGACCTTCCCTCATTGGGACGAGAAGATGGGGCAGAAGATGGACGAGTCCTTCGCCCAACCTTTCGACCTGCTGCTCGGCCGCAAGACCTACGACATCTTCGCCGCCCACTGGCCCCATGCCGGCGACGAGCCGCCGGGGCCGCTGTTCAACAGCATCACCAAGTACGTCGCGACCTCCGACCCGTCGAGCCTGACCTGGCAGAACTCCCAGGCGCTCGGCAGCGATGTCGTCGCTGCGCTCAAGCAGATCAAGGCGGGCGAGGGGCCGATGCTGCTGGTGCAGGGCAGCAGCAAGCTGCTGCAGACCCTGCTGGCCAACGACCTGGTCGACGAGCTGCGGCTGTGGGTCTTCCCGGTCGTTCTCGGCGGCGGCAAGCGTCTGTTCGGCAATGGCGCGATGCCGGCGGGCTTTTCGCTTACCGACAGCTGGGCCTCGACCACCGGCGTGGTCGCCAGCACCTACCGGCGCGCCGGTGAGGTCAGCATCGGGTCCTTCGCCCTGGAGGAGCCGAGCGAGGCGGAGGTGAAGCGCCGAGCGACGCAGGACGCCTAGGCAGGCCGGAAGCTTTGCTGGCGGCGCCGGCGGCGCGCACGCTAGACTGCGCGCGATGGAGTCGAGTTCCGCGTCTTCCCTGATTCTGGTGGGCTCGTTGGCGAGCCTCTGCGCGGGCCTCGCGACGGCGGTCGGCGCGCTGCCCGTTCTGCTGCTGCGTGAGATCTCCGACGAGGTGCAGGACGTCATGCTGGGCTTTGCCGCCGGCGTGATGCTGGCGGCATCGTTCTTCTCGCTCATCCTGCCGGGCCTGGAAGCGGCGCAGGCCCAGGGCGCCGGTGAAGTCGGCGCGGTCTCCATCGTCATTGCCGGCATCCTGGCCGGGGCGCTCTGCCTCTGGCTCATCCATCGCTACGCACCGCACGAGCATTTCATCACCGGTCCCGAGGGACCGCACACCCAGAATGTGCGGCGCATCTGGCTCTTCGTCATCGCCATCACCCTGCACAACCTCCCGGAGGGCCTTGCCGTTGGAGTCGGCTTCGGCGGCGGCGACTTCGACAACGGCATCGCGCTGGCGATCGGCATCGGGCTGCAGAACATGCCCGAAGGCCTGGCGGTGGCCGTCGCGCTGCTGACCCTGCACTACAGCAAGGCCCAGGCGCTTCTGGTGGCCTTGCTCACCGGACTGGTGGAACCGCTCGGCGGCCTCATCGGCGTCGGCGCGGTGACCGTGGCCGCCTCCCTGCTGCCGTGGGGACTGGCCTTTGCCGCCGGTGCGATGATCTTCGTCATCAGCGACGAGATCATCCCGGAGACCCACCGCAAGGGCTTGGAGAATCACGGCACCGCCGGCCTCATGGTCGGCCTGGTGGTCATGATGTTCCTGGATGTCGTCCTGGGATAGGGCGCTGTCGCTGGCGGCGCATCCGCGGTCGCATGAGGTGTTGCGGCGCGGCGGCGATATCGCCTAAGGTGGCGCCAGATGGTTCCGCCAGTCCGAACGGCGCGGCGGATTAAATGGGAACACGGTGAGGCGTACCCTATAGGGACCGAAGCCGTGGCTGCCCCCGCAACTGTGAGCGGCGAGCGACACCCGGCAAGCCACTGGTCCGACTCGGGCCGGGAAGGCGAGGTGGAGCGATGACCCGCGAGCCAGGATACCTGCCATCGGGATTCTTACTCACTCCGGGCGGGGTTGCCCGGAAGGGCAAGTGGGCGTGCGGTTTCGGTTTCCAGAAAACCAGGCTGCGCCGTGCTGTTGTCTTTCCGGCTGAGTCCGTCAGGGGTCACATCAGTTGGAGGATTTTGATGCGCACGGCATCCGACACCCAGGTTCAGGCCCCCGTTCAGAGCATTTCAAACAGCAAGCGCATGGTCGCCGCGGCGACGCTCTGCTTCGGCCTGGGCGTGGTTTTCCTGACCGGTTTCTCGCACACCGATGCGGTCCACAACGCCGCGCACGACACGCGTCACGCCCTTGCCTTCCCCTGCCACTGAGGCATGATTTTCCGGAGGTAGGGACATGCTTCATCGCATTCTTCTCGCGGCGCTGGTGGCCGGCTTCGTCGGCGGCTTGGCGACCGCGGTGCTGCAGCACTTCACCACCACGCCGCTGATCCTGGAGGCCGAGCTCTACGAGAACGGCGAGGCCGGCGCGGTGCATTCCAGCCTGGCGCCTTCTGGCCTGAACGGCGCCACCTACGGCGGCGCGCGGCTGATCCTCGCCCACACGGGCGGCGATCACGCCGACGGTGATCACGAAGCGTGGGGACCGGCCGACGGCATCGAGCGCACGCTCTACACCGCGGTGGCGACCGTCGGCACCGCCTTCGGTTTCGCCTTGATCCTGCTCTCGGCCATGGTCCTGACCAACACGCGCATCACCGCGCGCAGCGGCCTGCTGTGGGGTCTCGCGGGCTTCGCCGCCGCCGGCCTCGCGCCGGCGCTCGGCCTGGCGCCCGAACTGCCCGGCTCCGCCGCGGCGGAACTGGACCTGCGCCAGATGTGGTGGATCGCCACGGCGGTCGCGACCGCGGGCGGCCTGTGGCTGGCGCTGCGTATTTCGACACCCCTCGCCATCGTCGGCGGCATCGTCCTCATGCTGCTGCCGCACGTGGTCGGCGCACCGCACCCGGGCGGCTTCGTCAGCGAGGTCCCGGCCGAACTGGCCGGCCACTTCGCCGCCGCTTCGCTGGTCGTCATGGCGGTGGTCTGGACCCTCTCGGGCGTTGTCGCGGGCTACGTCTGGCAGCGCGGCGAGGCCAGGCAGGCAGCGGCGGCCGCCGCCTGAGACGGTACGCTTCATGGCGTCAGTCTGCCTGCAGGTCTGCGTATCCTGTAGCGACGCGGCCGGCGGAGAACCCTCCGCCGGCCGCCGTCTTTACGAGGCGCTGGTGAAGGCCTGCGCCGGCAATCCCGAGATCAGCGTCGCGCCGGTCGACTGCTTCGCGGTCTGCGACCGGCCTGTCACGCTGGCGTTCAGCGCGATGGAGGGGGAGCGCTGGAGCTATCTCATCGGCGGCGCCGACGCCGCGCGAGATATCGCCGACATTCTTTCCGCGGCGAAGGCGGTTGCGGCCTCTCCGCACGGTGTCCCGGCGATGGCCGAGCGGCCGTCCTTCTTCCGCAAGGGTGTCATCGCGCGGATGCCGCCGGCCCCTTAGAATTCTTCTGTCACACCGCCGGAAGCCTGGACCCGCCGTAGACCCCGGATCGCGCTCGCTGACGCTCGCTTGTCCGGGGTGACGGTTGGGGAGAAGGCCGAAAGAAATCCGTGAGTGTCGTAGTCAAGGGAGCCACAGTTCCGCTGTCGTCCCGGGAGCAAGTCCCGGGACGACAGTGGTTTCCTTATCGGTATTGGAAAAAGCTAGGCGAGAGGTGTGAATCCGCTAGACCGCGATGGCGGCGGCTTAGGGTGGTGACACCCTCCGGCGCAACGGTTGCTCAGGCCTTGACGATGGCTTTGATCTTGGCGCGCCGCTGCTGCGAGCGCGCGGCGATCTCGTTGTCCTGCTGCTGAATGGCGGTGCGCGCCAGGTCCAGCAGGGAATCGCCGAAGGACTGGTCGAGCTGCTCATTCGGGACACGCCGGTTGGACGTGATGGTCCCGTCTTCGTAGGTCACGTTGAACATCGTGAATGCCGCGGTCTTGTCGGCCTTCTTGCGAGCCATGGCTCGGACTCCATTGGTTCCGGGAAAGGGGGCGGCCCGGGGACGGGCGGCGGCAGTGCGGCTGGGGACGGCCGCCCGGGAGGGTCAGGCCGTCGACGCTCCCCCATCGCCCTGGGTGCCGGTTCCGCCCGGCGCTTCGTTCTGCTGCGCTTTCTCTTCGCGCGCGGCCTGCTTCTCGGCAAGGCGCTTGGCCTTCTTTTCGGCCTTCAGGCGGTCACGTTCTTTGCGCTCGAAATCGTAGTTGGGCTTTCTCGCCATCGTTATCCTCTTTGCTGGGTGTGTCGGACTGCCCGGGGTCGGGGGCCTCGGTGCCTCTCCGGAAGGAATGGCGCCCTCTTGGCCAGGCTCTATGCACGAGACCGCGAAGAATGGCGGGACGGTGGTCGCGGAATCGGCACGCCGGGCCCGATCATGGGCCCGAATTGCGAGATTGCCGCACCCTAGATCATTTGCAGCGGATTGAAACGCTGAATTGTCGTTTCCCATGCCGCCGGTCCGGTGCGGCCGGTGCGGCGCCTTCATTCACACGGCCGCAGACATCGCTAATCAGGTCGCCGGCCCGATCCCCGCTGAATGGTCATTCTTCGCAGCCGGGTAAGCCAGTCTGCGTCAGCGGCTCATGCCGGCGGCAAGCGGACCCTGGCCGCCGCTGCGCCCGGTGAACCGCCGGGCGATGCGGAAGAACAGCGCCAGGCCCAGGCCGAAGGCCACGTGCAGGACGATGCCCTGCTGCAGGCCGTAGGCGGTGAAGCCGGCCCCGACGGGAATGCCCTTCAGCGGGAACACGAAGAACCACAAGGCCAGCAGGGGGACGACGCCGTAGAGCGCGCCGCCGGCGAGCCAGCCGAGGCGCGCGGTCAGCCAGGGCTCGACGGCCGCATAGAGGACGCCCCAGAGGCCGCCGAAGAAGGCCGCCGAGAGGGTCTGCGGCACGCCGAAGGGCGGCACCGCCGCCATGCTCCAGGCGGCGAAGGGCACCGGGGCGCCGGCGGCCTGGTAAAGCGCCAGGACGCCGCTGGAATAGATCAGGACGGAGACGAAGCCGGCCGCAAAGCCGGCGGCGAGACGAAGCGGGACGCTGTTGGACATCGAAGCCTCCTTAAGCCCGGATCCGCCGGGCAGGGCTGTGAGGTGAGGGCGCCGCCGCAATGCGTCAAGGGCGCGGGCGGCGCAAGCGGCCTTGCTCCCCTCTTTGTGATCGCTCTTTCCGTCCGCCTGTTCCGGCTCAGGCGGCGCGCCGCTCCTCTGCCTTAAACGCCCACCGTCTCCAGCGGCAGCGAGTTGGTGTACTTCACCTGCTTGAGCGCGAAGGACGATTCGATGGAGGCGACGTTCTCCACCCGGGTCAGCTTGGTTTTCAGGAAGCGCTCGTAGGCGGCGAGGTCGCGAGTCGCCACGCGCAGCAGGTAGTCGCGCGTCCCGGTCATCAAGTAGCACTCCAGCACTTCCGGGTACTTGCGCACCTCGGCCTCGAAGCTGTCGAGGTCGTCCTCCTGCTGGCGCTCCAGCTTGATGGAGATGAAGACCGAGACCGGCAGGCCGACCGCCTTCTGGTCCAGCAGCGCCACGTAGCGGGTGATCATGCCGGCATCCTCCAGCATGCGCACGCGGCGCAGGCAGGGGGAGGGCGAGAGGCCGACCCGCTCGGCCAGTTCCACGTTGGACAGGCGGCCATTGTCCTGCAGGGCGCCCAGGATCTTGCGGTCGATGACGTCGAGTTTCATGATTGGTGCAATATGCCAGAATTACCGATGCCAGCAGTGTAATCTGCCAAGAATGCCAAGAAAAGTGGCGAGATTGGCAGGTCATGCCAGCCCGTTTTCGCGTAATCTCAAGGACAGCCGCCACCCGAGCACGAGAGAAGATTATGGCGAAGCGCGTTGCCTCTGATCGCACCGATCTGAAGATGCTGGAGGCGCTGGAGAAGAAGGTTCTCTGGCTGTCCTCGTGGATGATCCACAACGCCAACCACCTGCGCCCCAAGGGCGCGATCAAGGTCGGTGGCCACCAGGCCTCCAGCGCCTCGCTGGCGACCCTGATGACGGCGCTGTACTTCGATGTGCTGCGCCCGGCCGACCGCGTCGCGGTGAAGCCGCACGCGAGCCCCGTGTTCCACGCCATCCAGTATCTGCTGGGCAACCAGAGCCGCGACAAGCTGGAGAACTTCCGTGGCTTCGGCGGCGCGCAGTCCTATCCCTCGCGCACCAAGGACGCCGACGACGTCGACTTTTCGACCGGTTCGGTCGGTCTCGGTGTCGCGATCACGTCGTTCGCCTCCATGGTGCAGGACTACGTCCGCGAGAAAGGCTGGTCCAAGAACAGGACCGAGGGGCGTATGATCGCGCTGGTCGGCGACGCGGAGCTGGACGAAGGCAACATCTACGAGGCCCTCATGGAGGGCTGGAAGCACGACCTGCGCAACACCTGGTGGATCATCGACTACAACCGCCAGAGCCTCGACGCGGTGGCGACCAAGAACCTCTACGGCCAGTTCGACAAGCTGTTCCGCTCCATGGGCTGGGATGTCATCACCATCAAGTACGGCCACCTGCTGCAGGCCGCCTTCAAGGAGCCCGGCGGCGAAGCGCTGCGCGACTGGATCGACAGCTGCCCGAACCAGCTCTATTCGGCGCTGACCTTTCAGGGCGGCGCAGCCTGGCGCAAGCGTCTTCTGGACGACCTCGGCGATCAAGGGCAGGTCACAAAGCTCATCGAGAGCCGCGGCGACGACGACCTGGCGCGCCTGATGACCAATCTCGGCGGCCACGACCTGCAGGCCGTGCTCGACGCCTTCCATTCCGTCGACCACGACCGCCCGGTCTGCTTCATCGCCTACACGGTGAAGGGCTACGGCCTGCCGCTGGCGGGGCACAAGGACAACCACGCCGGCCTGATGACGCCGGAGCAGATGGAAGGCTTCCGCGCCAGCCTCGGCGTGCGCGAGGGCCACGAGTGGGAGCCCTTCGAGGCGACGCAGCCGCGAAAGCAGGACATCGAGGCCTTCCTGAAGAAGGTGCCGTTCAACGCCGAGGGACGCCGCCGCTACGAAGCCGCGCGCGTCGCGGTGCCGGCCGCCCTGCCGGTGCCGGCGGGCGAGGTCATGTCGACCCAGGAGGGCTTCGGCAAGATCCTCAACGACATCGCCCGCGAGGACTCGGCGCTGGCCCAGCGCATCGTCACCACCTCGCCGGACGTCACCGTCTCCACCAACCTCGGCCCCTGGGTGAACCGCCGCGGCCTGTTCTCGCACACGCCGACCGCCGACACCTTCCGCGACGAGCGGGTGCCCTCGGCGCAGAAGTGGACCATGTCGCCGCAAGGCCAGCACCTTGAGCTCGGCATCGCCGAGATGAACCTCTTCCTGCTGCTGGGCGCCCTCGGCCTGTCGCATTCGCTGTTCGGCGAGCGCCTGCTGCCCATCGGCACGCTGTACGATCCCTTCATCATGCGCGGCCTGGATGCGCTGAACTACGCCTGCTACCAGGACGCCCGCTTCATCCTGGTGGCGACGCCCTCGGGCGTGACGCTGGCGCCCGAGGGCGGCGCCCACCAGTCGGTGTCGACGCCGCTCATCGGCCTGGCGCAGGACGGCCTCGCCTGCTTCGAGCCCGCCTTCGTCGACGAGCTTTCCACCATCCTGGCGTGGTCCTTCGACTACCTGCAGCGCGACGGCGAAGGCGAGCCATCGGGGCCCTGGCTGCGCGACGAGAAGGGCGGCTCGGTCTACCTGCGCCTCTCGACGCGGCCGCTGGAGCAGCCCAAGCGTGAGATCGGCGGCGCGCTCGCCGCCGACATCATCAACGGCGCCTACTGGCTGCGGGCGCCGGGGCCGAACTGCGAGGTGGTGATCGCCTACCAGGGTACGGTGGCGGAGGAAGCCATCGCCGCCGCCGGCCTGATCGCCGAGGACCGCCGCGACGTCGGCGTGCTGGCGGTGACCTCCGCCGACCGCCTGAACGCCGGCTGGCACGCCGCCGAACGCGCACGGCAGCAGGGTGACAGAAATGCGCGCTCACACATCGAGACCCTGCTGGCGCCGATCGGGCGGGACGCGGGCCTCGTCACCGTGCTGGACGGCCACCCGACCACGCTCTCCTGGCTGGGCGGCGTGCGCGGCCACCGGGTGCAGGCGCTGGGCGTCGAGCACTTTGGCCAGACCGGCACCATCGAGGAACTCTACGCCCACCACCGCATCGACACGGCGGCCATCGTGGCGGCGGCCAACGCCGCCTCGGCGGGGCGCCCGATCCGCTATCTCAGGGCGGTGCCGTAATCTTCTGCGCTGTCGTCGCGGGGCCTGACCCCGGGACCAATTGGCAATTCGCGCCCGGCGCCCTCTCAGCGCGGCTGCAGGGTGCGGGCCAGGCGCAGGAACTCGGGACGATAGGTGTCCCTGGTCGCGGCCGGCGTCAATCCAACCATGCGGTAGTACTTGCCCTCCGCATCGACCAGGATTGCCTGAAAAACATAAAGGGTAGCCGCAGTCTCTTTGTCTTTCGCCTGGCCCTCGAGAATGTACCCGGCCAGTTGGTTGGCCTCGAAGGTGCCTTCCTCGACTATTTCAGGTTCCTCCACGCTGGCAATGTCGTAAAAGGCCGCGCGAGAGTAGTCGATTGTTTTCGCCAGCGGCTCCGCACCAAGCGAACCGGCCACGACCCACAGCGGCTGCGGTGTCGCCGCGGATGGCGCTGCTGCGTAGAGGGCCGCGCTGCCGCCCAAGGTCTGCTGGAACGGCAGCAGTTCGCCTTCCTCGATGGTGAAAGGCAGGATCGCCAGCGGGTCGGCCGTCGCCGTATTGCTGTAGGCGAGAGTTGCCAATGCCTCGTCAAGATCGGTGTTGCTGTAGGCGCCGGCGTGGAGCGCTGCCTCGGGAACGGTCACCACCACCATGCCGGTTTCCTTCGGCAACCTGACGACCAGGAGCCACTTCTGATACTGCTGACCCATGGCCTGTTGCGTGGCGCGGAAACACACGCTCTCGAAGGCGGGTCTCGCCGCCTCGCAAGTGCCGGTCAGGGTCATACCTTGCTTGGCAAGCGCTTGCTCGGTCATGCCGGTGCTCACCTCGTCGTAGGCGACGGGCGGCATGGCTACCATCATAATCGACGCGCCGTTCTCCGGGTTCATGAACCCGGTGAAATCGCCGCTGAGCGTCATGCCTGCGGGGGGCACGAGGCCGACCGAACTGCCGGGAGGGAAGACGGCGTCTTCGGCGTGCAGCGGCGCGGCAGGCAGCAGGCAGACCAGCAGGCCCCACGCAGTCACCCGCAAAGCGCGGTCGACCCTTCTTCTGGACGTGGCCTCTGTCTTCATCTCCTCGGTCCTCCCCGCAGGTTCTGCTCGGCAGCTCGTGTTGAGGTTTTATCTATCACGGGTTGTGTGACCGGAGAAGAAAATGGTTGGGGCAGGCAATTTGCGGGTGCCGGTTCCCGCCGTTTTTTTCCTGTCGCTCCTAAGCCATCCCTGTCGCGGATGCTGTCGCGGGCTTGCCCCGGCGGGTGGACATTTTCCTCCTGATCCGTCGCGATGGGAGGCCGTTCGTGAGCACCTGGTTACCGCGGGAAATCGAGGCCAAGCGCGGCGCGCTGCAGAACGTCCTGCGCCCCATCGCCGAGGCCGGCGGCCTGCCCAACGAGACCTATACTTCCGAGAGCTTCGCCGTCGCCGAGCGCGACGCGGTGCTGGCCAGGACCTGGACCTGCATCGGCGTCGGGGCCTGGGTGCCGCAGCCCGGCGACCTGAAGCCGCTGCGCCTGCAGGGCCTGCCGCTGCTGCTGCTGCGCGACCGCGACGGCGCTGTGAAGGTCTTCCACAACGTCTGCAGCCACCGCGGCCTCGAACTGGTGACCGCGCCCTGCCGGTCCAAGGGCCTGATCCGCTGCCCCTACCATTCCTGGAGCTACGCGCTGGACGGCGCCCTAAAGGCGACCCCTTTCATCGGCGGGCCGGGCAGCAACACCTGTGAGGGTTTCGACAAGGCCAAGCATGGCCTGAAGCCGGTGCGCAGCGCCGTCTGGGCCGATGCCGTGTTCGTCGATCTCTCCGGCGAGGCGCCGGCCTTCGAGGACTTCATGGCGCCGGTCACCCAGCGCTGGGGCGACTTCGACTTCGCGCGTCTCGTCCACGGCGGGCCGGACTCTTCGTTCTCCATCGAGGTCGGCTGCAACTGGAAGCTGGCGGTGGAGAACTACTGCGAGGCCTATCATCTGCCTTGGGTGCATCCGGCGCTGAACAGCTATTCGCGGTTGGAAGACCACTACAACATCGCCATGGCGGACTGCGCGGCGGGGCAGGGCAGCACCGCCTACCGTCCGTCGCTGAGCCCCGACGGGCGCGCCTTTCCCAAGCATCCGGGCCTGCCCGCCAAGTGGGACGGCGCCGCGGAGTACCTGGCGCTGTTCCCCAACGTGCTGTTCGGCGTGCACTCCGACCACTTCTACACGGTGGTCCTGGAGCCGCTCGGGCCCGCCGCGACCCGCGAGCACTTCGAGATCTACTACTTCGACGACGCGGCGCTCGGCGACGGCTACGCCGACCTGCGCGCCACCAACGCGCGCCAGTGGCGCACGGTCTTCGAGGAGGACCTCGGCGTCGTGCAGGGCATGCAGGCGGGACGCGCCTCGACGGCCTTCACGGGGGGCGTGTTCTCGCCGGTGATGGATGGCCCGACCCACTGCTTCCACCAGTGGATGGCGAAAGCGCTGCTCGGCTAGGAGCCTGTGGCCCATCCTTCGAGACGGCGCTGTCGCGCCTCCTCAGGATGAGGATCTAGAAATGAGCCTCACCCTGAGGAGCGATCCGCAGGATCGCGTCTCGAAGGGCGAGGCGGGCCACTGCTAACGGCTTGCGGCCGCCTTCTGCTGCCGTCTGAACTCCTGCACCGGCAGGCCGCCGATGCCCCAATCCGCCATGTCGACTTCGTCGATCACCACCACGGTGGTCGCCGGGTTCTTGTCGAGCACCTGGACCAGCAGGTCGGTAACGCCTTTGATGAGCGCGGCCTTCTGCGCCGCCGTCGCGCCCTCGCGGGTGATCTTCACGTTCACATAGGGCATGGCTTCAGTCCCCTTCTTCGAGGTCGAAGTGAAAGACCTTGGCGATGATCTGCCAGCGGTCCTCCGTCTTGATGAGCGTGAGGAAGTCGGTGAAGACCTTCGGCGCGATGGCGCACTCCACCCGGGCGAAGGCGGTGATCGGGCCGGCGAACTCGATGGAGACGATGCGGTCGCGCCGCGCCTCGCCGCGGCCGGCAGGCGAGGGCCGGGCGTCGACGATGGGGAAGTAGTCCCCCATCGTCAGGTGTACCGGCCTGCCACCGTTCGCCGCCGCTTCGGTCGCCGTCACGTAGACGGCCAGAGGATGGAAGACCCGTCCCAGCCTTTCTGTGTCGCTGTGGTAGAGGCCGTCGAAGTAGATGCCGAGGGCCTCCACGACTTCGCCATATCGGGCGTCCATGGCGTCCGGCTCAGGCCGCAAGGCCTTCGGCCTTGAGCGCCGCCTTGACGCTGTCGCGTGCGGCGACGCGCTGGTGATAGGCGGCGACGTGCGGCCAGGGCGCCAGGCTGATGCTGGTCGGGAAGGTCCAGTTGACGACGGTGAAGAGGTAGGCGTCGGCGACGCTGAAGGTATCGCCCAGCAGGTAGCTGCGCCCGTCGGCCAGCCACTTCTCCACCAGGTCGAGCCGCTGTGCGACCTTCTTCCTGGCAGCCGCCTTCATCTCGTCGCTGCTGCCCGGGGCGAACAGCGGACTGAACGACTTGTGCAGTTCGGTGGCGATGAAGTTCAGGTGCTCCTGCAGGCGCACGCGCTCGCGGGTGCCGGCAGCCGGTGCCAGCGCGGCGGACGGATTGGCGTCGGCGATGAACTGCAGGATGGAGGCGTTCTCGGTCAGCAGGTCGCCGTCGTCCAGCGAGAGGGCCGGGACGTAGCCCTTGGGATTCACTGTCAGGAAGTCGACGCCGCTCTCCGTCTTCTTGCTGGCCTTGTCGAGGCGGTCCAGCTCGAACGTGGCGCCGACCTCGCGCAGCGCGATGTGGGGGGCAAGCGAGCAGGCGCCGGGCAGGTAGTAGAGCTTCATCTCGGTCTCCATGATTTTTCAGGAACGGCCCCGCCGGCGGAGCGGCGGGAGGCGTTGCGAAGAACTAGACCATGCAGTTACTTTTGTATACCTACAGACCAAAGGTTATGGCATTATCGGGTTTCCGATCGGTAACCCTTGGCAAAGCTGGCAGTTCCATGGCCCTGAAGATCCGCAAGAACCTCAGCCCACCCCCGCCCAACGAGTGCCCCCTCAGCAAGTGCATGGAGGTGCTCGGCGGCGCCTGGGCCCCCAACATCATCTGGAATCTCAGCGGCGGACCGCGGCGCTTCAACGAGCTGCGCGTCGACATCCCCAAGGTTTCGGCCAAGGTGCTGACAACGCGCCTGCGCGACCTGGAGGCCAAGGGCGTCATCCACCGCGCGGTGAAGCCGACCTCGCCGCCCTCGGTCGAATATTCCCTGACCGATCTGGGCGAACAGCTGATCCCCGCCATCAACGCCATCGCCGACGTCGGTCACAAGCTGAAGACACGGGCCAAGGCGAAGCAGCGCCGTGCTCCCCAGAAGGCCACTCGCAAACAGGCGGTGGCGGCGGAATGACTCAGACCGGCCGTTTGCAGGCCATCGCCGACCGGCTCATTGGCGCCTACGACGCGGCGGCCTTCGTCGAGCCGATCACCGCGTCGCTGCCGGACTTCTCGGTCGACGACGCTTACGCCGTGCTGGCGGAGATCGAGGCGCGGCGAGAGGCCCAGGGCTGGCGGCCGGTGGGGCGCAAGATCGGATTCACCAACCGGACGATCTGGGACCGCTACGGTGTCTGGCAGCCGATGTGGGCGCATGTCTGGGCGCACACGGTGCAGGTCGCCGAGTACGGGCAGGCGCGCCTGCCGCTCGGCGGCTTCGTGCAGCCGCGCCTGGAGCCCGAGGTGGTGTTCAAGCTGAAGGCGCCGCTGGGGCCGACGGAGGACCCTTTGGAGGTGCTTGCCGCCGTCGAATGGATGGCGCCGGGCTTCGAGATCGTGCAGAGCCACTTTCCCGGCTGGACGTTCCGGGCGCCGGACTGCACCGCCGCCTTCGGGCTGCACGGCGCGCTGATCGTCGGCACGCCTGTGGATGTGACCGACGCCAATCGCGCCGACCTGGCTGCACGGCTGCCGGTGTTCGCTGCCACGCTGTCGCGCGGCGGCTCCGTGGTCGATCGGGGTATCGGCGCCAACGTGCTGGACAGCCCGGCGCTGGCGCTGGCGACCCTGGCCCGCGTGCTGGGCGGCCAGCCGCAGTTTCCGCCGCTCGCCGCCGGCGAGATCGTCACCACCGGCACCCTCACCGATGCCTGGCCGGTGGCGCCGGGTGAGACCTGGACGTCGGACTACGGCGACCTCGGGATCGCGGGGCTGACGGTCCGCTTCGACTGAAGGCGCCGCGGCTTCCCGTCGATGGTCTTATTGCGCCGCGATGCGGATCACCGCGGCACGGCCGTTCGCCGCGGGTTGGACATCGGCGCGGACGGTGCCCTCGTGAATTAAAACCTCCGCCGGCGCCAGGTCGTGGGATTCGTCGCCCTCCAAGCGGACAGCGCATGACCCGATGAGGGTCAGGACCAGCAGGCAGTCGTGATCGCCGGTCTCGAATGAGACGGACGACGGCCCCTGCAGAATTTCCATCTGCGCCGCGAACCGGCCGCGCCGGACCATGGCGTTGAGGTCGCGCACCGGGCCGCTGCGCAGGCGCCCGGACAGCGGCGCTTCGCCGGCAAAGCGGACGGGCTGTAATGGGTCGAGCGGCAAGATCGAACCGTCCGGGCGGATCAGATCCATGCCGGCGCCGTCGATGACCGCGATGACGCGGTCGGTGTCCGGGAAGAGCGAGAAGGGCCCGTCCCGCGCCACCTCGGCGAGGGAAACGCGCCAGCCCCAATCGGCGTCGGGATCCGCACCGGCGCCCGGCGAGGCGCCTGTCGCGATCTCCCGGGTGACGCCGCCGCCGTTCTTCCACGGCGCCGCGGCGATGTCCGACACCAGAATGCGCCGGGTCGTTCGGGTGGGCATGGTTTCCTCGTCTGCTCCGATTCTGATCCGATTCCGGCCGAACTTTCCCTCACATGGCCGAGTCGGGCAACAAAAGGGACCCTCCGCTGTCATATTAGAGTCACGCGGTCCCTGTAGAGCTTGGGGCGAGCCGGGCCGCCCTCAGCGGCGAGTCCGTCCTGCCATCGTCAGGCTCAGGGGGTCTTCCGCATGTCCGTCATCACGCTGTCGCGTGTCCGCAAGTCGTTCGGCAAGAAGACCGTGCTCCACGGTGTCGACCTGAAGATCGGCGAGGGCGAGATGATCGGCCTGATCGGCGCCTCTGGCTCCGGCAAGTCCACGCTGATCCGCCTGATCTGCGGGTTGGAGCGCATGGACAAGGGCACCGGCGGGCGCATCGCCCTGTTCGGCAAGGAGACCCAGCGGGACGGCCGCTTCAGCGCGCAGAGCGCCGAACTGCGCCGTGATGTCGGCGTCATCTTCCAGCAGTTCAACCTCATCAGCCGACTGTCGCTGCTGACCAACGTGCTGGCCGGACGGCTGGGGCGTGCGCCGCGCTGGCGCGGCACGCTCGGCCTCTTCGCGCAGGCTGACCGGGTGATGGCGCTGCAGGCGCTGGAGCGCGTCGGCCTTATCGACCAGGCGCACCAGCGCGCCTCCACGCTCTCCGGCGGCCAGCAGCAGCGTGGCGCCATCGCCCGCGCGCTGACCCAGCAGGCGCGCCTCATCCTTGCCGACGAGCCGATCGCCTCGCTCGATCCCGCCTCGGCCAATCTCGTCATGTCGACCCTGCGCGCGATCAACCGCCAGGACAAGGCGACGGTGATCGTCTCGCTGCACCAGATCGACCACGCCTTCGAACACTGCGACCGCATCATCGCCCTGAAGGAGGGGCGGGTGATTCACAACGGGCCGACCGGCGCCATCACGCCGGAGGATATCGCCGAGCTCTACGGTGTCGAGGCCGGCAGCCTCGACCTCGTGAAGGCGCGCCCGGCCAAGGCGGCGAAGGCCGCCGGGCCGCGTCCCGCGGGCAACGGCGCGCAGCGCCCGGACCGCGCGGGAGACGGCATTCGGGAAGCCGCCCGGGTTGCTGCCACCGCCTGACCTTATCTGCCGCTCTGCATCAGTCAAACAGGAGTAAACGATGCTCAAAACCCTCACCACATCAGTCGCCGCGATCGCGACGGCCGCGGTCTTCAGCGCCTCCGTGGCGCAGGCCGAGATGCCCGAGCAGATCAACTTCGGCATCATCTCGACCGAGTCCTCCTCGGCGCTGGAAGCCTCCTTCGGCCCCTTCCTCAAGGACATGGAGAAGGAACTGGGCGTGACGGTGAAGCCGTTCTTCGCCTCCGACTACGCCGGCGTCATCGAAGGCATGCGCTTCGGCAAGGTGGACGTGGCCTGGTTCGGCAACAAGTCGGCCATCGAGGCGGTCGACCGCGCCGGCGGCGAGGTCTTCGCCCAGACCATCAAGGACGACGGCACCAAGGGCTACTACTCGCTGCTGATCGTCAACAAGGACAGCAAGATCAACTCGCTGGACGACGTGCTGAAGTGCGACAAGACGCTGACCTTCGGCAACGGCGATCCGAACTCGACCTCGGGCTACGTGATCCCCGGCTACTACGTGTGGGGCCTGAACGGCAAGGAGCCGGAAGACTGCTTCGCCCGCGTGGTGAACTCCAACCACGAAGGCAACGCCATGGCCGTCGCCAACGGCAAGATCGACGTGGCCACCAACAACACCGAGTCGATCTACGCGCGTCTCGCCAAGACCAACCCGGAAGCCGCGTCCAACATCAAGGAGATCTGGCGCTCGCCGCTGATCCCCTCCGATCCGATGGTGTGGCGCAAGGAACTGGCCGCGGACGCCAAGCAGAAGATCTACTACTTCTTCATGCAGTACGGCCGCTTCGGCGATGCCGAGAAGGTGAAGCACGAGCGTGAGGTGCTGGCCAACATGTCCGACGGCTGGGGCCCCTTCCTCGCGTCGTCGAATGCCCAGCTGCTCGACGTGCGCCAGATCGAGGCCTTCAAGGCCAAGGTGAAGGCCAAGGCCGCGGGCGACGAGGCCGGCGTGCAGGCGGCCGACAAGGAACTGGCCGACCTGAAGGCGCTGGCCGGGATCGTCGGCGAGGCCGGCTACTGATCTCCGCTATCGGCGGGCGGGCGCCGCGGTGCCCGCCCGCCTCCTTTCCTTGCAGACGGAACCCGCCATGAGTCTCGCCACCGCCCCCGCGACTGCCACCGCCACGCCGGGCCTCCAGGATCTCTCGCCCGAGGTGCGCGATGCCCTGCGGCCGCGCTGGTCGACCTTCCTGGGCAACGCGGCCGTCGCCCTGGTGCTGACCGTGCTGCTCGGCCTCTCCTACTACCCGGCGGAGGTCAACAACTGGACCTTCCTGATCACCGACGCCGATAACATGGCGGTCTTCATCAGCGACTTCCTGAAGCCGGATTTCACCGACCTCGGCATGTTCATCGAGAAGATGATCGAGACGGTGCAGATCGCGCTCTGGGGCTCGGCGCTGTCGATCGTCGTCGGCGTGCCCTGCGGGCTTTTGTCATCCAACAACATCGCGCCGGTCTGGGTCGTGCAGCCGATGCGCCGCCTGATGGATGCCTGCCGCGCGATCAACGAGTTGGTCTTCGCCATCCTCTTCGTCGCCGCCGTCGGCCTCGGCCCCTTCGCCGGCGTCATGGCGTTGTTCATCCACAACCTCGGCGTCATCTCCAAGCTGTTCTCGGAGGCCGTCGAGGCCATCGATCCGCGCCCGGTCGAGGCCATCCGTGCGACGGGCGCCAGCCGCCTGCAGCAGGTCATCTACGGCGTCATCCCGCAGGTGCTGCCGCTGTGGAGCAGCTTCTCGCTCTACCGCTTCGAGACCCTGGTGCGCTCGGCCACGGTGCTCGGCATCGTCGGCGCCGGCGGCATCGGCTTCACCTTCTATGAATCCTTCCGCTCCTTCCAGTACGACCGTGCCGCCGCGGTCATCGTCGTCGTGGTGGCCGTGGTCTCCATCATCGACATGCTGTCATCCCAGCTGCGCAAGCGGCTGATCTGAGAGAGCGGCTGATCTGGGGAGGGGCGGCGCATGCTCCGAGACGCTGGCAGCGCAAACTGCTCAGGATGAGGTTATGGGAGTCCTCATCCTGAGGAGGCGCGACAGCGCCGTCTCGAAGGATGTGTTGCAGGGCTATACCCGCTCGACGCTCACCTTGTCCGGGTAGAAGGCCACGTAGTTCTTCACGGCGCCGACCTGGCGCAGCGGCTCCGGATAGCTCCAGGCGGCGTTTTCCAGCGCACTGCCGTTGGCCTTCACGGTGAAGTAGCGCGCGTTGCCCTTGATCGGGCAGTAGGTGCTGTGGTCGGTCGGCTCCAGCATCTCCGGCTCGATGTCGTCCAGCGGGAAGTAGACCACCGGCGCATAGGCCTTGTCGCCGTTCACCTCCTCCAGGATCATGGCGCGGTCGGAGAGGGCGACGGTGACGCCGTCGACCTTGGCGGCATAGGGCTCTCCGGCCATGGACACGGTGGCGCTGTGGGTCTCTTTGACGCTGGTCTTTTCCGTCATGGGCGCTTTCTCCTGCACTTTTCGTAGAGTTCCCGGCTGACATAGGGACCGCGGCCCGGAAGGTCCAGGAAAAATCCGGAAAAATGACGGGGCGCGCCGGAAATCCGCCGTCTCAGCGGCTCTCGATGCGGCGGATGAAGTCCTGCACGATGGCGGTATAGAGACCGTCCTTCAGCACCGCGTCCTCGACGCCGGCCTCGATGCTGGGGTTGTCGTTGATCTCGATGACGAAGACGCCGCGCTCGTTCTGCTTCAAATCGACGCCGTAGAGGCCGTCGCCGATCAGGTTGGCGGCGGCCAGCGCGGTGTTCACCACCGCCTCCGGCGCGTCGGCCACCGCGAGCGTCTTGGACGCGCCCTCGACGACACTGCCTGCCGGGCCGTGCTGCACGATCTGCCAGTGCTTGCGCGCCATCATGTACTGCGAGACGTAGAGCGGCTTGCGGTTCAGCACGCCGACGCGCCAGTCGTACTTGGTGTACATGAACTCCTGCGCCAGGATCACGTCGGAGCGCTTCAGCAGGTCCTTGGCGATGGCTTCCAGTTCCTGGCGGTTCTCCGCCTTGTGGACGCCGCGCGAGAAGGAGCCGTCGGGGATCTTCAGCACGATGGGGTAGGGAATGGCCTTGTCGAGCTGCTCCAGGGTGTTGCTGTCGACCAGCATGGTCTTGGGCGCCGGGATCTTGTGGGCCTGCAGCAACTCGGCCAGGTAGACCTTGTTGGTGCAGCGCAGGATCGAGCCGGGATCGTCGATCACCGGCATGCCCTCGGCCGCGGCCTTCTTGGCGAAGCGGTAGGTGTGGTTGTCGATGCGCGTGGTCTCGCGGATGAAGAGGGCGTCGAACTCGGCCAGCTTGCCGAGATCGCGGCGCGTCACCATGGTGACGCCGATGCCGAGCGCGCGTCCGGCGTCGGCGAACTTCTCCAGCGCCTTGGGGTCCGAGGGCGGCAGGGACTCTTCCGGATCGTAAAGCATCGCCAGGTCGTACTTGCTGGCCGCCTTGTGGCGCGGCGAACGCCAGGCCGCCTTGGTGTAACGGGTCAGCGCGTCGGCGAAGGCGTCGCCGAGTTCCGGCGGCACCTCGCGCAGGGACTCGGTGCCGAGGGCGCGGATGCGCCAGTCGCGCTTGTAGCGCAGCTCGACCGCCAGGATCGGCGAGCGGAAGAGGTCGAAGAGGCGGCGGCCGACCTCGGCCAGCCGCTCATCCGGATTGCGCCCGAAGAAGAAGTAGACCGTGCGGTCGTCGAGGTCGCTCTCGCCCTGCAGCGCCTTGGCGAACTCGGCCTCCAGCTCGGGCAGGTAGGTGCGGTAGAGCCGCTTCCAGTTCAGCTCCAGCAGCACCTCGACGGCGGGAATGACCTTCTGGCGGCGCGCCTCGGCCAGCAGAGAGCAGTAGTAGCCGAGGGCGAGGTAGCTGGTGTCGCGGCAGAGGTTGATGACCCGCACGCGTTCGCCGGAGACCTGGGTGCGGGTGATGTACTCCCGCGGCGTCATCACCTCGATGGCCGGGTCGGGCCACTTGAAGTCCTTGGGTTGGTCGATGACGACGATGTGCTTTGCCATGCGGGGTGTCGGTGCTCCGTCGGGAAGGGGGCTAGGCCTTGGCGGGGGCGAGGGACTTTTCCAGGCGGACGGCATCGGCGCCGTCCTCGTAGAAGTCGGGATAGCGGCCGATCGCGCGGTAGCCGGTCTGCTTGTAGAGCCGCCGCGCCTTCGCATTGCGCGGATGCACCTCCAGGCAGAGGGCGCTGCGGCCCTGCGCCCGGCAGGCCTTCTCGGCGGCGGCCAGCAGCTTCGTCCCCAGGCCGCGGCCGCGGCAGCGCGGATCGACGGCGAGGGAATAGAGCCGGGCGCGCGGCGAGCGGCGGTTGAACAGCACGGTCACGTAGCCGCAGAGGCCCTGCCGGTCGGTGTCGACCAGGGAGACCGCGTTGGCCCCGCTCAGCAGGTGGCGGAAATTGCGCCGGGAAATGCGATCATGGGTGAAGGCGCGGGCCTCGATCTCCATAAGGGCGGGCAGGTCCTCGAGCGTGGCGGGTCGGATCATCTGTTCCAGGCAGACAGCGCGCCGGCCGCACCGGTCGCAGAAGCACCGAGTCTAACCGCAAAGCCGGCGGGACAACAACCCGCCGGGGATACGGCCGCTCAGAGCAGGCCGCGGGCGGCGAGGTTGCGCAGCAGCGCGGTGCTGCCGAAGGTCCAGGGCGCGATCCTGTCGCAGTGGTTCACCCGGTTCACCAGGGCGCCCAGCTGGCGGGCGCGGATGGTGACACGGTCGCCCAGCTTGTGGGTGAAGCCCTCGCCGGGTTTGTCGCGGTCCTGGATCGGCGCGAACATGGTGCCGAGCAGCAGCACCAGGCCATCGGGATACTGGTGGTCGGCGTTTAAGGCCTGGGCCACCAGGTCCTCGATGTCGCGGCTGATGGCGGAGAGCGGATAGTCGTCGGCGATGGTGAAGCCGTCGCTCTCGCCGGCGACCTCGACCTCGATGACCACGCTGCGCAGGTCGTCCAGGGTGAAGCCGGCATCGATCAGGCGGATGAAGGGGCCGAGGGCGCAGGAAGCGTTGTTGTCCTTGGCGCGGCCGAGCAGGAGGGCGCTGCGCCCCTCGACGTCGCGCAGGTTCACGTCGTTGGCCAGCGTCGCGCCGACGATCTCGGCGCGGCTGTTGACCACCACGGCCACCTCGGGCTCCGGGTTGTTCCACACCGAGGACTTGAGAATGCCGATCTCGGCGCCGGTGCCGACGGCGGACATCGGCTGGGCCTTGGTGAAGATCTCGGCGTCGGGGCCGATGCCGACCTCGAGGTACTGCGACCACAGCCCGCGCTCGATGAGCGAGGCCTTGAGGCGCGCGGCCTCCGGCGAGCCGGGCTTCAGCGCTGCCAGCTCGGTGCCGATCTCCTTCTGCAGGCCGGCGCGGATCGAATCGGCCTGTTGCGGGTCGCCCTTGGCCTGCTCCTCGATCACGCGCTCCAGCATCGAATCGACGAAGGTGACGCCGCTGGCGCGCAAGGCCTGCAGGTCCGCAGGCGCCAGGAAGTAGGGCTTCGACGGATCGCGCCGGTCCCAGGCGGAGTTGGCGAGCAGCGCCGCGAGCGGGCCGACCGCCGGCAGGCCGCTGCGGCGTGCCGCGGCGAGGGTGGCGGTAAGCCCCGGCACCTCGAACAGCTGCGCGGTGGTCGGCGCCAGGCCGGACAGATCGAAAACACGGTCGCCGTCCAGCAGCACCGGGCTGGGGCCGGCGACGGCGTTGGCGGCCGAGGCCGGCAGCCAGGCACGGCCGATCAGAAGACCGGCGGTCTTGTCGTCGGGCAGGATGAAATCGGGCGAGAGATCCATGGGGCGGCCTTCTTATCGGACTTACGGGCTGATGGGAGCGCTATCAAGCTGCCGTTATAAAGCTTTCCGCGCCGGGGGTGAACCGTCCTAAAAGGCCTATGGCGCCGGTGAAAAAATCACTGGAAATTTCACGAAGGCCCGTGGCAGGCTGTGAAACGAACAAAGGGGGCGGGACGTGGCGAAGGCGGCCGAAAGCGGCGAGGCGGCGGAAATCGGAACCAGTCCCGGTTCCCGATTGGGCCGCGACCTGCGCGCGCTGCGCAAGAACCGCGGCATCACCCTGATCGAACTGGCGGAGACGGTGAACCGCTCGGTCGGCTTCCTCAGCCAGGCCGAGCGCGGCCTCTCCGAGCTGGGCATCGAGGACCTGCGCGCCATCGCCAAGGCGCTGGGCGCGCCGCTGTCGTGGTTCCTGGTGCACGACGCCGTGCCGGAGGCCGAGCGCGGCTGCGTCGTGCGCGCCGCCGGGCGGCGCCACATCGGCACGCCGGTCAGCGGCCACACCGAGGAGCTGCTGTCGCCGGACCTCGGCGGCAGCTTCGAGGTGATCCGCTGCGTCTTCGAGGCCGGCGCCGAGCGCAAGGACCTGCTGCTGCGCGAGACCGAGGAGACCGGCTACCTGGTGCGCGGCGCGCTGGAGCTGTGGATCGGCGCGCGGCACTTCCACCTGCAGGCCGGCGACAGCTTCCGCATCAACCGCGAGCCCGCGCGCTGGCGCAATCCCGGCAAGGTCGCCGCCGAGGTGATCTGGGTCATCGCACCGCCGATCTATTGAGGGCGCTGATGGCCAAGATCCCCCTTCACCCAGCTTCGTCTAGCTTCGCGCTCGCGCGCTCAGCAAGACTTCGCATCCCTCTCCCGCGAGGGGAGAGGAAGAAGGGCGAAGCGGTGGCCGCGACTTCCCTCTCCCCTCCGTGGGAGAGGGAGGGGCCCGCGGCAGCGGGAGGGTGAGGGGGCTTGACTGCCAGCGGGCTTCCCCTCACCCAGCTGCGCCCAGGTTCGTTGGCGCTCGCCAAGGCTTCGCAGCCCTCTCCCACGGGGGGAGAGGGCCTTAGATCGAGAAAGAGAAACGCATGAGTGAATCTCCCCGTGAACTCCCCGGCAAGGCGCGCGCGGTCATCATCGGCGGCGGCGTCATCGGCTGTTCGGTCGCCTACCACCTGGCCAAGCTCGGCTGGTCCGACGTGGTGCTGTTGGAGCGCAAGCAGCTGACCTGCGGCACCACCTGGCACGCGGCGGGGCTGATCGGGCAGCTGCGCGCGACGGCGAACATGACGCAGCTCGCCAAGTACTCGGCGGAGCTCTACACGACGCTGGAGGCCGAGACGGGCGTCGCCACCGGCTTCAGGCAGAACGGCTCGGTCTCCGTCGCGCTGACGGGCGAGCGCCTGGAGGAGCTGAAGCGCGGCGCCTCCATGGCCAAGACCTTCGGCCTGGACGTCGAGGTGCTGACGCCCGACGACGTGAAGGCGAAGTACCCGCTGCTGAACCTTGCCGACGTCACCGGCGGCGTCTTCCTGCCCAAGGACGGCCAGGCCGATCCCGCCAACATCGCCCATGCCCTGGCCAAGGGCGCGCGGCAGAACGGCGCCAAGATCTTCGAGCAGACCAAGGTCACCGGCATCCTGAAAGCGAAAGGCGCGAATAGCAGAGAGCGCGCGACCGGCGTCGTGACGGACAAAGGAACCATCGAAGCCGATTACGTCGTCAACTGCGCCGGCATGTGGGGGCGCGAAGTGGGTTTGATGGCCGGCGTGCGCGTGCCGCTGCAGGCCTGCGAGCACTTCTACATCGTCACCGAAGACATCCCCGAGCTGCCGCGCAATCTGCCGGTGCTGCGCGTCGCCGACGAGTGCGCCTACTACAAGGAGGACGCCGGCAAGATCCTGCTGGGCGCCTTCGAGCCGGTGTCCAAGCCCTGGGGCATGGACGGCATCGCCGAGGACTTCTGCTTCGACCAGCTGCCGGAGGACTTCGACCACTTCCAGCCGGTGCTGGAGGCGGCGGTGAAGCGCCTGCCGATCCTGGAGACCGCCGGCATCCACACCTTCTTCAACGGGCCGGAGAGCTTCACGCCGGACGACCGCTATCTGCTGGGCGAGGCGCCGGAGCTCGACAACTTCTTCGTCGCCGCCGGCTTCAACTCCATCGGCATCCAGTCCGCGGGCGGCGCCGGCAAGGCGCTGGCCGAGTGGATGGACGGCGGCGCGCCGCCCTTCGACCTGTGGGACGTCGACATCCGCCGCATGCAGCCGTTCCAGAACAACCGCAGCTACCTCTACCAGCGCGCGACGGAATCCCTCGGCCTGCTCTACGCCGACCACTTCCCCTACCGCCAGTTCGCCACCGCGCGCGGCCTGCGCCACTCCCCGCTGCACGAGCGCCTGGCCGGGCGCGGCGCCTGCTTCGGCGAGGCGGCGGGCTGGGAGCGCGCCAACTGGTTCCTGCCCGCCGAGGCGCAGCTGCGCGGCGAGCACACGCGCTACCGCTATTCCTGGAAGCGGCAGAACTGGTTCGATTATGCCGCCGGCGAGCACAAGGCGGTGCGCGAGGGGGCCGGCTTCTTCGACCTCTCCTCCTTCGCCAAGTTCCGCGTCGAGGGCCGCGACGCCGAGGCGGTGCTGCAGAAGATCTCGGCCAACGACGTCGCCGTGGAGCCGGGCCGCATCGTCTATACCCAGTGGCTGAACGCGCGCGGCGGCATCGAGGCCGACCTCACCGTGACGCGCCTTTCCGAGACCGCCTTCCTGGTGGTGACCGGCGCCGCGGTCGCCGGGCGCGACCTCGCCTGGCTGCGCCGCCACACGCCCGAGGACGCGCACTGCATCGTCACCGACGTGACGGCGGGCGAGGCGGTGCTGGCGGTCATGGGCCCGCAGGCGCGCCAGGTGCTGCAGGGCGCCACCACGGCCGACCTCTCCAACGCGGCCTTTCCCTTCGGCACGGCGAAAGAGATCGAGCTCGGCGCCGTGCTGGCGCGCGCACACCGCATCTCCTACGTCGGCGAGCTGGGCTGGGAGCTCTACGTCTCCGCCGACATGGCGCGCCATGCCTTCGACCGCCTGATGGAGGCCGGCGGCGACACCGGCCCCCAGGGCCTGCGCCTCTGCGGCATGCACACGCTGGACGCCTGCCGCGTGGAGAAGGCCTTCCGCCACTTCGGCCACGACATCTCCGACGAGGACCACGTGCTGGAGGCGGGTCTGGGCTTCGCGGTGAAGACCGGCAAGCCGGCCGGCCGCTACGGCGACTTCATCGGCAAGGCCGCGGTGGAGCGGAAGAAGGAGGCCGGCCTGACGCGGCGCCTCGTGCAGTTCAAGCTGACCGACCCCGAGCCGCTGCTCTATCACAACGAGCCGATCTGGCGCGACGGCACCATCGCCGGGCATCTCACCAGCGGCGCCTACGGCCACCACCTGGGCGCGGCGGTCGGCCTCGGCTACGTGCACTGCGGGGTAGACGAGGGCGCCGGCGACGTGCTCGGCTCAGCCTACGAGATCGAGGTGGCCGGGGAGAAGGTGGCGGCGGAAGTGAGCCTGAAACCGATGTATGATCCGAGCGGGGAGCGGGTGCGGGGGTAGGGAGACCGGATTGCGCGCGGCACGCCCGTAACCCTGCATGGATGGGTCGCCTGGCAGGGAGCACAGCTTTGGGGAGGCCCGTTCGGGGAGACAAGGGAATGAAACACATTGGCGCGGTGATCCTGCACGAAGGTCGCCTGATGCTGGTGCCGACGATCTTCTTCTTTGTCTGCTTCAATGTGCTCGTGCTGACGATCACCTTCATGGATCCGGCGCGGGGATTCAGCATCGTCTCCCACGGCGCCGCGACGGTCGGCGCGCTGATTGTCGGCAAGGCGGTGCTGATCGCCGACAAGCTGCCCTTCTTCAACCGCTATCCCCACAAGCCGCTGATCTACAACACGCTGTGGAAAGCGGCGCTCTATATCGCCATCACCACGCTGATCCGCATTGCCGAAGCGCTGCTGTCGGCGGCGACCAATGAATACGGCTTCGCCACCGGCGTCGCGGAGGAAGCGGCGCATTTCACCTGGGGGCGCTTCGCGGCAATCCAGATGTGGCTGGCGATCCTGTTCCTCGTCTACACCGGCTTTCGCGAGCTGGCCAACCAGATCGGCCCGCAGCGCATGCGCGCGATGTTCTTTACAACGCCGGAGCGTGGGGCCTGATGTGGGGCCAATGCTGGGGGACTGACGAGCGGCGCGAGCCTCAAGCTGATGCATGACCCGGGTGAGGAGATGGTGGGGAGCGCGGATGAACTTGCTAGCAGCTTCGAAGCCTGCGGATGATATTATTCAGGCGACAAGCCGGGTTCTTAGGGGAGAAATAAGGATGCTTTTCACGAACCTCGGGCGCGTTGTCGCCTTTGTGACCTTTCTCTTTGGCCTCGTCAAAGTCGGTGTTGGCTGGAGCGTAGCCTCTGGAACCTTCGTTGAACCTGAGCCTGGCGCCTATCTGGGCCTTAGTACAAGCGGACAGATGATAGACCACGGAATATATACTCTTCTTTTCGCGGTTGCCCTGGGCACTCTTACCGAAATCAGCAGGTCGGTGGCAAAGTCAGCCGCCGGAAGGATGACGCAGCTTTAGTTGCCAACCTGCAGCTTGTGGAACATCGTTGATTGTAAAGTTAGAGTGAGCTGCGGCCAATCAGTGGCAGACGAAGAGAAAATTGGGACAACTTGGACTGACGAGGAGCTGGACGTCATCGTCAGCGACTACTTTGTCATGCTCAGCAAAGAATTGGCCGGTGAGCCCTACGTGAAGAGCCATCACAGCGCCATCCTGATGAAGCAGATCGGGCGCACCCACCGTTCGGTCGAGTTCAAGCACCAGAATATATCCGCGGTGCTGGAGGAACTCGGTCTGCCATGGATTCAGGGCTATAAGCCCAAGCGGAACTACCAGAATGCGATTTTCGGTGCTATTGACCGCTATCTCTCTGACGGTGGGGAAAGACCGCTTGTTCAGACGCCCTCCCAACCTGTCTATCTTGCAGAAGCAGGACAGGTCTTCATAGAGCCTCCTCCGATGCGGACTGATGTGGCGATGAGGCCGCCGAGATTGGAGAAGCTGGTCAAGAAGTTCGATCCGGTGGCACGTGACTTCCGCAATCGACAACTCGGTAAGGCGGGCGAGGAATTCGTGCTGGAGGTCGAGCGGCGGCAGCTGATCACTTTTAACCGTGCTGATTTGGCGCGTAAGGTGAGGTGGGTTGCTGCGGAAGATGGTGATGGGGCCGGATATGACGTGCTTTCGTTTACGGCGGAAGGCCGGGAACGGCTGATTGAAGTGAAGACCACGAACGGTTCGGCCCGGACACCATTTTTCCTGACCCGCAATGAACGCGAAGTGGCAGAAGCCCGCGCCGATGCTTGGCGGCTCTATCGGGTTCATCTATTCGCACAGAAGCCACGCGTCTTCAGTGTGGCGCCTCCATTGGAGCAGGTGTTGAGCCTTCAGGCCGAGACGTGGCGGGCAGCGCCCCTATAGTCTTTGGAGATGTTCGGTCGCTCCATATATGTTGTTGTCGGCGGCATCGCCGCCCGCCCGCTTCGTGCTACGTCGCCGGCAGTTCCGGGACCATCGTGATGTTCACCGGGCTTTCGTACTTGTTGTCGGCGCCGGTGGCGGAATCGATGGCGCTGCTGATGCCCAGCGTCAGGATGACGTCGAGGGCGATGCCGGCGGCGCCCGAGCCGCTCTCCCAGCCGCTGTCGTTGATGTAGGTCGCGGTCTGGTAGCCTTCCTTGTCGCAGGTGATGGTGATGTCGTGCTTGGTCTTGCTGACCGTCACGCTGCCCGGCGAAGCGGCCAGCTCGCCGATCTTCTTGCCCTCGCGCTCCAGGATGCAGGAGGCGCCCGGCGGGTTGGTGTTGATGCCGACCTCCTGGTCGGTGCCCTGCACGATGGACGAACAGGCCGCCAGCCCGAACGCCAGGCCCGCGAGCGCGAGCGCGGCAGGACGCTGAACGGTGGCGTGCCCGGCCGCCCCCCGCGCGAAATCTCCCCGTCTTTTCATGACGATGCCCCGTATTATTGGTTGTATTGGGGATCAGCGTAGCAGCCAAAAACGTTAATTTCACCCATTATGGGTTGCGGTACCGGGGAATAGTGCAAGGGGCGAGGGATTGCCTCGGGTGGGGCTTAGGGCTGTCCTGTCGGCGGCTCGCCGCTGGAAAGGGGGCACCCCCACCCTAACCCTCCCCCATCCTTCGAGACGCCCCTTCGGGGCTCCTCAGGAGAGGGGAGGGGATTCAGGGCAGGGGTAAGCGGAAGCTCTGAGGTTCGGGGCTTACTCGGCCGGCAGCAACGCGCGGACTTCTTCCAGCTTGGTCATGCAGGCGGCCTCGTCGCCGGCGGCGGCGAGATCCTCGGCCTCGGCGAGGAGTTGGGCGGCCTCGGTGCGGGCGTCTTCGTCGATGCTGCGGACGACCTGGCGCTGATGCGGCGAGGTCGCCTCGACGTCACCCGTGCCGCCCGTACCAGTGGCACCGGCCGCGGTCTCCATCGGCGGCGCTTCGCCGGCCGGCATGTCACCGGTCTGGCCTGAGCCGGACATTACCTCCTGTTGATGCTCGGTGGCCGGCATGTCGCCCTGCATGGTCGCGCCGGTCTCGGCGGCGACGATCTGCTGATTCAGGGCCTGGGTCTCGTCGGCGCAGGCCGCCCAGGCGCCGCTGCTCAGCATCGGGCCGCCCAGCAGGGCGATCGCGGTTCCCGCCGCGAGGAGGGTTCGGTGGGTCATCGGGCATCTCCCTTCGTTGGGTGTTCTTGGTGTTGCTAAAGGGAAACGCGGGGCGCCGAGGCGCGGTTCCTTGAAAGAGGAACGTGAGCCGGGGAACCGGGGCGCGGCCGGGCGGGTTTTCCGCAGGAGAGCCGCAGAGGCCCGCAATCGACACCCGCCATCGACACCCGCAATCGACAAGGGAGCCCAGCCCATGCCCGCGAGCAACCCCACCAGCAATAATGCGCAGTATCAGCAGCGTCTGCGCGACCGCGCCCGCCAGCTCTGGGAGAGCGACGGACGGCCGACCGGGCGCGAGGCCGAGTACATGGAAAAGGCGCGCGAAGACCTCGCCATCGAGTGCAACCCGCACGGCGCGACGGCGACGCCGGAGCAGGTGGCCGCGCCGCCGCCGCGCCGCGACGGCGAGTGACGCCGCCGGGGACGTCCGCAGCACTCCGCGCGCCAATTGAATTTGGGCCGATTGAAACTGTCGGCTGGTTTTACAGCCGGGGGAGGCGGCCGCCCCCAAATCGTCGGGCTGCTTTACAGCGGTGGATCAAACCGCCGGTAGATTATTAACCTAAGTTCCTGAGACAAAACGATACAGGCAGGGGTGGCGCGGTTCTTGCTCTTTGGGGGTAGGAAACATCCGGGCGGCCGGGGCAAACGACCGGCCGTGGGGGAAAAACAGGGGGAGTACCGTATGGGAAATCTTCGTCGTGCATTGGCCGCACCCGCAGTGGGCGCTGCCGCCATCGTTCTGCTCGCAGCCGGCCCGGCGAGCGCCGGCTTCGTCAACTACGAGATCCGCGGCAATCCGGACATCATCGAGGGCGGCGGGCAGACCGAGATCATCATCGACGAGGGCGGCGAGAAGGCGGCGCTCGGCTCCAACGACATCAACGGGTCGACGGTCGGCAGCATCTCCGGCCTGAAGATCGACCGGCTGGACGACGAGACGCGCTTCACCGCCGGCAGCGGCCCGGCGGTGGCGCCCTACCTCAACATCTGGATCACCGACGGCGCCGGCCGCTACGCGGTGCTGGCCAACGAGCCGTCCAACCCCGAGTTCCAGCCGCTCTATAACGACGGCTACGACCTCAGCTACGCCGACCTCGCCGACAAGTCGGTGAAGGTCTACGAGTTCGACCAGGAGGACACGGGCTGGCTGCCGAGCGGCGGGACGCTGAACGGCGCCTACATCCAGTACGACGACTTCTCCGCCTTCGCCGACTACACGATCGCGCCGCCGCCGCCCAGCTACATCGCCGATGCGAGCAAGGACGTCGGCAGCGGCGCGCCGCGCGCGCTGGGCACCAACGTCGCCTACGGCGTGAACTGGGTGTTCGGCGACACGCTCGCCAACTACGTCTCCGGCGACGACGGCTACATCGTCGCCAACGCGGCGGTCAGCGCCACCGCGGTGCCGGAGCCGGCAAGCCTGGCGCTGTTCGGCCTGGCCCTGGCGGGGCTGGCGTTCTTCGCGCGTCCCGGCGTGCTCGCGCGCAAGCGGGGGGCTTTCGCCAAGACCTGAAGGGCGCCAAGACCTGAAGGCGGCTTCGCGCCTGGTCGAAGGCGCGGTAGCAGAGAGCGCGCGCTTCGAGGAGAGAGCGTCGCTCGCAAACGGCGGCCCGCGGGAGGGGGCCGCCGTTTTCTTTCGAAAGCCCGCGCGGTCAGGCCGGACGCGCCCTGACCGCCCAGGCGCGCGCCGACAGCGCGATCGAGCCGTCGGGACGGCGCGGCAGGGTCTCCGCCAGGCGCCGGCGCAGGCGCTCGCGGTGCGCGTCGGAAAGGCTGGTGCAATAGCCGGGTGCCGGCCCGGCGCCCAGCGTGAAGGGGCGCCAGTAGTCGTCGAAGTCGCGGAACACCGTCGGCACGCCGAGCGCGGCGACCTCGACCGGGCCGAGCCCGGCCTCGGCCGCCAGCGCCGTCAGGCCGTCGGGCGTGCAGAAGGGAAAGCGCCGGGCTTCCCTGAGGTCTTCCGCGGCGGGGTCGAGCGCCGCGGCGGCGTCCCAGAAGGCGCGCATCATCTGCATGCCGCCGCCGGGATAATCCCAGACGTAGACGCCCAACAGGCCGCCCGGGCGCAGCGCGCGCCGCATCTCCTGCAGCGCCTTCACCCGGTCGGGCAGGAAGTTCAGCACCAGGCCGGCGACGGCGACGTCGCGGCCGCCGCTTTCCACCGGCAGGTCCTGGGCATCGCCCTGGCGGAACTCGGCGCGCACGTCGGGCAACTCCGCGCGGGCTTTGGCGAGGAAGCCTTCGGAGGCGTCGACGGCGACAAGGCCGCGCGGCGCCGCCTCGGCGAGGATGGCGGTGGACAGCGCGCCGGTGCCGCAGCCGACCTCGAGCCAGTCGAGCGCCGGCGCGGCCCCCAGCCAGGCGAGGAAACGCGGTGCCAACAGGCGGCTCCAGCGCCCCATGTAGGCCTCGTAGCTGGCACCGGCCTGCCAGGCGTCGTGACGGGATGCTTCAGCCATTGCGGTTCTCCCTGACGTATGACGCTACCTCCGCCGGCGCGCGCGGCCCATTGCACTTCCGGGGGAGGGCGGCGGGGGAAGGCGCGGGGAAGGCCGCCGGTCCGCCGGCGCACGGCCGCTGCCCGAATTTCGGACAAACTTGCGCGGATTTCGGACAAACCCGGAATCGCCGTTCAAATCGCCCTGCGAAGCCGCCACTACTCTGAGAGCTTGCCCCCGGGGGGAACCGGATCCGGGTCCGCAGGCCATGCCGTTGCGGGCATCAAGAGACGAAGGAGGGGGAACATGCATCGAAGATTCTTGCGCGGCGCCCACCACGCCGCCGTGCTCTGCGCGGGGCTGGTGCTGCCGCTGCTGCCGGCATCGGGCGCCGGCGCCGCAGTGATCTTCCAGCAGAGCGGCTCGGTGGCGTTCGGCGGGGTTGCGAGCGACTTTTCCCTGCCGAACGAGGTGGCCAACGATTTCACGCTGCAGCCGGGTGTCGCCACGATCACCGGGATCCAATGGTGGGGGCTGTACAACGGGCCGGGCGGGACGCCGCCGGCCGCCGATGCCTTCACGATCCGCCTCTTCGCCGACAGCTCGGGCGAACCGGCGGCCGCGCCGTCCTACGAATTCGCCGTCGGGAACGCCGTCGGCCGCACCGATACCGGTATCGACACCGTGGTCGGCACACCCCACGACGTCTATGCCTATGCCATCGAACTCGCCGCGCCGCTGTCGCTCCTGGCGGACACCACCTACTGGCTGTCGATCGTGAACGACACCCCCTTGGGTTCCGCCCTGGCCTGGGCCTGGTCGGCTCCCTTCGGCGGCAGCCTGGCCCAGCGCAGCTCCGCATTGGTCTGGTCCGAGGCGAGCTTCGAAACGCTCTTTACGCTGACCGACGACCCGCTGACGACGGTGCCCGAGCCCGCGTCGCTGGCGCTGTTCGGCGCCGGGCTGGCACTGCTCGGTCCGTGGCTGGGATGGATGCGGCGGCGTCGGAAAACTGGAAACGGAAAATCATGACAAGGATGTTGAAGACCGTCGTGTCGTCGGCGGCGCTGGCGCTGGGATTGTCCGTGCCGTTGTCGCTGGTGCTCGCCGCCGAGGCGCGGGCGGTGGTAGTCTACCAGTCGCCGACGATCGGCACCCCCAAGGGAAGCGGATCGGAAAGCAAGGGCGCTCTCACGGCCTTCGACGATTTCACGCTCGCGGCGCCGGCCGAGGTGAACGCGGTGTCCTGGAGCGGCAACGCCTCGACGTCGCCGTTCCGGATCGGCTTTTACGCCAACGATCCCGCCGCCTTCGCCGGGGGCGGCCCGGCCGCAGCGCCGCTGTTCGAGTTCACGGTCAACCCGGGCGGCGCGCCCGACAGCGTGCTGCCGTTCATCATTCACTTCACGGCCGAGCTCGGCAGCGCCGTCTCCCTCGCCGCGGACACCCTCTACTGGTTGTCGATCAAAGACATCGGGGCGCCACCGTCCGGTTGGGCCTGGGCTGGCGAAGCCGGCGGCACGTCGGTCTCGCGCAACGCGGCAGGCGACTCCCTGCAGGGACTTACGCTGTTCTTTGCCCTCGAGAACAATCCGACCCGCGTGCCGGAACCGGCGTCGCTGGCGCTGTTCGGCGCCGGGCTGGCGGGACTGGTCTGGGTGAGGCGGCGGCGCGGTATCGCGGGGGCCGCGGGGGCCGCGGGGGCCTAGGACTTCGAAGCGCCGCGCCGGCGCCGCGTGGCGGCGGCGCCGAGGCCGGCGGCCCTGGCGGGTTTGGCAGGTTTTGGGGGCGCGGGGCCGCTGCGCCGGCGTCAGCTGCGGCGCTGACGCACCGGCGCTGCCGAACGCGCCGGTAGAACAGGGCGCGGCGCGTCGTGCCGTTCACGGCGTGTAACGAATGCGTGATCAAGGACTTCGATGCATAATCTGCGGTTGCGCCAGGGCCGGCGCTGGCGCAGCTTCCCGCCGGGAACAAACGGGGAGGGCATCAACCCATGCTGAAGAATTGTTTGACGGCGCTGGCGCTCGGCGCCGCGCTGACGGTCGCGGCCGTGCCGCTGGCCACGCCGGCCCAGGCGGTGCTGATGAACCACGGCACCGGCGGCGAATACTTCTACGATACCGAGACCGGGCTCTACTGGTGGGACCCGGCCGCCTTCGTGAACCAGTCGAAGGCGGAGATCGACGCCTATGTCGCCGCCAACACGGACTGGCAATACGCCTCCTACCAGCAGCTGCAGGCGCTGAACGGCCAGATCTCGCTGGGCGGCGTGCCGCTGGACGAGATCATCGGAAGGGAACAATTCCGGCCGGCGATCTTCGCGGACGGCACCGCGGCCGTCGGGCGGAGCTGGATCGGCTTTTACGACGGCCTCTGCCCGCTGGGGGCCTGCATCGTCGCCAACCCGAACGGCTGGATCGTCGGCACCCTGCTGACGAGGACGCCGCTGGCGTCGGATCTGACGGTGATCGGCTACACCAGCTACCAGACTCAGGTCGACTTGGACCCGCTGCACGGCGCGTGGATCAACAGCCTGGTCGACCCCCTGGCCGCCGTCACCGAGGTGGCGGAGCCGGCGACGCTGGGCCTCTTCGCGGCCGGGCTGGCAGGGCTGGGCGTCCTGCGGCGCCGCCGGCGCGGCTGACACGGTCCTCGCTCTCGGGCAACGGACTCGCCACCGCTCTCGGGCACCGCTCTTGGTGGAGGAGGGTCAGGATGGGGGTGAGCCGTTGCTGCGGTGGGGGCCGGCGCGCCGGCGCCGCGTGGCGGCGGCGCCGAGGCCGGCGAGGCCGAACCCGAAGAGGGCGAGGCTGGCCGGCTCCGGCACGGCCGTGACGGAGATATCCGTGATCGTGAAGAGGGTGTTGGCCGTCGCCGTGGTGCCGGTGGTGGCGCCGGTCGCGGTCATTGCGGCGAGATAGATTTGGTACACGTGGCCGGCCAGCAGAATGCCGCTCAGCGAACCCTCGAAGGATTCATCCGTTCCGTCGCCCAGCACGCCGAACGTGAAACTCTGGTTCAGCGCATTTTCGGTGTAGTGATCGCTGTACACCAGTGACACGTCGGTGGTGTAGTCGAAGAGCCCCACGGTGAAGGCAACCCATTCCGGCTCCCCGACACCGGTAACCTGGTACTGGCCCGAGATGCTGTAGGTGCTGTCGACGTCGACCGAGAAGAGGGTGGAGTCGGTGCCGCCGTAGAGGAACGCGGCGTTGTCGCCGGCATAGCGGTGATCGAAGGCGTAGGACAGGCTGGCCACAGGGCCGCTTTGCTGAAAGCTGACCTGGAGTTCCGCGGAAGCGTCATCGACCGACCCGGTCAGGGTCGTCTGCGCGGGCATCGTTGGATCCCGATAGACCTTTCTGTCGGAATCGCCGGAGGGGCCGTAGATCGTCGCGTTGCTGTCCATGTAGACGTCCGTGAAGATGACCGCGGCGCCGGCGGCAGAGGACGCGAGGAAGAAAGGCGCGAAGACGGCGGGCGCCAGGGCGAGCCGGAGCGCCGGGCCGGATGCTTTCAGAATTTTCATGCCTCGGTTCCCCTTGATAAGTCGGTTCTCTCCGGGTGATGCCGTGCCCCCCGTCAGGGCCGAGTAGAACCGCTGCGGCGGGCGCGCTGAACGGCAAATCCGGGTTTGTCCGAAATCCGCGCAAGATTGTCCGAAATTCGCGCATCGGGACGTTTCCGCCGGGGGTGGCGGGCGAGCCGGGCGCGCCTGCGACGAATTTCCAGCCTTCCCCTCGAGGGATATTCCGCTAAGGTGCGGCCTCCAAATCCCCCCGAGTGCCATCCAACCGGAGCCGCCATGACCGCCCTGCTGCCGACCGTCGATCCCGATGGGCTGCTTGAATACTCCGTGGTTTTCACCGACCGCGCCCTGAACCATATGTCTCAGGCTTTCCAGGGTGTTATGCGGGATATCTCAAGCACTCTGAAAGCGGCATACAAAGCCGAAGGCGTGGCCGTGGTGCCGGGCGGCGGCACCTACGCCATGGAGGCGGTGGCGCGCCAGCTGGCCACGGACAAGAAGGTGCTGGTGATCCGCAACGGCTGGTTCTCCTACCGCTGGTCGCAGATCTTCGAGGCCGGCAGGATCCCGGCCCAGGAGATCGTCCTGAAGGCGCGGCCGGTATCGCCCGGTCACCAGCAGGCTTTCCAGCCGGTGCCGCTGGAGGAGGCCGTGGCGGTCATCGAAAAGCAGAAGCCGGCCGTGGTCTTCGCGCCCCACGTGGAGACGGCCGCCGGCATGATCCTGCCCGACGGCTACCTCGCGGCCATCGCGGAGGCGACCCACAAGGCGGGCGGCCTCTTCGTGCTGGACTGCATCGCCTCGGGCACCATCTGGGTCGACATGCAGGCGACCGGCGTCGACGTGCTGATCTCCGCGCCGCAGAAGGGCTGGAGCGCCTCGCCCTGCAGTGGCCTGGTCATGCTGAGCGGGCGGGCGGTCGCCGCGGTGAAGGAATCCGCCAGTTCTTCCTTCGCCTGCGATCTGAAGAAGTGGCTGGAAATCATGGAAGTGTATGAGAAAGGCGGCCACGCCTATCATGCCACCATGCCGACCGATGCCCTGCGCGGCTTCCGCGACGCCATGAAGGAGACGGAAGCCTACGGCTTTGCCAAGGTGAAGGCCGAGCAGGAGGAACTGGGGCAGAAGGTGCGCCAGCTGCTGGCCGCGCGCGGCTTCAAGTCGGTCGCCGCCGAGGGCTTCGAGGCGCCGGGCGTCGTCGTCTGCTACACCGACGACCCGGGCATCAAGACCGGCGCCAAGTTCGCCGCCGAGGGCCTGCAGACCGCGGCCGGCGTGCCGCTGATGTGCGACGAGCCCAACGACTTCCAGACCTTCCGCGTCGGCCTCTTCGGCCTCGACAAGCTGCACAACGTCGAGCGCACCGTGCAGAACCTGGCAAAGGCGCTCGACAAGGTGGTCGGCACCGCGAACGTGCGGTAGCTTCCGGCGCCGGCGATGACGACATCAAAAGACCGACTGAAGCGGTTTCTCGCACGGCTCGACGGCATCTTCGGGCGTGAGCCAAAGTTTTACCCCTTCGACTCCCTGATCCCAGGTGCCCCGAAGGTGGCGGTCATGGTCTACGACGACGTCCCGGAACCCGGTTACATTACCGGGGTTACCTACGGCCTGTCGGAGGTACAGCATCCGGAGTGGCGCCTTGGCCGGCCGGAACTGATCATCTCGGTGGAGTCGACCGACACTCGCTGGCCGCTGGCGGTTGGCGAACTGGCCAACCAACTGCGGGGAGATTGCCCGTTCGCCTACGGCGATGTCATCAACTTCGGTGAGCCCATTTCACCGGAATCGGAGATGGCAGCGTTCTTTGTTTTCGCGCCATCCATTCTGGAACGTGAGGATTTCCTGAATATTGACGTGGGCGGTCCGCAAACTTTGAGCCTCGCGGGAATGTATCCGATCTATCCCCCCGAAGTTAAGGTTATCAGGGCTGAGGGCCTCAAGGCCTTCTGGCATCACGAAAATTTCGACCCCTTTAGCGTGACCCGGCCAGGAATCACCAAGCTGTAACGGCGGGGCCGGCTGACTAAGGAGAGGGCATGAAGACCATCGGGCTCATCGGCGGCATGAGCTGGGAGAGCACCGTCGTCTACTACCAGCTGCTGAACCGCATGGCGCGCGAGCGCCTGGGCGGGCTGCACTCGGCCGAGCTGCTGCTGTGGTCCTTCGACTTCGCGGAGATCGAGGCGCTGCAGGCCGCCGGCGACTGGGAAGCGGCGACCGCGCGCATGACGGCGGCGGCCGCGGCGGTGGCGCGCGGCGGCGCCGACTGCATCGTGATCTGCACCAACACCATGCACAAGATGGCCGAGGCCGTCGAAGCGGCGGCGGGCCTGCCGCTGATTCACATCGCCGATGCCACGGCCTCGGCGGTGAAGGCGGCGGGTGTGAAGGCGCCGCTGCTGCTGGCGACCGGCTACACCATGGAGCAGGACTTCTACAAAGGGCGCCTGAAGGCGAAGCACGGCATCGACGTGCGGGTGCCCGATGCCGCGGGCCGCAAGCTGGTGCACGACATCATCTACGACGAACTCTGTCAGGGCATCGTCTCGGCGCCGTCCAAGGCGCGCTACCTGGCGATCGTGCAACAGGCCGTGGCGGACGGCGCCGACAGCGTCATTTTCGGCTGCACCGAGATCGATCTGCTGGTCTCGGCCGAGGATTTCGACATCCCGTCCTTCGACACCACCGAGCTGCACGCCCGCGCGGCGCTGGACTTCGCGCTGGGAGCGTGAAAGGCGCGGTCATCGAGCGCCACCCCCACCCTAACCCTCCCCCATCCAGGGGGAGGGGATTGCTTGTTGCGGCAGCTCAGTTTGTTCCCCTTCCCCCTTGATGGGGGAAGGCAGGGAAGGGGGTGAAGTGGCAGCTTGCTGCCGGCTGAGGGGCTTACGCCGGCGGGGCGGCGCAGACGGCGTCGTAGGGGAAGCGCTCTTTGATGAGGCCGTTGTATGCGAAGACGTCGAGGGTCGCCTCGTAGGCCGGCCTGGTGATCTCCACGTGCGGCGTCCAGCAGCAGAGCCGCTGGTAGGTCGCGATGCAGTCGGCCAGCACCGCCTCACCGATCTTCGGGAAGAAGGGTTTTTCCGCCTTGGCGATCTCGGCGGCCGGCGTCTCGTTCAGGTAGGCGCGGGTCTTCCCGTAGGCGCGCACGAAGGCCTTGGCCATATCGGTCTGCAGCCACGCGCGCGTCGCCGCCAGGCTGGAAAAACCGCAGGGACCGATCTGCTTGCCGACCTGCGCCACGATGCGGCCGATGCCGTCGGCCTCCAGCTGCTGCGGGAAGGGACCCTGCTGCTGCACGTAGGCGCCCTGGCCGTCGCGGAAGGCCTTGTCGATCTCGGCGGCGCCGCCCGGGGTGATCGGCGTGATCCTGTCGAAGTCGATGCCGGCCTTGTGGCAGGCGTAGCGGAACATGGCGCGCGGCTGGCCGCCCTTGAACATCACCACCTCGGCGCCTTCCAACTTCTTCCAGGAGAAATCCGGGTCGGCGTCGCGCCCGGTGAGGAAGAAGCCGTCCATCTCGTTCACCTGCGCGAAATGCACGGCCGGCGGTCTGCGGCCTTCGTTCAGCGGGGTGAAGGCCTGACTGAGCGCCGACTGCACCACATGCGCCGTGCCGTTCTGCAGCGCCTCGATCGCGGAAACGCCGGGCGGCGACACCGACCAATCCGGGGCCAGGCCCTCCGCCTTCAAAAAGCCGCCGGACATGGTGGAGATCAGCGGCGAGTAGAAGGCGGAGAACAGGGTGAACTGGATCGATATCTTTTCCACGGCACATCCCCCGTTCATTGCCCGCCTTGCTGGCGGGCGCTGCTGTCAGGGTAGGCGCGACGATGGTTCCAATTCAAGCGGTGGGGCCGGAGATAACCCAGGCCGGCCGTGTGCTGCGCGGCAATCAGTCTTTCAGTTCGATCGGTTCGACAATGAAGCGGCCGCGGCCGCGGCGCACCGCATAGGCGCTGCCACGCGGGATGCGGACCTTGTCGATCAGCGGATCGAGCGCAGCCGCGATGAGTTCGACATTGGGATCTTCGCTGCCGTTAGACCTGTCCTGCTGCGCGTACCACTTGGCAAAGGCGTCGTCGGCAAGCTCCGGCCCGATCGACTTGCGCAGTGCGTTCAGCTTGCGCAATTCACCCTTGGTCAGGGATTTTTCATCAACTTTCGGCGATTTCTTGGCCATTGAAGGACCTCTGAATTTTTAGACGGGTGTGCGTTATTGCGTGTGAACTTGAAAACTTCAAGGATCAACTTTGGTGTTTGCCGACATTAAATGTCCGGCTTTCAACGCGTCACTCGCCTTAAAAGTTCAACTCTTTACGTACAGATACAACTTTGCGGCCCGCTTCAACGAGAAGAGGCGAAGGGGACGGCGCAATTTTTCGTGTCAAACGAGTGCTTGGCAGAGTCGCCTGACCTTCAGCGAAACTGCGCAATCCTTTGCAGGAAGGGCTCGGCGAAGTCGCGCAGCTTGGCTTCGCCGACGCCGAAGACGCGGGCGAAATCGATACGATCGGCAGGCTTCAAGCGTGCCATCTCGACGAGAGATCGGTCGCCGAAGATAACATAGGCGGGCACGCCGCGCTCCTTGGCGACGGAGAGGCGCAGTTCCTTCAAGGCGATGAGCAGTTCGCCCTCGGCGCCGGTGAGCTCGGCGGCCGCCTGCGCTTTGCGGGTCCGTGCGGTGGCTTTCCTGCCGGCATCGCGGCGGAAGCGGAAGCTGCCGTGGCCCTGCAACAGGGCGGCACCGGCTTCGGTGAGGCTGAGGCCGCCGTGGCCGGTGATGTCGAGTCTCAGAAAGCCGGAGGCCACGAGCTGGCGCAGGATGGAGCGCCAGGTCTCCTTGGTCTCGCCGCGGCCGCGGCCGTGGGCCGCGAGGCGGTCGTGGCGCAGAGTGCGGATTCTTTCGGTGTCGGCGCCGCAGAGGATGTCGACGATGTGGGCGGCGCCGAAGCGCTCGCCGGTGAGGGCGACAGCGTCCAGCGCGTTGCGCGCCTGCTCGAAGCCATCCTCGGTGACCGGCGGATCGAGGCAGACGTCGCAATTGCCGCAAGGGACCTTGCTTTCGCCGAAATACGACAGCAGCACCTGGCGGCGGCACTGCGGCGTCTCGCAGTAGGCGACCAGGGCGTCGAGGCGCTTGTGCTCGCGGCGTTTGTGATCCTCATCACCGCCCTCATCCTGCTCAATGAACATGCGGCGCTGGCGGATGTCGTCCAGGCCGTAGAGCATGAAGGCCTCGGCGGAGCGGCCGTCGCGTCCGGCGCGGCCGAGCTCCTGATAGTAGGCTTCCATGTTCGAGGGCAGGTTGGCGTGGAAGACGTAGCGCACGTCCGGCTTGTCGATGCCCATGCCGAAGGCGATGGTCGCCGCCATGACGACGCCGGCTTCCGTCATGAAGACATTCTGGTTGGCGGCGCGCGTCGCGCTGTCCAGGCCGGCGTGGTAGGGCAGGGCGCGGATTCCGTTCTGCACCAGCAGGGCGGCGGCTTCCTCGGTCTTGCGGCGCGACAGGCAGTAGACGATGCCGCTCTCGCCGGGCCTCGCCTTCACGTAGTCGAGCAGCTGGCGCTTCCAGTCGTTGCGCAGCGCGACGGCGAGGCTGATGTTCGGACGATCGAAGCCGGTGACGAAGCTGCGGCCGCCTTGCGGGAACAGCTTCGCCGCGATGTCCTGGCGCGTCGCCTCGTCGGCGGTGGCGGTGAAGGCGGCCAGCGGCACGCCGGGGAAGACCTGCGGCAGGCGGGCGAGCGCCTCGTACTCCGGGCGGAACGAGGGGCCCCAGCGCGAGATGCAGTGCGCCTCGTCGATGGCGATGAGCGCCAGCGGCAGGCGCGCCAGGGCGGCCAGCATGCGCTCGGTCATCAGGCGCTCGGGCGAGATGTAGAGCAGGCGCAGTTCGCCGCCGGCGGCGCGGCGCCAGGCCGCCACGTTGGTCGCGCGGTCGCGCGAGGAGTTGATGGTCTCGGCGGCGACGCCGTCCAGCTTCAGGGCCGCCACCTGGTCCTCCATGAGAGCGACCAGCGGCGAGACCACCAGGGTCAGGCCCTGCTTCACCAGCCCCGGCAGCTGGAAGCAGAGCGACTTGCCGGCGCCGGTCGGCATCACGGTAAGGACGCTGCGGCCCTCCAGGATCGAGGCGATGACCGGCTCCTGGCCCGGCCGGAAGCTGTCGTAGCCGAAAACCTCTTTCAGGATACGGTAGGCGGGGGAATCGGGGGGCAGGGACGGCGCGGGGAGGGACATGGGCTGTTTCTGCCATGCCGGGCAGAGTCGGGTCCAGGGGGCAGGGTCGATTTCCGCTCGCCCTGGCCATCTCGCCAGCGGGGCCATCGGACTCACATAACGCCTGTATCCATCCAGGATATCATCCCGGCCAAGCGAGCTTGCGGGCGCGGTCCGGGGGGACGGTTTGGAAAAGGCCGCAAGAAAAAGGGCGAATGGTTCTTGTTGGGCCGTTTCCTATTTCGCCGCGGCGCCGTCCGCCGCCGGCTCGTAGAGGTCGCGCGTGACGCCGTCCAGATTGCGGCCCTCGATGCGGATGAGGCGGGTCGGGCCCTCGCGGCGCGGGGAGTGAAGCACGCCCTCGTTATAGACGACCGCCATGCCGGGTTTCAGTTCGTAGACCTTCTCCGCCGCGACCTTGCCCGGCTTCTCGCCCTCCGGAGCCCGGACCTTGCGCCACTCGGTCATCTCGGTCACGCCCTTGGCCTGGCCGTAAATCGCCCAGGTATCGGCGTGGTCGTGCGGCGGCGCCTCCTTCGCGCCCTCATAGACGTGCGCCATGATGCAGAAGTGGAAGTCGGGATCCTCGTACAGCAAGGACCGCGCGGCGGTGGCGTGGTCGCCGAGGTGCGCGTCGACGAATTCGGCGTCCTTCAGGGCGCGCTCCAGGTGGCGGCGCACCGCTTCGCGCCCGGCCGGGCCGGGGTTGGCGGCGATGGCGGCGTGGCAGTCGGCGGCCAGCTGCTCCAGGGTATAGCTCATCACGTCCAATCCTCTCACGAACGCTTCGGGTCCGAAGGCTTCAGGCAATGCTAAAGCAGGCCGTCGGGCCCCGCCAAGCGGCAAGGCGCCGCAGCGTTCACCGCCGGGCCTTTTCGATCTCCTCGATGCTGCGGCCGGGCCTGGGCCGATAGGCCGGCAGCGACCAGTTGAAGGTGATCGCCAGGCATCGCACCGCCAAGGTGGCGAGGATCCCGGCGATTCCGGCCGCCAACCCGGGGACCGCGAGCAGGGTCAGCAGCACATAGACCGCGGCGCCGAGCGCCGAGGCGGTCACATAGATTTCCCGGCGCAGAATGACCGAGGGTTCATTGCCGACGAGATCGCGGACGATGCCGCCCACGGTGCCGGTGATCACGCCCATCGCGACGGCGACCATCGGGCCCGTGCCGGTATCCAGGCCCTTGGCGGTGCCGGCGACGGTCACCAGGGCGAGACCCAGCGCATCGAACCACAGCAGCAGCTTGTAGCGGGATTCGACCAGATGGGCGGTGAAGTGGACGACGATCGCCGTGATCAGGCAGGCAACGATATGGATCGGGTCGACCATCCAGAACACGGGAACGTCCAGCAGCAGGTCGCGCACCGTGCCGCCGCCGACGCCGGTGAGCACGGCGAGCCACATGAATCCGACGATGTCGAGGCCTTTTCGCGAGGCCACCAGGGCGCCGGATACCGCAAAGACGACCGCCGCGAGAATGTCGGTCGTGAGTATCAGATGGGCAGGGGCGTCTGGCAGCGGCATGGTGAGCCTGTCCCGTCGGCTGGAGTCCAGGGGTCGCCCCGGCCCGGGGCGCGACCGTCATGCTAGCCGATGGCCCGCCGCGGGCGCTACAAGGCTGGCCAACGGTCTTGTAGACCTTTGCAGCGCGGTATCGGATAAGGAGCGCATGGAACCAACCGGATTGATTCTGGGCGCGCTCGGCCTCGCCCTCGGGGGCGTGCTGAAGGGCGCGACGGGCGCCGGCGCGCCGATCGTCGCCATACCGCTGCTGGCGATGTTCTACGACGTGCCGCTGGCGGTGGCGCTGTTCACGCTGCCGAACCTGATGTCGAACCTTTGGCAGGGCTGGCGCTTTCGCGCGCACCAGCTGGGCCCGATGCTGACCTGGAGTTTCGCCCTGGCCGGGGCCGCCGGGGCCGGCGTCGGCTCGGCGATCCTGGTGAGCCTCTCCTCCGACCTGCTGATGCTGGGGGTCGCCGGCGCGGTCTTCCTCTATATCAGCTTTCGCCTGGCGCGGCCCGACTGGACCCTGGATCTCGGCCTCGCGGCGCGTCTGGCGGCACCGGCCGGCTTTGTCGGCGGCATCCTGCAAGGCGCCGTTGGCATCTCCGCACCGGTCTCCATCAGTTTCCTGAACGCGACGCGGATGGATCGCCTGGCCTTCATCGCCACCATCTCCGTGTTCTTCGCGGCGATGTCGCTGGTGCAGATCCCGCTGCTTGCCGCCTGGGGCGTGCTGACGCCGCCCCGGGTGCTGCTCAGCGCCCTGGCGATCCTGCCACTGATCGCGGGCATGCCGCTGGGCGCCTTCCTCGCCAAGCGCATGTCGAAGATCTTCTTCGACCGCCTGATTCTGGTCCTGCTGGCGTTGATCGCCGCAAGGCTGGTACTAAGTGTTGTTACCTGAGGTGAGCCGGCGGCGGGGGGCGCAGCCGATCTCAAGAATGGCCGATCCCCTGAATGGAGATGTTCGTCATGACCCCTGCCGTCTCCGCCGCCCCCGCGGCGCTCTCACCGTTGCGCGGGCGGCGCCGCCTGCTGCGGCTTCTGGTGCGCAGCTGTTTCGTTATCCCGGCCGTTGCCGTCACCGCCTGCGGTGCCCGCAAGGATCTGCCGGAAGAACGGCGCACCCGCGGCAAGTTCGGCCAGGGCAAACCCTAACCCAGGCCTGTCCGAACGCTCCCGAGTTCCGGCCGCAGGAGGCAAGTCAGCGATGAACGACACCGTGTACAGGCTTCTGGCCGGCGGGGAGACGGCGGGCGGGATGGCGCCTTCCGACGTCACCGCGCCGGAGCAGTTCACCGGCGCCGACACCACCGAACTGAACGCGACTTTCTTCGAAACGCCCCTAGGGAAGGGGGACGGCACGATTTCAACCGGCGTGTGGCTCTGCGCGCCCTGCCGCTGCGAGATCGAGAGCTTTCCGGTTCACGAGATGATGACCATCATCGAGGGCTCGGTGACCGTGACCACGGCGGACGGCAAGGCCGAGACCTTCACCGCCGGCGACAGCCTCTTCATCGCCAAGGGCACCAAGTGCGTTTGGGAGATCACCGAGACGCTGCGCAAGTTCTACATGATCGTGGCATAGCACGAAAACGTGGTTGTCGTTGCGGGTCTTGATCTCGGCATCCCGTGCCGGGACGACAGCCAACTTGTCAGTCAGGCTGACGCCGATTACGCCAGCGTATAGAGGTGCTGGGCCTGGGAGACGCCCTTGAGGGCGAAGCGGCCGACCGAGGCGAGCGGCAGGTCGGCGCCTGCCGTCCCATCTGGGCCGGTCACCGTCTCGGCGAAGCGCGCCGACATCAGGAGCGGGCGGCGCACTGAGCCGCAGAGCGCCATGATCCGGCTGGCCTCGTTTACCGCCGGGCCGATCACCGTGAAATCCAGCCGGTCGGGGCTGCCGATGTTGCCGAAGTAGACGCGGCCGAGGTGGAGGGCGAGGTAGAAGTCGGTGGTGCGCAGCGCGGCCTCGGCGCGGCCCCGGTTCACCTCGGCGACGCGGCGGCGCGCCTCGCGCGCGGCGCCGAGGGCGGCGTGGCAGGCGGCCGCGGGATCGCCGTCCACGGGGAAGATCGCCAGCAGGCCGTCGCCCATGAACTTCAGCACGTCGCCGCCGGCGCCGTGAATCGCCTCGACCTGGGCGCCCGAGTAGGCGTTGAGGAAGGGGATCAACTCGGCCGGCGGCAGCGCTTCGCTGAGGGCGGTGAAGCCCATGAGGTCGCTGGACCACAGCACCGCCTCGATCTCGCTGGCCACGCCGCGCAGGATGCTGCCCCGCATCACCTGGCCGGCGGCGTTGCGGCCCAGGTAGGTCTCGGCGATGGTGGTGGAGATGCCGTGCAGGCCCTGGCACTTCAGCGCCAGGGCGAGCACCGGCGAGAGGCGCAGGATGGTGGCGATGGCGGCGTCGGAGAAGCCATCGGGCGCGCGGGTCATCCACGAGGAATAGATGCAGTTCATCTCGCCGATGCTGCCGGCATCCTCGAAGCGCTCGACCACCACGATGTAGTCGCGGTAGCCGTCGTCGCGGAACGATCGCAGTGCGGCAAGGGCGGGCTCCCTGTCCGGGCCGAGGCGTTCGCGGTAGGCCGGCAGGCCGGTGCGGTCGAGGTGGTAGTAGGTGGTCGCCTGCCAGCCCGCCTCGTCGTAGTCGCGGTCGTAGGTGAAGGTACTCGTGCCTTCCTCGCCGCTGCTCTCACCGGCGACCCAGCGGAACACGGAGCCCTCGTGCACCGGGTGCAGGGTGTCGACCATGGCGGTCATCCTCGACAAGGGGATGTCGGCGGCGACCAGGCGCTCACTCAGCCCGGCGACCAGCGCCTCGGAGGACTCGCCGCAGAGCGCGGCGCGCTCCAGCCACTCGGCGATGTCGGCGAGGGCGGGTAGGGGGAGCGCGGCGAGGTCGGGCGATTCCAGCATGAAGCAGACTATAGCACGCGGCGGGGCGGAGCACAGCGTGGGGCGCTAGAAACGGCGCGCTGTGCAGAGGATCCGCCGCGCGCCGCCGACCATCGTCGAGCGTCGCGTGTAGCAGTGGACGAGTGTCAGGTCCTCTCCGGAGCGGTCGAGGAACCAGTTGCCGACCGGCTCCAGCCTGTCGATGCGGATCCTTTCACCGCCGATATAGGCGACCGGCGCGGCGGCCGCTGTCTTCGCCGGCACGAAATTGGAAGAGCCGCGGTAGACCGTGACGCCCCTGACGCCCTCATCAGCGGAGACCGAGATCGCCTTTGCGGGCGGCTGACCGCGCAGAATTTCGACCTCGCCGTTCTGAGCCATGACGGGCGCTGAGGCGGTCAGCGTTGCAGCCAGCAACGTTGCTGCAACGGCGGCCAGAGTTGTGCGTCCTGCCATGGTGCGCCTCCGAACTTCCGGACAGTTTGAACCGTGCCACCTCGCCTGCGGGTAACGCTAGCACGCCACCACGTCGGGCGCTATTCGACAGGGTCCTTTCGGTTTCTTGAAAACCGGGCGTGATTCGGGGACAGGCCTGCTACGCCAGCGTGACGGAATAGACCTGGTCACGGGTGTCGCAGAGGCTGAGGCGCCACTCGACCGGGTGGTTGTTGAGGGCGAGGGCCGTGCGGTCGATGGCGAGCAGCGGGGCGTCGCGCTCGAGCGCCAGGTGGCGCGCCGCCTCGGCGCCGGCGGCGACGGCCGAGAGGCGTTCCTCGGCGCGGCCGATGGTGATGCCGTAGTCGCGCGCAAACAGGGTGTAGAGGGTATTGGGCAGGTCGCGCTTGGCGTCGAGGCCCGGAAACAGGGCGGCGGGCAGCACGATGCGCTCGAAGATCGCCGGCCGCCCGGCCAGCGAGCGCACGCGGGTGATGCGGATGACCTCCTGCTCCGCCGCGAGCTGCAGGCGCTGCGCCTCGCTGCTGCGCGCCGCGCCGCGCGCGATCTTCAGCACGCGGCTTTGCGGCACCAGCGGCCGGCCCTGACGGTCGGTCAGCTTGAAGAAGTGGAAGAGGGCGTGCTCCTGGTCGTGCTCGGCGACATAGGTGCCGCGGCCCTGACGACGCACCAGCAGATTACCGGCGGTCATCTCGTCCAGCGCCTTCCTCACGGTGCCCTGGCTGACGCCCAGTTCCTCGGCGAGCTGGAACTCGCTGGGCAGCAGGTCGCCGGGTTTCCAGTAGCCGCCGATCAGCCGCTCCAGCAGCAGGTCCTTCACCTGCTGGTAAAGCGGCTTGAAGCCTGCAATCGCGGAAAGCTGTCGGGTCACCCGAAAATCTCCTTGTCTTATATAAGACATAACATATAAATTCCCGTTCAGGAACAAAAGAACGCGGGCGGCCCGGCTTGTTGCCGGCCGTCCCGCGCCGTTACGGGAGAACATCCGAAGATGTCGGCACCAGATTTCATCGTGCACGATGCCAAGGACACGGTCGGCGTGATCGTGAAGGAAGGCATCGCGGCCAACACCACGCTCACCGGCTGGATCATGGAGGACGACTCGCGCTTCGAAATGAAGTGCATCGACGCCATTCCGCTGGGCCACAAGATCGCCCTTGGGGATATCGCCGAAGGCGATACCATCCTCAAGTACGGTCACGACATCGGCAAGGCCGTGGCGAAGATCGCCAAGGGCGGCCATGTCCATACCCAGAACGTCAAGACCAAACGCTGGTAATAGGGAGCTGGTGAAATGAGCGCACAGAAATTCCTCGGCTACCGGCGCGAGAACGGCCGGGTCGGCATCCGCAATCACGTGGTCATCCTGCCGCTGGACGACCTTTCCAACGCCGCCTGCGAGAAGGTGGCCAACAACATCGACGGCTGCCTCGCCTTGCCGCACCATTACGGGCGCCTGCAGTTCGGTGAGGACCTGGAACTGCACTTCCGCACCCTGATCGGCACCGGCAGCAACCCCAACGTCGCCGCCGTCATCGTCATCGGCATCGAGCCGCAGTGGACGGGGCGCGTGGTGGACGGCATCCGCAAGACCGGCAAGCGGGTGGAAGGCTTCGCCATCGAAGGCCACGGCGAGATCAAGATCGTCGCCGACGCCTCGCGCAAGGCCAAGGAGTTCGTGCAGTGGGCGACCGAGCTGCAGCGCGAGCCCTGCAAGATCGACGAGCTGTGGGTCTCGACCAAGTGCGGCGAGTCCGATACCACCTCGGGCCTGGCCTCCAACCCGACGGTCGGCAACTTCATCGACAAGTTCGACGACCTGGGCGCCACCACCTGCTTCGGCGAGACCTCGGAGCTGACCGGCGCCGAGCAGATCTGCGCGACGCGCGCGGCAACGCCGGAGGTGGCGAAGAAGTTTCTCGATACCTGGCAGGCCTACATGGACGAGGTCATCGAGCCGCACAAGACCAGCGATCTCTCCGACAGCCAGCCGACCAAGGGCAACATCGCCGGCGGCCTCACCACCATCGAGGAAAAGGCTTTTGGCAACCTGCAGAAGATCGGCAAGAAGACGAAGTTCATCGACGTGCTGAAGCCGGCCGAGGAACCCTCCAAGGGCCCGGGCCTCTATTTCATGGACTCCTCTTCGGCGGCGGCCGAGTGCGTGACCCTGCAGGCGGCGGCGGGCTTCGTCGTCCACCTCTTCCCGACCGGGCAGGGCAACATCATCGGCAATCCCATCGAGCCGGTGATCAAGCTGACCGCGAATCCGAAGACGGCGCGCGAGATGGGCGAGCACGTCGACCTCGACGTCTCCGGCATCCTGCGCGGCGAGATGAACCTCGACCAGGCCGGCGATGCCCTGATCGACATCACCCTGCGGACCTGCAACGGACGGCTCACGGCGGCCGAAGCGCTGAAGCACCGCGAGTTCGTCATGACCAAACTTTACCGCAGCGCCTGATCAAGGCGGACCTAGCAGACCCCGGCGGCCCTTTTCCTGCGGAAGGGGGCCGCCGCCACCAATCAAGAAGAGCGGATGCCGAAACGAGCGGAGCACAAGCTGCGCAAAAGGGCGCCGACACCAAAAAGAGGGAGTAAGCACCTATGAAGACCTTTACCTCGATTGCCGCGGCCGCACTGGCGGCCCTGTCGCTCGGCCTCGCCACCCCGGCGGCCGCGCAGTCCTATCCGGACAAGGCGGTCAACTACATCATCCCCTTCGGCCCCGGCGGCGAATCCGACATCACGGCGCGCCACCAGCAGGCCTTCTTCCAGAAGATGTTCGGCCAGGACCTGGTCATCGAGTACAAGCCCGGCGGCGGCGGTGCCGTCGGCTGGTCGCAGCTCAACGAGTACAAGGGCGACGGCTACACCTGGATGGGCGTCAATCTGCCGCACATCGTCATCCAGCCGCTGCAGAAGGACGTCGGCTTCCAGACCGACGACATCACCACGGTCTACATGTTCCACTACACGCCCGATGCCATCGTGGTGAGCAAGGACAGCCCCTTCAAGACGCTGCAGGATCTCATCGACTACGCCAAGGCGAACCCCGGCAAGACGACCTTCTCGGGCTCGGGCAAGGGCACCGCGAACCACATCGCACAGATCCGCTTCGACCAGCTGGCCGGCATCAAGACGACCTACGTGCCCTTCAAGGGCACCGGCGCGGCGGTGACCGCGCTGCTGGGCGAGCAGGTTGCCGCCGAGTGGGGCTACACCTCGGTGGGTGCCGCCCAGGGCGACCAGGTGCGCATGCTGGCGGTCGCCATGGAAGAACGCCACCCGATGTTCCCCGACGTGCCGACCTTCAAGGAGCTGGGCTTCGAGCTTGCCTCCGGCGCCTACCGCGGCATCGCCGTGCCGAAGTCGACGCCCGAGGAACTGCGCAAGCAGATCTCCGACATGATCGGCAAGATCAATGCCGATCCCGAGTTCCGCAAGCGCCTGGAGAACGATGGCATGGCCATGCTGGACGTCGGTTACGAGGACATGGACGCCTTCATGACCGAGATGAAGGCGACCTACGCCGCCGCGGCCAAGGAAGCGGGGGTGCTGGAATAGGGACGGCAGCGCCATAGCAAACCAAGAGGTCGTGTCATGCTTCCGGGCATCGAATATTTCGCAGCCGCGCTGACGCCTCTCAACATCATGCTGGCCCTCGGTGGTGTCGCTGCCGGCACCATCGTGGGCTCCCTTCCGGGACTGACGGCGACCATGGCGGTCGCCGTCCTCGTCCCGCTCACCTTCGCCATGGAACCGGCCTCGGCGCTGATCCTCATGGGAGCGATCTACACCGGGGCGATCTACGGCGGCGCCTATGCCGCCATCCTGCTGAACACCCCGGGCACGCCCTCGGCCATCGGCACCACCTTCGACGGCTATCCCATGGCCAAGCGGGGCGACGGCGACCTGGCGATCACGCTGGCCTGCCTGGCCTCTGTGGTCGGCGGCCTCATCGGGGCGCTCGCGCTGCTGCTTCTGGCGCCGCCGCTGGCCGAGGTCGCACTGGCCTTCGGGCCGATGGAATATTTCTGGCTGGCGATCTTCGGCCTTTCGCTGATCGCCGCCCTGTCCGAGCAGAGCCTGCTGAAGGGTCTCATCGGCGGCTGTTTCGGCCTGCTGCTCTCCTGCATCGGCGTCGCCGAGATCTCGGCCGACGTGCGCTTCACCTTCGGCACCAAGACCCTGCTGGGCGGCATCGAGGTGGTCTCGGCGCTCATCGGGCTCTATTGCGTGCCGGTGCTCATCGACCTCGTCGCCACCGCCGACCGCCACCTGAAGGTCGAGGCCAAGCCGCGCGGCTTCCGCCTGCGCGAGGGCCTGGCGATCTCCTGGCGCGGCAAGGTGAACCTCATCCGCTCCTCGATCATCGGCACCCTGGTCGGCATCCTGCCCGGCGCCGGCGGTTCCATCGCCGGCCTCGTCGCCTATTCCGAGGCACGGCGCAGCGCCAAGCGTCCGCAGGACTTCGGCAAGGGCGAACCGGCGGGCGTGCAGGCGACCGAGGCCGCCAACAACGCCACCGTCGGCGGCGGCTTCATCCCGACCATGGTGCTGGGCATTCCCGGCACGCCGCCCGACGCGGTGATCCTGGGCGCCCTCATGGTGCAGGGCGTGCGCACCGGGCCGAACCTCTTCGGCGAGCAGGGCTCCATCGTTTACACCTTCATCTACGGCCTGTTCCTGGCGACCATCCTGATGCTGCCGGCGGGCCTGATCATCGGGCGCTATGCCTACCGCTCCATCGTCACCGTGCCCAAGGCGCTGCTGGTGCCGACGGTCGCCTTCATGACCGTCATCGGCGCCTATTCGATCCGCAACAACATCTCCGATGTCGTCGTCATGATCGTCCTCGGCGTCGTCGGCTGGGTGCTGGGCCGGATCGGCTTTGCGGTCTCGCCCATCGTGCTGGGCCTCATCCTCGGCTCCATCGCCGAGCAGGGCTTCGTGCAGGCCTGGACCATCGGCTCGGCGGTTGGCGACCTGCCGGGCATGTTCTTCGGGCGGCCGATCTCGCTGGCCATCGTCGCCATGACGCTGCTGTCGCTGTTCTACCCGCTGCTGCGGCAGTACTACATGCGGCACCGCAACCTGAAGCAGGAGGGCAGCTATGGCGAGTGACACGACGCGACCCCGCGAGGGCGGCCGCGACATCGCGGGCACCATCGCCGCGGCCCTCTTCATCCTGCTGGGCGCGGCGGCGTGGTGGGACACCACCGACATGGCCGATTCCGACTCCTACGTCTTCCCGCGCACCGTCATCGTGCTCATGGTCGGCTTCTCGCTGCTGCTGATCCTGCGCAACCTGCTGCGCGGCGGCGGCCGGCACCACCTTTCGACCGAGGGATCCTGGCCCCGGCGCATCGGCCTGGTCGCCGTCATGCTGGGCGGCGCGCTGTCGATGCCGCTGATCGGATTCCTGCCGGCAGGCATCGTCGTGTTCCTGGCGATCATGCTGCTGGCGATGTACGACCCCTGGCAGGGCGCCCGGCGCTTCGTCTTCCCGCTGGTCGGCATCGCCATCGTGGTCGCCTTTTTCGTGCTGTTCGCCGAAGTGCTGCGCGTGCCGCTGCCGGTCGGCAGCCTGTTTGAGTAAGGGAGAGGTTTGCTTGCCGGATATCGTGATCTCCGAGTTCATGGATGCCGCCGCCGTCGAGGGGCTGAGCAAGGACTTCGCCGTGCTCTACGATCCCGCGCTGGTCGACCGGCCGGAAGACCTGAAGGCCGCGCTGGCCGGCGCGCGCGCGCTCATCGTGCGCAACCGCACCCAGGTGAGCGCAGACGTGCTGGCGGCGGGTCCGAAGCTGGAGGCCGTCGGGCGCCTCGGCGTCGGGCTCGACAACATCGACATGGCGGCCTGCAAGGCGCGCGGGCTTCCGGTATTTCCGGCAACCGGCGCCAACGACCAGGCGGTGGCCGAATACGTCATCGCAACGACGCTGGTGCTGCTGCGCGGCGCCTACCATGCGGGCAAGGCCATGCTGGCGGGAGACTGGCCGCGCCAGGCGCTGATGGGCCATGAAGTCGCCGGCAAGACCCTGGGCCTCGTCGGCTTCGGCGCCATCGCGCGCCAGGTCGCCGCGCGGGCCCGCGCGCTGGGCATGACGATCGCCGCCGCCGATCCCTTCGTGGCGGCGGACGACGCGGCCTGGCAGGGGGTGGCGCGGCATGACTCGCTGGAAAGCCTGCTGGCGGCGGCCGATGCAGTCAGCCTGCACGTGCCCCTGACCGACAAGACCCGCGGACTCCTGGGGGCCGCGGCCCTGGCAGCCATGCGGCCCGGGGCGGTGTTGATCAACACGGCGCGCGGCGGCGTGGTGGACGAGGCGGCGCTGGCGGAGAGTCTGCGCCAGGGTCATCTCGGCGGCGCCGCGCTCGACGTTTTCGAGAAGGAGCCGTTGGGCGCTGAGGCGGCGGCGAAGTTCGCCGGCCTTGCCAACGTCATCCTGACGCCGCACATCGCCGGCGTGACCCAGGAGGCCAACGTGCGCGTCAGCGCGCTGACGGCGGAAAACGTGCGGCGGGTGCTGGAGAGGCAGTGAGATCTGCCTCCGTATGCGAGTGCCCGTTCATGGATCCCGGCTCGCGCTCGCTTGGCCGGGATGACAGCCCGAGTGGATGGCAAGGATCAAGCGGGCAACCGCGGGAAAATGAGTCATGAACAAGCAAGTGTCGAATGACAGCGAGACGCTGAGCCTGCGGGCCGCCCATGACCTGGTGAAGCGGGCGCTGACGCAGGCCGGCACATCGAGTTCCAATGCGGACTGTGTGGCGGCGGCGCTGGTCGCCGCCGAGGCCGACGGCCAGCGCGGCCACGGCTTCTCGCGCGTTGCCGCCTACGCGGCACAGGTCAAGAGCGGCAAGGTTGACGGCAAGGTCGACCCGACGGTCGAAGTGTTGTCGGACAGTGCGGTGCGCGTCGACGCCGGAGCGGGCTTTGCCTTTCCCGCGATCCAGCGCGCGCGGCAGGAACTGATGCGGATGGCGGCGAAGAGCGTCATCGCCGTCGCCGGCATTCATCACTCGCACCACTTCGGCCAGGCCGGCTTCCACGTCGAGCGGCTGGCGGAGAAGGGGCTGGTCGGCCTGATGGTCGGCAACTCGCCGCAGGCCATGGCGCCGTGGGGCGGCAGCCGGGGCATCTTCGGCACCAATCCCATCGCTTTCGCCGCGCCGCGGCGCAGCGATCCGCCGCTGGTCATCGACCTCTCGCTCTCCAAGGTCGCCCGCGGCAAGGTCATGGCCGCGGCCAAGACCGGCCAGACGATCCCCGAGGGCTGGGCACTGGATCCCGAAGGACGGCCGACCACCGACCCGGAAGCGGCGCTGGCCGGCACCATGATCCCCATGGGCGATGCCAAGGGTGCCGCGCTGGCGATGATGGTGGAGATCCTCTCGGCCAGCCTGATCGGTGCCAACCATGCCTTCGAGGCGAGTTCCTTCTTCACCGCCGAGGGGCCCCCGCCGGGGGTCGGCCAGTTCCTGCTGGCGATCGATCCGGGACCGCTGTCCGGCGGCACCTTCGCCGCCCGGCTGGAGGTGCTGATCGACGCCCTGGAAACCCAGGACGGCGCACGCCTGCCGGGCAGCCGGCGACTGGCCGCGCGCGCCGCGGCGGCACGCGACGGCATTCACGTTCCGGTTGTCATGCTGGCCGAAATCCGTTCTCTTGCGGGTGCTTGAAAGGCCTTGCTGCTGTTACGGATTACCTAAAAATTGCCGGTAATTCGTCTAATCAACCTGTTGAACTGCCTTACCAAATTCGTGCTATCCTGAGTTATGCAGGGCGGCACCGCTTGGGCGCGTCCGGCTCCGAATGATGGGGGACTGCAAGGCATGCGGGATGGAGCCGGTTATCCAGGCGGCGGTGGAGAGGTTGTCTCGAAATGAGAAATCCGGGTGCAATCGCTTTCCCGATCGCCTTCGCTAGCCATGGGTAGCTAACGGAGCCGTCTGTCTATGAAGCCGTTCCGGCTGTCGGCAGTTGCGGCCGGGTGGGTCAGAAGGGGGCTCGTCTGGCTGGCACTCTGCGCGGTGATCGCCCTGCGCTTCGCCGACCCGGAGCCGCTGCCCACTTTCCGCAATGCGTTCTTCGATTTCGCCCAGGGCCTGCTGCCGCCCGCCGCCGGGTCTGCCGGGGGCGCGAGCGCGGGTTCGCCGATCACCATCGTCGACATCGACGAGGCGAGCCTTGCCCGCCTGGGGCAGTGGCCCTGGCCGCGCGACCTGCTGGCCGACCTGGCGAACCGGATCGCGCCCCAGAATCCGCGAGTCTTCGGCATCAACATCCTGTTCCCGGAACCCGACCGGCTGTCTCCGGAGGCCGTGCTGCAGCGCTTTCCGATCGACGCGCCGCTGCGGGAAAGTCTCGCCCAATTGCCGTCCAACGACGCCCTGCTGGCCTTCAGCCTGCGCCAGGTGCCGGCGGTGCTGGGCGCCGCCGTCACCAGCGGTGGGCCGGCGGCGACGGACGTCTCCGTCCTGCGCGCGCCGATCCTGTTGCGCCTCGGCCACCAGGGGGCCGCCGAGATCCGCCGCTATCCGGCCCTGCTGCGCAACTTGCCGATCTTCGAGGAGGCGAGCAGCGGCGTCGGCGTGGTGAGCCTGGAATATGCCGGCGACGGCGTGGTCAGGCGCATTCCCATCGTCATGCTGGTCGGCGACGCGGTGCTGCCGTCTTTCGCGGTGGAAGTGGTGCGCGTCGCCAAGCGGGTGCCGGCCATCGAGGTGGAGATCGACGGGCCCGGCATCGCCGGCGTCAGCCTGGGTGACCTGAGGATCGAGACGGCGTTCTCCGGCGAGGTCTGGCTGCGCGAGGTGCCGCTGGACCGCATCGCGCGGGTGTCGGCGGTGGACGTCCTGAACGGCACGGTGGAGCCGGCGTTGTTGCACGACCGCATCGTGCTGCTGGGGGCGACTGCCAGCGGCCTGACGCGCAATTTCATCACGCCGGGCGGCGCCGCGCTTTCCGCCATCGACATGCAAGCGCTCTTCATCGAGAACCTGCTGACGCAGCACTACCTGCTGCGGCCGCCTTTCGCCATCTTCTGGGAGCTGCTGGCCACGCTGGCGCTGTTCCTGGCCTTTCTCGCCTTCAGCGAGCGTCTGCCCGGCTACGCCAATCCGATCGCCCTGCTGGGGGTGCTCGCCTTGCTGTTCGGCGGCGCGCTCTACGCCTTCGGCCAGCATGACCTGCTGCTGGACCCCAGCTATGCCGCGCTGGTCTTCATCGTCACCTACCTGGTGATGATTGGCATCGAGATCGTCGAGGCACAGCGCCAGCGCAGACGCAGCGACAAGGAGCGCGAAATGGCGCTGGTGCTGGCCGAGGCGGCCAACCGTTCCAAGACCAGCTTCCTGGCCAACATGAGCCATGAGCTGCGCACCCCGCTGAATGCCATCCTCGGCTTCTCCGAGATGATGAAGCGCGAGATCCTCGGCCCGGTGTCGCCGCCCAAGTACCGCGACTACGTCGAGGACATCCACCACATGGGCAACCACCTTTTGTCACTGGTGAACGATGTCCTGGAGATGTCAAAGGTAGAGGCTGGAGAGAGCCAGCTGAGCGAGAGCGAATTCCCGGTCGGCGCCCTGCTGGAAGACAGCATCCGTACGGTGACGACAGCCTACCGCGACCGCAGCAACAGCGTCGTGCTGGACCGCGAGTCGGTGCTGCCCAACCTCTGGGGCGATCAGCGCATGTTCACCCAGATGGTGATGAACCTGCTGTCCAACGCCATCAAGTTCACGCCGGACAGCGGACGCGTACGGGTCTCCGGCGTGCTGGCGGATACCGGCGACTTCCGCCTCTCGGTTTCCGACACCGGCATTGGCATGACGGACAAGGAGCTTGTCGAGGCTTTCGAGCCGTTCCGCCGGGTCGACCACGCTTTGACGTCGAACTTCGAGGGAATCGGGCTAGGATTGCCCCTGACCAAGGCGATGGTCGAAATGCATGGCGGCAGACTGGAAGTCGCCAGCATCAGCAATCACGGCACCACGGCAACGCTGGTGTTTCCGGCCGAGAGGGTGCGCGGGCCCCGCGCGCGACAGAGGGAGAGAGCCTGACATGACGGTATGCCCGAGGCCGAAAGGCCACCATGCGTGCTTCGAGACAGTCTCCGAAGCAGGAACAGTCGCGGAGCGGCACATCCTGCGAGACGCCCGCTCGCGCGGGGTCCTCAGGATGAGGAGTTTTGCGCTGGCGCTGGCGCTGGCCGCGTCAGCGGCGGCGGTAACGCCCGCGCTGGCGCAGCAGCAAAACCAGATCGGCCTGGTGAAGGTGGTCGACGGCGAGGCCTTCGCCCTCAGGGCCGATGAACGCAGCGCCCTGGGCGTCGGCACGCCGATCTACGTCGAGGACGTGGTGGAGACGGAAGCGGGCTCGGTCGGCCTGACCTTCAAGGACGGCTCGCGCCTTTCGATCGGGCCGAACTCGCGCATCCAGTTCACCGAGTTCGAGTTCGCGCCGGCCGAGGGGCGGCTCGCCTTTCTCATCGATTTCTTCCGCGGCACGCTGCTCTACGTCTCGGGCGTCATCGCCAAGCTGTCACCGGACTCCGTGAAGGTGCAGACGCCGGTCGCCACGGTGGCCGTGCGCGGCACGCGCTTCCTTGCCGAAGTGGAAGGAGACTAGCCGATGACCCGCCTCATCCTGACCTTTGGCCTGCTGTTCTCTCTGGCGGCCTGTGCCGGCCAGAACCGTTTCGTCCTGCTGGAGGAGGAGGACGGCAGCGTCGGCGCCATCACGGTGGAGAACGCAGCCGGCAGCCAGACCGTCACCGAAGCCGGCGACGCGACGCAGGTCGCCAGTGCCACCGCCGCGCCGAGCGAGCCGCAAGCGCTGAGCGAGGCTGAGATCCAGCAGACCTGGGGCGCGAGCCTGCAGGCCAGCCCGCTGAAGCCGCGCAGCTTCCTGCTCTACTTCGTCTTCGGCACCGATGTCCTGACCGAGGAGTCGCGGACCCAGCTGCCGGCCATACTCGACAGCCTGCGGGAGTATCCCGCCCCCGAGGTGGCGGTGATCGGCCACACCGACCGCGTCGGTCCGGCGGCGGTAAACGAGCGCCTCGCCCGCGACCGTGCCGAAGCGATGCGCGCGCTGCTGCTGCAGGAGGGACTCGATCCCAACCTGATGACGGTGAGCTCGCACGGCGAGGCCAACCCGCTGGTGCCCACCGCCGACGAGGTCCCCGAGCCGCAGAACCGCCGCGTCGAGGTGATGGTGCGCTGACGGCTATTCGCCGCCCGTCGGGCCGTGCGTCCTCTGGCTTCCCCAAGTGGGCTTCATCGCAGTTGAAGCCGGTGGATGATCCGCCACGAACGGGGCCGCGGCTTCCTCGACCCACAGTTGACTTTTGCCGTGAAGACCGCAGTCTTCTGCGGCGCGGGCGTCGCCGGGTCCGATCCGGCGATTCGCCCGCGCTGCTGGGGCGGGGTTTGAGCTCCTAAGGAATTCACGGCGGCCGGTGACCGCCTGCTTCGGGGAGGAGCGACGACATGGTGCCCGCTTGGACTGTCACAGTGTCGTATCTCGGCTACGCGGTGATGCTGGCGATCGGTACCGGCGTCTGGCTGGCGGCGCTGTTCGATACCGTGGTTTACGACCGGGTCGAGATGGGCCGCCTTGGCCAGGGTTGGCTGGATTTCTCCCACATTCTGATGCGCGGCATGAAGGCGGCGGTCTGGGCCGCCGTGGCCTGCGCGGTCGTGGCCTTCGTGCTGGCCGCCTTGCCGGCCGGAGGCGCGACGCCGGTCGATCCCGATGTCGCCCCTGACGTCACCCCTGACGTCACTGGGGCGCACAAGGCCTACCAGCTGCGCTGCGGCGCCATCGCGCTGGCCTTTCTGGTGCTGGTGGGGCTCGCCAGGGTGCGCATGGGCGCCTTCGATGCCGATGCCGGCGCCGTCGTGCTCTTCGCCTGGGCGCTGTGGGTCGTGGCGGCGGGCTGGTTCGCCTATGCCGGCGGCATGCCGGTGACCGGCCCCGCGCTGTGGTGGCTGGCGCTGGCGGCCGACCTGCTGCTGGTCGGCGTCTTCGCCCTTTTCTGGATCATGATCGAGATCCAAGGCTTCCGGATGTTCTGAAACCGTGGCTTCAGCAGCCGAAGGAAAGAGCCAGAACGATGACAGTACCTTGGACGCAGACCTACGCCTACCTTGCCTACGTCGTGGCCGTCATGCTGGCTGTCGTCAACTGGCTCGGCGAAGCGCTCGCCGACCGGCTCTATGCGCGGAGCGCGGACGGGCAGCTCGACGACCGCTGGCTGGAGTTCGCTCACTGGCTGGCGCAGTACCTGCGCTACTTCACCTTCACCGGCGTGCTGTTGGCGCTGGTCGCGATGCTGCTGGCGGCATTCTCCGCCGGGGAGCCAGCCGCGGTGATTCAATCGCACCGAGGCTATCTGTTGCGCCTTTCGGCAATTGTCGTGGCCGCGCTGTGCCTCAGCTATGTGGGCCACGGGGACCTTAGCCGTTATTACATCGACCTTGCCGCAGCCGTGGCCTGCGTCTGGGCGCTGTGGGTCGCGGTCGCCGGCTGGCGTGCGCTGGCAGGCGGCGTGGCGGTGGCAGGACCGGCTCTGTGGTGGCTGGGACTGGTGCTGCTGCTGCTGATCGTCGTGCGGCTCATCGCGCTGATTTTCTTCGTTAGTCCCGACAGTCCCCACCAGTTCTGATTCCGAGGTCCGGCGAACGACCCTCCAGCGGTGACTCTCGCCGGCGCGAATATTTCATACGTACCCATATATCAATGCCTATCTGCTTGAAATCGCGGATGGAGCGCGACCCATTACTGCACGCTGTTTGCAGGCAATTGTTCGTGTTCTATGCGATTACTCACAAACTATTTGTGCGCCGCAGCAATTATTCTGGACAGGAAACGTCGTTTCATCTTATGAAAAATTTCATCCGGTAAGAATTTTCAAATTCACCGACTGGGAGCTTGTGAGGGGGCATGGAACAGGAATTGGCGGAACTCGCGGCCAAGGTTGCCGCACTGGAAGAGGGGAGCGGTTGGAGCACCACCATCAACATGGAGGTGTTCTACTGGTGGTGCACGGCGTTGATGTTCATCATCCACGCCGGCTTTCTCGCCTATGAAATGGGTGCGTCGCGCAAGAAGAACGTGCTGGCATCCGGTATCAAGAATATTCTCGCGTTCGCGTTTATGATTCCCACCTTCTTCTTCTTCGGCTGGTGGATCTATCTCGCCTTCCCGAACGGTTTCGTTCCCGACTTCGAACAGGGTGCCGGCGGCATTCCCTGGTCGGACGCCATGGGCCCGAACCTGGGCGACAACGCGACAGGCATCTTCTGGGCCGCGTTCACGCTGTTCGCGGCGACCACCGCCTCGATCTTCTCGGGCGCGGTGATCGAGCGCATCAAGCTATCGGGCTTCATCATCCTGGCGATCCTGCTGGGTTCGGTGGTGTGGATCCTGGGTGCCGCCTGGGCCTGGCATGGCGGCGGCTGGCTGCTGACCGAATACGGCTGGCACGACTTCGGCGCCGCCGGCTGCGTCCATATGGTCGCCGGCTTCTTCGCCCTGGGCGTGCTGCTGAACCTCGGCCCGCGCATCGGCAAATACAATCCCGACGGCTCGTCCAACGACATCCTGCCGCATAACGTCCCGATGTCGGTCTTCGGCCTGATGATCCTCATCGTGGGATTCTTCGGGTTCCTTGGCGGCTGCATCATCTACAACGGCACCGGGCAGTGGACGACGATCTTCGGCAATCCGACGACGCTGTCGGCCGTGGCGTTCAACACGCTGATGTGCTTTGCCGGCGGCATCATCGGCGCCTGGGTGGTGACCCGCGATCCTTTCTGGATGATGTCGGGCGCGCTGGCCGGCATCTTCGCCGCGGCATCGGGCCTGGACGTCTACTGGCCGCCTCTGGCCTTCCTGCTGGGCATCGGCGGCGGCGTCATCGCACCGCTGGTCTTCAAGCAGCTCGACAAGCTGGGCATCGACGACGCCGTCGGCGCCGTCTCGGTGCACGGCTTTGCGGGCCTGTTCGGTGTGTTGGCCTTCGGCATCTTCGGGGCCGGCTATCCCAACGGCGACTATCCCGACACCAACTTCCTGGCTCAGCTGATCGGCGCTGTGTCGATGCTGCTGCTGGGCTTCGTGCCGGGCTATGTCGGCTCGCTGATCCTCAAGTCGGTCGGCCTGCTGCGCATCCCACCGGAAGTCGAGATCCGCGGGATGGATCCGGTGAAGGTGCCGATCTCGGCCTATCCCGAGGGGATGGACTCCAACGGCATCGGCGTTGCGGCGCCGGCCGAGTGACCTGCCGATAAATCCGGGCCAACTTACTTAGGAAAGGAGAATCAAGCTATGGGTTCACCAATCGAAACCTGGGAAGGCGCGCAGGTGATCTTCACCGGTGCCGGCGGCGCCACGCCGGGAATTATCCTGCTGCTTTCCGTGGTCGCCTGTTTCGGCGCCATCGTGCTGGCGGCGATCCACGAAGAGCATGTCTACGCAAAGTACCTGAAGAAGTAGCTTGTGGGGTGCTGCCGCCCGGAAGTGAGCACCGGCGGTTGGCGTTGCAGGGCCGCCTTCGGGCGGCCCTGTTCTTTTGTGCCGATGCAGCGGATCGACAATCGTAAGTGGACTTGCGAAACGGCCGGCCGCTGCCTAGGGTGGCGCGCGTCATCAGGAGAACAAGGAAGCGAGCCTTGGCCGGGAGCAGCGCAGCAGGAAAAGGCGGAGCGAAGAGCGCGAAAGTGAAGGCACCGAAGGCAAAGACCGCGCCTGCGAAGGCCGGCGCGAAGGAGATTCCGATCCGCTTGGCGACCGGCTCCTCCGCGCCGGGCACCGCCGAGGGCCAGTCTATCGAGGAAGCCCTCGGCGCCCAGGTGCGCGCGCTGCGCAAGCGTCAGGACATGACGGTGGCCGAACTGGCGGGGCAGGCCGGGCTTTCCGCTGGCATGCTGTCGAAGGTGGAAAACGGCGCCATCTCCCCGTCGCTGGCGACGCTGCAGAGCCTGGCGCATGCCCTCAACGTGCCGATGACCAGCCTCTTCGCCGACTTCGAGCAGCGCCAGGACGTCACCCACGTGAAGGCGGGCGAGGGTCTCACCATCGAGCGGCGCGGCACCAGGTCCGGCCACCAGTACCAGCTGCTGGGGCATCCCTTTCCCGGCAACTTTGCCTACGAGCCCTACTTCATCACGCTGACCAAAGAGGCCGAGGCTTATTCCAACTTTCGCCACGAAGGCATGGAATTCATCTACATCCTGGAGGGCGAGGTCGGCTACCGCCACGGCAACCAGGTCTATCGCTTGCGTCCCGGCGATTCGCTGTTCTTCAGTGCCAATGCCGCGCACGGGCCGGAGGAACTGCGCAAGCTGCCGCTGAAGTTCCTCTCCATCATCGTGTTCGAGCGCGACCAGTAGCGCGGCGTTGATGGGATAAGGGTATTTATCCTCAAGAAAATTTGTTTCTTACAGATTGACAGTCCGGCGCGGACTGCTAGTCTCGTGAAGCCTCCGCGGACGGGGGCGGTTTACCCCTTAACGAGGCTTGGAAATGTGCGGGATTGCCGGTCTTTTCCTGAAAGACGAGACGCACGCCGCGGCGCTCGGCGGACTGCTCGGCGGGATGCTGGCGGTGCTGTCCGACCGCGGCCCCGATAGTGCCGGTTTCGCCATCTACGGAAAGCCGCTCCAGGCGCGGGTGAAGCTGACCCTGCGCGCGGCCGGGGAGGGCTACGATTTCGCCGACCTGGCCGAGCGGCTTGCGGCTCACTTGAAGGACGAGGTCGATCTGCTGACGCGCTCGACCCACGCCATCCTCACCGTGCCGGAGGCAATGCGCGGCAAGGCCGAGGCCTGGCTGCGGGTCAATGCGCCGGAGGTGAGCCTCTTCGCCGCCGGGCGCGCCATGGAGGTCTACAAAGAGGTCGGCCTGCCGGCCTCGGTGAGCGCGCGCTTCAACCTGCCCGCCATGGCCGGCAGCCATGCGGTCGGCCACACCCGCATGGCGACCGAGTCCGCGGTCACCACCGCCGGCGCGCATCCCTTCTCGACCGGGCCGGACCAGTGCCTGGTGCACAATGGATCGCTCTCCAACCACTGCGGCATCCGCCGCAACCTGGCTCACGCGGGCATGACGATGGAAACCGAGAACGACAGCGAGGTTGCCGCCGCCTATCTCACTTGGCAGATGAGCCGCGGCATGAATCTGGGCGATGCGCTGGAGGCGTCGCTGAAGGACCTCGACGGCTTCTACACTTTCGTGGTCGGCACTGAGAAGGGCTTCGGCGTGCTGCGCGACCCCATCGCCTGCAAGCCCGCCGTGCTGGCGGAGACCGAGGACTATGTCGCCTTCGGGTCCGAGTACCGCGCGCTGGCCGGGCTGCCGGGCATCGAGCAGGCCAAGGTGTGGGAGCCGGAGCCGGCGACCGTCTACTTCTGGGAGCGTACCTGATGAGTGCCGTCGATTTGGCGGCGACATCGCTGCGTGACCTGAACGCGGCCTTGCACGCGCTGCCGCCCGACACCAACGATACCCAGTGGACGATCAGGAACCCGCGCGGCCAGCACGCGATTGCGGTCGGCCTGGACGTGCCCATCGCGGTCGAGATCGAAGGACACGTCGGTTACTACTGCGCCGGCATGAACCAGCAGGCGAGCGTCACCATCCGCGGCAACGCCGGCGTCGGCCTGGCCGAGAACATGATGTCGGGTGAGGTGCGTGTCACCGGCGATGCGAGCCAGTCGGCCGGTGCGACAGCGCACGGCGGCACCCTGGTGATCGGCGGCAATGCGAGTGCCCGCTGCGGCATCTCGCTGAAGGGCGCCGACATCATCGTGAAGGGCAACGTCGGGCACATGAGCGCCTTCATGGCGCAGGCGGGCAACCTCGTCGTGCTCGGCGATGCCGGCGAGGCGCTGGGCGATTCCATCTACGAGGCCCGCCTCTACGTGCGCGGCAAGGTCGCCAGCCTGGGCGCCGACTGCATCGAGAAGGAGATGACCGACCGGCACAAGGCGGAACTGGCGGCGCTGCTGGCCAAGGCGGGCGTGAACGGGGGCATCGACCCTGCCGAGTTCCGCCGCTACGGCTCGGCGCGCCAGCTGTACAACTTCAAGGTCGACAACGTGAGCGCCTACTGATGGACAAGCCGTCTCCCGCAGGTATCCCGCAGACGACACCGCGCGCGTCGGCGACCTTCGACGCTTATACGCTCTCCGAGATCCGCCGCGCAGCGGCCACGGGCCTCTACGACATTCGCGGCGGAGGCGCCAAGCGCCGGGTGCCGCACTTCGACGACCTCCTGTTCCTCGGCGCCTCGGTCTCGCGCTACCCGCTGGAGGGCTACCGCGAGAAGTGCGCAACAAACGTGACCCTGGGCACGCGCTTCGCCAAGAAGCCGATCGAGTTGAAGATTCCCATCACCATCGCCGGGATGAGCTTCGGCTCCTTGTCGGCGCAGGCCAAGGAAGCGCTGGGGCGTGGCGCCTCGGCCCTGGGCACCTCGACGACCACCGGCGACGGCGGCATGACGCCGGAGGAGCGCGGCCACTCAGACATCCTGGTCTATCAGCTGCTGCCCTCGCGCTACGGCATGAACCCCAACGACCTGCGCAAGGCCGACGCCATCGAGGTGGTGGTAGGGCAGGGCGCCAAGCCGGGCGGCGGTGGCATGCTGCTGGGCCAGAAGATCTCGCCGCGCGTGGCCGAAATGCGCACACTGCCCGAGGGCATCGACCAGCGCTCCGCCTGCCGCCATCCGGACTGGACCGGGCCGGACGACCTGGAGATCAAGATCCACGAACTGCGCGAGATCACAGATTGGGAGAAGCCGATCTACATCAAGGTCGGCGCCAGCCGGCCCTACTACGACACCGCGCTGGCGGTGAAGGCGGGCGCCGACGTGGTGGTGCTGGACGGCATGCAGGGCGGGACGGCGGCGACCCAGGAGGTCTTCATCGAGCATGTCGGCATCCCGATCCTGGCGGCGATCCGACCGGCGGTGCAGGCGCTGCAGGATCTCGGCATGCACCGAAAGGTGCAACTGGTGGTCTCCGGTGGCATCCGCAACGGCGCCGACGTCGCCAAGGCGCTGGCGCTGGGCGCCGACGCGGTTTCCATCGGCACGGCCGCCCTGGCGGCGCTGGGCGATAACGATCCGGCGCTGGAAGCGGAGTACGAGAAGCTCGGCACAACGGCGGGCTGCTATGACGACTGGCACGAGGGGCGCGACCCGGCGGGCATCACCACGCAGGACCCGGAACTTGCCGCGCGCCTCGATCCGGTGGCGGCGGGCCGGCGCCTCGCCAACTATCTGGCCGTGCTCACCCTGGAGGCGCAGACCATCGCCCGCGCCTGCGGCAAGTCGCACGTGCTGAACCTGGAGCCGGAAGACCTTGTCGCACTGAGCGTGGAAGCCGCGGCGATGGCCCAGGTGCCGCTCGCGGGGACGAACTGGGTGCCGGGCAAGGGCGGGTATTGAGGGGGCGCGGCGCCCCGATTGTGGAGCAGGGGTAACGGCGGTGCGCCGCGGCATTGAACAGGAACGGGGCAACAGGGCAGGGGCAGATGGCAGTCAATCTTGCGAAGGTCGCCAAGGACCGCGGCATCAAGTATTTCCTGATTTCTTTCACCGATCTGTTCGGCGTCATGCGTGCCAAGCTGGTGCCGGTCGAGGCGATCAACGGCATGGCCAAGACCGGCGCGGGCTTCGCCGGCTTCGCGACCTGGCTGGATATGACGCCGGCGAACTCGGACATGTTCGCGGTGCCCGATCCGGAGAGCCTGATCCAGCTGCCGTGGAAGCCGGAGGTCGGCTGGCTCGCCGCCGATCCCTGGATGGACGGCAAGGAAGTCGCGCACGCGCCGCGCAACGTGCTCAAGACTGTATCCAGGACGGCGGCAGCCAAGGGCTACGAGATGAAGACCGGCGTCGAGTGCGAGTACTTCCTCATCCTGCCCGACGCCACTGCGATTTCCGATGCCGCCGACACCCAGGCGAAACCCTGTTACGACCAGCAAGCGCTGATGCGGCGCTACGAACTGATCACCGAGATCTGCGACTGCATGCTGGCGCTGGGCTGGGGGCCGTACCAGAACGACCATGAGGATGCCAACGGCCAGTTCGAGATGAACTGGGAGTACGACAATGCCCTGAAGACCGCCGACCGCCAGGCTTTCTTCAAATACATGGTGAAGGCGCTGGCCGAGAAGCACGGCCTGCGCGCCACCTTCATGCCGAAGCCCTTCGCCAATCTGACCGGCAATGGCTGCCACATGCACGTTTCCCTGTGGTCGACCAAGAGCGGCGAGAACCTCTTCGAGGACAAGAAGGATTCGCACGGTCTCTCGACGCTGGGCTACCAGTTCATCGCCGGAGTGATGAACGCTGCCGAGGGGCTGTGCGCCATCACCAACCCGACCGTGAACTCCTACAAGCGCATCAATGCGCCGGTGACGACTTCCGGGGCCACCTGGTCGCCCAACACCGTCACCTACAGTGGCAACAACCGTACCCACATGATCCGCATCCCCGATGCGGGGCGTTTCGAGTTCCGCCTCGCCGACGGCGCGGCCAATCCCTACCTCATGCCGGCGGCCGTGCTGGGCGCCGGCCTGGAAGGCATCGCCGGCAAGCGCGATCCGGGCAAGCGCCTCGACATCAACATGTATACCGAGGGCCACAAGGCCAAGGGCGCCAAGCGGCTGCCGCTCAACCTGCTGGATGCCCTGCGCGCCCTGGAAAAGTCCAAGGTCCTGGAGGATGTCCTGGGGACGGAACTGGTCGCTGCCTTCGTGAAGCTGAAGATGGAGGAGTGGCGCGACTACAGCCGTCACCTGACCGAGTGGGAACGCCAGAATACCTTGGATTGCTGATCTTTTTGCGATGCAGCAAAGGCGACCGCTCCGGGGGCGTGGCCGAAACTAGCGATTTCGGGGTATTGACTTCTACCTTCGATCAACCCGACCCTTGTCTTATCGCAACTCGTGGGGGGTGTCGTGGCGATCGTATCCAGGCGGATCGAAGGCTCATTCGACCGGGCGTTGTTCGATTTCGTCGCCGCCAGCGAAGGTTTCGTCCCGCGGGTCTACAGTGACCCGCGCGGCCTTCCCACCCTGGGGTTGGGTTTTACGATGCTGGACAGCACCCCGGGCTGGCCGCCGCGGGATTCCCTCGATCGCGACCTGGCCGGCATCGGCATCCGCCTCACGCCGCAGGACCGCATCCGGCTGACGGCGGTTGGCGAGGCGTTGTCGTGCCATGACGTGGCGGCGGCGCGACGGCTGGTCAGCCCCTGGATACCGGGCGAAGACCCACAGGCGCGCAACGGCTTTAGCTTTCTGATCGACCGCGCGCAGGCGCAGGCGCTGTTCGAACTGGCACGCCCCGACGTCGAGGCCGTATTGCAGCGCAAGCTGGGCCGCGAACTGCTCGCCACCCTTGCCGGATCGCGCGAACTGGTGGCGTTGTTCTCCCTGGCCTACTGCAACCCCGCGCTCATCGGCCCCAAGCTGTGCAGCGCGCTGCAGCGCGGCGCCCGGGGCGAGGCGTGGTTCGAAATCCGTTTCGGCTCCAACCGCCAACGCCACCACCGGGTGCAGGCTCGGCGTGACCAGGAAGCGGCGATGTTCGGGCTGACCAACGAGGCGACACCGAGCGCGGCGGAGCGGGACGCCCTCCTGGAGCTGCTGAGCGACCGGCAGCCGCACATCAAGCGCTACCTGGAAGAACTGGGCCTGCCGCGCGCGGAGGTGAAGCGGACGGTGGCGATCCTGTGGAATGGTGCGGGCCTGCCGACGCCCCCCTGTGCGCTGCCTGGCCCGGGGGAGGCGCCGGCCGCGGCCGGCCGCGTGCGTCCCGCCGCCGCGCAGCCGGAACTCCACGGGCCGCAGCCGTCGATCATCGGCCCGTTTCTGCTGGATTGCTGAGACTTACGGCCTTGGCCTCCGGCGGGAACAGCGCCGGCCCTGGTCATCCAATGACGATGGCGAGAGTTCGTTAACGAATTTCCGTCAGATTTCATTGAGTTAGCTGCGACGAACAGGAAGTGGATCGGATGTCGCGTGTCACCTCTGTGGGTCCGGAATCGTTTCACGACGTTTGGGGCTATTGTGCGGTCATAGGGACCCGGGAGCTCATGTGGAGCGGCTACAGGATCCCTGCGCCGGATAGCGTCGCCGATCTCGCTGACTATATGGCAGGGATAAGCCGGGGGCTGTCGCTGGAGACGCCACGCAGCCGGCGGGTCTTCGCCGACGGCGCCATCTGCTGGCTCGCCAACGAGCTGGTCGAGGTGACCTACCGCACGATCAACGAGATCGCGCGCGACACCGACGACGTGGACAGCGTCGAGCGCATGGCGACCGCGCTGTCGCAGATCGCGCAGCAGCGTTTCTTCATCGTGCGGCTGGGACGCGATCACGACCGGCAGCCTCTCACCGCCAGCGTCGAAGCCATCGATGTGACCTCGCCGGAAGATGCGCGTGACTACATCATGCACCATCCGCTCGTGCTCGCCTTGGAGGCCGAGGGCATTCGGCGCCTGCGCGCCCGCGAGCAGATGTTGGCATTGGAGCCCGAGTCCGCCCTCTTTACCTGCGAGCGGCTGCACGGCCCGGCGAACTGAGCCGCGGCCCCTTGAAAGGGCCGGCGCGACCTGTTATCTCATGACCTACCGTTGGGGTGCTCGAAAGGGCTGAGAGACGTTTGAGGCGTCAACCCAAGGAACCTGATCCGGGTAATGCCGGCGAAGGGAACGGGTCACGACATCTCCAGAAATAAGCCTGATCCGCTTTCCTTTTCCGGCCCTTTAAGAGGGGACGCGAGAGGTGGCGCAAGCACGACTGCACGTAGCCAAGGCCGGCATCGGCGGGCACGCACCGGCGATTGCCCTCACCGTTGCCGGTTCCGACAGCGGCGGCGGCGCCGGCATTCAGGCCGATCTCAAGACTTTCTCGGCGCTGGGCGTCTACGGCGCCAGCGTCATCACGGCGGTCACCGCGCAGAACACCCGCGCCGTCACCGCGGTCCACGCCATTCCCGTCGAGACCATCGCCGCGCAGCTCGACGCGGTGTTCGACGATCTCGATATCGCCGCGGTTAAAATCGGCATGCTGGGCGGACCGGAGATCATCGGCACGGTCGCCCGGAGCCTGCGCGGCTGCCGCCGGCCCATCGTGCTCGACCCGGTGATGGTCGCCAAGTCCGGCGATGCCCTGCTGCCGGAGGCTGCCGTCGCCGCACTGCGCGAGACGCTTCTGCCGCTGGCCAGTCTGCTGACACCGAACTTGCCGGAAGCGGCACGCCTGCTGGGCATCGACGAGGCGGCCACCGAAGAGGAAATGGCCGCGCAGGGACGCGCGCTGCTGGCGCTCGGCCCGCAAGCCGTGCTGATGAAGGGCGGCCACGGCAGGGGCGAGCGCTGCGTCGACCTGCTGGTGACCAGCGGTGGCGGGACGCTGCGCCTGGAAGCGCCGCGCCGCGCGACTCGCAACACCCACGGCACCGGCTGCACGCTCTCGGCCGCCATCGCGGCGGGCCTCGCCAAGGGCGCCGATCTGGCATCGGCGGTGCGCGACGCGCACGACTACCTGCAAGGTGCCATCGCCGCGGCGGACGGCCTCGCGGTCGGCTCGGGGCACGGCCCGGTGCATCACTTCCATGCGGTCTGGCATGCGGTCCGGCATGCGGTCCGGAGGTAGCGCCATGCGGGTGACGGTCATCGGCGCCGGAGTGGCCGGCCTGACCTGCGCGACAGAGCTGCTGAAGCGCGGCGCCGAGGTCACGGTGGTCGACCGCGCCTGCGACCTGGGCCCGGCGTCCTGTTCGTGGTGGGCCGGCGGCATGCTGGCACCCTGGTGCGAAGGCGAGAGCGCCGAAGACGAGGTCGTGCGCCTGGGCGAGGCGGCGGCGGACTGGTGGGCACAGCACGCCGGCGGCGTGACGCGGCGCGGCACCCTGGTGCTGGCGCCGGCCCGCGACAGCGGCGAACTGAAGCGCTTTGCCAGGCGCACGACGCAGCACGAGGCGGTGGATGCGGCAATGATCGGCGAGCTGGAACCCGACCTGGCCGGCCGTTTCCGCCAGGGCCTGTTGTTTTCCGGAGAAGCCCACCTCGATCCGCGCGCGGCAACCGCGGCGCTGGCCGAGCGTCTTGCCGCCGGCGGTGCCGTCCTGCGTTTCGGCACCGACGCCCGCCACGCCCCGCAAGGAGACGTCACCGTCGACTGCCGCGGCCTTGCCGCGCGGCCCGCGCTTCCCGAACTGCGCGGCGTGCGCGGCGAGATGCTGGTGCTGCGCTGCCGCGCGCTCGCGATCAGCCGTACCGTCCGCCTGCTGCATCCCCGCATTCCCGTCTACCTCGTGCCGCGAGGCGTAGGGATCTACATGCTGGGCGCCACGATGATCGAGAGTGCCTCGCGCTCGCCGGTCTCGGCGCGTTCGCTGATGGAACTGCTGAACGCCGCTTACGCGCTGCACCCGGCTTTCGGCGAGGCCGAGGTGATGGAGATCGGCGTCGACGCGCGGCCGGCTTTTCCTGACAACCTGCCGCGCGCCTGGCGCGACGGCGACACCGTCCATGTGAACGGACTCTACCGCCACGGCTTCCTGCTGGCCCCGGCGATGGCGCGGCGCGCCGCCGCGCTGGTCTTTGGCGAACAAGCCGACGGCGAGAACGAGGAGGGGCGCGATGCGCATCGTCTTGAACGGCAAACCCTGTGATGTGGCGCGCGAGCGTCTCGACGCGGTGCTGGAGGAACTCGGCTACCAGGGCGACACGGTGGCGACGGCGGTGAACGGCGCCTTCGTCGGCCGCCGTGTGCGTGGCGAGACGACGCTCGGCGAGGGCGACCAGTTGGAAGTGATCGCCCCGATGCAGGGAGGATGACGGCATGACCGCTTTCTACGGTGTCGAGTTGAGCAACCGGCTGATGCTGGGCACCGCGCAATACCCTTCACCGGCAATCCTCGCCGAGGCGGTGCGCGCCGCCGGGGTCGACGTGGTCACGGTGTCGCTGCGCCGCGAGTCGGCCGAGCGCCGTGACGGCCAGGCCTTCTGGGACCTGATCCGCGCGCTCGGCGTGCGCGTGCTGCCCAACACCGCCGGCTGCCACAGCGTGAAAGAGGCGGTCACCACCGCCGAAATGGCGCGCGAGGTCTTCGGCACGCCCTGGGTGAAGCTGGAGGTGATCGGCGAGCACGACAGCCTGCAGCCCGATCTTTTCGGCCTGGTGGAGGCGGCTGAGATCCTCTCGGCCGAAGGCTTCCAGGTGTTTCCCTACACGACCGAAGACCTCGTCGCGGCCGGGCGCCTGCTGGATGCGGGCTGCGAGGTGCTGATGCCCTGGGGGGCGCCGATCGGCTCGGGCCTGGGCTTGAACAACCTCTATGGCCTGCGCAGCCTGCGCGCCCATTTTCCCGATGTGCCGCTGGTCATCGACGCCGGCGTCGGCCTGCCGTCCCACGCCGCGGCAGCCATGGAACTGGGCTACGACGCGGTGCTGCTGAACACCGCGGTCGCCAAGGCAGGCGATCCCGTCGCCATGGCAGCGGCGTTCTCGCAGGCGATCGCGGCGGGCCGCGCCGCCTTCGAGGCCGACCCGATGGAGCCGCGCGACATGGCGGCACCCTCGACACCGGTCATCGGCAAGGCGTTCTTGGGGTGAAGGGGAAGGGAATGTCTTTGGGTCTCTTGAAGGTTCGCACCGCGAGAACGGTCACTCAGGCCGTCATCCCCGGGTCAAGCCCGAGGATGACGGTTGGGGTGGGTTGCGCGCGCCCTGCGCACCCTGCGCAGCGGGCGGAGGCGAAACGATGACGCTCGATCCCTTCTACCCGATCGTCGACGGCAGCGACTGGCTGCGCCGTCTCCTACCGCTGGGCGTGAAGCTGGTGCAGTTGCGCGTGAAGGAACGCAGCGACGAAGAAACGCGTCGGGAGATCCGCGCGGCCAAGGCGCTCTGCGACGCGGCGGACTGCCAGCTCATCGTGAACGACTATTGGCGGATCGCCATCGACGAAGGCTGCGACTATGTCCACCTGGGGCAGGAGGATCTCGATGGCGCCGATCTCGGCGCCATCCGACGCGCCGGCATCAAGGTGGGGATCAGCACCCATGACGACGCGGAGCTTGACCGCGCGCTGGCGCTCGGTCCCGATTATGTCGCGCTGGGGCCCGTCTATCCGACCATCCTGAAGCAGATGAAATGGGCCCCCCAGGGCCTGGACCGCGTGAGCGCGTGGAAGCGCCGCATCGGCGGCATTCCGCTGATCGCCATCGGCGGCCTGACGGTTGAGCGCGCGCCCGGCGTGCTGGCCGCCGGCGCCGACGTGGTCTCCGTCGTCACCGACATCACCTTGAACGCCGACCCGGAAGCGCGCACCCGGGCCTGGCTTGCGGCGACACGGGGCTGACTCCCCAGCAGCGCATAAGAGAGGAACAGCGAGATGCGATGGAAGGCCTTTGGGCTCACCCTCACGGCGGCACTTTTTGCCGCAGCGATGCAGACCACTCCGGCAGCGGCGGCGGACAAGCTCACCCTGGTGCTCGACTGGTTCGTCAATCCCGACCACGGACCGATCATCATCGCCCAGGAGAACGGCTATTTCGCCGACCAGGGGCTGGCGGTGGAAGTGATCGCGCCGGCCGACCCCTCCGACCCGCCGAAGCTGGTGGCCGCCGGCAAGGCCGACCTCGCAGTGTCCTACCAGCCGCAGCTGCACCTGCAGGTGCACGAGGGGCTGCCGCTGAAGCGCGTGGGCACTCTGGTGGCGACGCCGCTCAATTGCCTGCTGGTGCTGCGTGACGGCCCGGTGAAGAGCCTCGCCGACCTCAAGGGGCGCAAGGTCGGCTTCTCGGTCGCCGGCGTCGAGGAAGCGATCCTGGGTGCCATGCTGAAGCCGCACGGCCTCACCTTCGAGGACATCGAGATGGTGAACGTGAACTGGTCGCTGTCGCCCGCCCTGATGTCGCGCCAGGTCGATGCGGTGATCGGGGCCTACCGCAATTTCGAGCTGAACCAGCTCACCATCGAAGGGCTGGAGGGGCGCTGCTTCTATCCGGAAGAGGAAGGCGTGCCGACCTACGACGAGCTGATCTACATCGCCAATCCGGAGACCATGGATGCCGACGTCGTCGCCCGTTTCCTCGCCGCGACGGAGAAGGCGACGCAGTACATCGTCAACCATCCGGAGGCGAGCTGGGAGATCTTCGCCGGCACCGCCAAGGAACTGCAGGACGAGCTGAACGCCATGGCGTGGAAGGATACCGTGACGCGCTTCGCCCTGCGGCCCGCCGCGCTGGACCGCGGCCGCTATGCGCGCTTCGAGGCCTTCATGGTGGCTTCGGGGCTGGTGAGCGAGGCGCTGCCCGTCGACAGCCTGGCCGTCGAGGTCGGGGCGCCATGACCGCGCCCAACACCGCACCGGACTACGGCTCCGCCGTCTTCGCCGGCTGGCGCCGCGCCACGGCGGAGGACTGGCAGGCCTACACCCGCCACGCCTTCGTCGCGCGGATGGGCGACGGCAGCCTGCCGCGCGCTGCCTACCTGCACTACCTGGTGCAGGACTACGTCTTCCTGATTCACTTTGCGCGCGCCTGGGCGCTGGCGGTGGTGAAGGCGGGCGACCTGGAGGAGATGCGCGCGGCGGCGGCGACGGTCGACGCCCTGGTGAACCAGGAGATGACGCTGCACGTGCAGGGCTGCGCCGAGCACGGCATCTCCGAGAAGACGCTGATGGCGGCGGAGGAGGAAGTCGAGAACCTGGCCTACACGCGCTTCGTCATGGATCGCGGCCTTTCCGGCGATTTTCTCGACCTGCTGGCGGCGCTGGCGCCCTGTGTGCTGGGCTACGGCGAAATCGGGGCTTGGCTGGGCGATGCGGCGCCTCATGGAACGGACGGCGACAGGGCCTACGGCCCGTGGATCGATGCCTACGCCGCCAGCGACTATCAGGCGGTCTGTCTGACCGTCGGCCGGCTGATCGACCGCGCGGCCGCCCAGCGGCTGGGCGCCACGCCGCAGGCCTCGCCGCGCTGGGCCGATCTCTGCCGCACCTTCCGCACGGCGACCCGCCTGGAGGTCGGCTTCTGGGACATGGGACTGCGGGCGGGAAACAGGTAGATCTTTGGCGGCACAAAACGAACCCGTCATGCCGAGCCCGCGTGAGCAGGCGTCGCGCCGTCTGCGCGACGGTGTGGCCGCGGCCGCCGTCGCCCTGGCCGGCTGGCAGGCGGTCGTCTGGCTCACCGAGGTGCCGCCGTACATCCTGCCGGGTCCCGTGCGCGTCGCGACCACGCTGCTTGCGCAGTACCAGCTGATCGCGCATCACGCCGCGGTCACCGTCGCCGAGGTGCTGCTCGGCATCGCGCTGGGCACGCTGCTCGGCGGCCTGACCGCGCTTATCCTCATGATGTCGCGCATGGCGCTGCGCCTGGTGCTGCCGGTGCTGGTGTTCAGCCAGGCGGTGCCGGTCTTCGCGCTGGCGCCCCTGCTGACCCTGTGGCTTGGCTACGGCCTCGGCTCCAAGGTCGCCATGGCGGTGCTGATCATCTACTTCCCGGTCGCTTCCAGCTTCCTCGACGGACTGCGCCATACCGAGCCGGGCCTGCTGGAGATGGGGCGCAGCTTCGGCGCCACGAAGCGGCAACTGCTGCTGCGCATCCGGGTGCCGGCGGCGCTGCCGTCCTTCGGGTCCGGCCTGCGCCTGGCCGCCGTCTATGCCCCGATCGGCGCGGTCATCGGCGAGTGGGTCGGGGCTTCGCAGGGGCTCGGCTATCTCATGCTGCTGGCCAACGGGCGGGCCAAGATCGACCTGATGTTCGCCGCGCTCATCGTGCTCGCGGTGTTCACGCTGATCCTACACAAGGCCGTGGGGATCCTGGCCGACCGCCTGACCCGCCGGGCCAAGGGCCTGGCGTGAGCCGCACGCCGCTGCGGCGTCAGGGCTGCCTGGGGATCGTGGTGTTGTCCGATTCCGTATAGGACCCACCCTCACGCGCCACGATGCGCCCGTCGAGGACGTTGCCAGTGATCGTGGCGGTCGAAGTGGGAAATCGGACGTCGATGCCCAGCGTGTTCATCAGCACGTTGCCGTGAATGAGCGTGTTGGCGCTTTCGTTCAGATAGATGCCGGCATCATTGGGACAGTCGACGATGACGTTGTTGCGCGCGATGCCGTAGCGATGCTCGGGCGGGCAGGGGCCGTTCCGGCAGAACCGCAGGGCCGTGCCGCCGCCGCCGAAGGAAAAGCCGACACGGGTGTAGCCGCGGTGCTGCCACTCGCAGCGCACGATGTTCTCTTCGAAGATGTTTCCTTCGCCGCCGCCCTTGAAGAAGGCGCCGTAGCTGACGTTGTTGCCGCCGGCCTTGGCGAAGTCGGCGATGACGTTGCGGCGCACGCGCCATTCGCTGACCGAGACGATGTCGATCGGCGTGACGGGCTTGTCGGTCGCCCGCGGCCGGCTGTTGGTGAAGCTGCTGCCTTCGATCAGCCCGGCGTCGGGGTAGATCCCGTCCTGGCCGTTCACCTTCACCGCGGCGTTGAAGTCGGAAACGCGGTTGTTGCGGATCACCGTGTGCGCCGCGGCCCCAGAGACGTGGAAGGCGTGCTCGCAGCGGGTGTCGTCTGCGCAGGTGCCCTGGATGTCGAGGTTCTCGAAGGTCCAGTAGGGGACGGTGACGTGGAAGCCTTCGAGGAGATCGAAGCGCAGCAGCACGGTGCCCGATACGGCGGCCCGCAGGGTGATGCGGCCGTCTTCCCGACCCGCCGCGGTGATGCGCAGGGACGGGCCGGTGAAGTCGTAGATGCCCGGTGCGATCTGAATGGTGTGTCCCGGAAGCGCGGCGGCGATGGCGGCGCGCAGTTCCTCCGCGCTGGCAACTTCCAGGATATCCGCTGCGGCCGCGGGTGCGGCGCTCTGTGCGGCGCTCTCTGCCACCCTGGGTCCGGCGCCGAGGCTCAGCAGGGCGAAAAGGCCGGCGCCGAGGCACGAGGCCGCCAGCCGGCGGCCGTATCTCCTTGAATTCTCGTGACGGCCCTGCATGAGGCGCTTCAGGTGTTGCGCGCGTAGTCGTCTTGCAACCGCGTGATGTCGCGTTCGTCCAGGATATCGCCGAACTGTACCTCGACGATGATCAACTGCTCCGTCCCGGTATTGTGCAGGCGGTGGACCGCGCCGCAGGGAATCACCACGTAGTCGCCGGGCCCCACCGTGCTGGTCGTCTCGTCGACCGTGGCTTCGCCGCTACCCGCGACGACGACCCAGTGCTCCGAGCGGTGCTCGTGGTACTGCAAGGAAAGCCGGTGGCCCGGCTTCACCTCGACGCGCTTGGTGATGAAGGTCGGGCCGGTATCCACCACCCGCCAGTTTCCCCACGGACGTTCCTCGTACTCGCCGATCGAGTAGCGGACGGCCTGGAGCAGTTCCGGTTCCGGCTTCATGACAGGCATCCTTGCATTGAGAATGGGCGCATTATGATAGCGGCTCCGGCTGTGTGCCTGGGGTCTATGCTCGCCTGAAAGGCAGAGTAAGGTCAAAGATTTACTGGGCTCCTAACGCGCCGGCTGCTGCGCAAAAGGGGAGCCCGCCGATCCTGCGGCCGCCGCGGCGTTCCGGCACCGGCTGCTGCTGCGAGCGGGCGGGCGTAAGTAGCCTGTTAACCATAATGACGCTATCGTCACCCTGAATTGTCGCTGGCGGGGCCTCCCGCCCGTGCTGCTGGCCCGCGTGTCCTGGCAAGTCGCCGGGCCACCGCACAGGGCCAGCGCACTCGGGAGGTGCAATGCCGGCCTGCACTCGCGTGGCCGAGCAAGGGGAAGAGATGGCGGGATCAGATCACGCAGCCGGGAAGCGGCCAGGCGAGGCCTGGATCGCCGCCTATACCGGATGGGTGATCCGCTGGCGCTGGGCGGTGCTGCTGGCCTGCGTGGCGGTCGCGCTGGTCCTCGGCAGCGGCGCCCGCTTCCTGACGTTCTCCACCGACTACCGCGTCTTTTTCAGCCAGGAGAACCCGCAGCTTCAGGCCTTCGAGACCCTGCAGAAGGTCTATACGAAAGACGACAACATCCTGATCGTCCTCCAGCCGCAGCAGGGCGAGATCTTCACCGCCGCGACGCTGGGCGCGATCCGCGAACTCACCGCAGCGGCCTGGCAGCTGCCCTATTCGCGCCGGGTCGATTCCCTCACCAACTTCCAGCACAGCTATGCCGAAGGCGACGACCTGACGGTCGAGGACCTGGTGCCGGGCGATGCGGAGCTGACCGTCGCGCGGGTGGCGGCCATCCGCGAGATCGCGATGGCCGAGCCGCTGCTGGTCAACCGCCTGGTGGCCGCGGACGGCCGCGCGACGGGGGTCAACATCGCGCTGACACTGCCCGGCGAGCACCAGGACGAGGTGTTGCAGGCGATGGCGGCGGCCCGCACGATGGTCGACGCTTTCCGGGCCGATCACCCGGACATCACCGTCGCGGTCAGCGGACTCGTCGCGCTCGATGCGGCTTTCAGCGAAGCCAGCCTGGCCGACCTGACGACGCTCATCCCGATCATGTACGGCATCATCACCGTCGCGCTGCTGCTGTTCCTGCGCTCGTTGGCCGGCATGGCAGTCACCCTGCTGGTCGTCGGCCTGTCGGCCGCCTCGGCGATGGGGCTGGCGGGATGGCTCGGCATCCTGCTGACGCCGCCTTCGGCGGTGGCGCCGACCATCATCCTGACCCTGGCGGTGGCTGATTCGATCCACCTGCTGGTGACCATGCAGCACGCCATGGGGCAGGGCGCCGACCGGCGGGCGGCGATCGCCGAAAGCCTGCGGGTCAACTTCAACCCGGTCTTCCTCACCTCACTGACCACCGCGATCGGCTTTCTCAGTCTCAACTTCAGCGATGCGCCGCCGTTCCGCGACCTCGGCAACATCACCACTTTCGGCGTCATCGCCGCCTGGATCTACTCGGTGCTCTTTCTGCCGGCGTTTCTGGCCGTGGTACCGCTGCGCGCTCGGGCGCTGCCGGCGGAGCGCAGCGACACCATGGCGCGGCTGGCCGAGTTCGTGCTGCGCCGGCGCCGTCCGCTGTTCTGGGGCATGACGATGATGATCGTCGCCATGGCCCTGTGGATCCCACGCATCGAGTTGAACGACCAGTTCGTTAACTACTTCGACGACTCGATTGCCTTCCGCAGCGACACCGACTTTGCGATGGAGAACCTGTCGGGCATCTACCAGGTCGAGTTCTCGCTGCCCGCCGGAGAGGAGGGCGGCATCAGCGAGCCCGGCTACCTGAACCAGGCGGACGCCTTTGCTGGCTGGCTGCGCCAACAGCCGGGCGTCGTCCATGTGCAGAGCCTGACCGATGTCCTGCGTCGCCTGAACATGAACATGCACGGCGACGACGAGACCTGGTACCGCCTGCCGGAGGCGCGCGAGCTGGCGGCGCAATACCTGCTGCTGTTCGAGATGTCGCTGCCCTATGGCCTGGACCTCAACAACCAGATCAACGTCGACAAGTCGTCGCTGCGCATGATCGCGACGCTGGAAAACATCACCACCAGCGAGGTGCGCCGGCTGAAGGACGGCGCGGAGGCCTGGCTGGCGGCCAACATGCCGGCCTCCGCGACGGAGGCCACCGGTCCCTACGTCATGTTCGCCTATATTTCCGAGCGCAACATCCGCTCGATGCTGACCGGTACGGGCCTGGCCCTCGTGCTGATCTCGCTATCGCTCATCGTCGCGCTGCGCAGCTTCAGGATCGGCGCACTGAGCATCATCCCCAACGTGATTCCGGCGATCATGGCCTTCGGGCTTTGGGGCCTGCTGGTGGGGGAGATCGGGCTCGCGTCCTCGGTCATCGCGGCGACCAGCCTGGGTATCATCGTTGACGATTCCGTTCACTTCCTCAGCAAGTACCTGCGCGCCCGCCGGGAGCAGGGAGCGAGCCCGGAGGACGCCGTGCGCTATGCCTTTGCCACGGTGGGGCGCGCCCTCTGGGTGACCTCCGCCGTGCTGATCGCCGGCTTCGGCACCCTGGCGCTTTCCGCCTTCGAGGTGAACGAGAGTCTCGGGTTGCTGACGGCGCTGGCGATCTTCGCGGCGCTGGTCGCCGACTTCCTGCTGTTGCCGCCGCTGCTGCTGGCCATCGACAAGGAGAAGAAACATGCCGACTCGCCCAGTGTGCTGGCACATGCGGTGGACTGACGTCGCGGCTGCGGCCGCCGTGCTCGGCGTGCTGGCGGCCGGCGCGCCGGTTGGGGCCGAGACGCCCGAACTGAAAGGGCGCGCCGTTGCCGAGGAGATGGACCGTCGCGACCTGGGCTTCGGCGACAGCGCTGCCGAGGTGAAGATGGAACTGTCCAATCAGCAGGGCCAAACCAGCACGCGCGAACTGCGTATCCAGACGCTTGAGGTGCCCGAGCGCGAGGTGGGTGACAAGGCGCTGATCGTCTTTGATCACCCGCGCGACATCGAGGGCACCGCCCTGCTCAGCTTCACGAAGATCCTGGAGCCGGATGACCAATGGCTTTTCCTGCCCGCGCTGAAGCGGGTGAAGCGCATCTCGTCGGCGAACAAGTCGGGCCCCTTCGTTGGCAGCGAGTTTGCCTACGAGGACATGCTCGCGCCGGAAGTCGACAAGTACGAGTACCGCTGGCTGCGCGACGAAGCCTGCGGGGCGCTGACCTGCTTCGTCGTGGAGCGCTATCCTCTCTACGAGAACTCGGGCTATACTCGGCAGGTTACATGGATCGACCAGCAGGAATACCGGGTGCAGCGCGTCGAGTTCTATGACCGCAAGGATGCGCTGCTGAAGACGCTGACGTTCAGCGGTTATCGCCAGTATCTGGATCAGTACTGGCGCGCCGACGAGTGGTACATGGAGAACCATCAGACAGGCAAGACAACGCGTCTGACCTTTGCGGGGTGGAATTTCCGCAACGGGTTGGACGACAATGATTTCGACCCGAACCGGCTGGAGCGCCTGCGCTGACATGCGGTACCGGGGGGCATATGCCGGGGGAATGCTGCTGGCGGCGATGCTCGCCGGCGGGCCGGCCGGCGCCCAGGATCTCGCCTGGTCCAACTTCGATTTCTCCGGCTATGTCTCGGCGGAGACGCGTATCTTTCCGCAGAAACCGAAGTATGCCGAACAGGACTCGGCTATCGTCTCGCCGTCCACGGCCCTGCAGCCGGAGTTGCGCTATCGCTGGAACGGCCGCGACGACCGCATCACCTTCGTGCCCTTCCTGCGCCTCGATGCCGACGACGAGAACCGTACCCACGCCGACATCCGCGAGCTGAACTGGTATCACGCCGGCGAGGACTGGGACATGGTCCTGGGCATCGGCAAGGTGTTCTGGGGGGTCACGGAATCGCGCCACCTCGTGGACATCATCAACCAGACCGATCTGGTGGAAAGCCCCGACGAGGAGGAGAAACTGGGCCAGCCGATGGCCAACGTGAACCTGATGCGGGACTGGGGAACGCTGAGCTTCTTCGTGCTGCCGGGCTTCCGCGAACGAACGTTCCCCGACGACGATGCCCGGCTGCGCGGAGCGATGCCGATCGCTTCGGGCGACGCGACCTACGATTCCAACGCCGAGCAATGGCATGTGGACTTCGCGGCACGCTATGCGCACAGCTTCGGTAACTGGGACATCGGCCTGGCGCACTTCTACGGTACCAGCCGCGAGCCGGTCCTGCGCCCGGCCGTCAGCGACAACGGCGACATGGTGCTGCGCCCGCACTACGACATCATCAACCAGACCAGTCTGGACGCGCAGTACACCGTCGATTCCTGGCTGTTCAAGCTGGAGGCGATGACGCGCTCCGGCCAGGACGATACCTTCTTCGCCGCCGTCGGCGGTGTCGAGTACACTTTTTTCGGGGTCATGGAGAGCGATGCCGACGTCGGCCTGCTCGCCGAGTACCTGCATGACGGACGCGACGACCGCACGCCGGAAACGCCGTTCGAGAACGACGTCTTCCTGGGCACTCGGATCACGCTGAACGATATGGAGAGCACCGAACTGCTGGCCGGCGTCATTCTGGACATCGACCAGGAGGAGCGCATCTTCAGCCTGGAGTTCGAGCGCCGGCTGACCGACCGCATGAGCCTGGAGATCGAAGGCCAGATATACGACAACGTCGATGAAGACGACATCCTGGGCGGCTTCGCCAGGGACTCCTACCTCGAAATACGCCTGTCCTGGTTCTTCTGAGCGGCCTCAGATGCCGGAGGCGGCGCCGTGGCGGTGAGGCGCGCTGTCCGCGTCGGCGGCCGGTTGCATCAGCAGGTCGCTGAGCGGCCGGCGGATCGACCGGGGGTAGGCGAGGCGCCGCTTGGCGCGGCCGATGCGACCGAGGAACACCAGGTCGTCGGCACCGAGGCCGCGGCGGTTCAGTTCGTCAGCCAGCCCTTTCGCCTTCGCGCGGATCTTCTCGTCCGGGGTGAAGTCGATGTCGTGGCGCCCGTAATGCGCGAAGATTGCGGTTGCCAGGGCAGGCTGCAGGCCGAGGCCGCGCTGCTCGGCCGTCAGCCAGAAACGCTGCAACGCGCAGCCGAAGCGCAGCAGGGTCTCCGGGTCGTGGCGGCCTGCGGCGGGCGGCGTCGCGGATCTGATCGTAAAGAGCGCCGCCGAATGGACGGCGGGCAGGATATCCATCTGCAGGATGGCGGGGCCGGTCGAGCCGGGCATGGCGTTCATCCGCTCGAGCCGCCGCCAGTCGCCGAAGCCCCAGCGCATGATCTTCAATGTCATCGCATCCAGGCCGACGGCCTTGGCCGGAATCCCGGTCGGGCTGAGGTCGTGCGACCAGTCGATCACCCGGCGATGGACCTGGAAGGCCTCGCGGATGCGCAGGCGGATGTCGGTGGCCCGGGCGTTCAGGCGGGCGAGCGCCAGGCGGTCGCCGAAAGTTTCGTGCCAGTGGATCCGCAGGTCGTCGCCGAGGGCGGCGGTCAGCGCCGCCTTGTCGTCCTCGCCGAGGCGGCGGCGATGGTAGGCACCGCGATCGACGGAGCGGCTCTTCACGGCGGCGAGCAAGGGGTCGGCGGTGACGGGGCTGCGCACCATGCTGACGGCGATGCGGTGGTTCAACCCATCGCTCTCCTCGTGGGACCAGGTCAGCAGACGACCGTAGGCAGAGGCCGCGATCCGCATGGTCTCCAACAGCATGCCGCCGGACAGCAGGGTCGGCTGGCCGTCGTTGTAGTCGTAGATATCCTCGTCCGTCTGCGCGCGAAGATGGATGCGCAGGTTGTCGCCGTCCAGGATTTCGAAGCGCCAGGGCTGCGAGTTGTCGCCGCTGGGCGCCCAGCGGGCAAGATCGAGGATCCTTTCGAGCTCCGTCGCGTCCTCCGGCAGGCCGCTTTTCTGAGCGTCGGCGAGAGCCAGGGTCGCCGCGATGTGTCTTTCGACCATCTTCAGCTTCAGCCGCTGCAGCGGATTGGCGTTGCCGAGAAAAAGCCGCTGACAGACGAACTTGCCGCGGTAGACGTCGAACTGGTGGAAGTAAGGGGCGGCGCGCACGCGGCCGCGCCCCAGCAGGATCTTCACCGCTTCACCGCCGACGACCCCGGCGCAGAGCTGCACGGCGGCAGCCGAAGAGGGCCCCTTCTTTTCGACCAGGTTCAGACGGCTCGGGTCGACGAGGTAGTCGCGGTGCAGGCCCTTGGGCGTCAGGCCCAGCAGGAAGCGGGCGTACTGGGACTCTTTCGGCAGTCCCTCCATGCGGAAGTACTGCTCGAAGCTCATGCGGCCGGGCAGGAAGACGATGTAGCTGGTACCGAAGCCGATCGGCCCCGCGGTGATCGCGGGGATGCCGAGTTGCGCACAGCGGCGGAACACCTTGGCGCGGATGTCGGGAACGAAGAAGTCGAAGCCGTCGACGAAGAGATCGACGTCCTTGAGGAAGGCGTCGATGTTGGCGTCGTTGATTCCCTCCGGAAAGGCCTTGATGTCCAGCTGAGGGTTGATGTCCTCGGCCATCTGCGCCATGACGTCGACCTTGGGACGGTTGAGGCTCGAGATCGACGCGCCGGCCTGGCGATTGAAGTTCGCGAGTTCGAAGCTGTCGAGATCGGAGATGTTGAACGCACCGATCCCCATGCGGGCGAGGGTGAGCAGATGCGCTCCCCCGACGCCGCCCATCCCCGCGATGGCGACGCGCTTGGCACTCAGCGCCCGCTGTTCGTCCGCCGTTACCCAGCCGATGTTGCGGTCGAATGCCTCTTCATAGTCGAAATTGGCGCCGCTCATCGCTACGACCGTCGGTAGCTGTCTGAATGGTTGCTGACTCATTGGCGGCCGCGCTTACTTGGATTGGGCTGCCAGCTCACACTCTAGGCGATTCCAATGGCGTCCGCCATCGGTGAGAATCTCCCAGACGTCCGGCCGCTCGTCACGAACCTGCGTCAGCATGGTGCCGAGATGCAGGAAGCAGGGCTGCCGACGGCCGTGATAGTCGACCAGCGGTCCGATGTCCTGGAAGTGGATGCCCAGGCGCGCGAGCAGGCGGAGCAGCGGACGCTCCATCACCGCGCACCAGTAGATGATGCCGTGATCCAGGCTCATCTGGACCAGGCCCTCGATGAGGCCGAGCGTCATGTTGGGAATGACGCGGCGCTCGTCCTCGCGGTCCTCGGCCTCGTTGCTTTGCGGATAGAGCCAGTCGCCCTGGCGCTTGCGAAAGTCCTTGGAGATGCAAAAGCGCGAGATTTCGGCCATTTGGAGGACCGGGAAGCGCTCGGGGTCCGAGATCATCGGGTCCGAGCAGACCTCCTGCAGCGCAAAGCTGCGGGTCGTGTCTTCCGCGTTGGGCAGGATCAGGCGGACGGCACCGGCCCAGGCGCGGCTGCGCTTGTGCAGCAGCAGGCAGTGCGCGGCCCTGGCATCGTAGGCATCGCGCTCCATTCCGTCCGGATTGGCCGCCGGATCCTCGAAGGGGTTCTCGACGCAATAAACCTGGTAACGCAGACGAAAGACCTCGTCGCGCAGTTCGTGGTCGTTCTCACCGACAATGACGGTATCGAAATATTGCCGATAGAGTTCGCGGCCCGCCTGTGGCGCGATGTCATGTCGCGGCGCAGGCCGGCTGGGTCGGGCCCTAAGCGGAGAATTCTCCACCATGAGTCCGACGTCGTGGAGAGAGCCGGTCATCGCATCCCTTTCCTGCTGAATTCACTACTCAGCGGAACCCCGAGTCCCCCAACGTCGCTCCCATCTTTGCCTGGCTTCGTCTTCTCTGGACGTTGCAAGCGCTGATAGCAGCGGCACCATCGCTGATTCCAGTACTCCGTGTCACAGAAATAGCACCAAGCCTGTTAAGGCAGGGTAAACAGGGCGCGCCAATCCGGCAGCGCGGGCTATTCGTGACATGGCTGATTCAGGGCGGAAACTACCGCCATAGATTGTATCGATTGGGGCCCTGAAGTAAGGGCACGGCGCAGAGCCTTGCGCGAAGGGCACCGTGACCTGAGGCTTGGCCCGGCGATGCACGTCAGGGGCGAGGATCGAGCCGCCGCTGTGGGCCCGTCCTCGGGCCGATCTGGTTGGTCAGGCCGCGTTGCGGGCGAGATCCGCGCTGGCGAGGGCGCCATCGTCGGTGATCACGCTCCAGAACTCCGGCTGCTCTTCTTCGGCCCGCGACAGCAAAGGCGCGAGTTCGGCGTAGCACACCTGGCGCAGTCCGCGATGATCAACCAGCGGACCGGCATTGGTGAAATGCAGTCCGAAGCTGCGCAGGCGTCTCAGCAGGCTTGGTTCGGCGGCAAGGCACCAGTGGGTGATGTCGTGCTCCATGCTGAGGCGCACCAGCCCGCGGATGAGGCCGAGGGACATGTAGGGCAGCAGCTTCTCCGCCGCCACCGTCTGGGCCGCGTCGGCGTCGTAGTCGGCACGCATCTCATCGGCCGCCCGCAGCACCTCCCGCGCCGAGCGGGTGATGGCAAAGCGCGATACCTCGGCGGTGGTGCCGGCCGGCAGTCGCATGATGTCGGCCATGCTCTCCTGCGGCGCGTAGTCGGCCAGCGGCAGTCCAGCGAACCAGGCGGGGGTCGCCGCCGGTTGGATGAGGCGGACCGTGCCGATGGAGAGCCCGGTCATGCGCTCGCGAAGCAGGCAATGGAGAGCCTGGTCGTCATAGCTGTCCTGTTCCATGCCCTGCGGGCAGGCGTCGGCGCTCTCGAAGCCACGGTCCAGGCAATAGACCTGGTAGCGCAGGCGAAAGGCGTCGCGAATGTCCTTGCTGGTGGTGGCGGGGGCCTCGCTGAACGTCTGGTCGAAACGGCGCAGGAGATCGAGGCGGGCGGAAGAGGGTCGGGCGCTCGCTGCGTCGTCTGAACGGCTCAGGGAGAGGGCGGAGGCGGGAAGGGAAGCGCGCAGCGTCCCTGGCGATGGTAAAGTTCCCATAGTTCTCCGATTAGGTTACGCGTCGGTGTTGAGGGTGATGACTGCGCAGAACAGTCGCGAGAGGAAGGGTCTCAGACAGGCAAGAAGAATTGGTTAACGAGAAAGGCCTAATCCGGACGTCTAAGTAAAAGACCCAGTTTTGCCACAATGCTCGAAAGCGGGGTCGAAAACGGACGTTCGGACGGGAGACGGCCTTTGCAAGAACCGGCAGGGCAAGGGGAATTATTCTTGAATTACAAGCACTTAATCGGCTTCCGCGTACTGCGTGTCGTGCGGACACTGTTTCCCCCGGAGTCCCCCTGAGCTTTCGATCTTCAGCGATTCGGTAGTAATTCGCAACTCGAAAGCATTAACCATTTAACCCTGCGGACTCGCGAGAGACTTGTGACATTTTGTGGATTTGCTGGGGCTATTCTGTAACCACGGACAAAGACAAGTTAATGATGTCATCAAGACTTTGATTTTTAAGAAATCAACACTCGGAGCCGTAGAATAGACAATAGGCTTGGTGAATATCGCCAAATCTTTTTCGCCGCTGGATTGCGAGCGCTGACAGTACTCGCTGCCGCCGGAAGCCGTTGCGGAAGTAGCAAGGGCCGTCGACTATTGTCCCGAGAGGGCGGCGTAGACGGGCGCGTAGCGGGCGGCACTTGCAGCCCAACTGCGCTCTTCTTCGACGAGACGGCGCCCGCGCGCCCGCACGGCCGGCCATTGTGGGCGTCTGTCGAAGAGATCGATCAGCGCCTGGACGAGGCCGGCGGTGTCGTCGGCCGGAAACAGGAAGCCCGTGGCGCCGGGCTCGATGAGCTCGCGGTGGCCGCCGACGTCGGAGGCCAGCACGAGCTTGCCCTGGGCCATGGCTTCGAGCGGCTTCAGCGGGGTCACCAGATCGGTGAGCCGCATGCGGTGGCGCGGGTAGACCAGCACGTCGACCAGGCCGTAGTAGCGCTTGACGTCTTCATGGGGGACACGGCCCGTGAAGATGGCGCGGCCGTCCAGCCCGAGGCTTTGGGCGAGGGCGCGCAGGTTGTCCTGCTGCGGTCCGCCGCCGACCATCAGCAGCTTCAGCTCCGGGATGCGGTCCTTGAGCCGCGCTGCCGCCTCGATCAACAGTTCAAGTCCCTCATAGGCATAGAAGGAGCCGATGAAGCCGATCGTCGCGCCCTCCGTGAGGCCGTAGCGTCCGGCGAGCGCCGCATCGCGCGGCGGCACATCGCGAAAGTCGTCCATGTCGACCGCGTTAGGGACGACGGTCACCTTGCCGGCGGGAATGCCTCGATCGACGATGTCGTTCCGCAGCCCCTCGCAGATCGTGACGGCGGCATCGGCCCGGCGCAGCAGATAGGTCTCCAGCCCCCTGGTTGCCCGGTAGCGCGCGCCCCAGGCGCGCACCTTGTGCAGGTCGACGGCGGCGTCTTCCCAGAAGGCGCGGATCTCGTAGACCAGCGGGATGCCATGACGGCGTGCGGCGCGAAGCGCCGGCAGGCCGTTCAGGACCGGGGAGTGTGCGTGCAGGATGTCCGGGCGGAGATCCCGGATGATGCCGTCCAGGCGCGCCTGCGTCGCCCGCATCTGGCGCCAGTCACGGGCGAAGGGAAGGCGATCGGAAGGATGCGCGGCCAGGGGCGTGCGGTAGAAGTGCCAGCCGTCGACCGTCTCCTCCGCCCCGCGGGTTTCCGGGTGGCGGGGGGTCGTCAGGTGGAAGGTCTGCCAGCCGCGTGCCCGCTGGGCACGCAGGATGCCGAGGGTGCGGAAGACGTAGCCGCTCTGCTGCGGCAGGGAATGATCCAGAACGTGAAGAATGCGCATTGCCGGGCCAACTGACTGCATGACGGGCCTTGCCAGGGCCATCAGGAGCGGGGCCGACGCATGCGGCGCGTTGGGCTTGGCGGCAAGACTGCAGCGACCATATCACACCCGCTTTCCCCCGAGCGCGCGAAACTTGAGGTTATCCGCCGCGGCTGCGGCCGGTCCCTGGGGCGGTCAGGACAGCGTCGGGGGGACGCTCAGGAAAGGGCCGGGGTGGCGAGACCGCCCATGCCGAACCAGGAGACCAGGTCTTTCACGTCGACCTGGTGGTGCTTCGGCAGGCTGCTGCGGATTTCCTTCAGACGCTGCTTGATCCCCTCCGGGACCTCGCGGCGCGCCGGGCTCTTCACGGCCACCATGAAGGGAGCCAGGAAGGTGGCATAGACGCGGGCGCGGCCGTCGAGGTAGGTCCGCGCCGCATGGCGGAAGTCATCGACGGTGAAGGCGGCGTTCAGCGAATAGAGATAGTCGAGCGTGAACAGCTCAGGCTGGCGGTCGGCATACTGATAGGCGAAATACTCGATGGACTTCTTTGCCTTCAGGCGGCCGAAATCGACCACGTAGACACCGCCGCCCGGCCGCAGGACCCGGCCGATTTCGGAGAAAGTATTGTTCAGGGTGTCGACGCCGGGCAGGTGATGCAGGGCGACGGTCGAATAGACCGCGTCGGCGCTGGCATCCGCCAGGAAATCCAGCCGCGACATGTCGGACTTCTGGAAGCGGACGTTGGTCAGGCCCTGGTCGGCGACGTGGGCGCGGGCGCGATCGAGCATCTCGTCGGAGAAGTCGACGCCCAGGAACTGGGTGTCCGGATTAAGGCGGGCGATCATGCCCAGCTGGGTGGCCGGTCCGCAGCCGAGGTCGACCACGGTATCGCCCGGCTTCACGATCTCGCAGACCTGGGCAGTGTGATAGAGGTAGACCGGCGCCATGACGCCGTCCTCGCGGCCGGCCCGGGTGAAGGCCGCGACCTTGGCGGGATCGTCCATCACGAGGTCAGGTTCCGGCACCCGCGGCACCTGGTGGCGGGTAACGACCTCTCGCAGAAGCGTCTTGAGAACAGGAATGCTTGGCATGGCCTTCAGAGCCTAGAAAACCACAGTATAAATTTGGTTAACGACCTGGCAAGTCCAGTGACAATTCGGCGGCTGCCCCGGCGAAGGGGGGCGGGATCTGCCTGGGGCGAGGCCTGCGGGGCTGCAGGCGGCGAGAAAAAGGGGCCACAAAAGGAAAAGGCCCGCTGCACCGAGTGCAGCGGGCCTCCCCGAATGAAAGCTGGTTTGGTCCTTACCCCTGACGTCCGCGCCTGAAAATCAGAGCGCAGCCAGGGACAGCGTTCTAGTCCTGTTTGCGGCGGCGCAGCGACAGGAAGCCGAGGCCGGCCACGCCCATGCCCAGCAGACCAAGGGTGGTCGGCTCCGGGATGCGGGCGATGACGAAGGAACCGTCTTCCGAGGCGCAGAAGTCAACCGCGGTGGCGCCGCAATCGAAGCTGGTCGGGTCGAAGTTGCCGAAAGAGCCCGTCCCGTCCGGATCCGCGTCGAAGTTGCTGTCGGCCAGACCCAGGATCTGGTCGCAGTGGTTGGCCGGATCGGCATCGGCGTTGTTGCAGCCGAGGTCGTTGCCGAACTCGTCGAACCACACGCCGTCCAGCAGGAAGGTCGACATGAACGTCGCGTTGTCGGTGCCGTCCTGGATGTTGAACGCGAAGAGGCCGCCTTCACCCGGCATGATCACCCAGCTCGCCACCAGCACGCCGTCGGTGCAGCCCGCGCCGGACACTTCGGTGAAGCACTGCGAGGAGCCCGGGGAGTCGCCGGCGGAAGTCAGGTTGTCGATGTACATGTTCAGCACGCCAACAGAGTCGCCATCCGGCCCGGTGTGCGTGAAAGAACCGGTGTCGTTGGTGAACTGGATCGGCACTTCCTGGAACTCGAAGGTGAACTCGAAGCCGTCCAGGCCGCCGATCTGCACGGTGTTGCCGCGCAGGTCGATGCCGGAACCGGTCGGCGCGTCGCCGCCGCCGTTGTTGATCGAGTCGATCGATCCGAAGCCGCTGACTTCGCCGGTCTCGCCGTCGTTCGGCAGGAAGTTGCCGTTGGCGTCATCGATCACCGCATGGACGGTCGCCACGAAACCCAGCGCGTCCACGGGGGAATAGGTGTAGCTGCCCGGAAGGGGCGTGTCATCGAGGCCGTCGACCCCGTTGAAGTTCAACGTGATGTTCTCCAGCACGAACGCCGCGTTCGCCGGAGCTGCCATGAGCCCGATCGAGCAGGCGATGGCCGCAGCTCCCAAATACTTTTTAAACATTCTGCTCTCCTTAAAACGCCACCCCGGCCTTGGGTCGGGGGATGTGGATGCAACAGCTTTCACTTCTGTGCCCTATAGAAGCAAGCATCGTGCCAGAACTTTATATCATTGAAAAATAACGATATTTTCTTCAATAAGAAGGACGGGCGAGCAGAGATGTAAGCATCTCTTTACAGGAGGTTAACGGCCTCGGCGCGGGGCCGTCCTTACTGCTTCAAGGACGCCAGCAGGGCCTCGGCGGCACCTCGGTCGCTGAACCGCCGGTCGGCATCGAGGACAGCCTGAAGCGTGGCGATCGCGCTCTTGACGTCGCCCTTGGCGGCAAGAGCCTGGGCGAGGTGGAAGCCGATGGAGCCGCTCTGCGGTGCCGCTTCGTGAGCACCCTGGAGGACGCTGACCGCTTCCTCCGTCTTGCCGGCACGCAGCAAGGCGACGCCCAGGGTGTCGGCCAGGGCCGGGGCGTCGGGCTCCAGGGAGACGGCCCTGCGGGCGTTGGCGACCGCGTCCGTAACGGAGTCGCGCTCCAGTTGTACCATGGCGAGGTTGTTCAGCGTGGCCGGCTGATCCGGCGACAGCGTCAGCACCGCGCGATACTGGGCCTCGGCCTCTTCCCACTGCCCTTCGGCGATCAGCAGGGCGGCGAGGAATTCATGAACAGGGATATCGGCCGGGTTCTGGACCAGCCAGTCGCGCAGAAGGGCAACGGCCTCGCCGCGTTCGCCTGTGGCGAACTTGGTCCGCGCCAATTCGCGCAAGGACCTGCTGTTGGGGGCCTGCGCGTAGGCCTTCTCGAAAGCGGCCTCGGCATCCTGCGGGCGGCCCGTTGCAAGGGCGAGCTGGCCTTCCAGCATACTGATCTCGGCGGCCTCCGGATTGCGCTGCCTCAAGGCGTCCAGTTCGCTCCGCGCCTCGTCGGTGCGGCCGAGCTGGATCAACAGGCGGGTGCGGGTAACCCCGAGCCGGCCGTCGGTCCCCCCCAGGCCGCGGGCCTGGTCGATCGCCCGCAGGGCGTCTTCGGGCCGGCCGTCGCCCTCCAGGGCCAGGCCATAATACTCTTCGACCTTGCCGCTGTTCGGCCTCAACTCGCGGAGCTGCTGGAAGGTGCGCACCGCTTCCGGCCATGCCTCGCTCTGCAACTGGGCCAGCCCCAGATTCTCGATCAACTCAACATCGTTGGGATTCTGGGCGAGCGCTGCCTGGAAAACCTCCTGCGCCGTGCGCGGCTGTCCCGCGCGCAGCAGGCTGCTGCCGAGCTGCAGGCTGGCGGGGACCGACCCGGGATTGCTTTCGACGGCCCGGCGCATCAGGCCGCGGGCCTCCTCGTGATTGCCGGCACGGCTCTCCATCGCGGCGTAACGCATGAGCAGGTCGACATTGCCGGGCGTACGGTTGATCGCCTCGTCATAGACGGCGCGCGCCTCTTCGATACGGTTGTCGATAGCGAGGAACCGGGCAAGGTTGGCAACGTTGCGGAGCTCCGTCGGGTCCTTCGCAACCGCCTGGCGGAATGCCGCCTCCGCCAGCTCGTTTTGCCCCGTCGCTATGAGCACGCCACCTTCCAGTCCGTAGCCGAGAGCCTTCTCGGGCATATGCTCCTGTGCCTGCCGTGCGACCTGCCGCGCAAGTTCGAACTGGCTGCGGGCCATATAGGCGGAGTACAGCGACACATAGACGCGCTGAGTGCTCGGGTCGAGCTCGAGAGCTGTGTTGAGGGCAGCGAGTCCGCCATCGACGTCGCCGGTTGACAGGCGGATGCGGCCCAGCTTTTCCTGCGCCAGGGCATCGTCGGGCCTGAGAGCGGCGAGTTGCTCGGCGCGCTTCAGCGCGGTTTCCTCGTCGCGGGCGGCGATGGCGGCATCGGTGAGTATGCCTAGATAATCCGCGCTCTGCGGGATCTCGTCTTCGGGCACGTCGAGGGTCTTGTAGGCCTGCTCCGTGTAGCCGAGCCGCAGTAGCGCGGCGCCGAGGATGCCGCGGGCGCGACTGTCCTGGGGCTGCTGCGTCAGGTAGTTCGACAGCCGTGCGCGGGCCTGCTCGTACTGCCCGAGCTGGAAGGCGCTGAAGCCGGCAATCAGCAGCGCCTGCGTGCTTCGCGAGTTTCGCGCCAGAACACTGTCCGCATCCTGCTTCGCGCGCTCGTAATCGCCCATGAGGAAGCGGACGACGGCGCTTTGCAGGACAACTCGGGAATCCGAGGGCTGGGCGGCCCGCAGGTTCTGAACGATCCGGTTGGCTTCCTCAAACTCGCGCAATGCAATCAGCGTCTGGATGTAGCCCAGACGGGCGATGGCCTGCGTCGAGTCCAGCTCCACCGCGCGGGCAAAGCGCAGTTTGGCCTCGTCAAAGCGGCGCTCGCGGAAGTACCACTCGGCATCAACCGTGACCAGGAAGGGATCATTGGGATCGATGGCGATCGCCTGGTCCAGCAGCGCGCGCGCCTCTTCCGGCTTCTCGAAAATCACCGCGAGGCGCGCCTTGTTCACCAGCGCGCGGACGTGCGGGCCCATGCTGAGGACGCGGTCAAAGGCCTCCGCCGCCTCGTCGAACTGCCCGAGGCTCATCAGCGCCTCGCCGCGGGCCACCGTCAGGTCCCGGCTCAAGGCACTGTCGCCGGGTGTCTGTTCGGCCAGGTTCTTCACGACATCGCCATACTGGCGCAGGTTCAGGCGGGCGTAGGCGAGCATCAATTCCAGTTCTTCGCCGCTGTAGCCGAGTTCCTGGGCGCGGACGAATTCCTTCTCCGCATCGGCCGCATCGCCCTTTTGCAGGTGGACCTTGCCGAGCAGGAAGCGGGCCGCGGCGTCGGTCGGATCGCGCTGCAGCGCGTTCTTCAGTTCCACCTCGGCCGCCTGCAGATTGCCATCTTCGAAGTACTGCTGCGCCCGCTCCAGAAAGGTGGCCGACCAGGCCGGGGAGGGGGCCAGGACGGCGAACGCGGCGAGCAGCAGCAGGGCGAAGAGGGGGGCGGCCACAGGGCGGCGCGCAGGATGAGCGGCAACCGCCCTGCCGGTCGAAATGGCGCGGTCGGACACTGGCTGGAACATCATGGTGCGCTTCCCTGTCAGGGCCCGGAAATCGGGCCTCTCTTTTCGATTATGGTCGTACCGTCTGGGCCTACTATAGGGCAGGAGCCTGTTAGGAAAAAGGCCAGCCCTGATAAGGAGATTGCCAGCAAACCGGAGTTTTCAAGTCCGGTTTCCAGTGGCTTTCCGAATTGCAGACACCGCCTCGGGCCCGGCCCAGCCCAGCGGGCCGGCCCAGCGGGCGACCCCGGCGGGCGATCCTGGCGGGCGATCCGGGAACGGGTGCCGCCGCTTGCCGGAGCACAGGGCGGACGATAGCCTGTAAGTCCGGCGTTCTAGCCCGGTCGGCATCATAATTGCCGCGCAATCACCGGCCGGCATCATAATTGCCGCGCAATCACCGGCCGGCATCATAATTGCCGCGCAATCATAGGTGGCGAATGATAAGGGGCACGGTGCCGCCGAGGGGGGATCCTCAGTCGCCCGACGACAACGGGATCTTAGGGGGTATCGTGTTCATTCAATATTTTACTCTATGAAATTTCGGCCTTACTTGAAACCGTTCGACGGCAGCGCCGTTCAGTCCCCGCAGGCGGCGCGCCGGGGTGGCTTGGAGCCGACCGGGGACGGGGCCAGCGGAGTGGAAGATTCTTGCAGGGGCTGATCATCGGATACCTGAGCTACGGCGCGGCCGCACTGGCCTATGTGGGGCTGGTGGCGTACTACCTGTGGCGCGGCCGTTGGGGCAGCCACGGCCCCTACTTCATCGCGGCTGTGGGGCTCACCGCCGTGTGGGCCCTGGTCGCCCTCGTCGGCCACGACGTGATCCCGCATTTTCCGAAGTGGACGCTGTTCCTGCAGCAGGCTTCCAAGCTGGCCTGGGCATGGTTCCTGTGGCACATCATCGCCTCGCTGGAGCCCTATCGTGTGATGTTCCCGCGGCGGCTGCGCGTGGGCTGGGCGTTTATCATCGGGCTGACCGCGGTGACCCTGGCGCTGCAGGTGACCCATCTGCTGATCGGGCTGCGCTGGCTCAACCTCGGCCTCTTCGGCTTCAACACCGCCTTGCTGCTGCTGATCCAGGGGTTGCTGATCGCCCTCTTCGGGCTCTCGCTCACGGAAACGCTTTATCGCGGATACAAGTCGGCCGAGCGCTGGGGGGTGAAGTTCCTCTGTCTGGCCACCGGCGGGCTGTTCGCCTACGACGTCTTTCTCTACGGCGAGGGTCTGCTGTTCCGTGTGCTGGACCCGACTTTCCTGGAGATGCGCGGCTTCGCCCAGGTGCTGGTGGTGCCGTTCCTGGTGATCAACATCCAGCGCAGTCACGCCCGGCACTTCGCGCTGGGCCTCTCGCGGCGCCTGGTGTTCGGGTCGACGGTCGTCTTCGGCGCCGGCATCTACCTTGTCATCATGGCCGCGACCGCCTTCTACGTGCGCACCATGGGGGAGGCCTGGGGCAGCGCCGTGCAGGCGGTCTTCCTCTTCGCCGCGGTGATGCTGCTGATGGCCTTGCTGCTCTCCGGCTCGTTCCGCGCGCAGGTGCGGACTTTCCTGTCTCACCACGTGCTGGAGGACAAGTACGACTATCGCGGCGAGTGGCTGCGCTTCAGCGAACGCCTCGCTTCGGCCGACAGCGATGAGAGTTTCGAGCGGCGCGTCATCCGCGCGCTGGCCGACATCGTCGACAGCCCCTCCGGCGCGCTGTGGGTGGTGGGCGACAACTACCTGCCGATCGCGGCGGCGTGGAACATTTCCCCGGCCAGCCTCTCGACGATCGACGTTCCGGCGCTGGAGCACTTCTTCAGGACTCACGATACCGTTTGGAGTCTCAGCCACGAGGATGCCTTGCCGGATGACGCGCCCTCCGACTGCCGGCAGCTGCTGGCGGCCCTGCGAACGATCCCCGAGTCCTGGGCCCTTGTGCCGCTGCTGCATCAGCACCGGCTGATCGCCCTGCTGATGCTGTCGCAGCCGCGCTCGCCGCGCGATCTCGAGCCGGAGGACGGCGAGCTGCTGGCGACCGCGGCGCGGCAGGCGGCAGGCCTGCTGGCCGAGCGCCGGCTCGCGCGCGACCTCGCCGAAGCGCGAGAGTTCGAGCGCTTCAACCAGCGCTACGCCTTCGTCGCGCACGACCTGAAGAATCTCGTCAGTCAGCTCTCCCTCATGGTGAAGAACCACGCGCGCTTCGGCGACCGGCCGGAGTTCCAGGAGGACATGGTGGAGACCATCCGCTCGGCGGTGGTGCGAATGGAGACCGTGATGAGCCGCCTGGACGGCAACGTCGCCGACGGCAGCGATGAGGAAATACCGGACGGCGAGGCGGATGGCGCTACCACCGATGCGGAGGGCGAGGCGGCGAAGGACTCGGTCGCGCCGCTGCTGCGCCAGCTCATTGCGCGCTACGAGGGCAGCGTCGCCGCTCTCGACCTTGCGCTGGCGCCCGGGGCGGACGCGGCCCGCATAAAGGGCGGCCGCGGGCGGCTGGAGACCATGGTCGGCCATCTGCTTCAGAATGCCGTTGAGGCGGCGGGTACCCAGGGGCAGGTGTCTCTCCATCTGCGCGACGATGGCCGCCAGACGGTCCTGGAGGTGCGCGACAACGGTCCCGGCATGGAAAGCCGCTTCATCGAGGAGGAGCTGTTCAAGCCCTTCAAGACGACGAAGCGGGGTGGTTTTGGCATCGGCGCCTATCAGTGCCGTGCCCTGGCCCGCGAGATCGGCGGCGAACTGGAGGCAATCTCGGCGCCGGGCGCCGGCACCACCATGCGCCTCACACTGCCTTCGGCCGGACGCGAAGGCGGCAATTCCGAGGCTCGCCGGCAAAGCTGAACTAGTGGTGGACTCAAGGCACTAACTTCCGTAGCGATAGGACATGGCGGCACGCAAACCCTCAAAGCCGGAAGGCGCTCTCCTGATCGTGGAGGACGATTCCGGCCTGCAAAAGCAACTGCGCTGGTCTTTCGAAGACTACACGGTCGCCGTTGCGAACGATCAGGCCAGTGCGCTTGCGCAACTCGCGAAGATTCAGCCTCAGGTTGTCCTGCTCGATCTCGGCCTGCCGCCCGACCCCGACGGGCCGAGCGCGGGGCTTGCCGTGCTGCAAGCCGTGCTGCAAGCGGCGCCGGCAACCAAGGTCATCATGATGAGCGGGCAGACCGACCGCGCCTACGCCCTGAAAGCCATCGCCCTCGGCGCTTACGACTTCTATCAAAAACCGATCAAGGTGGAAGAAATCCAGCTGATCGTCCGCCGCGCCCAGCGGCTGTACGAGTTGGAGGCGGAGAACCGCCAGCTGACGGGCGCGCGCGGTGGCGAGGCACTGCCCGGCTTCATGACCACCCATCCCGCATTGCTGGAGCTTTGCGACGAACTGAAGCGGCTGGCGACGACCGACATCACCGTGCTGCTGACCGGTGAGAGCGGCACCGGCAAGGAAGTGATCGCCCAGGCGCTGCACGAGCTGAGCCAGCGCCGCAAGGGACCGATGATCGCCGTGAACTGCGCGGCGATCCCGGAGACCTTGCTGGAGAGCGAACTGTTCGGCCACGAGAAGGGCGCGTTCACGGGCGCAATCAAGACCACGGTCGGCAAGGTCGAGCAGGCCGACGGCGGCACCTTCTTCCTGGACGAAGTGGGCGACATGCCCACGGCATTGCAGGCAAAGCTGCTGCGCTTCCTGCAGGAACGCAAGGTGGAGCGGATCGGCGGACGGACGTCCATACCGGTCGACGTGCGCGTCGTCGCGGCCACCAACCAGAACCTTGAGACCCTGATCGCCGAGGGGCGCTTTCGCGAGGACTTCTACTACCGCCTCTCCGAGAGCGAGTTCCTGCTGCCGCCGTTGCGCGAGCGACCGGAAGACGCCGTCATCATTGCCCATCGCCTGGTGCGGCTCTACGCGGAGGAACTGAAGCGCCCGATCCGCGGCTTCTCGACCGATGCGTTGGCCGCGATCCTCGCGTACCGTTGGCCCGGTAATGTGCGCGAGTTGCAGAACTGCATCAAACGCGCCGTGGCCGCCTCGCGCGGGTCCTATCTCACCGCGGCCGATCTGCGCCTTGACGTGCCGAAAGAAGATGCCGACGAAGCGATCGACCTCGCGACCGTTCGCACGCTTGCGGAGGCCCGTGCTCTGCGGCGCGCGCAGGCGATCGCCAACGGCAATCGGTCGGAGATGGCGCGGCTTCTCGGTGTCAGCCGCCCGACGCTCTATCACCTGCTCAAGCTGCACGCTTCCGAGCAGGACGTGAGTCAGGAAACCGAATGACGGTGGCCGGAATCTGGGGGCAGCGGCAGGCGACACCGCGAGCGCTCGAAAGGTGTCGCGTGAATGCGGCGGGCAACTGAGAGTCCGGTCATGCGCATTCTCTTCCTCTGTCACCGCTTTCCCTATCCGCCGAACTCGGGCGCGAACATTCGATCGTTCAACATGATCCGTCACCTGAGCCGCCATCATGCCGTGGTGGTGGCCTCGCTGACGCGCAGCGACGCGGAACGCCAGGCGGTGCCGGAACTGGAAAAGCAGGTCGCCGGCGTCATCACCGCGCCGATCGGCAAGTCCGAGGCCTGGGCGAAGACGCTGCTGGCCTTGCCCACGCCCAAGCCGTCCTCCTTCGGCTACTTCTCGTCGCCCGCCCTGATGAACCGCCTGCGCCGGCTGGCCGGCGAAGAACGCTTCGACCTGGTAATCGCGCACAGTTCCTCCGTCGGGCCCTACGCGGCGCCCTTCGTCGGCGTGCCGAAGATCATGGACTTCTGCGACATGGACTCGCAGAAGTGGCTGGCCTACGGCAAGCAGATGACGTTCCCGCGCTCGCTCGGTTACTGGCTGGAAGGTGTGAAGCTGGTGCGGGTGGAGCGGCGCATCGCCGAAGACTTTGGTTACGCGACCTGCGCCACCGCGGCGGAGGTGGAAAGCCTGAAAGCGATCGCGCCGGGGGCACGGGGCGACTGGTTCCCGAACGGCGTCGACCTGGAATTCTTCCAGCCGCAGCCGGAGGCCTACGACCCCGACCAGATCTGCTTTGTCGGCCGCATGGATTACTTTCCGAACGTCCAGGCCATGGCGGCGTTCGTGCGCGATGTCTTTCCGCTGATCCGCGTGCAGCGGCCTGCCGCGAAACTGGCCATCGTCGGCGCCTCGCCGACGGTGGCGGCGCGCGCCCTGGGGGAGGCGGCGGGCGTGACGGTGACGGGCTCGGTGCCCGACGTGCGCCCCTACTTCATCGGCTCGGCCTGTTCGGTCGCACCGCTCATCGTCGCGCGCGGCACGCAGAACAAGATCCTGGAGAGTCTCGCCATGGGCGTGCCGGTGGTGGCCAGCGAACTTGCCGCGCGCGGCCTGGATGCGGTGCCCGGCGAGCACCTGTTGGTGGCGGACGATCCGCAGGCGACCGCCGCGGCGGTCCTGCGGCTCATGACGGAGGGCGCCGAGCGCCGGCGGCTCGCCCTGGCCGGGCGGGCTCGGATGGAAAGCCACCACAGCTGGACGCAGGCGATGGCCAAGTTCGACCAGATCGTCGAAGCGGCAATGGCGGCCGGCACGGCCGGGCGCGGCGCCGCGGCCTGAAGCGCTTCAGGCGGAGCGGCGCCGGGGCGCAGTCGGATCGGATTGCCGGCGGCGCGGGCGGTTCGAAAAGCCGAGGCTGAGATGCCGGTAGCCGCCGCCGTCGTTGAAGACGTCGATCCAAGGACTGTCGAGGGATCCCCTGTGCTGGGCCAGTTCCAGGAGGACCAGGTCATAGCGCCAGTTGCCCTCCAGCAGCACCGGCCCTTTGTCAGAAAGACCGATGTCCCACCCCAGGCTGCGTTGCATGTCAAAGGTCCGGGCCGCCGTGACGGCGAGATCGAGGACCTGCTGCCAGTCAGGCAGCACCGTGTCCGCGATGCGCGCGCCGGTCAGAGGGTGATGGCTGAGGTCCTGCGTCAGCCCGTCGACCACGAGCGCGCCGTTGCCGCAGCGCCCCGTGGCCAGGTCGACCGGCACCGCGAGGCCGCCGGAGTGCATGTTGTCCGCTGCGACGCGACCGTTGCCGACGCGCAGCACCGCATCGATGACCCTCGGCTGCGGATCGAGGAAGGTCACCACGCGCACCGTGTGGAGCACATTGGGCGCGATCCTTGCCAGTTCCGGGTGGGGCGCCACGCGCCGCTGCACGAACATGCCGCCGTGGCGGCGCTGGCTTTGGCAATGGTCCCAAAGCGCCTGGGCATCGAGGGTGCGGCCGTCCGGCAGTGAGCGCCAGGCGGCGGTCTCCGGGACGCGCTCACCGAGGCTGATCACCCCCCGACCCATCAGGCCGCCGATGGGCTTGAAAACGACGTCGGCGATGTTGTTGGCGGCCATCCATTCCGCGAGGGCTTGCGCACTGTCGAGGTTCGGCACATCGAGGTCCGCCCCTTCAGCCGAGAGGGTCGCCAGGATCTCGGGTACCGGCAGTCCGCTGGCGAGGGCGCGCTTCTGGAACTTCAGCTTGTCGTCGGTCAGGTCATAGAACGCCGGATCGTTTACCGGTGTCAGCATCTTCCACGGCTGGAACTCGCCGATGTAGGTGCGCTTCACGTCGCGCGGCATTGCCGGATCGAAAAGGCCGAACTTGTAGTAGTCCTTCGCGGTGATGCGGTTGGTCCACAGCAGCGCGGCCTGTTCGACAAGGCGGCGCCGCAGCGGTGGCGCCGCAACCTTCACCCGGCGGTGAAAGCGGTAATCCCTCAGGATCTGTGACGGCAGGATGCGCCAGTTCCAGACAGCCTTCGCCATTTCCTTCATGCCGAGCCCCCCTCAGCGACCAATTGACTGTAGCCAGGATAGCGTCCACCGGGCAACGGAGTCGCGCCAGGTGCGGCGCGAAAAGGTATGATCCGCATCCGGCAGATCGTGACGCGTCACGCGCGGGTCCGCCAGCAGGCGGCGCCACTGCGCCTCTTTCGATGCCTCCAGGAACTCGCGCGCCGTGATGTCGCGCCCGGAAAGGATCAGCCCGACCGGACCGTCGAACGCCGCCAGGCCGCCGGCCATGCGGTTGGGCAGCGGGCGAGTGTCGCGGGCGTTGTTGGAACCGGCGGCGTTGCCTGCGCGGGCCGGCGCGGCGGCGCGCAGCCAGCCGGCGACGCCGGCGATGAAGCCGCGCAGGGCGGGCAGCACCGCAACGCCGCCCGACAGCAGCTTGCGCCAGAAGGCGGGATCGAGGATGCGCTGGCCATAGTAGTGCTTCACCAGGGTGCGCGCCTCGCCCTCCGCTTCGCGCACCCAGGGGTTCACCAGCAAGAGGCCCGCCACCCGCCGGTCGCAGCCGGCATAGAAGAGGATCGCCGAGGCGGCATCGCAGATGCCCCACAGCACGACGTGCTTGAGGCCCGGCGACCGCGCGAAGAAGGCGTCAACGGCGGCCCCGATGTCGGCATCGATCCCTTCGAAGCCCAGGTAGGGCCCTTCGCTGTCGCCGCTGCCGCGATGGTCGAAACGGAAGGTGGGCACGCCCGCGGCTGCGAAGCTGCGCGCGAGCAGCAGGAACTGGCGGTGACTGCCGATACGATACTGCGGCCCGCCGGTGACGATCAGGATGCCGGTCTTCGGGGACCCAGGAGCGTGGTGCAGAACGCCGAGCAGGCGGCTGCCAGCGCAGGGAAACACCACCGCCTCCTCGCTCGGGACGGAGGACGTCGGCTCACTCGAACCGGGCATCGGTCGCATCCAGCAGGGCGGGGGCGAGGGTGATCTCCTGGATCGTCCAGAAAGGCGCGCCGGCGACGGCGCGGCAGTTCACGCGTCCGGCGGTGTCGTCGGGAAGTGCTTCCAGCAGGCGCTGGCTTGCCGGGGCCGGCGCGGGCTCACCCTCGGCCGAGGTGACCTCGAGCCAGTCGATGCGGCAGTCCGAGAGGGCCGGCAGCAGGGTGTCGAAACGCCGGCTTTCGATCGCGGCGACCAGGGGCGGCGCAAGTTCGTAGCCGGCGACCTCGAGGGTCTCGCCGGCGGCGAGGCGGCCGCGCAGGGCCTCGCCGCTTTCCTTTTCGCCGGCCGCCATTGCGGCGGCGATGCGCAGCCGCAGGAACTGAGACATGAACTGGTCGCCGCGCAGCACCGGCTGCCACAACAGCAGCCGTGCAAAGCGTGCCGGGTGGCGGCCGGCAACCTCGGCAGCCAGCAGGGCGCCGAGGCGCAGGCCCCACAGCGAGACGGCGATCCCCGGCCAGCGGGTGGTCAGCCAGGCTGCGGCGGCCTCGACATCGGCCTGCCAGATCTCCCAGCGCGCTTCGTGAAATCCTCCGCTGCTGTCGCCGGTCCCGTAGGGATCGAGCAGCAGGACGGCCCAGCCCCTGGCGGCGAGCCGCCGGGCCTGCAGCACCGCCATGCGCCGCGAGCGATTGGCCTCCTCGGCGAAGGGCGGCAGATAGAGGAGGGCGCCCCGCGGGGCCGTGCCCTCGGGCGGGGCCTGCAGCAGGCAGAACAGGGGCCCGGCGCTGCCGGGAAAGAAGAACGGCTGCGGCGCCTCCGACCGGGCGGGGTCGCCGGAGGACAGCGGCAGTGTCACGCGGCGAGCTTCCGATCGACGAAGGCGGCGAGACTGCCGACGGTCTCGAAGACGTCGGCTTCGATCTCATCATCCTCGATGAAGATGCCGAAGCGTTCCTCCAGCGCGGTCACCACGGTGACCACCGCCATGGAATCGAACTCCGCGATGGCGCCGAACAGCGAGGTCTCCGCGGTGAACTGCTTCGCCCGGTCACCCAGCTGCAGCGTCTCGCCCAGCACCTGCTTTACCTCATCAATGACCGCCATCGAGCATCCTTCCCTCTTGCAGCAAACCTCAACAGCGGTCTCTCCGCCACCCTCGGCGCGGGCGCCGGACTTATTATGCAACACCGCAGAAACAGCCCACAAGCTATTGATATGGTGAAGATTATACTTACGGCCCGAGACGCCGTTCTAGCTGACGCCCCTTGCCCCCGCACCCCCCTGATACTACCCTCGCCGCGCCATGTCGAGCCATCCCACCGAGCTTTCGGAAACCTCTTCTAAGGTCGCCAGCCAGCGTCTCTGGCAGGAGGTCTGCCGCGACGGCCTGGGCGGCGAGGCCCGCCTCGACCGGCTGGACGGGGCGCTGCACCTCTGGGCCTTTGCGTTGGCCGGCAGCGGGGCGGCAACGGCCGCCGAGGCCGCGCTGCTGAGCCCCGACGAGGCCCTACGCGCCGAGCGGTTCCGCTTCGAGCGCGACCGGGGCCGCTTCATCGCCGGCCGCGCGACCTTGCGGCGGATCCTGGCAAGCTATCTGGATGCTGACCCCCGAAGCCTGACGTTCTCCTACGGGCCGGCCGGCAAGCCGGAGATCGCCGGGCCCCAGGCAGCGGCCAAGCTGAGCTTCAACCTCTCCAACAGCGCGGACTGGGCCTTGCTCGGGGTGAGCCAGGGCCGGTGCCTGGGCGTCGACCTGGAGCGCATCCCTGAGACCGAGGATCTGGCTGCTGTGGCGAAGCGGTTCTTCGCGGCGGCGGAGGCGGCGGCGCTGGCCGCCTACGATCCGCCGCTCTATGCGGAAGCCTTCTGTGCGATCTGGACGCGCAAGGAGGCGCTGCTGAAAGCTTTCGGCGCCGGGCTCAGCCTGCCGCTGGACGGCTTCTGCGTTTCGACCGATCCCCGCCAGCCGGCGCGCCTGCTGTCGACCGAGTTCCGCCCGGCGGAGGCACGGCGCTGGAGCCTGCTGGACGTGGCGCTGGAGCCGCCCCTTGCGGGACGGTTCCGCGCCGCGCTGGCCGTGGAGGGTGGTCCGCCGGTCTGCCGCTGCTTCCGGCTGGCCTAGCCCGGCTGGGCTAGTCGCCGTGCAATGTCTTCTTCAGCAGGCCGCTGAAGTTGCCGATGTGCTCGTCGTCGAGCCAATTACCGTGGTGGCCGGGCATGATGTGCACCGACCCGCCGCGCGTCGTGCGGTCGAACCACTGCTTGTTGAGGTCGCCTGAATTGCGCGGGCTGTGCTCGGTGCGCACGATGGTGACCTCGCCGTCGAAGCGGCGCGCCGGCAGGTAGCGGTCGATGGCGCGGAAGATCTTGTAGTCGAGATATTCGTGCCGCAGCTGGTGACGCAGCGTGCCCAGTCGCAGGTTGCTGTAGCCGCCGCCGCTGACGAACTGGTGCAGCTGCTTCCACAGGCGTGACGGCACCGTCCGACCCGCCAGGAAGCCGGGGGCTTCCCGCATTGCCGGCGGAATCCAGAGCACCAGCTTTTCGACCTTCTCACCCTGCTGCTGCAGCTGCAGCGCGGCCTCGAAGGCGACATAGGCGCCCTCGCAGCCGCCGCCGATCCAGTAGGGCCCCTGCGGCTGCGCCGAACGAATCTGGTCGACGTAGCGGGCGGCCATTTCTTCGATGGTCTCGTAGACCGGCTGGCCCTGCGACAGCCGCTGGCTCAGCAGGGCGTAGATGTCGAGCTGATAGACCGGCTGGTCGCTGCCCAGGCGGCGCGCCAGTTCGCGGTAGCGCGGATGGCTGCCGCCGGCGAAGAAAGGCGTGCGCTTGCCGCCGCGCTGCAGGACGAGGAAGCTTTCCTCGCCGCCGGGCGAGGCCGCGGCGGTATCCGTGGCAACGCTGCCGCCGATCTGGCGTGCAACCGCCTCGATGGTGCGGCCCTGCAGCAGCGCGGCCAGGGAAATGCGCTGGCCGAGCCGCTTCTCGATGGCGGCGACCAGCCGTACGGCGAGCAGGGAGTGGCCGCCGACTTCGAAGAAATCGTCGCGCATGCCCAGTGGCTCGACGCCGATGATCTCCTGCCAGATCTCCTGAACCCGGCGCTCCACCTCGTTGCGCGGGGCGATGTAGCTTTCGCCCTGGCGGCGGGTGCCCTGCGGGGCGGGCAGGGTCTTGCGGTCGATCTTCTTGTTCGGCGTCAGCGGCAGTGCGTCCAGCACCACGGCGGTGCCGGGCACCATGTAGTCGGGCAGGTGATCACGCAGACGCGCGAGGATGCTCTCGGCCGGTGTCTTCACGCCCTCGGCGAGTACGAGATAGGCGACCAGGCGCTGGTCGCCCGGCACGTCTTCGCGCAGCAGCACCACCGCCTGGCGCACGTCGTCCTGGCTTTCCAGCAGGGTCTCGATCTCGCCGAGCTCAATGCGGAAGCCGCGCATCTTCACCTGGTGATCGGTGCGCCCCAGGCAGACGAGCGTGCCGTCTGCCTGATAGCGGGCGAGGTCGCCTGTGCGGTAGATGATGCCGGCGGGCGCCTCGGGGACGGGATTCTCGATGAAGCGCTCGGCGGTCAGTTCCGGACGGTCGAGGTAACCGAGCGCCACGCCCTGGCCGCCGATGCAGAGTTCGCCGATCACGCCAGCGGGCACCACGTTGTCGTAGGCATCGAGCAGGTAGACCCGGGTGTTGGCGATGGGCTTGCCGATCGGCACCGGCCCGTAGCCGCTTTCCACCCGCTGGATGCAGGACCAGATGGTGGTCTCGGTGGGCCCGTACATGTTCCACAGCGCCTTGACCCGCGGCAGCAGCTGCTCGGCGAGCGCGCGCGGCAGCGCTTCGCCGCCGCAGAGCGCGGTGAAGGCCGGGTCGCCCTGCCAGCCGCTGTCGATCAGCATCTGCCAGGTGGTCGGCGTCGCCTGCATGACGGTCACGCCGCTGTCGCGCAGCCGCTGGGCCAGCAGCTCGCCGTTGGTGGCGACGGCGCGGCTGGCGATCACCACCCGCGCGCCGACGGTGAGCGGCAGGTAGAGTTCCAGCCCGGCGATGTCGAACGACAGGGTCGTCACCGCGAGCAGGCGGTCGTCGGCGGAGAGGCCGGGCTTCTCCGCCATGGTCATCATGAAGTTGACCAGCGCGCGGTGCGGCAGGCGCACGCCTTTGGGCAGCCCGGTCGAGCCGGAGGTGTAGATGACGTAGGCGAGATCTTCCGGCCCGATGGTGACGTTTCGCGGCGGCGTTGCGGGCAGTCCTGCCCAATGGATGCTGTCGCGGTCGAGACGCACCAGCGTCACAGCGTCACCGGCGAGGTCTCGGCAGAGGTCGCCCTCGCTGACCAGCAGCGTGATCTTCGCGTCTTCCAGCATGAAGGCCTGGCGATCGCGCGGGAAGGTGGGGTCGATCGGCACGTAGGCGCCGCCCGCCTTCATGATGGCGAGCAGGCCGACCAGCATGGCCGGCGAACGCTCGACGCAGAGGCCGACGAGTCGGCCCGGCCCGACGCCGAGGCCATGCAGATAGTGGGCGAGCCGGTTGGCGCGGCTCTCCAGTTCGGCATAGGTCAGGGTCTGGCCTTCGAACTCCACTGCGACGGCATCGGGACTGCGCGCGGCCTGCGCGGCGATCATGTCGGGCAGACAGACAGCGTCGGGCACCGGCTGCTCGGTGGCGTTCCAGTCGACCAGCAGCTGCCGGTTTTCCTCAGGTGTCGCCAGCGGCAGGTCGGCGATGCGCAGTTCGGGGTCGGCGACCATGGCCGCCAGCAGCACCTTGTAGTGCTCGATCATGCGGGCAATGGTCGCGGTCTCGAAGAGATCGGTGTTGTGCTCCCAGATCATCGTCAGTCCGTCGCGGTCGCTGCCCTGGGGCAGGCCGACGTACTGGGCCGAATGCGGAATGCCGATGACGCCGAGATCGAACTTCGACGAGCCGTTGCTGAGCACCGGCGTCAGCTTCACGTCGAGGCCAGGCAGCGCCTCTTCCGGCATCGGCTCGTCGTGGAAGCTGAACATGAGCTGGAACAGCGGATTGTAGCTCATGTCGCGCTTCGGCTGCACGGCATCGACCACGCGGTCGAAGGGGACGTCCTGGTAGTTGGCGCCTTCCAGCACGAGGTCGCGCACCTGGCCGATGAACTCGCGCATCGTGGGGTTGCCGTCCAGCGCGGCGCGGATGACCACGTTGTTGAGGATCATGCCGATGAGGCTCTCGGAGGCCTGCTGGCGGCGGTTGGCGAAGAAGGTGCCGATGGCCACGTCTTCCTCGCCGCTGTAGCGGTGGATCAGCGCCATGAAGCCGGCCAGCATGGTCATGAACAGCGTGCTGCCTTCACGGCGGCTGAGCGCCCGCAGGTCGTTGCACAGCGGCAGCGGGATTTCCGGGCGCAGCGAGGTGCCGCGGAAGGTCTGGCTGGCGGGACGCGGTCCCTTGTGGGGCATGTCGACCACCGGCGGAACGGTCGCAAAGCGCTTCTTCCAGTAGGCGAGCTGGTGGTCGGAAACGGCACCCTGCATCCACTGGTGCTGCCAGGTGGCGAACTCGGCGAACTGCACCGGCAACTCCGGCAGCGGCGACGGCTTGCCCTCGCTGTAGGCGCGATAGAGATCGACCAGCTCGCAGAGGAAGACGTTGAACGACCAGCCGTCGTGGACGAGGTGATGCTCCGTGTGGATCAGCACATGGTCATTCTCGTCGAGGCGCAGCAGAGTCCAGATCACCAGCGGCAGCTTTTCCAGGTCGAAGCGGTGTTGGAAGTGCTTGTCGCACCACGCCTTCATGGCCGCCTCGCGCCTGTCCTGCGGCTGCACCGAAAAGTCGACCAGTGTCAGCGAGTAGGGCTCGTGGGGATGCACCACCTGTTGCGGACGGCCGTCGACGTTGGGATAGGTCGAACGGTAGGCCTCGTGCCGCCGCAGGATCTCGCCCAGAGCGTCCTGCAGGGCGGCGAAGTCGAGCTTGCCGCGGAAGCGGATCGACGAATGGAAGTTGTAGGCGAGATTGTCCGGGTTCAGCTGGTGAATGAACCACACGCGCTCCTGCGCGAAGGACAGCGGAATCTCGGCGCCGCGCCGCACCGCGGTGAGCGGCAGTTCCTCCAGGCCCTCGGCCGCCGGCGGCAGCGCCTCGATCGCCGGCAAGAGCGCCGCCACGGTGGGATGCTCGAACAGCAGGCGCAGCGGCATGTCGACCTTGAAGGTCTCGCGGATGCGCGTCGCCACCTGGGCCACCTTCAGGGAGTCGCCGCCAAGCTCGAAGAAGTTGTCTTCCACGCCGACCTTCTCGACGCGCAGGACGTCGCCCCACAGCCCGGCCAGGCGCGCTTCCGCATCGCTGCGCGGCGCGGCATAAGGCTCGGCAAGGCCCGCGCGCTCGCTGCTGGGCGCCGGCAGAGCCTTGCGGTCGACCTTGCCGTTCGGGGTGAGGGGGAAGCTGTCGAGGAACACGAAGAGACCCGGCACCATGTAGTCGGGCAGGGTCTCGCCCAGCGCCTTGCGCAGGGCACGGCCGGTCGGCTCGGCATCCTTGGCCGCGGTGACGTAGGCGACCAGCTGCTTGTCACCCGGCCTGTCTTCGCGTGCCAGGACCACGGCCTGCTTGACCTCGGCCTGTTGCTCCAGGGTCGCCTCGATCTCGCCGAGCTCGATACGGAAGCCGCGCACCTTGACCTGGAAGTCGACGCGGCCAAGGTGTTCCAGGGTGCCGTCGGCGCGCTGCTTGGCAAGGTCGCCGGTACGGTAAAGCCGCTGCGGCGCGGAACCGTCAACGGCGTGATCGATGAAGCGCTCCGCCGTCAACTCCGGGCGCCGGAAATAGCCGCGGGCGAGACCGTCGCCGCCGATGAACAGCTCGCCGGCATCGCCGGGGACGACAGGCTGCAGGCCCTCGTCGAGGATCGCGATCCGCGTGTTGGCGATGGGGCGGCCGATGGGCACGGCGCCGCTGCCGCTTTCCACGCGCTGCAGGGTCGACCAGATCGTCGCTTCGGTCGGGCCGTAGAGGTTCCACAGTTCGGCGCAGAGCGGCAGCAGCCGCTCGGCCAAATCGCGCGGCAGCGTCTCGCCGCCGCAGAAGATTCGCAGGTCGGGCTTGCCGCGCCAGCCGGCCTCGAGCAGCAGGCGCCAGGTCGCGGGCGTGGCCTGCATGACCGTGATTGATTGTTTTTCCAGCGCCTCTGTGAGCAGGCGCCCGTCGCCGGCAAGAGCGCGGCTGGCCAGCACGACCGTGGCGCCGACGACGAGCGGCAGGTAGAGCTCCAGGCCGGCGATATCGAACGACAGCGTTGTCACGGCCATGAGGCGATCGTCCGGCTTCAGGCCCGGCTCCTCGCGCAGGCTGCACATGAAATTGACGAGGGCGCGATGCGGGATTTCGACGCCCTTGGGCCGGCCTGTCGAGCCTGAGGTGTAGATGATGTAGGCGAGGTCCTCGGGCCCGGCGACGGCGTCCGGTGACTCGGCCGATTCAGCGGCGATCTGCGGCCAGTCACTGTCCAGCGCGAGCACCCGCGCCGCGCTTTCGGGCAGGCCGTCCCTCAGCGCCTGCTGAGTGAGGATCAGGGCGCAGTCGGAGTCCTGCAGCATGTAGGCGACGCGGTCTTCGGGGTAGGCCGGATCGATCGGAATATAGGTGCCGCCCGCTTTCAGGATGCCGAGCAGGCCGACGACCATCTCCAGCGAGCGTTCGACGACCAGGGCGACCGGCTGGTTCGCCACCACGCCCAGCTTGCGCAGGTGGTGTGCCAACTGGTTCGCGCGCCGCTCAAGATCGGCGTAGGAAAGCTGCTCCTCGCCGAACACCAGGGCGGTCGCTTCGGGGCTCCGCCGCGCCTGTTCGCTGACAAGGCCGTGCAGGGTGGCCTCACGCGGAAACGCCCGGGGGGCGGTATTTTCCATGCAGATGAGGTCTCGCGGCGTCGTTCCGCCAGCGCGCACAAGAGCGTCATTCATAGGATTTCGTCCGCCCGTCGTATTGATTGTTTTGGTTCCTCCCCCGGGAACCCCGCCCGGCACGGCCTGACCGGCCGTGCGGGCCTCGGACGCCCGGAGCGCCAGTTAACAGGGATAGCGCTGCCGAGGTCAATTCTTCTTGGCTTTGCATGGCTTAACCGGCCCTACGGGCACTCAGAAGTGTCACGAATCGGCAAGAAAACCAAAACGTTCCGGTGCCGGGCGGCGTGCGATCTTCCGGTCCGGCGGCCGGCATAATTGCCGATGCGCGGGGAGAGACAACAGCGAAAATGCGGCCGAGCAGTATAATCATTGGGGTTAACCCTGTAGGCCCCGCGACTTTTGGAACCCTGCACGCAGGCCCAGCCGCGGCCAGGAGCCTTTAATGCCGCCCTGCCGGGACCGGCGTCGCGCCTGGGGATTAGCCAGCAACTTGCAGCAGAACACCATCGTGCCCTATTTTTGCCTCAGGCAGCCGCCTGCGCGATGCGTGAGCATGCGCCGTGCTGCCGATGGGGTTTCTCAGGTTGCAACCACTTGGTGGTGGCGGGGAGAATCTCTGGGCAGGCGTTGTGGTGCTTCGCTGCACCGCGCAACCAAGATCAACGTATGATTGTATGATTATGATAAGGTCTCTGACGCGCATCGGGGAGGGTGCCGGTCATATCGGGGCGCGAGTCCGCTCAGCGCTCGAATGGCGCGTCTACCGGCCGCTGCACCTCAGGTACGCGGCGATGTGGCGGGCGCAGCTGAACGGCGTTGCCGTCATCGGCATTACCGGCAGCGCGGGCAAGACGTCGACCAAGTCGATGATCACCGCCATTCTGCGGCAGGCTGGCAAGGTCAGGCAGACTTCGGGAACGGGCAACCGGCTGTTTCATGTCGCCGAGATCATTGCTGCGACGAGACCGTCTGACGACTTTTGCGTATTGGAACTGAGTGCCGAGAGACCCGGCTACTTCGACCGCCTGCTGCCCCTGGCGCGGCCGACCATCGGCGTGGTCACCACGGTGGGCGAAGACCAGTACAAGGCTTTCGGCTCGCGCGAAGCGATCGCGGCGGAGAAAGGCAAGCTCATCACCTGCCTGCCTGCCGACGGTACCGCCGTGCTCAACGCCGACGACCCCCTGGTCCGACGCATGGGGGAAGGGTTCAAGGGGCGCATCGTCACCTACGGTGCGGCCGAGGGAGCGACGCTGCAGGTGCGGGACGTGCGCTCGCAATGGCCCGAGCGTCTCTCCTGTACCGTCAGCTTCGACGGGCAGGACTACCCGCTGCAGACTCAATTCTGCGGGAAGCACTGGACGACTTCCGTGCTGGCGGCTCTTGCCACTGCGGTCGCCGCCGGCATTCCCCTGGCAAAAGCCTGTGAAGCGGTCGCCGCCGTTCCGCCGGTGCGGGCCCGCATGGAACCGGTGACGACGCCTGACGGCATCACCTTCATTCGGGACGACTGGAAGGGCGCTTTCTGGGGGTTGCCGACGGTCTTTGCGTTCCTGCGCGACGCAACGGCGGCGCGCAAGATCGTCGTGATCGGCACGCTGGCCGACTACCACGGGTCAGCGCGTACCAAGTACGTAGCGGCGGGCCGGGAAGCTCTGCAGGTGGCCGATGCCGTGGTCTTCGTCGGCGAGATGGCCACCGCCGGACTTCGTGCGCGGAAGTTTGCCAAAGCGCATCAGCGCGTGCTGGCCTTTCCGGATGTGCGGCAGGCGGCTCAGGCGATGGACAACCTGCTGCGTCCAGGCGACCTCGTCATGCTGAAAGGATCCGGCATCGCCGATCATCTTGGCCGCCTCTATCATGTCCGGACTGGGCCGGTCGCCTGCTGGCAGATGCGTTGCGGCAAGGACATGCTCTGCGATGCCTGTTCCCACCTGCGCGATGATTCCGCGGCAGCCAACCGGCCGCTTGCGGCGAAGAAGCCCTCGATGGAATCGGTTGCTGCCGCGTCGGAGGCGCGCAATGCTGCGGCTCCTCTCAAGGTGTTCGTCGGCATCGGCAATCCCGGCGAAAAGTATCACAACACGCCGCACAACGTCGGCTTCTCAGTGCTGGACCTTATTGCCGAACGCAACGGTCTGTCTTGGGAGGGCTGCGGGCGCGCGAAGGTGGCGCAGTTGAAGCACAAGGACGGCAAGGTGCTTCTGGTGAAGCCCCAGGACCAGGTGAACAACACCGGGAAGTCCCTGCTCGCCTTGTCGCAGTCGATGGGGTTCGCCGCGGGCGACTGCGTCCTGGTGCAGGACGACATCCATCTGCCGGCGGGCACCGTGCGCGTGCGGATGCAGGGCGGGGACGGCGGCCATCTCGGTGTCCGTTCGACGTTGGTCGCCTTTCAGACCAGCGATATTCCGCGCATCAAGATCGGGGTCGCCGCCGCCGCGAACCAGGTGCCGACCGCAGACTATCTCGTCTCTCCCATGCCGGCGATGGTCTCGAGCAAGGTGCGGGAAGGCTGCAACACAGCCGTGGAACGGCTGCTGAAATTGGCCGAGATCGAGTAAGCGCGCCTCGCCCCCCAACAATGCCACTGGCCCGGCACTGCCCGGTGCTGTATCGACACACCTGTCCGCGTCTTTAACGGGAAGTCCTCGCGGGTAACGGCTATCAGGAGGTGGTGGTTGACGGCCCCTTGGGTGCGATATCTTGGCGGCTCAAAAGTGGCGCTGCGCTGCGGATAACGCTCCACAAAAAGTGGAGCCGGAGGAAGGGCTTATGCTTCGTAATGTCGATGCGGGCATCGGCCCGGCAGCTTGATGGGTAAGCTGCAGGAAGTCGTCCATTTCATCTTTGAACTGAGGCAAGCGATGCGGAACGCCGCAGCGGCATCGCGCGACGGCGGCGTCTCGCCGCTGCGCCAGTTGTTGGAACTCATTCGCTTGCGCGCCGGGCCCGGCAAGCTGGCGCCAGAAGACTATTACCGGATGCGTGTCTACCGCTGCGATCGCAGCTTCGCGGACAAGAGGGGCTATCTATCGCCGCAGGCCTTCGGCGCTATTCACCGTGACAGGCGATGGGGCGTCATCGCCGACGACAAGCTGCTGACTTACGCTGTTCTCCGGGGGCAAGGTCTTCCGGTGCCAGAAGTGCGTGCGATCCTGCATCCCGTGCGAAATTTCGTCGGCGCCGCTGCGCTGCGGTCGCAGGAAGCGCTGAGCACCTACCTGACCACCGAAGCGCGGTATCCCTTCTACGCAAAGCCCATTCAGGGCATCTACAGCAAGGACGGAATGCTGGTCCGCTCGCTGGACCGTGCCGGAGGGAAGATCCTGCTGGGCGACGGGTCCGAGATGCCGCTGCCTGCCTTCCTGCACCACTGCGCCAAGAATCCGCGCGGCTTCCTGTTCCAGGAACTCCTGCAGCCGCATCCGGCGATGGTGGAGATCTGTGGCGACAGGCTGTGCACGCTGCGGATGATCGTGCTGCTCGATCACCAGGGGCCGCGCCTCTTCACTGCCCTGTGGAAGATTGCCGTGCCGGGAAACACGGCGGACAACTACTGGCGCAAAGGCAACCTACTCGCACTGCTGGACCGGGAGCACGGCACGGTTCTGCGCTGCACCACGGGCCTGGGGCCGGAACTGCGGGTGGTCGAGCGGCATCCGGCAAGCGGACTGCCGCTGGCGGGCTTCGCGTTGCCCGACTGGAGCGAGGCCGTGGACCTGACCCTGCGGGCGGCCTGCGCCTTTCCGGGACTGCCGGTCCAGGCGTGGGACATCGCGCTCACATCCAGGGGCGCATTGCCGCTGGAAGTCAACGTCTTCGGCAGTCCGTTCCTGCCACAGATCGCCAACGACGCCGGGCTCCTGCAAGGGGAGTTCCAGGCCTTCATCGGCGCGCAGAAGGGGTGACCGGGCGGGGATTTCGTGATAGCTGCATGACAGCGCTCCGGCCCGGCCCGGTATGGCGCGACCGCGCAGCATCACGGGAACCCTATCGGCCCGATGAAGACCCGTCTCTTCAAGATCGCCAAGGCTCTGGGCCTCTTCGCCCTCAGCCGCAGGCTGACGCAGGGCGGGCTGCGTATCCTCTGCTATCACGGCATCTGGCTGGGCGAGGGGCACTACGGCAATTTCCTGTTCATGAGTCCGGAGAAGTTCGCCGCGCGCATGGCCTTCCTGGCGCGCGCCGGCTATCCGCTGCTGCCCCTCGGCGAGGCGGTCGAGAGGCTGAGGGCGGGCAGCCTGCCGGCTGGCGCGACGGCCATCACGATCGATGACGGCTGGCATGGGACCTATCGCCACATGCTGCCGGCGTTGGAGGCGCACCGTCTGCCGGCCACCGTCTATGTGACGACCTACTGCGCGGAGAAGCAGTACCCGGTGTTCGACCTGGTGGTGCGCTATCTCCTGGACAGAGGCGCCGGCCAGGAATTGGACCTGGCGGCGCTGGGTATTGCCGGCGCGGGACGCGTGCGGCTCGACACGCCCGAAGCGCGCGGGGCGGCCGGCGAAGCGATCATGGCGCACGGCCGCGAAGCGCTGGACGGTGCCGGGTGTCACGCTTTCGGTGCCAGGCTCGCGGCAGCGCTTGGGTTCGACTACGATGCGCTGGTGGCGCGCAGGATCTTCCACCTGATGTCGCCGGCTGAGCTTGCCGATGCCGTTGAGCGCGGCTTCGACATCCAGCTTCATACGCACCGCCACCGCACGCCGCTGGACGATCCCGAGGCTCTGGCGCGCGAGATCGCCGACAATCGGGCGCGGCTGGAGCCGATCGCCAAGCGGCGGCTGCATCATTTCTGCTACCCCAGCGGAGTTTATGAGCGGAAGATCTGGCCGCAGCTGGAAGCCCTTGAGATCGAAAGTGCGACTACCATCGAGCAGGGCATCAACTTCGCCGATGCGCCGGTGCTGGGCCTCAAGCGCCTGCTCGACGGCCAGGACGTGGAGTTGATCGAGTTCGAGGCTGAACTCTGCGGCTTCATAGAGCTGACTAGGCGCCTGCGCCGGCCGTTCCGCCGTTCAGTGGGCGGCACCACGGCGGCCGAACACGCGGCGGGCTGAGGTCAGGCCTCGCGGGCGTTGTAGCGCTGAGCGAGGAACTCCAAGGTGGCGATGCGGTTGAAGGCGTCGGGGTCGGCGACCCGCTCCATGCGGAACAGCGCGCGCATGTAGGGAAACCCCGGCTGCATGACCGCCGCGAGGCGCTCCGGCGACAGGTAGTCGGGCAGGATGCCTGGCTTGCCCTGCTGCAGGCGGTAGCTGAGGCGCCTGAGCCACACCGGCCGGCGGTAGCTCGCCTGGGCGCGCAGGCGCGCGCGCCAGGAAGGCGGCTGGTCGAAGGGCCGGCCGTAGACGGAGGGATAACCGGCAAGGCGCGGCGACAGCCGGGCGATCATCGCGGCCTCGATGAGCCCGTGACTTTTCCACCCGAGGGGCCAGTCCGGCGTGCCCTTGATCGCAGCAGGCTCCATGAAGGGGGTGAGATAGAGACCGAAGCCCTGATTCAGCGGCACCTCGCGCGCGGTCCAGTAGCGCCCGCGGAACAGCGGATAGACGAGCTCCACCTGGCGCCGCGTAAGCCGCGTTTTGTCGGCGCCGACCGCGGCCATGACGGCACGGGCCAACGTCTCTTCGTAGGCGTCGGCATCGAAGCGCGCGGTCATGGCGCGCGGGTCGTAGCGCGCGTAGAAGCTCTGAACGAGCTGGCGCGCGGAATAGGGCCGGTCGGGCAGATAGAAGAAGTTGCGGTGAATCTCCCCCAGCGAGCCGTTCATCTTGGCCCAGCCGCCGCCGGCCTGGCCCTGGCGGTCGACGCGGTCGGCACCGCTGTCGAACAGGCCCGTGACGCGCCAGCCGTCGAAGGCGGCATAGTCGGCCAGCACGGTGTCGCCGAAGGCTTCCGGCGGCGGTGTCGCCACCATGGCCTTGTCGACGGGATTGAAGTCGAGGCCTTCGCCCTTGGCGACCGTTGCGGCGATTTCCCGGTCGAGATCGCCCGGCCGGCCATAGACGCTGAGCCGCGGACGAATGCCGGCGTCTAGCAGCAGCGCCAGCAGCAGTCGGGAATCGTAGCCGCCCGAGAACAGCAGGTTCACGCGGTCCCCGAAGGCGCGCCGGTTCTGTTCGGTGACGGCCTGGAGGCGGGCGCACTGGCGCGCGGCGGCATCGGCCATGGTCTCGCCCGCCGTCGCGCTGTCTTCATCGATGTCGAGGGGCGGCAGCGGTACAAGCCGCGGCGTACCGGTATTGGAGAGCACCGCCATGCGGCCGGGCGGCAGCGTGCGCAGCTCCCTGAAGAAGCTGCGCTCGGCGCCGGGTACGCCGTTCCAGACGTATTCGTAGCAGCCTTGCGCGTCGATGCCGGGCGCTTCCAGGCCTTCGGCCACTGCGATGAAGAGGTTCGAGAACAGACGGTGGCCGGCGTCATGGTGGATCTTGTTGGTGCCGAGGGCATCGCCCAGCAGGTGCAGCCGGCCGGCCTTGCGGATCACCAGCGTGAACTGGCCGCGGGTTTCGGCCAGGTCCGGGGCGTCGGGATCGAAGGCGGCGAGAAAGCCCCGCAGCGCCTCAGCGCCCGAAAGTGCCCGGTGGCTGAAAAGGCCGCTGCGCAGGATCCAGGTGTCGGCGTCCGGCTGCCAGAAGGCGTCTTCGCGCGTCTCGTCGGCGCCGGCGCGCGCCAGCAGGCAGCAGCAGGGGTCCTCAAAGAGAGGCGAGACGCTGAGCCCGGCCCGCTCCAGGCGCGCCTGCAGCGTGCGGGCCGTGGCTTGCGCGGCCTCTCCGCGGCAGAGGAGGAAGTCAGCCATCGGCCCGGTGCAGTCTGGCGGAAAAGATCATGGAAAGGCTTGGCGGCGCTGTGCTAGCAGGAGGGAGCCCGGCCAGCGTTTCGGGCAGCCAGGATACCGGGGTGGACACTGCGGGCAAGAAATCGCATGTTTGGCGCTATGAACATAGTCCTTTTCGCATCCGCGCCGGGCCTGCCTGCCGGCAGAGAGGCCCGTCCGCTCGTTCGCTAGCGATCTTACCCCCCACCGTTCCAGTAACCCCGACTCCAGTAACCCCGACTCCAGTAACCCCGACTCCAGTAATAACGGCAGTGCCTCCATGACCCAGCCGCTCAAGGTTCACCTGATCGCCGCCGCGCGGCCGAATTTCATGAAGGTGGCCCCCCTTTACCATGTGCTGCGGCGGGCGGAATGGTGTGCGCCGCTGCTGGTCCATACCGGCCAGCACTACGACCATAACATGTCCGGTGCCTTCCTGGCGGAGCTGGGCCTGCCGGCACCGGATTACCATCTGGGCGTCGGCAGCGGCAGCCACGCGGAGCAGACCGCCGGTGTCATGGTGGCCTACGAAAAGATCTGCCTTGCCGAGCGGCCGGACTGGACGATCGTGGTCGGCGACGTGAACTCCACGCTGGCCTGCAGCCTGGTGGCGGCGAAGCTGCTGATCCCCATCGTCCACCTCGAGGCCGGCCTGCGCAGCAACGACCGCACGATGCCGGAGGAGATCAACCGGATCGTCACCGACCGGCTGGCCGATCTCTTGTGGACTCCCTCACCGGACGGCGACGAGAACCTGCTGAACGAAGGCGTGCCGGCGGAGAAGATCGACCGCATCGGCAACATCATGATCGACTCCTTCGAACTGCAGCGCGGCCAGATCGAGGCGCTCGCGGTGGCCGAGGGACTGGGACTGGAAGCCGGCAATTACAGCGTCGTGACGCTGCACCGTCCATCCAACGTCGACCGCCGCGACACGCTCGGCACCATCGTCGATGCCCTGCTGGACCTTGCCGGCCGCTTGCCGGTCGTCTTCCCGATCCATCCCCGCACGAAGGCGCGCCTGGCCGAGTTCGGCCTGCTGGAGAAGCTCTTGGGGCATCCGGCGGTGACGCTTGCCGAGCCGCAGCCCTACAACGCCTTCATGAGCCTGGTGATGAACGCGCGCCTCATCGTCACCGATTCAGGCGGCTTGCAGGAGGAGACCTCCTATCTCGGCATTCCCTGCCTGACCCTGCGGGAGAACACCGAGCGTCCGGTCACCGTGACCGAGGGCACCAACCGCCTGGTGAAAGCCAACCAGCTGTCGGCCGAGGTGCAGGCAATCCTTGCCGGCAAGGGCAAGGCGGGGCGGCGCCCGGACCTGTGGGACGGCCATGCCGCCGAGCGGGCGGCGGAGAGCCTGCGGCGCCACGCGATGGCGCGCGCGGCGGCGGCGCAACCGTAGCGGCGTTATCATAACGAGAGACAGACCTTGCCGGGCGCCACAATGATAACGGCTGGGCGCCGCATGAACGCCGGAGCCGGGCTCTGATGGCGCGGCCGGACCTGCGTGCGGAGGCGGCGGCTGCGGCGGCGGCGCTGAAGGTGCGGCTGGCACCGCATCTGCCGGCAGGCGGCCTGGATCTGGCGGAGAGCGCAAGAGCCGCCCCCGAGAAGTACACGTGGATTCCCGAGGCCATCGCCGGCGCGAACGCCGCGCTGAAGGTGCAAGGGGACGATCTGGTTCAAACCTTCAACCGCTATGCCCTGCTGGCGCTCATCGCCGGCTTCTCGGCCGATGCGGGGCGCTACCGCCTGCCACCCTCGATCGCGGCGCTCTACGCGCGCGAGCTGGCCCGCATCTTCCGGCAGGCCCAATCCTTCGAGGACGGGTTCTTCGATTTGTCCGAAGACCGCTACCTGAAGGATCTCGCCATCTTGACGCACCGGCTGATCCCGGTCGGCGCGGAATACGCAGAAGGCGGCGCCGGCATCCCGCGCCGCATTCTGTTCGCCGGCGGTGCGGTGCAGTTCTTCAAGGCACTGTGGCTGGTCGCGGTCCGCTGCCGCGGGTGGCGACCGTTCTTCGCGCTGCACGCCCATACGCTTGCGTTGGAGGATTTCAATCCCGAGGGCTGGCAAGCGACCCACCAGCGCCTGGCCGAGCTGCTGGCTCTGAACCCCGGCGTGAAGGGCTGGCTCAGCGCGAGCTGGTTCCTCGATCCGGCACTGGAGAAGATCAGCCCGCACCTCGGCTACCTGCGTGAGGTGCCGTTGTCGGGCGGTGCAGAGCTGCTGTTCGTCTGCCGCCATCCGGATGGTGCCTCGGGCGCGCTTTCCAGATCGGCGGAGCGCCGCCGGCTGTTCGCCGAGGGCAAGTACGTGCCTGCCACTTACATGCGTGTCTGGCCGCGGCGGGCGGCAATCGCCTGGGGACGGCGGCAAAGTGCGGCGGCAGAAACCGGAGCGGCAGAAACCGGGGCTCAGTAGCGCTCAGGCGCGCGGTGCCGCCTCGCGGGTCTTGCGCTTGGTGTCGCCGGGCAACTTGTGGCGCAGGTGGTAGAGATTGACCATCAACAGCCGCTTCAGTTCCAGCAAACGGAACCAGGCGCGCTCGGCCATCGAGAGCTTCGGCCGCTGCGGGAGCACCTCGTAGCCGTGCGCGGCGAGCAGATCGCCCGCCACGGCCTCGAAGACGCGGCGGTCCTTTGCCGGCATGCGGTCGGGCCATTTGTAGAAGTTGCCCTTCTTCGGATTGTTCTGTGCTTCGGCCAGCGCCGCCGCGCGGCGCTCCGGCGCGAGGGGAACGCCGAGCAATGCTTCGATCTGCCCGATGGCGGCGGCGGGATCCTGCAACAGGTCTTCATAGCGCAGCAGCAGGAAACGATCGGGGCCGCAGCTTGCGCGGAACCTTTCGATGGACTCGAGAGCCTGGCGCCAGCGCGTGGCCGCGGCATAGGGCGAGTGTCCGCCCCAGGGCGTGCCCTGCAGGGAGAGAAACACGTCGCGACCGTCGCGCAGGATGGCGATGTATCTGGCCTTGCGCGGGAACAGCGAACCCAGAAGCCCGAGATGGGTCCAATAGCCGGGGTTCTTGTTGCCGACGCGGCTCTTGCCCTGCAGGTCGGCAATCGCGCGGAAGACGCCGTAGACGACACCGGCGTAGGACGGGTCGGGGACGCGCGCCAGGATCGCTTCGGGGGTGACGTCGAGCTTTTTGTTGTCGCGGTACTTCTTGCGCATGATCTCCAGCATCTGGCAGCGCGACACATCGTCGACGAGGCGCTTCAGATTGGCCGGTTGAGTGAGATCGCCGTAGCGCTCGAGGCGCTGGTGGAACGGCTCGACGAAGGTGCCCTCGGGGCCCATCCCGTAGTCGAACCAGCGGTCGAGAAAATTGTTGAGGAAGGTGGTGCCGCTGCGTGCCGAGCCCAGCACGAAGAGGATCTCGCGATCGGCCGCTGCGGTTTCCAGCGTCGCGTCCGGCAGCGGCGCGCTCATCCCTGACGCACCCGCTCGAGGCGGGTGTCCTGAATGGGCAGCGGCAGCCGGCCACTGCCGTCGGGGGCGATGCCGCGCGAGGCCATCCAGGTTTCCAGCACCGCGAGGTCCCAGACGATGCCTGCGTGCGTGCCCGAGCGCCCCCCGCGCACCTCGGCGATGAGGCGGTCGAGAAAGCGGGCGTCGAAGAACATGCGCCGCTTCAGGTCGCTGAGGGCGTCGCAGAAGAAGTCGGCCAGCGCCGGCAGTTCGCCGATGTACTGGAACATCGGCAGGCCGAAGCCCTGCTTGGGCTTGTCGATGATCGTCTGGGGCAGGAAGCCGGCGAGGGCGTCCTTGTAGAAGCGGCGGATCTCGCCGCCCTCGGTCAGCAAGTCGGCCGGCAGCGTTGCGGAGAAGTCGGCCAGGTCATCGTCGAGCATCGGGAAGCGCACGCGGATACCGGCGGCGGTGCAGCTCGTCATCACCTTGCGCAGATCGCTGTCCGCGAGGGTGAGTTGCAGGTCGAGGTGCATCATGCGCTGGATCTTGGCGTCGCCGGCGGCGTCGTCGTAGAGCTTCTCCGCGAAGCGGCGCGGACCCTCCGGGTCGATGGCGGCAAAGGCGTCCGCGCTGAAGATCTGTTCGACCGGCGTGAAGGCGAAGGCGTTGTGGCTGGTCATGCGATAGGCGACGGAGCGCGCCGCCAGCTCGACGTAGTTCGCCGCCTGGCGCAGCAGGGGGATGCGGCCGCGGCCGGGCGCACGCGCGAGCAGCGGCTCCAGTAGCTTGCGGCGCAGCGCCGCCGGCAGGCGCTGATAGTGGTCGAAGATGCCGTCCTTCAGGTAGCGGGTGTTGCCGCCGAACAGCTCGTCGCCGCCGTCGCCGGCAAGGATCATGCTGTCGCCGGCCTGCTTGCTCACCAGCGCGCAGTAATAGCAGGGCACGACCGAAGAGTTTGAGTAGGGCTCGTCGAAGGCGGCGGCGAGTTTCGGCAACACTTCCAGCACTTCACGCGGCCCAACGGTGAAGACCTCGTGCTTCATGCCGAAGCGGCGCGCGGCCTCTTCGGCGTAGCGCGTCTCGTCGAACCCGGCGTGCTGGAAGCCGATGGTGACGCAGTGGCCCTTGCCGTCGGTCACCTTGCCGAGGAAACCGGCCACCGCGCTGCTGTCCAGCCCGCCGCTGAGGAAGCTGCCTGTCGCCTCAGCCGCTTCGCCTTCCAGGCAGCGCGCGACCGCTTCTTCCAGGCGTTCGCGCAGTTCCGCGTGCAGCCGGTCCTTCGATGCCTGTGCGGTGCGTCGGTAGTCGAGTTGCCAATAGCGCCAGCGGCGCAGCTGACCGTTGTCGAAGAGCAGGGCTTCGCCGGGGCAGAGCTTGCTCTGCTCCTCGTAGATGTTGCCCGGGGCGGCGACGCGATCGATGAAGAAGAGGTACTGGTAGAGCGTCTGCGGCGAGATGGTGGCGCCGACACCCGGGTAGAGGCGCAGGGAGTCCGCCGAGGTCGAGAAGGCCAGGTGGCCGGGACGGGGCGTGGCCAGGCAAAGGCGATAGACGCCGAAACGGTCGATGGCGCAGAAGGCGCGGCCGCGTGCCGGCTCGACGATGGCGAAGGCGAAGTGGCCCGAGAGTCGCGTCAGCAGGTCGGTGCCGTGCCGGCGGAAGGCTTCGACCAGCGCGGCGGCGTCACCGCGGGTCCGCGCGAGTGCCGAGAGGGCGTCGTCGGTCCAGCGCGGATAGCCGATGACGGCGGCCGCGAAGCCGCCTTCTTCGTGCCAGTCACTCTCCTGCGGATCGCCGCGCAGGGCGAGGGCGGCGGCCGGCTGCACGGTCTCGGCGGCCTCGGCGGCCGGTCTCGCGGGCAGGAGTGCCGCCATATCCTGCAGCCGAAGAGACGCTGGGCCTGGGCTTCCGTCTCGTGCCAGCCACCCGCAGAACCCACTCATGGTCAGCCCAAGTCCCTCTCAAAACGCGTCGGCGCTCGCCGCCCGGATCATAACGCGGCAGCCAATGATAAATCATACCGCAGAGTCGGGCCCCGCGCCGGTGCCCATTGGGGCTGCCAGCCCAGATGGCTCTGCGTGGCCCCGCTCCGGTGCCGCAAACGCTACCCCCGTTGCCCGAGGGGTTCAACACGCCGCTTGCCGCCGTCAGTGCTCGGCCGGCATGCGGCCGGGCTGTTTCCCCGCTTTGGTGCAGACGTCGGCCAGCTGGGTCACCATCCATTCGATCTCGTCGTCCCACAGGCTCTGGTGGCAGGGCAGCTGCAGGCCGTGATGCGAGAGATCGTCGCTGACCGGGCAGAGGCCCGGTGCCAGGGCCGGGGCGAGGAACTGGCCGAAGCGCTGCATGGGGACGGCGCGGTCCTCCAGGGTGGCGAAGATCCGCCCGAGGGCGGGAATGCGCAGAGGCACCATGTAGGGCACCACTCCGGTCTCGAGGCGCGGTTTCAGGAGGGTGATGCCGGGAACCCCGGAGAGCAGCCGGCAGATCGTCGCGTAGTGTCGCCGGCGGCGGTCGGCGATCTCTTCGGGGGCGCTGGTGGCGAGGCTGCGCCGGGCGACCCAGCCGGCGGCGGTCTCCAGGCCGGCGGCGCCGCAGCCGAGGCGCGCCGGATCGCCGCCCAGGCCGGCGAGGGCCAGCAGCTTGGCTGCGGCCGCCGCGCCGAAGGTGGCGGGCCGCAGCGCACGCAGGCGGCCATAGTAGTGGGCCATCTGAAGCTCGCGGACCAGGGCCTGCAGGTTGCCGACCGGGCCGTGGCCGGCGAGGACCTGGCGGGGCACCTCGTGGCGGCTGGAAACCAGGCAGCCGCCGCCGCGCAGCGGAAAGAACTTGGGCAGGCTGCCGATGGCGTAGTCGCCGAAGCTGCCCATCGGCGCGCCCGCGCAGCTGCCGTAGAAGCTGTGGGCGCAATCTTCGATGAGGGCGAGGCCGGCGCTGTCGCAGAACGCCCGCAGCCGCACGGCGTCCTGCGGAAAGCCGAAGTAGTGGACCGCGACCAGCGCCTTGCAGGCCGGGTCGCTCCCCGCCTCGAGATCTTCCAGGTCGATGCTGAGATCGTCGTGCAGGCGGTAGTAGACGGCCTCGAGCCCGAGCCACTCCAGCGGTTCGACCATGGCCAGGCAGTGGTAGGCCGGCAGCAGCACGCGGTCGCCGGGGACGAGGCCGGCGGCCTTGAAGGCCCAGGCCAGGGCGGTTCGGCCCGCCGTGGTGAAGAAGGGCGCGCCGAGCGCGAGCAGCCCGGCGGCGCCGGAGCCGGCGCCCGACCCACCGATTCCCATTGGACCAAGGTCGCCCAGCACCGGATAGGCGGGAACTTCCGGCCAGGGTATCAACCGGCCCTCCGCCGGACGGTTCGGCCCCTCGCGCTCGACGGTGATGGAGCGCGTCTGCAACGGCCTTCGGCGCGGCGCGGGGCCAAGGGGCGGACGTCTGGCGGTCAAGGGGGCTCCGGGGTGAGGACGGCGGGCGGTAATGATAAGTCTGCCCGCAGACTAGCAAAAAATGCAGCGAAAGCGGAGTATTAGGCGGCGCCTGAGGGGGCGCCGGACGATAATCGGTTGACACTGCGGGGCTGTCGGTTTGCCATCCGGCGGCGCGGCCCCGGGTTGGACGGCCTGCGAAGACCGGGGGTGGAGCAGGGTGGGTCAATGGAAGTAAGACGCTATGGCGGCCTCGAGGCGCTGCCCGAAAGCTATCGGGCGCTGTTCGCGGCGGCGGAGCAGGCGAGCTTCTTCAACGGATTGCTCTGGTACCGGGCGCTGCTTGCCGGCGCCGGCAGGGCGCAGGACGAGCCGTACTTCTATGGCGTGGAAGACGCGGGCGGTGCCGCGCTGGCGCTGTTGCCGGCAGCGTGTTCCCCACAGGCCCGGGCGCCGCTCGGCGGGCGTCTGCTCAGCGGTTGCCACTCGGTCTATTCCACCGCCTTTGCTCCCTTGCTGTCGCCGGCAGTCTCCGACCGGAGGGCGGCGCTCGACGCGCTGGTCGGCGCCCTGGCGGCCGAGCGGCCGCGCTGGGATGCCGTCTCGCTGCGCCTGCTGGACAGGGGCTCCGATGTCTTCGACCTGCTGCTCGACGCCTTCGAACGCCACGGCATGTCGCCCGAACCCTATTTCCAGTTCGGCAACTGGTACGAGGAGATTGGCGGGCGCTCCTTCGACGACTACGTGGCTTCGCGCGGCAAGAGCATCCGCAAGACCGTGGCGCGCGCCGTGCGCCATTTCGACGACCGCAGCGACGGGCGCTACGAGATGTTCGCAGGCGAGGGCGATCTGGATGCCGCGGTCGCCGCGTTCAAGGAGGTCTACGGCGCCAGCTGGAAATCGGAGGAGAGCGATCCAGCCTTTGTCGAGCGCCTGATTCAGGACTGCGCCGAGGCGGGAGTGCTGCGTCTGGCGAACCTCTATCTCGGCGACCGGCCGGTGGCGACCTGGCTGGTGATCTCCGCGCAGGGCACGGCGATGCTGCTGAAGACCGCCTACGATGCCGAACTGCCGAGCAGCCTGTCCGTCGGCGGCGTGCTGACCTTCAAGGTCATGCGGCATCTGATCGACGTCGACCGTGTGCACTGCGTCGACTTCGGCATCGGCGACGAAGAGTACAAGTCGAAATGGATGTCGGCCCGGCGGGAGCGCTGGGGCATCATGGCCTACAACCGACGCTCGGCCAAAGGGGCGCTGCTCGCCGCCATGAAGCAAGGCCGCAGCTGGGCCCGGCAGACCCTGCGCCGGGGAGCCGCCCGCTAGTGATGCCCGCATGACCAGAAGCTTTTCGGTCTATCTCGACTTCGTCAGGTTCTTCGCCGCGTTCCTGGTGCTGCTGCATCACGCGCGCTTTCTCTACGATCCCGGATCGTCGCTGTTCTCCCTGGGGCACGAAGCCGTCATCATCTTCTTCGTGCTGTCGGGCTTCGTCATCGCCTATGTGGCCGACACCAAAGAGCGCACGCTGGAGGCCTACACCATCGCGCGGCTCGCCCGCATCTACTCGGTGGTGGTGCCGGCGCTGCTGCTGACCGTCGTGCTGGATCATGTCGGGGTGGCGGCGAACCCGGACGCTTATCCGCCGGGCGCGCTGGCCTGGGACCACTTGCCGCTGCGCATCATCGGCAGCCTGCTGTTCCTCAACCAGGCCTGGTTCGTCTCGATGCAGCCGGGCTCGAACGTGCCCTATTGGAGCCTGGGCTACGAGATCTGGTACTATGTCGGCTTCGCGCTGGTGACCTATATCGGCGGGCGGCAGGGCCGCTGGCTGTTCTTCCTGCTCGCGGCCGTCATCGGGCCCAAGGTCATCCTGCTGATGCCGCTGTGGTGGGGCGGGGTCTATCTCTATCGCGGCAAGCCGCTGCAGCGCCTGCCGCTGCCGCTTGCCTGGTTCCTGTTGCTGCTGTCGGCAGCCGGCGTGATCGCCTACCTGCAGTGGGATATCGCTGCCTGGTCGGAAGGCGTCACGGCCTCTCTGTTCGGGCCGGGGGTTGCCTACGAGCTGGTGTCGAGCAAGCGTTTCCTCTCCGACTACTACCTGGGGGTCTGCATCGTCGCGCACTTCGCGGCGATGCGCGCGCTCTGCGAGCGCCATGCCGAGATTCGTGCCGGGATCGCCCGGCCGATCCGGGCGCTGGCGGGCTCGACCTTCACCCTCTACCTGCTGCATCGGCCGCTCATTCTCTTCTATTTCGCGATCTTCCAGGTGGACAGCGTAGGGCCCGGCCTTTACGTCTTCTTCCTCTGTCTGATCGTGGCGACGACCTACGTCATATCGCTGTTTACGGAGCAGAAGAAACACGTGCTGAAGCGCTGGATTACGACGCTGGTGCCGGGGGCCGGTGCGCCGATGGCGGATCGTTTCGGGACTCACCGCGGCCTGGTCCGCCTCACCATCGCCAATGCGCTGTGGCTGCTTGGCCCGTACCGCCGCTACGGGCGGGTCGACTTTGACAAAGTGAATCGTCTCGTCTTCGTCTGCCAGGGCAACGTCTGCCGCAGTCCCTTCGGCCACCATCTGGCAAGCAAGCTCATTACCGAACTGCCGGTCTGCTCGCTCGGCCTCGGCACCAAAAGCGGACTGCCCGCCGATAGCCTGGCGACCGAGGTGGCGAACGACTTCGGCGTCGACCTTTCCGTCCATCGCACGACCTCGGTGACCGACTTTCCGATCCGCCCGGGCGACCTCTTCCTGGTGATGGAGGACCGCCACCTGCGGATCCTTGCCCCGCTGCTGGAAGGCCGCGACGTCCAGGTCGCGCTGCTGGGTTTGTGGTGCCGGCCGCCGCTGGCGCTGATTTACGACCCGCACCGCTTGAGCCCGGCGTATTTCAGGACCTGCTTTACCCGCATCGCCGAGGCGGTGGAAGCGCTGCAGCAGGCGTTGAAGCAGCGCCCCGCGGAAAAGCCGGTCAGGTCCGCCCCAGAAGCTTCCTGAAGACGCCCGCGAGGTCGGAGAAGAAGGGCTTGGGGTCGGACAGCTGGAAGATGAACCAGCGTGCGGAGGGCCGCAGCGGAAAGACCAGGTAGGAGAGCAGCGAGCGCAGCGGGTCGGGGCGAAAAAAGGGATCCTGGATGCGCCGGCGCTGGAACAGCACGCGCAGCAGGCGCTTGGTTTCGGGAATCCAGTAACAGGCGGTCAGCACGGGATAGTCGCGCGGCAGCGGCACCCGCGCCTCAGCGTTTCCTGCCGGGGCGCTTTCCGCGGCACTGCCGTGCGGGATGGCGCAATGGGCCACCAGCGCGGCGGCGAAGGGCAGGCCGGCGGCCATGGCCAGCGGCAGGCTGCCCCAGAAGCGCCCGTTGATTTCCATGAAGACGTAGCGGCGGCTGCGTCGATCGTAGCGGTACTCGACCATGGCCACGCCGGTCCAGCCCAGGCGCCGCAGCAGGGCGCGCGCTTGCGCGCGGGCTTCGCCGTGGTGGGCCAGCGGCACGCTGCGGCACAGCGTGGAGGCGCCGCCTTCGGGCGGCCACTCGTGGATGCGCTCGTGCTGAAACTCCAGCAGCACCTCGCCGTCGCGGACCAGGAACATCTGACCGAGGCCATGTCCCGGGCAGTACTCCTGCACCAGGGGAAAGGCGCCCACCGCCTCGTAGGGCGCAAGCTGACCCAAGAGATCCGCCGCGTCGCGGGCGTAGCCGGTTTTCACCAGCGCCAGGCCGGCGGCGTCCAGGGCTGCGGCGACGACATGCGGGTCCGACCACTTCAGCACCACGGGGTAGCGCAGGCCGGGGGCGGCGGCGCGCGCCTCCGCCAGAGACGCAAAGCGCCACGTCTGCGGCACGGCGATGCCGACAGCCTCGGCGTGCCGCTGGCAGGTCGCTTTGTCGAGCACCTGCATGAGAAGCTCGCTGCGCGGCGCCAGGACCTGCAGCCGCGCCTCCAGTTCGGCGCGATGGCGGTTCAGCAGCAGGATGTCGCTTTCGCCGACGGTGAGCAGCCAGCGCGCCTGGTGTTGCCCGGCCAGGGCGAGGATCTGCGCAATGAGCCCGGCTTCGCCGTCGGCGCGCGCGTGATGGCGAAAACAGTGGCGCGAGGCACCGGCTAGCGCATTGGCGCGGCGGCCGATGCCGATGGTGCGATAGCCGTGGCGGCCGAGATCGCGCACCACCGCGAGGCCGATCGGCGTGTCGGTGCCGAGGAGAATCACCGTCTCCTGCGGGCGCGTCGCTGCCGCGGCTTCGCTCACAACAGGCGGTCGTTGACGACGTTAGCCGCTGCCCGCACCGCGGCGCGCAGGGCATGGCCGCGCAGGGGCGGGCCGTGCTCAGGTTCCGCATCGCGCGCAGCATCGGCCAGTGGAACGACGGAAAAGCGGTCGCCGTTCGCGGCTAGGAAAGCGCAGAGCGTCTCAAGGCGGGACTGCACGAGGCGGTTGGGCTTCAGGCCGCGATAGCGGTAGTCGCGCTTCTTCAGGTACTCGAAGGGATGCGTGACGATGACGACGACGCCGCGGCCGTCCGCGTGCGCCTGTTGCAGCAGGGCGATCTGCTCGGCGGCGCTGAGCGCGGTGATCTGCATGGGGCGTAGGCGACCGCGGCCGACCGGCCCGTTATCGGCGAAGCAGGTGACGGGCAGCTCGCGGATGCCGGCGAAGCGGTGGCAGCCCCCGGTCACCTGGAGTTCCGCTTCCGGCGGGCGGTGCATGGCGAGGCAGATGTTCGAGGCATAATCGAGGCCGGCATCGTTCATCGCCTCGAAGACGCTGAGCGCGGTGGAGAAGTTGCCCGTGCGCATGCCGGTCGGCCGCTGCCCCGTCCAGGCCCTGATCTGCTCGCTGCCGGCGGTGATGAGCTCGGCGAGGCGCGCGCGCCCCAGCTCGCTGCAGTGGTCGGTCACCTTGTCGCCCGGGGCGAGGCGCCCGTTCTGGAACGACAGCCAGCTCGGGTGCAGGTGCAGTTGCACGTCCTGGCCGGCGGCCTGCAGCTGGTCGACGTAGCGCCCCATGCGGTCGGCCGGAAAGTATGCGGTATGGGCGGTCTCGACGAAGAAGGTCGCCTGCAGGCCATGGCGCACCAGGGTGGAGACGAGGAATCCCAGGCCCTCGCTGCGGCCCGCCACCTCGCCGGCGACGGGTTCGTCGATCAGCGGCGTATCGCTTTGCGGATTGCTGAAAGCGCCGGCGATCGAAGGCTCGGTGTCGACGGTCAGGACCACCCTGGTCTTCATGGGGGTCTTCATGGCGCAGCCTCCTCCTGTCGCCGCGCGCCGCTCAGTCGCGGTCGCGCAGCGGTGCCGAGGTCAGGCCGACCAGGCGCAACTGGCTGATCTGATCGGCGATCAGCCCGAGGATGCCGATCAGCAGGCCGACCAGCATGATGAAGGCGCCGAGCACCGGGATGCCTTCGCCCACGGTGAGCGCGACGTAGAGACTGTAGAGCGCGCCGATCAGAAGCAGGTTCATGCTGACGCGGAGGAAGATGCGCATCGGCGCGAAGAGGGTGATGACGCGCAGCACCAGCAGCAGGGTGTTGAAGCCGTCGGCGAGGGCGACCTTGGATTGGCCGATCCGCTGCTTGGTCTGGATCGGCTGGAAGGCGAAGGGATAGCGCTGCTCGATCAGGATGATGGTCGAGGTCAGGCTGGCGCTGTAGCTGTCCGGCAGCATGGGAAGATAGGGCAGGATCACCTCGCGGCGAAAAACCCTGAGCCCGCAGTTGAGATCGCTGCCGGACTTCACCTTCAGGAGGCGGGCGAGGAAGCGGATCATGTACTTGCCGACGCCGCGCACAACCGACACCGACTTCGGCCGCTGGCCGAGCACGGCGGCGAGCTTTTCCTGCTCGATGCGGGAGACCATCTGCTTCAGGAACTCGGGCTGGTGCTCGTTGTCGGCGTCATACCAGGCGATGAGGTCCCGGGTCGCTTGGCGCATGCCGGTTTTGAGGGCGCCGCCGTAGCCGCGGTTGAAGCGGTGGATCAGCAGCGTCACCCCTTCGAAGCCGGCCGCGCGCTCTGCGGTGCGGTCCTTGCTGCCGTCATCGACCACGATGATCTCCGCCGCCGGGAAGTTGAGGCGCAGGTTCTCCAGGGTCGCGAGGATCCCGTCCTCCTCGTTGTAGGCCGGAATGATAATGCTGAGCTGGCGATAGTCGCTCTCCGCCGTCACGGCGGGGGCGGTTTCCTGGGAGGCTACGGCCATTGCGGTCTTCTCGATCTCTTTCAGGGGACGCTATCGCTGTCGACGGCGGCCATGTTAGCGGGGTCTTACGGAATTTCCAGGATTACCCCGGGGACTTAAGTGAATTTCCATGCCGCTGCGGCCTGTCCCGCCGTGGCGCGACAGCCTTTGGCACTTGTTTCCGGCTGGTGAACCCCTGCCGCACTGTCATAAGTCAGAGCGGCAGGAACGGCAAGAGAACGCTGGCGGTAAACGCCTTGGTCGGCCTTGCCTTTTTCGCCGGGGCGACAAGCCGCGCAACGGCAGAAGGGGCTGGAAACCGCCGTCCCCCTCAGTCATGATGCCCCCGGCGGGCGGCCGGTTTCGGCGGCGCTGCCGCCCGTCCTGATCTGCCGGGGGTAGGCTCTCGCCGGGCGGTTCCGCCGCAAGGCGCGCCGCAACCCCAGCCATGGCACGGGGGACACGGGACCATGGACACACCGGGCTGAACTCTCCGACCTATGCGGCAAGCCTCCTTATCAAGATCATCGGTTTGGACGCGCGGCCTGTTGTACGCGCTGCTGGCTTTCGTGCTTGCCGCGATCGCGTTCATCCTGGCCAAGACCATCATCGATGGCTGGGACGAGGTGGTCGCCACCTACCGCAACATCGACTACCGCTATCTCGCACTGTCCTTCCTGCTCGGCCAGTTGAACGTCGTGACCCTGCTGCTGCTGTGGTGGGGTCTGCTGAAATGGGTGGCGCAGGGCGGCGGGCTGTCGCTGGGCGCGGCGACGCGCGTCTTCGCCTCTGCCTGGCTCGGCCGCTACCTGCCGGGCCGGTTGTGGACCGCGGCCGGCAAGGTCTACCTGGGGCGCGAGCGCGGCGCCGACCTGAAGCACCTCAGTATCAGCGTGTTCTTCGAACTCACCTTGTCGATAACGGCGCAGGCGGCAGTCGCGCTGGTGCTGATCATCCTGTTCTTCGACGGCTTCATCTTCGGTTCGCGGTCGGAGATCGTGGTTGCCGGGCTGGTGGTCCTGGCGATCATGGTGGCAATCCATCCGGCCATCTTCCGGCCCATCGTCAACCGGGCGATGACCGCGCTGGGTCGCCAACCTGTGCGGCGCGAGGACGTGCTGTCCTACCCGGCCATCCTGGTGTTCTTCGCCCTCTACAGCCTGCAGATCCTCATCATGGGTTTCTGCCTGCTGGCTTTCGCCCGCGCCCTGGGGCCGCTGGACGGGGACACCGCGCTGTTCGTGCTCGCCAGCTTCGTCGTGGCAAATTTCGTCGGGCGCATCGCCTTCATCGCCCCGGCCGGCATCGGCTTCAGGGAGGGCGCGCTGACGGCGCTGCTGCAGTTCAAGCTGACGCTGGCGCTCGCTTCGCTGATCACCGTCCTGTCACGGGTCTGGCTGGTCCTTATCGATCTTTCGTTTGTCGCCGTGGTATTCCTGGCGGCGCAGCTCGGCGCCAGGCGCTGAGCGGGGGGAAGGAAACGTCAATGCTGTACTGGATGAAGCTGGGGCTCTATGGCGTCGCGCACCCCAGCAAGGTGGGCAAGACCCTGCGCAACCTGTGGCGCGCGCGCAATGCCGATGCCTACGTGGTCTCCTATCCGAAGACGGGGCGGACCTGGCTGCGCGTCATGCTGGGACAGTTCCTCGCCCGGCGCATCGGCAAGGGCGAGGATATCCTGCTCGACACCTATGCCATCAGTGAACTGGCCGGGATCAAGAAGACGCTGTTCACCCACGACGGCCCCATGCTGCTGTTCAGCGGCGCGCCCTACAACGAGCTGACGTTCCACGACACGACCTATCGCGGACGGGATGTCGTCTTCATCGTGCGCGATGTCCGCGACACGCTGGTCTCCAGCTATTTCCAGGAGAGCGAGCGGATGCGCACCTATTCCGGCACGATCTCCGACTTCCTGCGCGACGACGTGTTCGGCGTGCGCCGCATCGTGACCTTCTACAATCTTTGGTACCAGAACCGCGCCGTGCCGCGCTCCTTCCTGGCGGTGCGCTACGAGGCGATGCATGCCGACCCTGCGGCGGTGCTGGCCGAGGTGCTGACGCTGCTGGGCGTGCGCGACCCGCAGCCGGAGGCGGTGCGCGAAGCGGTGGCCTATGCCTCCTTCGAGAACATGAAGAAAATGGAGACCACCGGGGTGTTCCGCGACCCGATGATGCAGCCGGGAACCCAGGGCAGCGGCGAGTCCTTCAAGGTGCGCCGCGGCAAGATCGGCGGCTACCCGGACTACCTCTCCGCCGAAGACATCGCCTATGTCGACCAGGTCGTCGCGGAAATGGCGCTGCCGGGCTGCGACTGGTACTTCGCGCCCCGCTGAGCAGCGGACCGCGCTTCAGGAAGCGGGGATGCGATAGACCGCCACCGGCAGGTTCGGTGCATCGAGGCGGCGCCAGAGGCCCTGGGGCAGGTGGCGGTTGAGGCCAAGCGCCTCCAGCACGATGCCGGTCAGACGGCGGTCCTCCTCCGCCTGCCAGACGAGTTCCCAGCCGGGCTTGGGCGCGTAGTCGCGTGGATCGAGATCGCTGCGCCGGATCTCGATGGCCCGGTTCGGATTGTAGAAATAGAGGTCGCCGGGCTCGGGCAGCCCCCCGGCCACCAGGTCTTCGCGGCCGTCGATGGTGAGGAAGAACTCGGTGCGGCGCTGGGTGACGGGGTCGGTGCGCAGCGCCACCGGGTTTTCCTCAAGGTAAGCCCTGAGGCTGCGCTCCCCGAACAGCGGGTTGCGGTTGTCGAGATAGATCGCCGTGAGGTTGGCGCCGAACAGCACCACGATGACGGCGACGGCGAGCAGGCGGCGGGGCCCGACCAGCAGCCGGTAGAGCCAGATGGCCAGGATGATCGCTGCGGCGTAGGCGGTAACGGTGAAGTAGCGCGGATGCAGGTTGATCATCCCCAGCGCCACCAGAAGGAACCACAGCACCGCGAGGATGCTGAGAATGCGCGCGAGCGCACGTTCGTTCGCCGGCAGCGCCTTGGAGAAGCAGGCCCAGAGCGCGACGGGCAGGGCGAAGAAGAACAGCAGGCCGAACTCGTGGTTGGCGAACAGCACCACCACCGGATCGACGACCGGATTGACGCTGACATTGCCGATGCGATTGAACACGTCGCCGGCAAGTTCACCCTTCTTGTTGAAGTTCTCGCGCGAGAACAGCATCGTCGTGTAGCGGTAGATCGGGCTGCCCGTCATGCTCCACATGAAGAGCGCCTCCAGAGCGACCAGGGGCAGGAAGCCGCCGGCCATGATCCAGTAGCGCGCGCGCGGCAGCTTGTATCCGGCGAGGAAGAGGACGCCGAACAGCAGAATGAGGGCGCCCACGGTCTCGCGGGTGAACCAGCCCATCGCCGCGGCGGCGCCGGCGCCCAGAAGCAGCCAGAGCGTCGGTCGCTCGATGCGGGTCGCTTCCATGAACAGCCAGAACGACAGCGCGACGAAAAAGGCTTCGGTGATGTCGCTGAAGACGACCGTGGCCTGGATCACGAAGATCGGCGTGGTGGTGATCAGCGCGGTGGCGATGAAGGCGATGTGACGGTTGGTGAAGCGCGCCAGGAACACATAGGTCACCGCCAGCAGCCCCGCATAGTAGAGCAGGTTGGGCAGGATGACGCTGAATTCGTTGATGCCGAAGAGGCGGAAGCTCATCCCCAGCGGAAAGACGATGGGGTGGCGCAGGCTGGGATGCAGCGGCCCGACGTAGGGGAACTGCTCGTACCATCCGATGCCCTCGACGACATGGCGCTTGTCGTCGCTGTCGAGCCAGCCGACCCAGGCGAACCACAGGCTGGCGATGGTGATGACGATGAGGAGCAGCGGATAGAACCGCGCGAGGGATTTCATGGCTCTTCTTGGGTCACGGGTGAACGGTTCGGCGTCTTCCGCGAAGTCCGAAGATTCATGGTTCAACGCAATGAACCGTCTGGGTTCGCGACCTCGAATGCGACTCCCTGATAGCCACCCGGCCGGAGGGTTGTCAAGGGCAGGGCCCGCCGCGAGGCGGCCGGCTCCCCCCAATGCCCCACCAAGGCCCGGGCGAGCCGCCGCGCGGCGCCGGGGATTTTGATTTTGGCGCCCGGCGGGGCTTGCCTATACTGTCAGAGGTAAGGGACTTGTCGGTCTTCCCCGGGGCGGCCTCCCTCAGGGTGGCGTTCCGCGTCCTGGCGACAACAAGGAAGCGCCGGTGCAGTCCCTGGAAGGCCGATAACCACAGCCGGAAGTACGGAAGAGTGATGAGAGAGAAACCGCAAGGGAACGGCGCGCCGGCAGGAGCCCCCCGGAGGGCTGGCACCCGGTTGGCAAGGACGCTGCGGGCGGTTGCCGTGGCAGCCCTGCTGAGCGGATTTTGGCTTGCCAGCGGCGCGGCGATGGCCGCCGCTGGGCCCGGTGACGCGCCGGTCTACAACCCCGCCACGAAAAGCTATTTCCAGATGTTGGCCACCACCGGCCGGCACGGCAACTGGCCTGAGTCGCTGGAGCAGGCACAGGCTCTGACCTACAAGGGCGTGCGCGGCCGCCTGGCGGTGATCAACACGCCGGAGGTCCACGAGTTCGTCATGCGCAACTTCGACGTCTCGAGAGAGATGTGGATCGGGTTGCGCTACTGGTGCGAGTTCCGCCTGTTGGAGTGGGTCGGGCTGCGGCCCTTCTCGCCCGGCGACGAAGACCGCTTCCAGGCGTGGCATCCGCAGTGGTCTCGGGCGAACCAGTTCTGTCCGCCGAATGCGACGGGACCCGGGGCTTTCCTGGCCGTCTACTACCAGCCGATCAGCAGTAACGCGGCCTTGTGGCAGGCCGTGCGCACCGGCAAAGGCTTCGGCCGCATGCTGGTGGAATTCCCGACCGGCGGCGAGTGACGTCCAGCCAGGGTTCCGCTCGCTGGCGCTAAGGGCGCCGACCGGTAAAGCGTGCGGTTGCCGGACGCTGGACCGGGCGTTGAGCTGGACGTTGTGGACCCCCATAGCTGGGCCGCGGTGCGGGCTGCGAACCGGGACCAGAGGCAGCGGTGCCCGGCGCCCCCGGGGCGGGAGTGACGCCTGCCGCCTGCGCCTGCTTGTACTGCGCGACCAGCGTCTCCTGAACGGAGATCAGGATGATCAGCACGTAGTACATCTCGAAGTAGGCCATGTTGAGGGCGGCGCCCGAGACCGCGTAGGCCAACAGGCTTACCTGGAACGCGCGGGCCAGGTTGTTGATCCATTCCAGCTCCTGGATGCCCTTGGTCTGCCTGATCAGCCTGCTGCAGGAGAGCCAGGCCCGCAGCATGATGAGCAGGAAGATCCCGAGGCCGACGAAACCGACATCCGCCACGAGCTGGAAGTAGACGCTGTGCGCCGCGCGCGGCTTGATGCCCGGCTCCGGCGTTGGGATGAAGTCGAGCTGGGCGAAGCGCTGGACGGCCGTGTAGTAGCTCCATGATGAATCATGGGTGATGGCGGTGATGCCGCCGCCCAGGATGGGATGATCAAGCGCCAGCAGGAAGCTGGCTTTCCAGGCGATCACCCGGGTCATGAAGGAGCCGTCTTGGTCGGCCTCTTGAATCGTGTTCATTCGGTCGAACCAGCGCTCCGGCGCGAAGTACACGACGAAGCCGGCGCCGACAGCGAGGGCCAGCATGATCAGGAAGCGGTGCCGCGATCTTACGAGGCTGTAGAGTCCGACGGCGCTGAGGCCGATGAGTCCGCCGCGCGAGAAGGTGCCGATGATCGAGGCGAAGATCAGGCCGCCGCCGGCCAGCAGGCCCAGGCGCATCAGCGGGTTCAGCGCATAGGTGTAGAGATAGACCATGATCGGCAGCAGGAAGATCATGGCAAGGGCGAAGTGGTTGTTGTCGCCGATGATGGAACTGGGGGGGCCGAAGACCCTGTGGCCGCCACCGGAGACGATGAACTTCGCACCTTCCGAGGCCCCGTGGAATCCCATGCCGAGCGCCAGGCCGAAGAGCAATGCGTGAACGCGCAGGCGCGTGGTGACCAGTCCGCTGATCGCCACGCAGAAGATCACGATCTTGACGAACTTCAGGAGCTCGTCGAAGCGCGCCTTCGCGGGGGCGATGCCGAAGACCGTCGCCAGGCAGACCCAGAACAGGAAGAAGAACAGCAGCAGGTTGGTGCTGTTGAGGGGGATTTTCTTCGGCTCCTTGGAGATGAGCCAGGCGATCAGTGTGGCTAGAGCGAAAATCAGGTTGTAGCGGACGGACTGGCCGATGCCGAACAGGAAGGTGTTCGGGACCAGCATGGCCGTCCAGGCCCAGAGGATGATGCCGACATGGGGCCGGTAAAAGATCATGGGAACCATGATCGCCAGCCCCGACAGCATCAGGAGGTCGCGAAGGGCCATCGGTCTAGCGCTTCCGGCGGCGGTTCAGGCCGGGCGGCGGCGCGGATGGATCCTGCTTTGGCTTGGAGCCGTCCTTGGCGAGAGATTCGCGATAGGCGAACAGCCCGGTGGTCGGCTGCCCGGGTTTGCGCTCGTCGTTGATGATGCTCCAATACAGCAGCAAAATGATCGCGACGATATCGACGGCGAAGAAAATGGCTTCCATTCAAACACCTGGGCCAAGCGGCCGAAGCAGTTCGGCGCACTTCGAGCGGACCGCACGCGGCCTAACAATTCAACATCATTATCAAGGAATACTGATATCGTCTGGCAAAATTTTGGTGAATTTGCTTCCTTGGCGGGCCTGCGCCAGGGAATGAGGGGGCAACTATGATAATCCAGGGCGGCGAGACCCTTGCCGAGACCCCGGCGGCTGCCGGATCCAGAGCCGGCGCGATCACGCCGGATGGGGCACCTTCCGGGGGAGAGCGCCAATCGATGCACTATGGCAACCTGTACTTCCACGTAGGCCTCCACAAGACGGCGACGACGTACTTGCAGCGCCTGGTGTTTCCGCGATGGGCCGGCATTAAGTATTTAAGATACAGAAATATAGAGTACTTCCTGAGGCTGTCCGATTCGGAGAAATACTTGATCTCCTGCGAAGGCCTGTCGGGGGGTACGTTCGCGCGGCTGGACGACCGCTTGAGGGGCCTGAGACGCCTGGCGGCGATGTTCCCGGGATCGCATGCCATCATCGGCCTGCGCCCGCACGGCGGCTTCGTGGCGTCGCTTTACAGCCAGTATCTGCGCTACGGCGGCAGCGCCCCTTTTGAAGCCTTCTTTTCGCTGGATGGACCACAGGAAAACGTGGTCTGGCGTCGCGAGGACCTGAGTTTCAGGGCGCTGATCGAGCAGCTTGAGACGGCCTTCGGGGAGGCACCGTTCGTCTTCCAGATGAGCGAGTTGAAGACCAACCGCGACGGCCTGATGGCCGATCTTTCGGCGTTTCTCGGGACGCCCGGAGGACCGCCGCCGGAGGTCGACGACAAGGCCCAGAACATCAGCCTCGGCGCCTGGCAGGGCCACCTGCTGAGGACCATCAACCGCCGCGCCGGCGTCAGCCATACGCCTGACGGGCGCAACCGTCCGTTTCCCCGTCTGGCGCGCTGGCGGCTGGATCCGACGACGATTTGCCACAAGGTGCTGGGCAGGCTGCCCGGCGGGCCGCTGGTGTCCGGCGAGGTCCGTCAGCGCATCGACGCGGCGTACCGGGACGATTGGGACTTCGTCACCGACTACATCAAGTCCCTGTCTTGCCGCCACCTGTGACGGCGCCGGCGGCTTTTGCCGGCGCCTTAAGAAGGCGCTTTCTCAAGAGGTCCAGGATCAGGCCTTCCGGAGAGCCTGCCGGCCGGCCGGAGGCGGCCCAGAAGGCGAGCAGGCCGGCCACGTAGACGAGGGCACCGCCGGCTGCCACCACCGCCAGGCCCAAAAGGTCCTGGAGAATGGTGTCTTCGGGGGTCGGGTGCATCGCCCGCTTAAGGGCCCAGACCGCCACGGCCATCAGCGCGCAGGACAGCAGCGACGGCCAGATCTTGCCGAGCACGTCGGTCAGCGACAGCTGCAGGAACCGCCGCAAGAGGGCGTGCTGGACGATCATCATGGCGGTGTTCTCGATGACAAGCGCCCAGGCCGCGCCTTCGAGGCCCGCCAGCCATGTGCCGATGACCAGGGCCGGGATGATGACGATCGCATTGACCACGGAGAGAGCGGTCACCATCTCGGGCCGGTTGAGCGCCAGCAACAGCGGGCGCACCGGGCCCTGCAGCGAGTTTGCCAGGGCTGAGAGGACGAGGATCTGGATGATCGGCACGGTCTCCAGCCATTTGCTGCCGAAAGCGACCGGCACCAGGAACTCGGCGGTCATGCCGATGCCGATGCACAGGGGCGCCGACACCAGGACGGTGAGGGCGTAACCACTGAGCAGCACGCGGCGCATGGCCTCCATGTCCTGCGTGAGCTTGGCGAAGCCGGGAAAGAAGGTGCGCTTTACCGGCGCGACCAGGGCCTGGGACACGGTGTTCATGATCTCGCCGCTGATCGCGAAGAGACCCACGGCCGTCGGCGTGAGAAACAGGCCGACCACGAAGGTCGAGGCGCGCCGCGACGCGAACTGGGCAAGGCCGTTGAGGAACAGCCACTTCGAGAAATGGAAGAGATCCCGCCAGGCGGCGAAGGAGAACCGCGGGCGGTAGGGGTGCAGGGTGAAGCTGAGTATAAGCCGCAGGGTGGAGGCCGTGATCTGGCCCACCGCCAGCGCCCAGTAGTCGCCCCACATGAAGGCCAAGGTCACCGTCGTCACCACGCCGCCTAAGCGGCTGGACAGGCGGTACAGGAATTCCTTCTTAAAATTCAGGTCTTTGCGGAAATCGACGATGCCGATGTTGATGAAGCTCTCGATGAAGGGGATGAGAGCCAGGACGTAGACGAGGTTGACCAGGCGCTCGTCGCCCATGAGGTCCGCGTTCCACTCGGAAACGCCGAAGAGCAGGCCGGTCAGCAGCCAGCCGCGCAGGAGGGTGAGGGTCCACGCCGTATCATAATGGCGCCGCCCGGCGGACTGGTTCTGGATGAGGGCGAGGTCGAAGCCGAACTCGCTGAAGGCCGTCAGGCTGCCCACCACGGCCATGCCGAGGGCGACCAGGCCGAAGTCCGCCGGCACCAGCAGCCTGGCCAGGACCAGCATGCTGATGAAGCCCAGGACGCGGTCGGCCGACTGCAACACCACCATCCAGGCGGCGCCCTTGGCCATGCGCCTGCCGACGTTTCTGGTCGGCTTCGGGGTATCTGCTTCCGGTGAATCCATCAAGACGGCGGCCCGTTGAATGCGGTGGCGCGGCCCCTGCCGGTCCGCGGTGCTCGTATCTTCGCCTCTATAAAGGATCGCGCTCGGTTGCGCAGCTTAGAAACCGCAGGTAAACCCTTAATGCCGCTGGGCTCTAACAGTTAGACGCGGCAAGGTTTTTTATGATTTCATCCCGCGGACGTCCGGTTGTCGCCCCTGGCGGCACTGCACAAGCCAGATAGAGCGAGAATAATAATACCAAAGATGCTGAGAACGCTTCGCAGAGCCTACTGGTCGCGGGCCCGGCAGTTCCAGAGTCTGAAAGACGCCCTGGTCGGCGGCGAACCGGCCTTCCGCAAGGTGGTCCTGGGGGACCATCTCGGCCGCCGCGCCGCCATCGTGCCGGTCGCCGGGGAGACGGCCGCGCGTGCCGACCTGGCCGTTGCCTGGCTGCTGCGGGCGCAGGACGCCACGGACGACGGCGGGGTCTCCTACGGCTATTTCCCGACCGGACCGGCCGGCGGCTGGCAGCTGTCCTACCCGGAGACCACCGGCTACATCATGACCAGCCTGCTCGCCTACGGCCGGCGCGCCGGGCGGCCCGAGCTGGTCGAGCGCGTTGCGCGCATGGCCCATTGGGAAGCCGACGTGCAGATGCCCTCCGGCGCCGTTCAGGGCGGCATGCTGGCCAGCGCCGAGCGCCAGGCGCCGGCGGCCTTCAACACCGGCATGGTGCTGGACGGCTTCGTCTCGCTGCTGGAGACCCGGCTCGACGCCCGAATCTCCGCCGCCGCCACGGCCGCGGCCGACTTCCTGACCGGTGACCTGAACGGCGCCGGCCTGTTCACCACCAACGGCGCCTTCGTCTCGCAGGACGACATCAAGCTCTACAACGTGCTCTGCGCCTGGGCGCTGTACCGCTTCGGCGCGCTGACCGGGACGGAGGCCTACCGCGCGGCGGCGCTGCGCGCGGCCGAGGGCGCGCTGCGCTTCCAGGCCGCCAACGGCTGGTTCGCCGAGAACTGCCTGACGCTGCCGGAGCGACCGCTGACCCACACCATCGGCTACACCCTGCAAGGCCTGCTGGAGGTGGCGGCGCTGGCCGGGCGGGAAGACATCCTGGACGCGGTCGAGCGGGGCTTTGCGCCGCTGGCGGCGGTGATCGAGCCCAACGGCTATCTCGCCGGCCGCTTCGATGCCGGCTGGCGCCCGGCGGCATCCTGGTCATGCCTCACCGGTTCCGCCCAACTTGCCATCGTCGGCTACCGCCTGGCCGCGCTCGGCAGGGGAGAGCAGCATGCTGCGGCGGCCGACCGCCTGCTGGGTTTCCTGAAAGCGGTGCAGCGGCGCGATAGCGGCAATGCCGCGATCGACGGCGCGCTCGCCGGCTCCTACCCGATCTTCGGCGGCTACATGACCGCCGGCTATCCGAATTGGGCGACCAAGTACCTGCTCGACGCTCTTATGCTGGAGGCCGAGCGCAAGGGGATCGACCTCGCCGCGGCGGCGCGGCCGGAGCCGGTGACGTCATGACGGAAACGGAAACGGCGACGGCGGGCGACGTGAAGCCGATCTTCCTATTCGGCATGGAGCGCAGCGGCACGACGCTGCTGTCGATGATGGTCGGCGCGCATCCGCAGATCGCCGTGCCGCTGGCCACCACCGGCATGTGGATCGACTTCGGCAAGCGCCTGGCGTCCTACGGCGGCCTCGCCCGGCGCGAGGATATCGCGCGGCTGGTGGACGACCTGCTGGCCCACGAGCGCGTTCGGCTGTGGGACTGCGCGCTGGAGCGCGACCGCCTGCTCGCCGACCTGCCGCTCGCCGACTACGGCGCCGTCATCGCCCGCTTCCACAGCGAGTACGCGCGGGCCAAGGGCAAGCCCTACTGGGCGAACATCGACATCGCCACGCTGGACAACATGGACCTGGTGAACGACTGGCTGCCGGGCGCGCGTTTCGTGCACATCGTGCGTGACGGGCGCGACGTGGCGCTGTCGCACCAGACCATGCCCTACGGGTCCGGCAACATCGCCGACTGCGCCCACGCCTGGGTGGCGCGGATCGGCGTCAACGCCAAGATGGGCCGCATCCTGGGGCCGCAGCGCTACTGCGCGCTGCGCTTCGAGGATCTGGTCGGCGACAGCGAGAATACCCTGCGGCGGCTCTGCGCCTTCCTGGGGGTGCCCTTCGACGCCGCCATGCTGCGTTACGCCGAGATGGTGGACGAGAAGATCCCGGAGGACCGGCGCTGGCTGTGGCCGTCGCTCAACCAGCCGCCGCAGACCTCCAAGGTCGGCCTGTGGCGCCACGCCATGAGCCGCAGCCGGCGGATCGTCTTTGAGGACATCGCCGGTAGAATGCTGCGGGATTGGGACTACGAGACTTTCGAGCGGCGCCCGAAGTCGCTATGCGCCTACCTGCTGTCGCTGTGGTACTTTGTGACCCAGGGGGGGCGCCTGCGCCGTCTGGGGCGCCGTCTGGGGCTGACGCGCCGCTCCCTGCTGGAGCGCAGGGCCGCGCAGGGCAAGACCCGGTAGAACCGGGCCGGGCGCCGGTAGCATAGGGATCACACATGACCGCGTCGGTTGTCGAAAAGCAGCGCCGAAGCTTCGATCGGCTGGTTGAGGAAGGGGTCTATTCCGACGACTTCGACCATCCGCCGGCGGCCAAGGCCTTCGTCGCCGAGGTGCTGTCGCAGGTGGCCGCGCGGCTGCCGGTGGGCCGCCCCGTCAGCGTGCTGGACTGCGGCTGCGGGACCGGTGCCTGGCTGGCTTTTATCGCCGCCACGCTCGACGAGGCGGGTATCCCGGCGGGCCGGCTGTGCGGCTTCGACCTCTCCGGCAACATGGTCGAGGTGGCGCGCCGGCGGCTGGCCGGCCTGGCGGCGCCGGAAGACCTGCGCTGCGGCAACCTGCTGGAAGCATCGAGCTATGCCTTTGACGGGATCGGCTCCGGTTTCGACGTGATCTTCACCTATGACGCCATCCAGCAGCTGCCGCGCCGGCAGCAGTTCGACACCTGCGCGCTGATGGTGAGCGGCCTGGCGCCGGGCGGCGCCGGCCTGATCTTCGATAACGATAGCCGCTCGAAGTTCGGTCGGCGCATGGCGCGCCGCAAGTTCCTGACGCGCTATCTCGGTCTGAAGCTGGTGCCCCGCTATTACTGCAATGCGGCCTATCCGCCGCTGGAGCGATTCAGGCAGCGGCTGGCCGCCGACGGGTGGCAGGCGACGATCCGGGTGCGGCAGGACCAGGTCAAGCGCGCGCTGATCGTCGAGCGAGCCGGGCACGAAGCGGCTTGGTCATCCTCGCCCGGCGAGGCGTAACGCCATGCCGCCGTCTTTGCACCATCCAGACCCGAGAGTGGATCCATGCTGGTAGTCTCCAACGGTGCCTTCAAGTCCGGTTCGACCTGGCTGTTCAATATCCTCACCAGCCTGCGCAAGCTGGAGACGCCGGACGAGGCGTTCCTCACCAAGGGCAACGCCAAGCATCCGTCGGTCGCCGTGCCGCGTCTCGAGGCCTACCTTGCCGGTGGCGAGTTCAATAGCCGCGACGTCATCACCAAGAACCATCTCGCCAAGCCGGAGCACCGGGCGCTGCTGCTCGCCAAGGAGAACGTGCGCGTCTTCTGCATGACCCGCGACACCCGCGACGTGATGGTCTCCGCGTACTACCACGACCTGCGCAAGAAGCGCTTCGAGGGCTCCTTTGCGAAGTACTATTGGGAAGAGGGGCGCGAACTGCTGCCGCGGCTGATGCGCTATCGCGCGACCTGGGCGGAGCCCCATCCGCAGGTGGCCTCGACCAGCTTTGAGGCCCTGAAGAGCGACTTCGCCGGCGAGGTGGCGCGCATCGCCGCGGTGCTGGAAGTTCCGGCGGGTGCCGATGACATCGACCGCATCCGCCAGGCGAACAGCATCGGCGCGCTGCGCGACAAGTACCAGGATGCGCCGTCGCACCGCTCTGCCGAGGGCGACTTCTTCCGCAAGGGCGAGTCGGGAGACTGGCAGAACCATTTCGACGACAAGATCCTGGCCGACCACGACCGTGTGTGCCGTGACGGCATCCCGACGCTGGACCGCCACTATCTGCTGAACCGCTTGCGGCAGAAGGTTCGGCGCGCGCTGGCGTGAGTCCCATCCATACGCCGCCCGCGATGCTTCATGACATGAAAAAGCTGATCGGCCGCCTGTTCGGCGACCGCCGCGGTCAGCGCCGCGCCGCACCGCCGCCGCCGGCCTTCGACGAGGCGGCGCTTTTCGCCCACCTGAGGGAACCGGCCGCGGCCGCCGCGGCCTGGCAGGCGGGACGACGCGAGGCCGCCTGGGCGGCGCTGACCGAACACTTCGAACGGCGCGTCCCCCCGCTGGGTTTTGTCGCGCCCGAGACGGTACCCGTGCTGTTCGACGAAGCGCAGCGGCGGTTCTCGGCCTGGCGCGGGCGGCTGCTGGAGAAAGTGCGCGAGGACCGTGAGGAGGGGCTGGCCGTCTACGAGCGCCGCGCCGCGCCGCTGTCGCAGAGTTTCGACTGGCGCGCGCCCTGCGGCCCTGGCCTGGAGGACCGCCTCTACGAGGCCCGCCCGCATCGCCTGGGCTTCCTGCCGCGCTGGGCCATGGCGTGCCACTACGACCGCAGCGTCGTAGCCGAGTTGGACCAGGTGCTCACAGGCTGGATGGCCGCAGCGGACCTGCCCGGCGGTCATCCCGGATTTCGCTCGAGCCACGTGGTGGTCTACCAGCTCATCGCCTGCCTGCTGGCCTGGCCGTTCCTGGCCGGCCTGGACGACGAGGCAGGCGACGGCGCGCTGCCTTCCCTGAAGCGGCGGGTGCTGCAGAGCCTCTACGAATGCAGCCTCTACATGCGGCGGGTGGATGCCAGCGGCGTCGGCAACAATCACCGGCTGGCGGAACGGCTGGCCGACTGGCTGACCGCGGCGCTGCTGCCGGAGTTCGATCATGCGCCGGACCGCCAGGCGGCGGAGAGCCTCTGGCTGGCGGAGCTGCACCGCCAGACCTACGACGACGGCGGTTCCTTCGAGCACTCGGTGCACTACCACGAGCATGGCTGCGAACTGGCCGTCATCTACCTGCTGCTGTCGCGGCGCAACGGCTGGCCGGTGCCGCCGGCATCGCGCGAACGCATCGAGAAGATGCTGCGCTTCCAGCTGGCCATGGCCGGGCCCGACCTGCTGCCGCTGGCGATCGGCAACACGACGGAGGATCCGCTGCTGCCGCTCGGGGTCGGCGAGGGCTGGCAATGTGGCTTGTTGCGTGAGGTGCAGCGTGCCTGCTTCGTGCCGGGCGGACCCGCCGTGCCGGATGACGATCCCACGCGTGAGGCGGCCTACTGGCTGCTGGAGGGAGCACTGGCGCCGGTAGGAGTGGCGATACCGGAGGAGGCACCCTTCCAGGACTTTCCGGACAGCGGCTTTAGCGTCCTTGCCGAGCCGGAGCGGCAGGCGCGCCTGGTGTTTCGCCTGGGCCCGACGCCAACGGCACCGGGTATCGGCGGCCACAGCCACGGCGACCTGCTGAGCCTTTGCCTCAGCGCCGGCGGCGCGCCCGTGCTGGCGGCGCCGGGGACCGGGCGCTACCGCTTCAGGGCGCAGGAAGACCTGCCGGGCGAGCCGAACCTGCGCGCCCACTTCGCCAGCGCCGCGAGCCGCAGCGGCTTCTACATCGAGGGGCGCGAGCCCTACGGCGCCCTGAGGGGCGACTTCAGGAATTGGACGCTGCCCTGCCAGGTCGAGGCATGGCGCGCCAGCGCGTCAGCTGCGGGCCTGTCCTGGATCGAGGGAGCGGTTGTCGGAGAGGGACCTTACGTCGGACAGCGCCGCGGGGTCGTCCACCTCTGGGAAGGCGGCTGGCTGGTCTATGACAGGCCGCCGCCGACGCCGGAAGGCCGCGCCTTTATCGGCTGGCAGTTGGCCCCCGGCATCGACTGCCGGCTGGAGACTGCGCGGCGTGCCGCGCTGCACGGAGCGGCGCCAGCCACGGAACTGCAGATGCTGGCCGACGGCGTCGGCGAGGCGGATGTCGTAAGCGGCGGATTCCAGCCCTTCAGGGGCTGGGTCTCGCCGTCTTACGGGCGGCTGGAAGCGGCCGCGAACCTGAGGTTCGCCTTGCCGCAACGCAGCCGCGGCGCCGCCACCTTCCTCTCTCTCGACTCGCGCCGGGATGCGCGGCTGGAACAGCTGTCGGACGCGGAGGACGGCCTGGTCTTCCGTATGACGGCGGCGGACGAGGAGCTGCTGATCCTGCTGAGTACCGGTGAGCAAGGCGGCAGCGTGCGATGGCAGGACGTCGATTTCGAGGGGCGGCTGGTCTGCCTGTGGCGGCGCGGCGGTGGCCTGACCGTGCGCGCTCTGGGTCTGCTTCGTCTGCGCGCCCCGTCGCTTGCGCCGGCGTTCTCGGCTGAGACACCCGTCGACTTCGAACTGCGGCTCGGCCGCGACGGCCCGCAATGGCCGCGGGGCGCCTGCGCGGCGTTGAGGGTGGAAGGTTTCGGCGATGGGGGCTGATGCCGGCCGCGCGGCCGGGGACGACCTGCCGACGCTCGATGCGCTTACGCCTGAAGGGTGGCTTGAGGCGGTACGACGCTTCCTCACGGGCCGTGACGACGACTTGGCGAAGCTCGATGCCTTGCTCGCCGGCCGACACGGGTCCTGGCGCGGCTATCTCGCGTTGCCGCCGGGCGGCCGCGTGCTGTGCCTCGGCGCCGGCTATGGCGCCGTCGTGGAGAGCCTGGCTCCCCACTGTCGGCAGGTCGTCGTCCTGGAGCCGGACCCGGCCCGGCTGCGTTTCGTCGGCCAGCGGGTCGCCATCTTCAACGCGGAAGATGACGTTGTGCTGGTGCGGGCCGCCGCCGGGTCGCCGCTGCCCTTCGCATCCGGCAGCTTCGATGCCGTCGTCATGGCAGACTCCGTCGGGCCGCGCGGACCGGCGCGATTGCTGGGCGAGGCGCGGCGCGTGTTGCGCGATGGCGGGCAGGTGCTGGTGATCGCCGACAATCGCTTCAGCCTCGCCCTGCCGTCGGGCTGGTGGGACCGGTGGAAAGCGGCTCCCCAGCCGCTGCCCCTGCTGGCCCAGGCCTTCGGACTGCTGCTCGCCTGGGCGCGGCGGCAGAACGGCCCAGAGGCGTTGCCGACGCTCTGCCGGCGCCTCTCCGAGCTGGGCTTTACCGGTGTCCGTACCTACGGCCTGTGGCCGTCGCGCCGCCAGTTCGACGATGTCATTCCGCTTTACGGTCAGCGCCCGGCGGCCCTGCCGGGCAAGCCGCCGTCCTGGCGGCAGCGGCTGAAGCAGCACGGCCTGTTCCTGCCGGCCCATTGCGTGACCGCCTGGGCAGGCGGAGAGCGCCAGCCGACTTCCTACGAGCGCATCTACGCCGCGGCGGCCCGTCAGATTGGAGGCGGCCAGGACGCCCCGCCGCTGCTGGCCCTGCGCCACATTTTGACGCGCAAGGACAAGATGATCGTGCAGGCGATGCGGAACGCCGAACCGGTCATCGTTCGAATTCCGTTCAGCCGTGCCGCGTCGGCGGCCGAAGCGCGTCACGCCGCCGCGCTCGTGCGACTGGCCGACAGCCATCCGGGGCTGGCCCCCAGACCCCTGGCGGCCGGGCAGATCGATGGATTCGACTACCGCGTCGAAACCGCCTTGCCGGGCGCCGCTCTGAGTACGGTCAGACGCAGGGTCGGCTCGGAAGCGGTGCTGCACCGCGCGGCCAATCTGCTCGACGTGATGAACCCCGCCGCTTCGCTGGTTCTGGCTCCCTTGGCAGGCGCCGCCTATGAGCGGCTCGTCGAGGCTCGCCTGGAGCGGCTGTTCCGGCTCGTGCGGGAGCGAGACCAGCAGGTCCGGCTGCGCGCGTTCTTCCGCGACCGGCTCTCAGGCGTGAGCCTGGCATTCGGCTTGGTCCACGGTGATTTCAGCCGCAGCAACATCTATCTCGACGGTGACAACGCCGGCATTGTTGACTGGGAAGCCGCTGATTTCGACGATCTGCCCATCCTCGATGCGATCGGATTCCTCGAATCCGTGTTGCGGCCTCTGGGTGCACGGCGTTCGCTCGCCGAGAGCTTTTACGCACTCGCCCGCCTGGAGCTCCCCTCCATGGCCGAGGAGCGATTCCTATTCGCCCAGTACGAGCGTCTGGGAATTGAGCGCGGCCACCATAGGGCACTGACCTACCTGCGCTGGCTTCGCCAGATCGATCATCTGTTGCCGTACTGGCTGAACTACGATCCGCGCGGTCAGGCGTATTACATCCACCAAGTCGTGCGCCTGCTGCTCGCCGAAGACGTCCCGCGGTAGCGGTTCGCTGCGCCTGACCCACACCGTCACGGAACGTACACCATTCCGTCGCGTTTTCTTCACGCCCATGTTCGATAATGGCGTGGGAAGCGACTTCCTCTCGGCCGGAGTGTGTCCGCGCCGGTGGGGCGGTCTGAGATGTAGGGGTGTCGGGTGCGCGCTATGGAAATCATCGGGGCCGAACGGCACAGCGGCGCAGGGATTGAAGGCCTCGTCAGCGGGGCTGCCCGGAGTGTGGAGCCGTTCTTTGTCTTGGGTGCCCAGCGCTCGGGAACGACGATGCTGCGTCTGATGCTCAACAATCATCCCCGGCTGGCGGTGCCGCACGAGACGGTCTACGTCACCCAGTTCTATCGAAACCTGCAGCGCTACGGCGATTTGGCGCAGCACGCGAACATGCGGAGACTGCTGGACGACATTGCCGCGCATCCGCAGGTCGTCAAGGGCGGGCTGATCGACGACAAAGAGGCGGTTCTTGCGCACGATCCGGCGACTTATGCTGAGCTGATCGATGCCATCATGACCTGCTACGCGCAGGCGCAGGGAAAAGCGCGCTGGGGTGACAAGACCCCGTACTACACCCTCGACATCGATGTGCTGCACAGCATCTTTCCGCATGCCAAATTCATCCAGATCGTGCGTGACGGCCGCGACGTGGCGATGTCGCAGCGCCAGATCTCGTGGTGCTCATCCAACAGCTTCCGGCTGGCCGAGGACTGGGCGCACAAGACCACCCTCTGCCACAAGGTCGGGCGCGTGCTGGGCCCGGACCAATACCTGGAACTGCGCTACGAAGAGCTGGTGCGCGACCCCGAGCCGGTGTTGCGCCAGGTTTGCGATTTCCTGGGCGAGCCTTTCGATGCGCAGATGCTGCACTATCACGAAACGGCCAAGAATGTCGTGCCGGGCGACAGCCTGAAATGGCACCGAAACTCGGTGCGGGCACCCGATGCGTCCAAGGTCTTCGCCTGGAAGAATGCCATGCCCGAGAGCGAACGGATCATCTTCGAAGAGATCGCGGGCCCCACGCTGGATTACTTCGGATACGAGCGTCCGCCGCTCAAGCGCTCGGTCTTTACCAAGCTGAAAAAGATCTACCTGACGGTGATGAACCGCTGGTGACCGCGGCGATCAGACCAGGACTTCCGCCGGCGGCGGATGGCCGAGAAAGGCCGTCGGGCTGGCGGTGAGCCCGTAGGCGCCTGATTGAAAGATCACCACGAGGTCGCCGATCTCCGCACGAGGCAGGGACGCCTTGTCCGCCAGCAGGTCCAGCGGCGTGCAGAGGCAGCCGACGACGGAGGCCTTCTCCTGCGCTGCTTCGTTCATGCGGCCGTCGATCGCGACGGGAAAGTTGCGCCGGATCACCTGCCCGAAATTTCCCGAGGCGGCCAGATGGTGGTGCAGGCCGCCGTCGGTTACCAGGAAGACTTCGCCGCGCGACATCTTGCGGTCGATCACCCGCGTCACGTAGAGACCGGCTTCGCCGACGATATAGCGGCCGAGTTCCAGGACCGCACGGGCCTCCGGCTGCGCCGTGGCGAGCTTGGCGACGACCTCGGCGAGATTGTCTCCGATCGGCGCGAGGTCGAGTGGTTTGTCGTTCGGGAAGTAGGGGATGCCGAAGCCGCCGCCCAGGTTGAGATAGCGCAGCGGCGCTGCCAGCCGGTCGGCGAGGCGCAGCGCGAGGTCCAGGGTCTTGGCCTGCACCTCGGCTATGGTCTCCGCGCTGAGGTTCTGCGAGCCGGCGAAAATGTGAAAGCCTTCGATCACGACGCCGGCGGCGCGGGCCGCGGCGATGAGATCGGGGACGTCCTCAGCGTCGATGCCGAACTGCTGCGGCCCACCGCCCATGCGCATGCCGGAGCCCTTCAAATGGAAGTCCGGATTGATGCGCAGGGCAATGCGCGGCGCGGTCCCGAGATCCTCGGCGATCGACTTGATGCGGGTCACCTCGCCGGCGGATTCCGCTTCGACCAGGATGCCGGCCGCAATGGCCTGGCGGAGCTCCCGGTCGGTCTTGCCCGGGCCGGCAAAGCCGATATGTCGGGCCGGCATGCCGGCGTCGAGGGCCTTGGCGAGTTCGCCGGCCGAGGCGACGTCGAAGCCGTCGACCAGCGGCGCCAGGAAACAGACCAGTGCTGCCATGGGATTGGCCTTGACGGCGAAATGCAGGTCCAGCGTATCGGGCAGCCGACGGCGCAGTTCACCGACGCGCGCGGATATGCGCGCGCGGTCATAGGCGAAGAAGGGGGTCTGTCCGACGCGCTGGGCCAGGCGCGCCAGCGGCACGCCGCCGATCAGCAGATCTCCTTCTGCCGTCTGCCAGGCTTGCACCGCCGGATGGATGGCTGCTTCAGTCATGCGCGTCTTCCTGCTGGCCTGCGATGAGTTCCTGGGCGTGGCGCTTGCGGTCGATCTTGCCGTTGGGATTGCGGTAGAGCTCGCTCCGCGCCTCGATGCGTTGCGGCACCATGAAGGTCGGCAGCTGCTGGCGGCAGACCGCGAGCAACGCCTCGGTGTCGAGCTCAGCGCCGTTCTTCGGCTTCACCAAGAGAGTGATCGACTGGCCGAGTGTCGGGTGCGGCAGGCCCACGGCCGCAGCTTCGTCGACCAGTCCGGAGGCGAAGATGACCTCCTCGATCTCCGTCGGGCTCACGCGGTAGCCCGAGGTCTTGATCATATCGTCGCGCCGACCGACGAAGTAGAGGAAGCCGTCCTTGTCGCGGCGCACGAGATCGCCGGACCACACGGCGATTTCCGGCATGGTCAAGCCTTCGGGCTGGCCCGGCGCGGGGCGGAAGCGTTCGGCCGTGCGCTCGGGGTCGTTCCAATAGCCGAGCGAGACGAGCGGGCCGCGGTGGACCAGTTCGCCCGCCTCATCGGGCGCCGTCGTGCTGCCGTCCTCGCGCACCACCAGGATTTCCACGTTGGGGATCGCCTTGCCCATCGAGTCCGGCCGGCGGTCGACCTCGCGCGGGTCGAGGTAGGTGGAGCGGAACGCCTCGGTCAGGCCGTACATGAGATAGGGCGAGGCCTGCGGGAAGATCCCGCGCAACTGCATGAGCGCCGGTCGCGGCAGGTGGCCGCCGGTGTTGGCGAAGTAGCGCAGGCGCTCCGAGGCCTCGCGCGGCCAATCGAGCGTGACGAGCTGGAACCACAGCGGTGGGACGCCGGTGATGCCGGTGACGCCCTCGCGCAAGCAGACGCGCGGGACCTCGCGCGGCAGCAGGTAGTTCAGCAGGATGCAGCGGGCTCCGGCGCGAAAGGCGGTCAGCACCTGGCTGAGGCCGGCATCGAAGCTGAGCGGCAGGACGGAGAGAATGCGGTCCGCGTCGGTGTTCTCCAGGTAGCGGCTGACGCTCTCGGCGCCGACCAGCAGGTTGCGGTGGGAGACCACGACGCCCTTGGGCTGCCCGGTGCTGCCGGAGGTGTAGAGGATGGCGGCCATATCGCAGTCCACCGGACGGGCGAGACTGGCGGCCTCGGCGGGCTCCTCTGCGATCTCCCGCCACGCCACGATCCGCGGACCGGGTCTTGCGGCGGGGGGCGGATCGCCCACCAGGACCACCGTGTGCAAGAAGGGGCAGTCGGCGAGCACCGTAGCCAGCGCCTCCAGGCGCTCCGGCGAGGTGACGAGGACCTTCACCGCGCAGTCGTTGGCGATGTGGGCCACCTGGGCGGGCCGCAGCACGGGATTGACGGGGACGAAAACGCCGCCGGCGGCGCTGGCGGCAAAGAAGGCCAGCACCGTCTCGAAGCGCTTTTCCAGGAAGACGGCCACGCGGTCGTTGCGCTGAAGTCCGAGGGCCTTGAGGCCGGCGGCGAGGCGGCGGGTCTGCTGCCAGGCGTCGGCGTAGGAAAGCTGCTCGGTCTTGTCGACCAGCGCGACATGGTCGGGCCGCTGCATCGCCTGGTACGCGATCAGGTCATGCAGAGCCTCGAACATTCCCGCCCACTCGATAAGGGGACAGCACGGGGCTCGCGCGCCGTGCCGTCCAACATGCTGCACAGCAGCGAATGATGTCACCGCGAACAGGCTTGCACCAGAACGCCCGGGCCCGTCAAGGCTGGCGGTCGGAACTCCCCCGATGCCCTGAAGACTCTACTTTAGGTTGATCAACCTGGGTGGAGACGCTACCTCGACCGCGTCCCAAGGCTGCGGATCCGCATCGATCGGGTAGGGGCCGCGCTCGGCGCACTGCGAGCCGTCGGCGTTGCAGGCTACGTAGGTCTGGTCCGGGTCCCAATAGACGGCGGTACGCTCCGCCCAGGCGTCGGGCGCGCGCATCGGCAGGCTGTTGGGCACCTCGACCCGGCCGTTGCCGTTGCCGTGGACCATGACAAAGCGGCGCGCCGGGTCGATGTGGTCGTGGACATAGCGCACCTCCGGGCTGGCGCTGGCGAACCAGCACGCTTCGTAGGCCGCGTCGTCGGGTTTGTCGCCGCACAGTTCGATCAGCGCGGCCATCTGGTCCTTCAGGTCCGCCTCGCGCGGGTTGTCGGCAATGGGGCGCATGCTGTGCACCGTGATCGACCGCGGCGTGACGCCCGTCTTGCCCTCGAAGACGAAGAACGTGTTGTCTTCGATCAGGTGCGTGAAGAGCAGGGGATTGGCCTTGGCCTTCTCGTAGCCGGCCTCGAAGTCCTGCACGGCCGTCGCGATCTCGGCCCAGCGTGCCGGATCCTGGTACTCCGGGTTCTCCGGAGGGAAGAGTTCGCGGCTGCCTTCGGCGAAGCTTCCCGGGACGCGGCGACCCTTGTCGCAGTTGCCCCAGGCGTTGCGTCCGCGCAGCGTCAGCAGCGTGGCGACGTTCCCCGATGTGCGGAAGACGACCTTGTTGTTGCGAACGATGGAATCGGTGCAGGCATAGTGATCCAGCGCGAAGAGGCCGATGACTTCGCGGCCGTTGCGGGTGAGGGGCTGGCCGTCGATCCCGACGTTGGAAAGCACGTTGCCTTCGATGCGGGAATAGTTCGCCAGGTTCTTCAGCGCGTGCCCGGCGTTGCCGGAAGCGAAGAAGACGTTGCTGAGGGCCACCAGCTTGCCGATGGAACGCTCCAGATAGAGGCCATGCCAATCCAGGTTCGGCCCCATGACGTTGCCGCGCAGTTCCAGGTAGGTGCTGGGCAGGGAGGGATCGGAATCGCCCATCAACCCGGCGCCGCCTATGCGGTTGTCCTGCAGCACAACGAAAGCCGGGCAGGACTCGCTCGGCTGATGACAGGCCCAGCCGACGTTGCCGCCCAGGAAGTCGATGCCGCGCACGATGAAACCTGTGCCGGTCTTCGGCAGACCGATATCTTCCGTCAGGGCCGGCCGCCGGCCGCCGGCGGGCACGCCGATCACCTCGCCGCATTGGACCCGGTCGAGCACAAGGTTCGATTCATAGGGAGCCTCCGCATCTTCCCGGGGATGCAGGTAGATGCGGACGTTTGCCGTCCCGGGGGAGAGGCTGCGGGTCTGGGCCGCGCTGCCGGCCAGGTCCGCTTCGGTGCGATAGTCGAGCACCGTCCAGGGGCCCGGGCAGAGCGCCTCGTAGTCGGGCGCCTCGGGCTGCCGTTCGATGGGCTCGTTCCAGGCCGCCGGCGTCCAGGGCTCGGGGCGCACCTGGTGGCCTGCGAAGGTCGGATAGTGGTCAGGATCGGGCCAATAGGTGCTGAGGGGAGGCCCGGCGGGCTTGGCCTTCTTCTTGCGCTCGCCCGCGGTTTGCTCGTCCGCTGCTTCCTCGGCGGCAGCCGCTTGCCCCTGCTGCCGCGCGGCGTTTTCCTGCCGGTTGCCGGCTTTTGCCTGCCGCTTTCCGGTCTCCTTGGGCTGCAGCGGATTGTCCTTCAGCGCGGGGTTGAGGGCCGGTGCCGGCGGCAGGCCTACCGGCGCAGCGGCCTTGGCGACCGGTGCGGCAGGCGGGCCGGAGGGTGCCGCAGGGGCGGGCGCTTTGGCTGTCGGAGTGTCGGCAGGGGGTGTATTGGCAGCCGCCCGCTGCACAGCGCCGCTGAAGTCCGGCTTGTAGGCCCAGAAGCCTTCGTCCACCGTCCAGGTGCCGAGGCAGACGCCGAGGTCTTCGTTCCAGGTCCACTTGTTGAGAATCCGCCGCTGCGCCGGGCCGGGGCCGCCTGGGGCGTCGATCGTCGACAGGGTCTCGCCGTCCCAGCGGATGAGGGCGCCGTCCTGGCCCCAGATCACCGGACTGGTGCCTTGGCCGTTCGGCACGAGGCAGAGCCCGGCGGATCCGAGCGTCTCCTTGTTGAGCGCCGGGTCGGTCACCGTGAGGGCCTTGTCTTCCTGCCATGCGCCGTCGATCTCGCGCAGGAAAGTCAGGCGGTTGTGATTCGCGTCCACGGCCCAGATGCCTTGCAGCCTCTCGTCCCACGCAAGCGTGGCCGCGCCGGAGAAGGCGGCCCCGGACCGCGCGGTGCAGTCGTAGCGTCCGGCCTGAAAGTCGGGCTGGCACACGATGGCGCCGCTAAACAGCAGAGGCGGCTTGCCCGGACGGGTGATCCAGTTGACGGCGTAGTTGCCGACCATTTTTCCATCCGGTTCGCCGTCGTCGTCGCGATCCGGCCCGGCCTCGGAAGCGAAGCGGTCCGGCAGGCGCTCGATGGTCTGGGCGATGTCGTCGGCGCGCAGGTTGAAGCGCCAGACCTGCGCGTCCGGTTTGCTGGAGCCGTAGATGTGCCCGGTGACCAGGTAGAACCAGTCGCCGAGCTTGACCATGTTGTTGTAGGTGTGGCTCGAGCGCGGGCGCAGGAAGGCCCCGTCCCAGGAGTCGATCCGCTGGTCCATGCCGCCGGGATAGGGCTTGTCCGAGACATAGGGCTCCCAGAAGCAGTCCTTGGTCCCGCCGGCCTTCACGAAGGAGCGGCACAGCGGCACGTTGAGGGCCAGGTGCGGCACCACCATCTCCGGCTTGCCGGCCTGCAGGTCGTAGCGCACGATCCCGTTGAAGCAGCCGTCGCCGTGGCCGCCGGCGGCCCACACCCAGGCGTAGCGGCCATCCCACAGCACGCCGTTCCAGGCCCCCAGAAGGGAACCGAAGTCGACCCCGCAGTTGTCGCCGCGCCCCGGGTCGACGTCCCGCCAGGGCCGGCCGAACGGCAGCCAGGAGCCGGCCGGCATGGCGGCGATCTCCGGGATGTCCAGGCGATCCTCTTTGCCGTCGCCGGCCCGCCCGCCTTCCTGCGCGGAGGCTGTGCCGCAGAGCAGGAAAATGCAGAGGGCGGTGGTCAGAAGCTGTCGCATACCAGGTCTTTCACTCGCTCCGGCGGGGAAGGTGGTCTTAATACCGCCCTCTGCGCCGATCTGGGCGCCGCCGTCAGCGGACGGCATCCGGCGCTCCGGGGCCAAATCTGTTCAGGCGCCGGAAGGTTCCCACCTCATGAATCCGCAATATCATAACCGATCATCCCGTCCAACCCGCTGTGATCATTGGCGGCGGGCGGCGGCGAGATGACCGCGCGGGGGTCGGGACGGCTTGTTCAAGGGCTTCGGGTAGTGGCAACCTAGGCCCATGAGCCAGGTGGCCAGAAGCGACAATCGTCCTTCGTTCCCGGGGACTGCCTTTGCGGGCGGTGGCCGCGGACGCTATGGCGATATTCGGTCCAGGCGGCTGTATAAAATTCTCTTTTACTTGATCATTGCACTGATTTTCTACGGTTCCCTCTATCCATTCGATTTCGATTTTTCGAACCTTTACTATTTCGACGCCTCGGAACTGCTGGGCGGCGACCGGGTGGTGACCCGGCGCGGCGACGTACTGGGCAATATCGGGCTGTTCGTGCCCTTCGGGGCCGTCGGCATGCTGGCCCTGGGGCCGGCGCGGTCCACCGCAGCCCGCGTCGTCCTGCTGATCCTGGCAGGGTTCTTCGTCGCCGCGGCGGCGCAGGTTCTGCAACTGTTCCTGCCCAGCCGGGATGCCGCCCTGGGAGACATCCTCTGGAACCTCGCCGGCTGCGCCCTGGGCGTCGCGGCCGTCGCGCCCGCCGCCGTGCGCTCCCGCCTGCTGGTGCAGGTGGACGCCGCCCTGCCGCTGTTCCCGCTGCTGCTGCTGGCCTGCTGGGCGGTGGGCACCCTGGCGCCCTTCGTCCCCTCGATCGACCTGCAGGCCTACAAGGAAAGCGTGAAACCGCTTTTCGCGCTGCCAAGCGTCTTCTCGGTGCCGTTCCTGCGCGGCTGCGTCACCTGGCTGGTGCTCGCCTGGCTGGTGGACCGCCATTGGTCGCAGTGGGCCGCAGGCCTGTGGCTGGCCTGCGCCGCGCTGGCTACGGTCCTGGCGAGGACTGTCATCGTGCAGAACAGCATCAGCGCCAGCGAGGTGCTGGGGATCGTGCTGGCGCTGATGCTGTGGCCGGTCCTGCGGCGCCAACCCCGCGCGGCCGCGTACCTCCTGGCCGGGGTCGCGCTGTTCATGATTGTGAGGTCGCTTGCCCCTTTCGACTTCCAGCCCGTGGCGCGATCGTTCTCCTGGATACCGTTTTCCGGCGGCCTCAGCGGCTCGATGCTGATCAACGTGAAGGCCATGGCGTTCAAGGCCTTCCTGATGGGCACGCTGATCTATCTGATGGGCGTGGTCGGCCTGCGGCTGAGCATTGCGACGACCCTGGTATTTCTGCTGGCGGCGGTCCTGGAAGTTGCCCAGCTGTGGATCGGCAGCCACACGCCGGTGATCACCGACCCGCTGCTCGCCCTGGCGCTCGGCGCACTGATGTCCGCCGTCGGCGGCACCGCGCTCGCCCGGCCGCAACCGGCACCACGGCCGCCGGCGGCACCGCCGCGCACGGCGCCTGCACCGCCCCCGGCAACGCCCGGGCAGGATACTCTCTACCCGGCGCGCGGCGCGGTCATCGTTGCATTGCTCGCCTGCCTCTCGGCGACGCTGACCCTCAACGTCGTGCTGGGGCTGCCGCAGGTGCCCTACAACGTGCGCGAGCTGTTCGGCGGCGAGGATGCCTGGTGGCGGCTGTTCCTGTTTTCCCTCGCTGGAGTGTCGGTCGGTCTGGGCGGTGCCCTGGTCGGCCGCGTCGCCGCGCGCAGTGGCCGCGTTTTCACGGTGCTGCCGCTGGGCACGCTGCTCGCCTGCCTGGCAACATACCTGCTGATGGTTTCCAGTGTGAGCGCGGAGAGCCTATGGGACATCACCGGCTCCGCCAATACCCACTGGTTCGTCATGAACCGTCACATGTGGGGCGATGCCGGGGTGTGGTTCTACGAAGCCATCGGGTCGAAGGCCCTGATCCAGGGGGTCGAGCGCTTCGTGCGCTTCACGGCCCTGTTCGGGCAGGCGACCCTGTGGATCGCGATCCTGAGCGCGGTCTACTTCCGCCTGCTGGGATCTCCGCGGCTCGATCGCCGGTCAAGCGTGAAGCTGGGGCTCTCGACGGCGTTGCTCTGCGGGCTGGCGGCGCTGCCCTTGCTGGTGGCGTTCAACCTCATCGCCTTCAAATTCTCCTCCACCGACAATCTCAACGAACTGATCGACGGCCATGGGCATATCCTTTATTGGCTCTTGATCTTGCTGCCCGCAAATGCGCTTGTCGTGCTGCATGCAATTCGACACCCCAAGGCCGGACCCGTGCTGGCAGCGGTCGGCGTTGTCGCGGTTTCCCTGCCGCTTGGGTGGCTCCTGTTCAAGAATGGCCTCAGTCCCGTGGTAACCAAATATGGCAATGTGTTCTCTGGCGTCGACTTTCTGCTCGGCCCGGATCGTGAGGAGCTGTTGCCGGACTCGGTGCTCATGGGACGCTGGTTCGTGCTGCAGATCGCTGCGATCGCCGCGCTGACCCTGGGCATGCAGGTGGTACCGGGACCGCGGGGGCAGAATCGATGAGCGCGACGTCGAGAGCGGAGGCCGAGATGGCGACAACCGGGCCGGCGCAGCGGCGCGCCTGGCTGCGTGCCCTGCTGCTGTTCGCCGCGGCGACGGCGTTGCTGTTCGGCCTGATGCATCAGACCGTGGCCACGCTGGTGCGCACCTGGACGACGTCGGATACCTTCGGCTACGGATTTCTCATTCTCCCCATCGTGCTGTTCCTGCTGTACCAGCGGCGCCGCAACCTTGCCGCAGTCGCGCCGCAGCCGTGCTTCTGGGCGCTGGCGTGGCTCGCGGGTGCGTTGCTGGTGAATCTGATCGGCACGGTCGGCAGCGTCACGCTGTTGAAGCAGTTGGCCTTCATCGGCTTGTGGCAGGGGCTCTTCGCGCTGCTGTTCGGCTGGGGGGCGGTGAAGCGGGCGCTCTTTCCCCTGTTCTTCCTGATCTTTGCGGTGCCGATGGGGGAGGAGGTGGTCCCCTTTCTGCAGACCATCACGGCTGAGATCGCGGTGTTCCTGCTGCGCGCTTCGGGGATTCCCACCTTTCACAGCGGCGTGCTCATCGAGATTCCTTCGGGCAACTTCGTCGTCGCCGATGTCTGCTCCGGCGCGCGTTTCCTGATCACGACGCTGGTGCTCGGCGCCCTGGCGTCGAACCTCTTCTTCCTCTCCTGGCGCCGCCGCGCCGTGTTCATGCTGGCATGCCTGGTGGTGCCGATCCTCGCCAACGGCCTGCGCGCCTATGGCATCGTTCTGCTGGCACATCTCACGGACCACGCTCTGGCGGTTACGGTCGACCACATCCTCTACGGCTTCATCTTCCTGTCTATCGTGCTGCTCATCCTGACCGGCATCGGCTCGCTGTTTCGCGAGCGCTGGGGCCAGGACGAGGCGCCGAGGCACGCGCCGGCGCAGCCCGCAACGCGCGCCGTCTCCAGCCTTGCGGCCTTCGTCCTGGGAGCGGTTCTGCTCGCAGGCGGCCAGGCCTGGGCCCTGCAGGTTGCCGCGCCGCCCGAGATGGCTGGTGCGACCGACCCGCAAGCGCTGCAGCCCGATGATGGCTGGCAGCCCGCCGAGGCCGGATTGCCCGAGTGGAAACCGGCCTTTCCGGGGGCAGATCGCCAGGTGCTGGAGAGCTACAAGGGGACGGATGGCACGGTCGCCTTCTTTGCCGCGCACTATCTCTATCAGCGGGACGGCCACGAGATCATCGCGGTCGGCAACAGTTTCATTGGTCATGGCCAGGAACGGCAGGTGACCCGTTTCGAAGACGTCGAGGTCAGCGGGCACGCCGGTGAACTGACCGTGCAAGAGACGGTGGTTCTGTTCACCGACGGGCCGTATCTCATCTGGTCCTGGTACGAGGTGGGCGGCAGCACGACCGCCTCTTCGGTCAGAGCGAAGCTGTTGGAACTCTGGCACGCGCTGAGCGGCGGCCCACGCGAGGCTACTGCCTTCGCGCTGCTCACCGCCGCCGGGGATGACCTGGCCGCCGACCGGGCACGGCTGCAGTCCTTCCTGGCGGGGCTCGGGCGCTGAGTAGGCGCGGTGCGATCTGCGCTTGGACGCCGAGGGGCCAACCAGGTTCAGGCCGAAACGGCTGGACAGGGGGAAGCGCATTTGCAACATAGACCCCACCAATCGCCGGGGCGCCCGAAGCCGTGCATTATCAGGCGGGAAGCAGCGCAGTCGCTCCACGGTCCGGCAAGCGGACCGGCGGCGAAAGTGCATAAGCCGACCGCGGCGCCATGCCGGGCAAACGGGGCTCAGCCAGCCTGTGCCGGGCGAACGGGGTGGGCATGAGGAGTCCGGGGGAAGACGGTAGCATGGGGTCCACAGACCCGGTTTTCATCGTAGGCGGAGCCCGTTCCGGTACCACCTTCCTGGCGAAGCTTTTCGACAGCCACCCCGATGTGCTGTACCGCCACGAGCCCGACTCTGTTCTGGTCAACACGCAGATTCCCTTCGTGCCGCGTGCCGACGAGATCGAGCGCTTTGCCGAGCCGGCGCGGCGCTATCTCGAGGCCCTGTGCCACGTCAGCGCGACGAAAGTCTCCGGCCAGGCGCCGTTCTTCGACAAGTCCTACCGTTCGGGCCTGCGGAGGAAATGCCTTCTTGCCAATCTCTACCTGGCTAAGGCGGCGGAGCGCCTGTGCGGCCCGCTGCGGCGCAAGCCGCTGCCCGTCGCGGATTTCATCAACGGCGCGGACGAGCGCGTTCGCTGCGTCATGAAATCCGTCGACTCGCCCTGGCGCACGCCGCTCTTTGCCAAGGCGATGCAAAACCTGCGCGTGGTCCACATCGTGCGCCATCCTTGTGCCGTGGTGAACTCGCGGCTGCGCGGCATCGAGAGCAAGCTGATGGGGTCCGACACCTACCTGCGCCCGCCGTTCGAAGCCGGCATGGCGGAGGGTTATCCCTTCACGCTGGAAGAGCTGGAGGCCGCGAGCTTTGAGGAGAAGACGGCATTCCTCTGGATGATCTGCAATCAGCGGATCCACGACGAGCTGGAGAACCTGGGAAGATACAGCATGGTCGTTTACGAGGATCTCTGCCGCGACCTGGAGGCGACCACGCGCCGCCTGTTCGAGGGGGTCGACCTTGCCTGGTCGCCGCAGACTCAGAAGTTCATCGACGATCTTGAGACCAGCGACCGGCGCGACGCCGGCTATTTCAACGTTCTGCGACCGCCGCTCACCTCGCTGGACAAGTGGCGCGAGCAGTTGAGCGGCGAACAGATCGCCAGGATCGAGCGCGTGGTCAGCCACTCGGAGATCGGCCGCCGCTTTCTGGGCGGCAGCCTGCGAGACGGGCGGCAGCCGTGAAGATCCTCCTGGTCACCTGGTATTTTCCGCCGACCCGGACCATCGCGGCGGTACGGCTCGGCAAGCTGGCGCGCTACCTGCTGAGCCAGGGACACGACGTGCGTGTCCTGACACCGAAAGAACCGCCCCTGCCGCAGGACCTCTCGGTCGATTTCCCCGAGGAGCGTGTCACGCGCACCGCATGGCGCGACCCGCAGGCAGACGATGCCGCGGGGCCGCGCCGCCCGCCGCCGGCCACGGTGGGCAGCGTGCCCGAGGGCGGGGTCAGCAATCCTTCCTGGCTGAAGCGCACCCTATGGCGTCTGCACGCCAGCTTCTCCGACTTCCCCGACGGGCGGGTGAGCTGGCAGCCTTTCGCGGTCGAGGCCGGCGGTGCGCTGCTGGACGGCTGGCGGCCCGATCTGGTCTTCGCCAGCGGCCCGCCGTTTACCACCCTGTTCGTCGGCCGTGACCTCAGCCGTCGGTTCGATCTGCCTCTGGTGCTGGAGTTTCGCGACCGCTGGTCTGAAGACCCCTATGCGCCTCCTTTCTTCTGGCGTCGGTGGCGCAACCGCCTGGCGGAGAACGAGCTGATCGCCCAGGCGCGGGCGCTGGTGACGGTGTCGCAACCCTGGGCGAAGGCCTACCGGGCGCGCTTCGGCAAGCCGGTCGAGGTGGTCTACAACGGCTACGATGCCGAGTTCTGCGGCGAGGGGCCCTTCGACGGCGCAGCCGGCCGGCCGGCCTTGGAGATCGTCTATACCGGCGGTATCTACCCCGGCTATCGCGATCCCTCGCCGCTGTTCGCCGCCATGAAGCTGCTGGAAGACCGCGGGCTGCAATGCCGGATGATCTTCCATGGCGTGCGGCCGGCCACCGTCACGCCGCTGGCGGAAGCCCAGGGTGTCACCCACCTGGTGGACATTCGCGAGGTGCTGGCCCACGAGGAGGCGCTGCGGCGCCAGCGCGAGTCCGATATCCTGGTCCTGCTGCAGTGGAACGACCCCAAGGAGCAGGGAAACGTGCCGGGCAAGTTCTTCGAGTACCTTGGCGCGCGCCGGCCGATCCTGGTGCTGGGCCTGCATGACGGCGTCCCTGCGACGATCGTGAAGGAGCGTGAAGCGGGCTTCTTCTCGAACGATCCGGAGGAGATCGCCCGCCAGCTGACCCGCTGGCTGGAGATCAAGGGGGAGAAGGGGCTGCTGCCGCCGGTGCCGGAGAGCGGCCGCGCGGGCTTTTCGCGTGACGAACAGTACGCCCGCCTCGAGCGGTTTTTCATGGAGCTGCTCGGCAGCGCCCCTGCTTCGAACAATCAGGGCCCCAGGTGACAGGCTTGGTGCGGAGGTAGCGATGGGCAGATGCAACAGGTCGACGCTGGGCGCATGCGCCAGGCGCCCGATACATCCAGAACCGCCGAGCGGGCGCAGTCTGATCCGCGCCCTGCTGCTGGCGGTGGGGGCCTGCTGGCTGCTCGCGGGACAGCCCGCCGCCGCAAAGGTTGAGCCCGAGGCGTCCCGCGCCCACTACGCGGCCGCGGCGGAATATGCCGCCCGGGGCGAACTGCGTGCCGCGGTGATCGAGCTGAAGAACGCCCTGCAGCGCGATCCCGAGAACGCGGAGGCGCGCCTGCTGCTCGGCGATGTCTACGCGCGGGGGGGCAATGGCGCGGCTGCCGAAAAGGAGCTGCGCGCTGCCGAGCGCCTGGGCATCGAGCGGGCGCGGCTGATCGTGCCGCTGGGGCGCGCGCTGGCGCTGCAAGGCCGCTTCGAGCAGCTGCTGGAGGAACTGCCGGCGGAGAGCGACGATCCGGCGCTCGACCTGGAAGTCCTGCTGCTGCGCGCCGAAGCGGAGTCCGGCCTCGGACGATGGGAGGCCGCGCGAGACAGTTATGATACCGCGGCCGCCAAGGCGCCTGGGGATGCCCGGATACCGTACGGCAGAGGACGGATCGCGCTGGCTCAGGGCGATCTGGCGGTAGCGGAAGCTGAAGCGACCGCAGCCCTGGCCCTCGACGCGGGCATGTCGGAGGCCCTGCTGCTGCAGGCCGAGGCGCGCCGGGTAGGCGGCGATCCGGAAGGTGCCGTGGCGCCCTTCGAGGCGATCCTGGCAAAGCCCGGTGTGTCGCCCGGCATCGCGATCCGCGCGCGGCTCGGTCTGGCCGGCGCGCTTCTCGCCCTCAATCGGGACGCCGAGGCGCAGCGCGAGGTCTCAGGCGTGCTGGACATCGCGCCGCAACTGCCGCTGGCCGCCTACCTGCAGGCTTTGATCCAGGTGAGGGGTCAGGACTACGCGGCCGCGCGCAAGGCTCTGGAGGCCGCGGCTCCCGCTCTCGAGGGATTTCCCCCGGCGCAGTTTCTCTTCGGCGCCGTCTATTACCAGGCGGAGGAACTGGAGACGGCCCGCTCCTGGCTGGCGCGCCACCTGCGGGCCGTCCCGCAGAACCTGCAGGCTCGCAAGCTGCTCGCCGCAACCCTGCTGCGCCTGAAGGCTATCGACGAGGCCCTCGCGGTGCTGGAGCCGGCCGCTGAGCAGGCGCCGGACGACCCCCAGGTGCTGCTGCTGCTTGGCAATGCCTATCTCGGCAGCGGCCGCATGGCAGAAGCCTCTGCGATGCTGGGCAGGGCCGCCGAACTGGCGCCGCAGGATCCGCGCGTGCTGAGCCAGCTGGCGGTGACCCAATTGGCGACGGGGGAGCGCGACGAAGCGCTGGCGACACTGAACGCCACCTTCGATCTGGGCGCCGATGCCAGCGCGATCGGCTATGCGCTTGCATTCTCCCATCTTCAGGCCGGAGACTTCGCGGCCGCCCTGACGGTGGCGCAGGATCTCAGCCGCCGTTTTCCGCAGAGCGCCATCGCCGCGAACCTGGAGGGCGGTGCCTACGCGGCCATGGGCGCGTTGGACAAGGCGCGGACGGCCTTCGAGAGGGGCCTTGCGATCGAGCCCGGCTTCAACGAGGCCCGTGCCAACCTGGCGGCCCTGAAGGCGCAGTCGGGCGACGCAGCCGGGGCAGAGGCGGAATACCAGGAGATTCTATCGCGGGAGGCGGGCAATGCGGCCGCGCTGTTGGGGATGGCGGCGCTGGCCAATCATCGCGGTGACACCGCCGCCACCCGGCAATGGCTGGAGAGCGCCGTGAAGGCCAATCCCGACAACGTGAAAGCCTCCCTGGCTCTCGGCGAGCATCTCACGCAGCAGGGCGACCTGGCCGGGGCGGTGCGGCTGTTGCAGGATTTCACCATCCGGCAGCCGCGCAATCCGCAGGCCCTGGTGGCGCTGGGCCGGGTCCAGTCAAGGCTCGGCGCGTTCCCCGAGGCCGTGCGGAGCTACCGGCGCCTGTCGGAGGTGACCAATGGTTCCGCAGGGTCCCGCTTGTTGCTGGCGGAGGCACAGCTTGCCGCCGGAGAGCTGGGCGCGGCGACCGCGTCCTACGAGGGCCTGAAGGCGGTGGCGGCCGACAATCCCGTGGTGTGGAACAACCTCGCCTGGCTCTACCAGCAAGCCGGCGACGCCCGGGCCGCTGCCCATGGTGAAAGGGCGCTGGAACTCGCCCCCGGCCAGCCGGCGATCATGGACACGCTGGGCTGGATCTTGCTGGACGCCGACCAGGTCCAGCGTGCTCTCGAGTTGCTGAAGCAGGCACATGAAGCCGCGCCGGCTGCCGATGACATCGCCTACCACTACGCGGCGGCGCTGCACAGGACGGGCGACACGGCGGCGGCGCGGGCGCTGCTGGAGAAGACCCTGCAGAGCGGGCGGCCCTTCGCCGCCCGTGCGGAAGCCGCGGCCCTGCTGGAAGAGCTGGGCTCGTAAGCGCGCGGCTAAAGCCCGAAGCGGCGCTGGCGCTGCTGATAGGCGCGGATCGCGCGCAGGAAGTCGATCTTGCGGAAGTCGGGCCAGTCGATTTCGGTGAAATAGAATTCGCTGTAGGCGCTCTGCCACAGCAGGAAGCCGGACAGGCGCAGTTCGCCGCTGGTGCGGATGATGAGGTCGGGATCCGGGAGGTCGGGCAGGTAGAGATGCTCGGCGATGGTTTCGGCCGAGATGTCCTCGATCGCGGCGGCGGGATCCTCCGCAATGAGAATCCTGGCACGCAGCAGGGAGCGCAGGGCATCGACCAGTTCGGCCCGGCCGTCGTAGGCCGCGGCGATGGTCAGCACCACCGCGTCGTGGTCTTTGGTCGCCTCCTGCGCCGCTTCGATGGCGGCGCGGGTCTGCGGCGGCAGCAGGTCGAGCCGGCCGGCCGCGCGGACGCGAACGCCGTGCTGGCGCACGAAAGGGCCTGTCGAGAGAGCTGACAGCTTGTTCTGGATCGCCGCGAGGATGCCGTTGACCTCTTCGGGCGCGCGCTCCAGGTTCTTCGTCGAGCAGACCCAGAGCGTGACCGCCGGGATGCCCAGGGCGATACAGCAGTCCAGCACCTCATCGAGCTTCTCCGCACCCAGAGCATAGAGCGTGCAGGGGTCGGCGATGCGCCGCCGCCGGCCGAAGCGGCGATTGCCGTCGAGAATGATGCCGACGTGGCGAGGCCGCGCCGCCTGGAGAATCTGACCGACCAGCCGGCGCTCGTAGGCGCGGTAGAGCAGCCGCTTGATCGCGTCCCGCAGGGTGGAGAGGAAACGCCGCTCAGCGCTTGCCGCAGGAACGCCTGGAGCCCCCTCGGCCGCGGCCTCCGGCTGATTCTGGCCCGCGATGTCCTGCTGTTGCGTCACCGGCCCTCGCGTCCCTCCGCGTCAATTGTCGCCGCCGGCGGAACGCTCAGCGACAAGGCAAGCATAGCGCGGATCTCCCGCCAGGACGTCGACCAGGGATCTGAGATCCTGGGAGCGATCCAACGGGCAGACCAGGATGGCGTCGTCCGACACGACCACGGCGATGCCGTCCAGACCGAGTGCTGCCACCGGCAGGGTGTCGCTGCGCAGATAGCTGTTCCGGCTGTCGACCGCCACGACCGCTCCCTCCACCAGGTTGCCGCTTGCGTCCTTCGCCGCGACCTGGTGGAGCGCCTCCCAGGAGCCGACGTCGGACCAGCCGATGTCGATCGGAACGACGGCGCCATCCGACGTGCGCTCCATCACCGCCTTGTCGAAGGGGATGCTCGGCTGGGCCTTGAAAGCGTCCTCATCGAGCCGCAGGAAGTCTTCGTCGGCCTTGGCGCCGGCCAGCGCGTCACGGCAGGCGCTCACAATGGCCGGCTCGTGACGCTCCATTTCTTCGACCAGGCGGCGCGCCGTGAGCAGAAACATGCCGCTGTTCCAGACATACCCGCCGCTTGCCAGGTAGCTTTGGGCCGTTGCGAGATCGGGCTTCTCGACGAAGCGGTCGATGGCGTGGCACCCGGGGCAGCCGGCCAGGGGCTCGCCCTGCCTGATGTAGCCGTATCCGGTCTCTGCATGCTGCGGACTGGCGCCGAAGGTGACGATGCGGCCCTGGAGGGCCGCCGGGGCAGCTAGGGCGATCGCCTCGGCAAGACCCTGCCGGTCCCGAACGGTGTGGTCCGACGGGGCCAGCAGCAGAAGGGCGTCGGGATTGTCGCCGGCCAGAAACAGCGCGGCCGTGGTGGCGGCCGCGGCGGTATTGCGCAGAGCCGGCTCCAGCACGATCGCCAGGGGCTTCACCTCCATCTGTTGCAGTTGCTCGGCGACAAGGAAGCGGTGGGAGCGGTTGCAGATCAACAGGGGCGGCGCGAAAACCTGCGGTGCCGCGAAGCGGTCGACGGTTTCCTGCAGCAGGGTCCGGTCGCCCACAAGGCGCACGAAGGGCTTGGGACGCCAGGGTCTGGAAAGAGGCCACAGCCGAACGCCGCTGCCGCCAGCGAGGATCACCGGCTGGATGAGGGACGAGGCGGCCATGTTCTCTTTCCGATCGCCGGAAGCGGGTTCCGGCCTGCGTAGGACGACGTGTCTGCTAAGCGGCGCGGCGGCCCGTCAGGCTGTCCGGAGCCTGTGCCGGCGATCCCGCCGCGCCAGGTCCGCAAACCTCAGGCGCAGACCGTCCGGCGCTGCGGGAAGGGCCGTGCTTGCTGAGTCGGCGCCGGTGAAACGTCGCGTCCGGCGACATGCTCAAAAGAAGGTTTCCGGGACGATAAGGATGTCGCCGGGCAGCAGAGCCACATTGGCGGAAATGTCCCCGTCTTCCAGGAGGTCGTCGAGGCGGACCCGATACTCCTGGATCGCGCCGTCCTGCGTGCGCACCAGTGTGGTGTTGTTGCCGTCGGCGAAATCGGTCAAACCGCCCGTTTGGATGATGACGTCGAGCACGGTCATGTTGGCGCGATAGGGAATGGCCTGGGGCTCCGAGGCCTCGCCGACAATGCGAACCTGCTGCGGGAACGTGCCGACGAAGCCGCCGACGATCACCGTGACCAGCGGGTCCTGGATGTAGACGGCGAGTTCCGTTTCGATCTCGCGGGAGAGGTCGCTGGGGGTCTTGCCCTCGACATAGAGATCTTCGATGAGCGGCACGGAAATGCGGCCGTCGGGCCGGACATTAACCGTGGTGGTCAGTTCCGCATTGCGCCAGACGAAAATGGTCAGAGAGTCGCCTGCACCGATCTGGTAGAGGGGAGGAGCCTCAGGCGCTTCAAACTGCGCTTCCGGGACCTCCGGTTTGGTGGAGCAGGCCGCCAAGCCTGCCGCGATCAGGACCGCACCAAACAATGAAGCGATCGACTTCGTCCCCCTGCCGGTCATGCCTTAGCCTCCCCCATGACAAATCGTGCTACGCACCTCTGAAGCAACCATAAATTGGAGTGATCACGACGACAAGCGCAGACCGCTGTGGCAGCGAGCCGGGCAGCGGCTCCGCCCGCCCTCGATTGGGACGCCGAAGCCTCGGCCGGACATTCCCGCTGCAGCTCGACGCCAGTCACCGAGGCGTAGGGGCTGGCCGCGAGGGCGCTGTCGGGCCGCGGCCTGTGATTGATTTGCGACGGAGACACACGGGGATCACAGTGGGACGGCAACCTATAGATAGGAAGGGCCGCTGTAATCAACCGGAGGCTAAAAACGGCAGCAGCCGGCGCGTCATCGCGACGCCGGCTGCACGAACGGCCGTTAAGAAGTTGTCCGCGCTCAGGGCAGGACGTACTCGATCAGGAACCAGTAACCGGAAATAGAGCCGACGACCAAAGTCGAAAGCGCCAGAACCGAGCGAATGCGCTGCACAGAAATCGGACGAAATGCGGCTGTTCTATAAATTTCATTCAATGACATCGTAACATCCCCCTCTTTGTCTTCTTGACAAAGTTGTGCATCGGAGGGAGCGCGCACCGTCGCCAGGGAAGCAATACTTCCCTACTACATGCAGCGGTGGAGATTAGTCTCTGCCTTGTAACCCGCGTCTACAGGCGCCTACACATTTTGATTAATTGCGTAATTCACCTGCTCCCGGGAAGAATGTTATTTTTATGCGTTGTATTTGTCAATCATCTGGTCTTGGCTATTCTTGGTTAAGCCTTTTGATCGAATACCTCTTTGAGGCGTGGTCTGGGCTACGCTTATCAACCTCTGCGGCGGCTCCCGAAAGCGGGTGATTAACCATCCGGAGCCTTACAAACCCTCAGTAAAAAGACCTTCCGATCGGTGATGAATCTCCGCCCGAGAAGCGGTTAGCGCTCCACCGGAGCGGGCGAGACTTCTTTGCAACGCTTACAAAAATTTTTTCTTACAGTCGGATTTCATTGAATAATCGATGGGGTGCCGGGGGCCTGGGACGCGGTGGGAGCGGCAATAAGAGACGCTAGAACCTGGCGACGCAGCTGTCTACCCCGGATTGATAGCGTGCGCGGCGGGGTCGCCCTGGAAGAGGATCCTGCCCCTCGCCCGTTTACCATTTAACCGCCCATCATTCTTAACCCCGGTCGAGGGGCGGAGCGGCGTGGCAAGCAACTGACAGTTGTGAGTGGGGGGGCTCGCACAGGCCCAGGCGGAGCCCGCCAGCGGGTTGGTTGAGGAAGATCTTCTCAATTTCTACCTGATTGCTGGAGGCGACTGCCGAGCCGGCAAAGCGGCACCGCCGTGCGTTTGCATTCTGTTTTTGCTTACGGCTCGTCTATAGAGTGTCGGGCAGGTGCTCGGGCCCTAAATCATCGGTTTCGTTGGACTATGACAGACAGACAAGTTCTCATCACCGGGGGCGCCGGCTATATCGGCAGCCATACCGTATTGGCCTGCCGGGATGCCGGTTACCCGGTCGTGGTTCTCGACAACCTCTCGAAAGGGCAGCGCCGGCTGGTGCCCGAAGACGTGCCCTTTTTTCAGGGGGATGTCGGTGACCCGAAGCTGCTGGCCGAGATCATCTCGCGACACGACATCGCGGCGGTGATCCATTTCGCCGCCGATGTGGTGGTCCCGGAATCGGTCGCCGCGCCGCTTTCCTACTACCTCAACAACACTTGCAAGACGCGTTCCCTGCTGCAGGCCTGTGTGGACCATGGGGTGGCGCAGATCGTGTTCTCGTCGACGGCGGCCGTATACGGCCAGCCCGAGGCGACGACGGTCGGCGAAGACGCTCCGACGCGCCCGGCAAATCCCTACGGCACCTCGAAGCTGATGTCGGAGTGGATGCTGCGCGACGCATCGGTCGCCCACGGCCTACGCCACGTTATTCTGCGCTATTTCAATGTGGCGGGGGCCGATCCGCAGGGGCGCACCGGCCAGGCCACCCCCGACGCCACGCACCTCATCAAGGTCGCCTGCGAGGCGGCCTGCGGCAAGCGCGGCGCCATCGAGATCTACGGCGACGACTACGATACCGCGGACGGCACCTGCGTCCGGGATTTCATCCATGTCAGCGACCTGGCGCGGGCCCATGTCAGTGCCTTGGAGCACCTGGGCAAGGGCGGCGACAGCCTGACGCTGAACTGCGGCTACGGCAGGGGCTATTCGGTTCGCGAGGTGCTGGAGGGGCTGGAGCGCTTGACCGGCAAGCCGCTGCCGGCGCGCCAGGCGGCCAGGCGGGCCGGCGATGTGGCGGCCCTGGTCGCCGATGCGTCCCGTCTGCGCGAGGTGCTTGGCTGGGTCCCGCAACATGACGACCTCGATTTTATCCTGAAGACGGCACTGCAGTGGGAACTCGCCACGGCGGCGGCGCGTTGATCGGGGGTTGATTGGCTTGGCCACGCGTTCAGCCACCGCTCGTCTTTTGGGCACGCAGCGGGGGCCGGTGGAGACATCCGTCCGCCCCTTTGATCGGCTGCTTTGCCGGCCCGGCTGAGGTAGTCTCCTGCCGGGAAGGTCCGCTGGGCGGATTATGATAATAGTGTAGACTCAAGTACTTGTGGTTCTTGAGTCCGAGGTTCATCTTAAGGCTGTATTGGGGCCGCATCTGGGCAGGGCGGATGTTTCTCAAGTTACCTCAGAACTACTTTGCGCGGCCGTTTGCTTTCTTGCTGATCGGTGAAGCGCTGGTTTTTCTCGCCGCGTTCTACGTGGCCCTGATTCTGCAATTGGGCCCGCCTCAGAACGTCGCCAGGCTGTTCGAGACGTACTTTTGGGACGGCCTGATCTTCTCTCTGGGCGGCGTCGGTTCCCTGTTTGCCATGGGGCTGTACCACGGCCGGAATTCGACGCGCTTCTACGACGTCTTCATGCGCACCATTCTCGGCTTCTGCCTGGCTTTCCTGGTGCTGTCCGTCATCGACTACATCTGGCCGACGCTCGCCCTGTGGCGCCGCACTCAGTTCTACGGCCTGCCGCTGTCGCTGCTGGGCGTCTTCACCCTGCGCTACCTCTTTCTGCGCCTGGTCGACAATGACGTCATCGCGCGGCGCATCCTGGTGCTCGGAACCGGGGACAATGCCGCTCAGATCGAAGCGCTGGAAGGATCGAGCGAGAGCTACGGCCTGAAGTGCGTGGCCTTTCTTGACGTGGAAGGCAACGCCGTCCACGTGACCCGCTCGCGCATCGTCCCCACCCCGAAGTCACTGCTGAAGCTCTGTACCGATGAGGAAGTGAGCGAAATCGTGGTGGCGGTACAGGAACGCCGCGGCATGATGCCGATCCAGCAACTGATGGACTGCAAGCTGTCCGGCATTCCGATCTACGACTTCATGACCTTTATGGAACGCGAGACCGGGCGCTGCGATCTCAGCGGCCTGCGGCCCAGCTGGTTTATCTTTGCGGAAGGCTTCACCGGCGGTTCGATCCAACAGGCGGTGAAGCGGGGCCTTGATGTGGTGCTGAGCCTGATCCTGGTGATCCTCACGCTGCCGATCATCGGGGCCACGGCCCTGGCGATCCGGGTCGAGAGCCCGGGGCCGGTGTTCTACCGGCAAGAGCGCGTCGGCCTGAACGGCGTGGTTTTCAAGATCATCAAGTTCCGCAGCATGACGGTAAACGCCGAGGCCGACGGCAATGCGGTCTGGGCCGCGCGCAACGATCCGCGCATCACCGCCGTGGGACGCATCATCCGCAAGTTCCGCATCGACGAACTGCCGCAGATCATCAATGTGCTGAAAGGCGAGATGAGCTTCGTCGGGCCGCGGCCCGAGCGGCCCGAGTTCGTTGCCGAGTTGACCAGCCGCGTCGGGTACTACAGCGAACGGCACCGCGTGAAGCCGGGCATCACGGGTTGGGCCCAGCTTCACTACATCTACAGCGACTCCATCGAGGGCGGGATCACCAAGCTGCAATACGATCTCTACTACGTGCGCCACTACAGCCTGTTGCTGGACCTGTTCATTGTCATCCAGACGGCCCGTGTCATCCTGTGGCCCAGCGGTGTGCGGTAAGGGGAGAGGCCGCGCCGCCCCCACTGGCAGAGACGCTATGAAATTCTCCGGACCGCAGGCGAAGCAGCGCCACCTCCTGCACGTCTTCGCCAGCTTCGGCTACGGCGGCGTGCCAATCCGCATCTGCGACGTGATCAACGGGCTGCCGGCGGGCTTCCGTCACACAGTCGTCACTCTGGACGGCTGCTTTGATGCCGGCAAACGCTTGGCGCCGCATACGGAGGTCGCGTTCCGCACCTTGACGCTGCCGCGCTACAACCTGCTGCGCAGCATGGCTCTGCTGCGCACGCTGGTGCGGCAGGAGACGCCGCAGCTGATGCTGACCTATAACTGGGGCGCTATCGAGCCGGCCCTGGCGAACCGCTTTCTCGAGACCTGTGCGCACATCCACTTCGAAAGCGGCTTCGGCGTGGAGGAGGGAAACGGCCAGTTGTGGCGGCGCAATATCTTCCGACGTGTCGCACTCGCCCGCGTGCGCAAGGTCGTGGTGCCGTCGTTCACGCTGATGAATATCGCTGCCGAGGCCTGGTCGGTGCCAGCCGAGCGCCTGCAGCAGATCCCCAACGGTGTCGACCTCGTGCGCTACGGCGCCGAGCCGGGCAGACGGGAGGGCGTGGAAGCGCTGGGCCTCGATCCCGCAACGACCATCATCGGGACGGTCGCGCCGCTGCGGGCGGAGAAAAACGTCGCCCGGCTGCTGCGCGCCTTTGCGGCCCTGCCCGGGCGCGAGTCCTGCAGCCTGGTCATCGCGGGCGACGGCGCCGAGCGCGGCAGCCTGGAACGCCTGGCGGTGGAACTGGGGATTGCAGGCCGCAGCCGGTTCCTCGGGCATGTCGAGGATGTGCCGGCGGTTCTGCGCGCCCTCGACATCTTCGCCTTGTCGTCGGACACCGAGCAGATGCCGAACAGCCTGCTGCAGGCGATGGCCGCGGGGCGTCCGGTGGCCGCGGTCGATGTCGGCGACGTCGCCCGCATCGTGGCCGGGGACAACCGCGCGCTGGTGGTGCCGCGGGACGCCGAGGGTGCGTTGACGGCAGCCCTGGCGGCGCTGGCGGGCGATGCGGACCGGCGGCGGGCGCTGGGCGCTGCGAACCGCGAAAGGGCGGCGGCCCACTATAGCCTCGACGGCATGATCGCCGCCTACGCCGCGCTCTTTGCTGAAGGATAGGGCGATGGCGACCGCCCCCTTCGATGCGCCCCTCCGCATCCTGACCTTCACGACGCTCTATCCGAACGCCGCCAAGCCGCAGCATGGCGTCTTTGTGGAAAACCGGCTGCGCCATCTCGTCGCTTCGGGCGAGGTCTCGGCGCGGGTGCTGGCCCCGATACCGTATTTTCCCTTCACGTCTGGGCGCTTCGGGACCTATGCGGTCTTTGCGCGGGCCCCGCGCCACGAAGAGCGCCACGGGATCGCAATCGATCATCCGCGCTATCCGACGATCCCCAAGGTCGGGATGAGCCTGGCGCCCTGGCTGCTTTACACAGCCGCACGGCGGGCCCTGGGCAACCTCCTGAGGGCGGGGCAGCGCTTCGACCTGATCGACGCCCACTACTTCTACCCCGACGGCGTCGCCGCGGTCATGCTGGGGCAGGCCTTCGGCCTGCCGGTGGTCATCACCGCCCGCGGGACCGATATTAACCTAATTCCCGATTATGCCATCCCGCGCCGGCTTATCATAAGTGCCGCGCGGCGGGCGGCGGGCGTGATCTCGGTCAGCCGGGCCCTGGCCGGACGCATGGCCGATCTGGGCATCGATCCGGGCCACATCACGGTGCTGCGCAACGGCGTCGATACGGCGCTTTTTCAGCCGGTGCCCCCCCATGCCCCGGGCGGGGAGGCCCCGCCCGGACCCCTGGCGATCTCCGTCGGCAATCTGGTGCCGCTGAAGGGCCACGACCTGGCGATCCGCGCGGTGGCGGACATTCCGGGGCTGCATCTGTGGATCGTCGGAGACGGGCCGGAGCGCGCGCGCCTGGCGGCTTTGGCGGGCGAGCTGGGTGTCACGCAGCGGGTGCGTTTTCTTGGCGTCGTGCCGCATGCCGAGATGCCGGCGGTCTACTCCGCCGCGGACCTGCTGATCCTGGCGTCGGAGCGTGAAGGCTGGCCCAACGTTCTGCTGGAGGCGATGGCCTGCGGGGCCCAGGTGGTGGCGACCAGGGTTTCGGATGTGACGGACATGGTTAACACCCCCGCCGCCGGGGCGTGGATCGAGGAGCGCAGCGCCGCGGCGCTCGGTCGGGCGATCCGCAGCCTGCTGGAGACCCCGCTGCCGCGCGCCGCCACCCGGGCCCATGCCCTGGCCTTCTCCTGGGAAGAAACCACCCGTGGACAGGTCGCGCTCTTTAGAGAAGTCTTGCGCCGGCGCGGCGCAGATGGTCGTTAGACGCGGAGCGCGCTTTTGATTATGAATTGAGAGCTTGAATTGGGAGCACCGTACGGTGAACCTCTTATCAGGTGCCGCTGAGGCCGCAGGGTGGCGGTGCAGCGGCGGACATAAAATTTGGGATAAATCCCATATATATTAATATTTTATAGGTAGAGACTAAGGTATGGTCTCAGTGATTCTTGGGGCCGCGCGACGGAGCAACGCGCGCACCAATGGCGGGAGCCGAACAGCGTGACAGAGATCTTCCAACTCTTCTTTCACTATGTGAATGCGCTTTGGAAGCGCCGTTGGGTGATTGTGGCGGTGGCCTGGGCCGTGGCGATCCCGGGTTGGCTGATGGTGGCCTCGATGCCCAGCGTCTATGAGTCGTCGAGCCGCATCTATGTGGACACGACCAGCGTGCTGCAGCCGCTGCTGCGCGGTATCGCGGTTCAGAGCAATCTGGACGCGCAGGTGCAGCTGATGAAGCAGACCCTGCTGAGCCGCCCCAACCTGCTGGAAGTTGCCCGCAAGACCGACTACGACCTCGCGGCACGCGGGCCCGCCGAAATGGAGGGGCTGCTGAACAGCCTGCAGTCGCGGACCACGGTCGCCTCGAACCGCGAGGACATTTTCTGGATTTCCTTCACGGACAAGAATCCGCAGCGCGCGCGGGACGTGGTGCAGGCGCTGCTGACGATCTTCGTGGAGAGCAATCTCGGCCAGAGCCGGCAGGACCTGGATACCGCTGAGGAGTTCATCGACCAGCAGATCTCCGACTACGAGACCCGGCTGGAACAGGCCGAAGACCGCCTCGCCGACTTCAAGCAGAAGAACATCGACGTCGTGCTGGGGGAGGGCAGCTACCTGTCCCGCGCCACGTCGGCCAATGAGATGATGCAGTCGCTGGAAGAAGACCTCAGTGTCGCGATCGCCCAGCGCGACCTGCTGCGTTCCGAGTTGCAGGATATCCCCGAATACCTGCCGGCGGCACTGACCAATACCGGGCCGCCGGATGATACGCAGTATCGGATCGTCGAGCTGGAGGCCCAGCTGCGCCAGCTGCTGTCGCAGTACACCGACAAGCATCCCGACGTGGTCACCTTGCAGCGCCAGCTCGACGGCCTGCTCGAAAAGCAGCGCAAGAGCCAGGAGGCCCAGGCCGACGGTACGGCCCCGCCGATCGCCCAGACTGCGGCTTCGGACCTGGGCTCGCCGAACCCGGTCTACGGCCAGATCAAGCTGCAGCTGATCCAGATCGAGACGCAGATCGAGAATCTGCGGCGCCGCGCGGCCACGGCGCGCGCGGAAGCCGAGGCGCTGGCTTCGAAAGCCGAGGAAGTGCCGCGGATCGAAGCCGAGTTCCAGCGGCTGAACCGCGACTACGACATCATCAAGGCGCGCCACGACGAATTGCTGTCGCGGCGTGAATCCGCCCGCATGTCCAGGAACCGCGATGCGGTGGGCCAGGAAGTGCAGTACCGCCTGATCGAGCCGCCGATCGTTCCGAGCAAGCCGACCGGCCCCAACCGGCCGCTTTTCCTCACCGCGGTCCTGATCCTGGCCGCGGCGGCCGGCGCGGGCTTCGCCCTGCTGTTGGTGATCCTCGACACCAGTTTCTCGACGGCGGTGGAGCTGCGCAACTTCGCCGGCATTCCGGTGCTCGGCTCCGTAACAGACACCCGGAAAAGAACGGCGCGACGTTTCGTCGACACCGCCGCTCTTGGCGGTGCCGTGGCGGGCCTCGTTATGGTCTTCGGCCTGCTGCTGGTCATCGAGCGGCAATACGGTCTGGATACCTTTGTGGCAGCTGACATGGGCGGAAACATCTTCGAGCGGGGCTCTCAGGTGCTGATTGAGAGCGCGACGAATTTGCTGACCTGGCTGCGCGGTCTGGTCGAACCCTAGAACTGGCGAACAGAAGATATGGACGATAAATCGGATACTTCTGGGGGTTCCCAGCGCCCGACGCGAACCTCGCTGGTGGAGCGTGCCGCCGAGCGTATCGTGATCAGTAGCCGCAACGCCGCTCAGCAGACGCCGCGCCCGGTCCTGCAGCCGGCGCCGCCGCCTGCAGCCGGCGAGAGCGTGCTGGAACACGCCCTGGAGGTGGCGCCCGCGCCGCGGCCAGACGCCGCCCCTGCCGCGCAGGAGGCCGATGATGCGATCGCGCTTGCGCCTCTGGCCGGCACTCCGGCGGCGACCGAGGCCGCCGCCGAAGCCGAGGCTCCGGCGCAAAGTGCCGATCCGGATCGGCGGTCCAAGCAGGTCACGATCGACATTCCCAACCTCATATCGCGCGGCATCATCACGCCGCAGACCAAGCGCAACCGCACCGTCGAGGAATTCCGGCTGATCAAGCGCATGCTGCTCAGCCGCCGCTGGGACGAGGGGGATGCTCCCGGCAACACCATCGTCGTGACGAGTGCCCTGCCTTCCGAGGGAAAGACGACGACGGCGATCAATCTCGCCATGTCGATCGCCGCCGAGGAGGATCTTCGGGTGCTGCTGGTCGATGCCGACTTCATCAAGCCTGACGCCTTGCGCCAGTTGGGCGTGTCGGCATCAAAGGGGCTGATCGACGTGCTGCAGGACCCGCGGATGGACATCTCCGACGTCATGCTGCGGACCAACATCGACAAGCTGTCGCTCATCCCGTCCGGCCAGCTCCACGAGCGTTGCACCGAGCTGCTGGCCAGCGCGCGCATGGACGAGGTCATTACCGAATTGGCGCACCGCTACGAAGACCGCATCCTGATCTTCGACTCGCCGCCGGTGCTGGTCACCACGGAATCGGTCGCGCTTGCCTCCCACATGGGGCAGGTCATGTTCGTGGTCCAGGCAGGACGCACCAAGCGTGAGTCGGTGATGAGTGCATTGGAACTGATCGGCGACCGGCCGGGGCTGGGACTGGTGCTGAATCGCACCACGGCCCGCCTGGGCAACATGGAGTTCGGCTCCTACTACGGCTCGTACGGTTACGGCTACGGCTACGGCGCCGACCGCGCGGAGAGCGTCGACCAGAAGGGGGCCTGAGGCCAGGACTTCCCGACGCACCTCGCCGGTACGGGCATATCGGCGACGGATCTGCTATCCCCGAAGCCGGTACCAGGCCAGGCCCAGCCATTCATGCACGGCGTAGAACGTTGCCAGCAGCGCCTTGGCTGACGGCACGAAGTCCTGCGGCTCGATCGTCGAGCGGGACTCGAAACGGGTCGGGGCCGGGATCACCTCCAGCCCGGCCTCCTCAAAGGCAAAGAGCGCGCGCGGCATGTGCCAGGCATGGGTGACCAGGTAGATGCGCTCGATCCCCTCTGCCCGAAGCTTCTCCGCGGAGAGCAGGGCATTGGTCCGGGTGTTGTCGGAGCGGTCTTCAATCCAGCGCACCGGAACCCCGAAATCGCGATTCATGGTGTTTGCCATGACGTCGGCCAGGCTGCCCTGGCTCGCCAGGCTCGAGGGATCCGCCGGGCCGCCGCTGACCAGTACCGGCTTGCCGGTCGCCCTGGCGAGGTAAGCGGCGTACTGGAGACGCTGCAGGGTGAGCGCGCCGGCGACATCCAGATTGGACGCGCCGGCCCCTGCAGCCCCGCCTTCCGGCGCGGCATACTCCGGTGCGGCAAAATAGATGCCGGCGCCCACCACGACGATTGCATCGGCCCGCTGATCGGCGGCCTGAAGGTCGACCGGCGGGAAGGGCTGGAGCGGCGCCATCAGTTCGCCCGCCACGAAGGGCGTCGTGGCCAGGTAGACCACGACGAGCAAACCCCACAGAAGCGCGCGTCCGAGCTTGGGCCAGCGGCGCTTGGCCAGCAGGCCGATGAAGAACAGGACGAAAAAGCAGGCCGGCGGCAGGACCAGGGTCTTTACGAGAGTGTAGAGCAAGGCCGCCTCCTTCAGCCCGGCCGGGCTGCGTCAAGCCGTGCTACAGGCTCCAGTAGGTGATCGAGTCCGGCAGCTTGCTGGGGTCGAGCGCCGACTTCACATCGACCAGCACGCCCCCCTTCACCAGCCGCTTCGCCGGGCTGGGGTTCATCCCCTCCATGATCTGGCGGTGCGGGACGCAGAGGATCATCGCGTTGAGGCCGGCGATGGCCTCTGCGGAAACCAGCTTGATGCCGAATTCCTCTTCGGCTTCTTCGGGATCGACCATGGGATCGTAGACCATTGGCTCGATGCCATACTGGCGCAGTTCATCGATGATATCCGGTACCCGGCTGTTGCGCAGGTCGCGGACATTCTCTTTGAATGCCAGTCCCAGGATGCCGACTTTGACCGAACCGTTGAGGGCCCCGCTCTGCCCGAGCATCTTGACGACACGGCCGGCGACGAAAGCGCCCATGCCGTCGTTGATGCGCCGGCCGGAGAGGATGACTTCGGGGTTGTAGCCGACCTCTTGAGCCTTGGCGGTGAGGTAGTAGGGGTCGACGCCGATGCAGTGGCCGCCGACTAGGCCCGGCGAAAAATGCAGGAAGTTCCACTTGGTGCCGGCGGCAGCCAGCACGTCGCGCGTCGGGATGGCCATACGCTCGAAGATGATGGCCAACTCGTTCATCAGTGCGATGTTGAGGTCGCGCTGCGTGTTCTCGATCACCTTGGCGGCCTCGGCGACCTTGATGGACGAGGCGCGGTGGACGCCTGCCGAGGTTACGGAACCGTAGATGTCAGCCACGCGGTCGAGAGACTCGGCATCCTGTGCCGAGACCACCTTGACGATGCGCTCCAGCACGTGCTCCCGGTCGCCGGGGTTGATCCGCTCCGGCGAGTAGGCCAGCTTGAAATCCTTGCCCAGGACAAGCCCGGAGACCTCGCTCATCAGCGGGCCGCAAACGTCCTCGGTCACGCCGGGATACACGGTCGATTCCAGCGCGACGATGGCACCCTTCTCGAGATAGCCGGCGATGGTGCGGCAGGCACTCCGGACGGCGCCGAGGTCCGGCTGGTGATTCTTGTCCACCGGCGTGGGGACGGTGACGGCAAAGAAGGTGCGATTGCGCAGGCATTCGGGATCCGAAGAAACCTTCAGGCGGGAAGCCTTCAGCACCTCGGACTCGATTTCGCCCGTCCAATCGTCACCGCCGGCCAGGCTGTCGACGCGCTTCTTGTTCACGTCGAAGCCGACGACGTCCTCGAAATGATTCGCCAGGGCGACCGCCAGAGGGAGTCCCACATAGCCCAAACCGATAACAGCAATTCTCTCGTTGTTCTTCATACTCGCCTCTCCGAGGGCACTAGCAGTTCATCGTCACGTTCCGCCGGCGTCGCGGTACTGCGGATCGCAGGGCCGTGCGCCGACGACGGTTTTTTGTCAAGTAAGCTGGGTCGCTGTCCGCCTCTGGCTTTCAGGTGCCTGTCGCGCGCGCGGGAACGCGAGATGCGACCGCTGCGAGATGGACGTTGCTGAGGAAGGACTCAAACATGAGAAGGGCCCAGATCGGCACGCTGTGGTCGCTGATGCCGGTGGCGTGCTCGTCGAGCAGCCGTTCGATGAAGCCCATGTCGAAGAGACCGACCTGGTCCAGCGCACCGTTCAGCAGCCGACGACGGACGACCTCGCGCAGCGGACCCCGGAACCAGGTGGCCAAGGGGATGCTGAATCCCATCTTTTCGCGGTAGAGGATGTCGTGGGGGAGACGCTCTTCCATCGCTTTCTTCAGAAGATACTTGCCTTCGCGCGCCCGCAGCCGGAATGCCGGCGGCAGGGTGGCGGCCCATTCCAGCAGCTTGTGATCGAGCAGGGGCACTCGCACCTCAAGGGACGTCGCCATGCTCGCGCGGTCAACCTTGGTCAGGATGTCGCCGGGCAGATAGGTCTTCATGTCGGCATACTGCACCCGGTCGAGGTGATGCTCGACCGGCGCATCCTTCAGGGTATCCTCCAGGACGCTGCGCGCGTGGTAGCCCTGCAGTTCCCGCTGCATGCGCGGGGAGTAGAGGCGCTGGCGCAAGGCGTCGCTGAGGATCGATACGCTGTGGAAGTAGCCCTCCACGCTTTCGCGCGCCAGAGCCTGAAAGGTCGTCTTGGCGCGGAAGGAGCGGGGAGCCCAGTCCATCTTGGGATAGATCCGGCCCAGCAGGGAGAACACCGGCTGGCGCAGCGGGCCCGGCAAGGTGCCGCGCACCATTTCCTCGTAATGATGCCAGCGGTAGCGCCGGTATCCGGCGAAAGCCTCGTCGCCGCCGTCGCCGGAGAGCGCGACCGTCACGCTTTCCCGGGCGAGCCGGCAGACCTGGTAGGTCGGCATGGCCGAACTGTCGGCAAAAGGTTCGTCGTAGAACTTCGACATATCCTCGATTAGATCGAAGGAGTCGGCGGCCACCTGGCGGCTGCGGTGGTCGGTATTCAGATGCTTGGCCACCTGCTCGGCATAGATCGCTTCGTCGAAGTCGGGCACGTCGAAGCCGATGGAGCAGGTGTTCACGGGGCCGGAGGAGTGCTCCGCCATCATGCTGACCACGCTGCTGGAATCCACGCCGCCGGAGAGGAAGGCGCCGAGCGGAACATCCGCCATCAGACGGATCTTTACCGCCTCGCTCATCCTTTCGCGCAGCTCGACGCAGGCGTCCGCTTCCTTCATACGGTTGTCGGCCTGGAAGCAGATCTCCCAATAGCGCTGCGGGGCCGGCTGCGGCTTGCCGCGCTGCCACACCAAGGTATGGGCCGGCGGCAGCTTGTGGACGCTGCGATAAATCGTCCGAGGGTCGGGGACATAGCCGAAGGCGAAGTACTCTTCGATCCCCTGGATATCGAACTCGCGCTCCAGGACCGGGTCGCACAACAGCGCTTTCATCTCGGAGCCGAATATCAGGCGTCCATCCGGCAGGGCCGCGTAGTAGAGCGGCTTGATCCCCAGCCGGTCACGGGCCAGGAACAGCGTCTCGCTGTTGCCGTCCCACAGCGCGAAGGCGAACATGCCGCGGAAACGCTGGACGCAGTCCGCGCCCCATTCTTCCCAGGCGTGAACGATCACTTCGGTGTCGCAGACGCTGTGAAAGCGGTGGCCGCGTTCGCGCAGTTCCTGCGCCAGTTCCTGGAAATTGTAGATTTCGCCGTTGTAGATAACGGCAACGGTCCCATCCTCGTTGAACATCGGCTGGCTGCCGCCGGCCAGATCGATGATGGAAAGCCGCCGGTGGCCAAGACCGATGCCTTCTTCGAGGTGCAGGTCGTCGCCGTCCGGGCCCCGGTGGGCGAGGCTGTCGTTCATCGCCGAGAGCAGGTCGCGGTCGACCGGCCGCCTGCCTGTCGTGTCGAAAATTCCTACCAGACCACACATGGTATACGGTATCCGATCAAGCGATCCCCGGGCCGGCCACGGCACGGAAAACGACGGGGTTGGCGACGGTGAGGCGGCCGCAGCGGCCACCGCCGGCCGGGGCGGAAACCGGCCGTTGCGGTCCACATCCTCCAGCATTTTGGGGCGAACGGCAATGCCTGGCGCCCGCCGTCCGGGCGTCGCCGTTAACCATTTCCATCGAGGGCGCGGGACGCATTCAGGCGAGTTCCCGGGCAATGAGGGGGCCAAGGGTGTTGGCGACCACCAGCGGCAGCCGTTTCCAGGTCGCGACCATAAGGGCGTACTTGGGATTCAAGGGGTTGATCTCCGGCACCTCGTCGAGGCGGAGCAGGAAGTGCTCGTAGTGCAGAGGCTCAGGCTCAAAGCCCCAGTGCTTCTTGAAGGCGAAGGAACCGGTGCCCACCTTGCTGCGGCCGAAGTCGAAGAGGTGCAGGCCCTGCTCACAGGCCCGGCGCATCACCTCCCAGTACATGAAATCGTTAGCCGCATAGCTGCGCGCCGCAGCGCTGCCGCCGCCGTAGTAGGGCAGCACCTCGTCGCGAAAGAAGAAGGAGATGACGCTGGACAGCGGCTGGCCGTCCTTCACGATGGTGACCACCTCGCTCGCGTTGGCGAAGATCGACTTCAGACACTCGAAATAGCGCCGGCCGACCACCGGCGTTCCGAGGTTCCGCAGGCTCTCGGCATAGAGCGGATAGAGGCGATCGACACCGGCGTCGACATCGCTCGCCAAACCTTCCTTGATTCCCTTGCGCACCATGGCGCGCTGTTTGCGCGGGATCGCCAGCATCGCCTTTTCCGGATCGGCCTCGATGGTCTTGCGGAACGTGACGTAGGTTTCGCTGTTGCAGGGCCAATCCGGATGCAGCGGCGCGCGCAGGCGATATTCGATACGCTCGACGCCGAGTTCGCGGGCCAGGGCGATCGCAGCCTGATCCAGAGCCGCGAGGGCCGCCGGGGTTGCCGCAAGCGGGCCGCCGTAGACGCAAAATCCGTTCGAGAAAAGGCTGTTGCCGAAAATCCTGCCGCGCACGTGGGTGAGCGGCAGAACGCCGACGATCTCGCCGCCCTGGCGCGCTCTCAGATAGTGGCAGCGATGTCCGAAGCTTTCTTCAATGACGGCTTTCCAGCCGGAGAGGTGGAAGAAAGTTCCTTCCGGCCGTCCCTCGACAAAACGATCCCAATCTGCGTCGGCCCCGTCTAGGAGGCTATCGACTTGGATACTATCGCAGGTATCTCGCGGCATTCTTGATCGAGTTCGTTGGACAGGAACACGCGGTCCATCCGGTCCCAGCGGAAGTCTTTCACCAGGGACCGAAGGCGCTTTTCCATGAGGCTCAGGTTGATGTAGTGCCGGAAGCGGGAGCGAAAGGAGGCGTCCTCGAAACGCGGCTGGTCCGGGTCGACTTCCCAGGGATGGAAATAGAAGATGGCTGGCCGGCGCTCCTGCTGCGAAATGCGGCGCAGCGCCCACCGCGACACCCCGTATGGCAGCAGCCGGAAGTATCCGCCGCCGCCGCTGGGCAGGTTGCGATTGAACAGGTTCAGCGTGGTGATCGGCACTTCGACAAGGTCGTGCCGATCACTGGGGCGGAACGTGAAGCGCGAGGCTTCCGGCATGCCGTAGTGGTCGTGCTTGATCGGATAGACGCTGGAGCTGTAGGCGTAGCCTTCCTCGGCAAGGACGTCGAAAGCCCACAGGCAGCGGCTGTCGATGGAGAAGCTTGCGGCACGGTAGCCGCGAATTGGCTGGCCGCCGATGTCCTCGAGGATTGCCTTCGTCTTGCGGATGTCCAGACGGAAGTCGGCTGGCGACTGGGTGTGGATCTTTACGTGGTCGTAGCCGTGGCTGGCGAGTTCGTGGCCGCCGTCGACGATCCGCCGCACGACGCCGGGATAGCGCTCCGCGATCCAGCCCAGCGTGAAGAAGGTGGCCTTGACATCGTTGTCGGCAAAGATGCCGAGAATACGGTCCACATTGCGCTCGACGCGGCAGGGATAGCTGTCCCACTCGTGGCGCTGAACCTTGTCGGCGAAGGCAGCGACCTGGAAATAGTCCTCCACGTCGACGGTCATCGCCCCGGTGATGGCATCAGTACCGTGGCGCGTCATGGCTTCGCCCCTCGCTCTGGCCTTCGCGGTATCTGCTGACTTGTTCCGGTCATTGTTCACGCTTCTGCGTCCAGTCGGTGACCAAAAGGGTCACTGGCCGTCAGCCCTCCTTGTCGTGAGAGCCGCTGCGAAAATCAATGACCCGGTCGCGGTCCGCAGAGACATCTTCCTGGAGCTCGCCCGCTTGGTCGCCCTCGGACTCCACATCGAGTTGCACTTCCGCCGGCGGCTCTCCATCGAGGGAGAGTCCGGCGGCGTCGAGACGCATGTCGTCGACGACCATCTCGACGTCTTCGCGCGAGATGTCATGCTTCTCTTCGATGAAGGCATGCCAAAGCAGACGGTCGCAGAGGTTGTTGACGAGGCGGGGCACGCCGCGGGCCTCGCGATGGATGACGCGGAAGCAGTCATCCGCAAAGGTCGGATCCTTGTCCCAGCCCGCCGTCTTCAGCCGCGAGAAGATGTACTCGCGCGTCTCCGCTTCATTGAGCGGGGTGAGGTGATGAATGGCGACGATGCGCTGGCGCAGCTGTTCCAGGCCTTGCCCCGCCAGCTTGCGGCGGAATTCGGGCTGCCCGATCAGGAAGACCTGCAGGAGGGGTCGGCCCTTATGATAAATGTTGGAGAGCATGCGCAGCTCTTCGAGCGCAGAAACCGGCAGGCCCTGCGCTTCGTCGACGACAAGAATGGCGCGGACGTTCCGCCGGTGGGCATCCAGCAGGAAGGCCTCGATGTTGCGGAACACCGTCGCCTTGTCGGCGTGTTCCTGGCTGAGGCCGAAAGCCGAGGCGACCATGCGCAGGAAGCTCTCCGCCTCGAACTGCGTGCTCGCGATGGTCGCGGTGACGGCGTTGTTCTTGGGCAGGTTGTTCAGGAAGTAATCGATGAAGACCGTCTTGCCCGCGCCGATTTCGCCGGTGATGACGACGAAGCCTTCGCCCTTGCTCAGGCCGAAGCTGAGATAGGACAACGCCCGCCGCTGCGACTGGCTTCGAAAGTAGAAGCGCAGATCGGGCGTCAGATTGAAGGGGTACTCCTTCAATTTGAAGAATTCAGTGTAGTTCATCGGGATGCCTTCACCGCCACGTGCCTAGCGTTCCTGCCTTGGTCAATGTCGTGGGCCAGAACCGGTTCCTGCCGTGGGGGACAATCTACACGTTGGGTTCTGGATTGGCGATGCCAACTATCCAGAATAGCGAGGCAATGTACCCAATTATCATTCTCAGACTATATCTAGTTGAGGGCGCGGAGAGATGCCGCACCACTGGTAGCGTCCTGCGACGGCCATTAACCTTAACGGCGCAGCGGCAGGACGCGTGGCGGCTCCTCCTCCTCGGGAGGGCGGTGGAATGACTTGCGCAGCAGGTGGGGCACAAGAAGGCCTAGTGGCATACGCCGATAGTGCGCGCGAACGTAAAGGAGCCAGCGGGCGAATCCGGTGAGGGGTGTGTGGCAGCTGTGGTGGTCCGGCTGCAGGGCGCGCAGGAACAAAGCATCGTGCAGAACCCGTTTGCCGGGGGAGGGGCGCCAGCGTCGTCTCGCCTCGCGCATTGCCTCGGGGATCGGCTGCCCAAGGACGCGTTCGACGTACCTCAGGGTCAGATGGAGCGGCCCGGTAAGGCCCAGCTCTTCCGCGCGCGCCGGCAGGGCTTCCCAGAATCCCGGTTGGTTGCCGAAGTGCCGCAGCAGGTCTGAGAGGTCGAGCAGATCCCGTAGCCCGCGGTCGAATTCGCCCTCGCTGAAAAGATGGACGGCGGAGTGGAGAACCATGTCGGCAGGCGCCAGGATCCGCAGCCGGGCATCGTCGCCCAGCGGCTGGCTGGCCGCCGCCAGAAGGTCCGCTTCGACCGCATCGCGTGCCGTGATCTGGACGATGGTGTGGTGGACGTCGAGCACCGTGTTGCGCTTGTAGTGCTGTAGCGGTGGAATCTGATGCGTCCAGCGCCGGTAGTATTGCTGATCGTACTCGTCGAGCGCCGCCGAGCCCCAATCCGCCTCGATGAGGATGCGTTCAACCTCCTCGATCCGATGGCGCGGCACCATGAAATCGATGTCGCTGAACAGGCGCCCGCGCGCCGGCGGCAGGTCAGCCATCGCGTAGGCGGCGCCCTTTAGCAGCGTAACGGAAATGTCATGCTTCTCCAGAACGCGGCGAACGCAGGCGATCTCCCAGCGCACATCGCGCATGTGCTTCTGGGCAACCGTCCGGGCGGCCTCCAGGTGGTGGCGCGGACGGTCCGGAACGGCGTCGAGCAGGCCCATCTCGTCGAGCTGGAAGCAAAGCCGCGCAAGGATGCCCGCCCGCAGGGCTTGGCGGATGACGAGGTCCCACTGTTGCAGGCTGAGCGAGGCGAATGCGCCGGGCCGGCGCAACAAGGCCGGCAACAGGCTCCCTGTGCCTTCGGTGACCGGAAGCGTGGTCATGCCGAGGCCTGCTTGGCGGGGCGTGGCTGCGCCGCGAGCGCCGCGAAGACCGACTGCGCGTCCTGCAGATTGCTGTAGGTGAAGGTGTGGCAGGAGCAGCCCTCGACCAGCCGCGCAAGGACTTCGAAGCCGCGGCGGCCGTGTATGCTGTAGTTGAATGCGTTGCGGCCGAGCTCGATCAGGGTATCGGCCTTAGAGCGCGCTTCCAGAACCGCCTCTGCGCCTGCGGTGTAACGGGGAAAGATGACCCAGGCCGGTCGCGCGGTTTCGGCGATCCGCTCCTGGCTGTCGGTCGGGGCCTTCATCAGAGCGACCGTGCCCTTGGCCGTGTCGTCGGCGCGGGGGCCGATTGTGGCACCGGGGACCGCTTTGGCAATGATATCGATCGATTGGTTCTTCAGGCTGACGGGGCGGGCGAGGGGCGTGATGCGGCCGTCCTGCAGGGAGACGAGGGCGAGTTCGTCAGACAACAGGCGCCAGCCGTTGTGGACCAGGTAGGCCGTCAGAGTGCTTTTCCCCGACCCGGGCGGGCCGGGCAGGATGACCGCGCAGCCATTCTTCTCCAAGGCTGCCGCGTGAACGATCAGGAAGCGGTGCGCATAGATGCCGATGCACCAGTTGAGGCCCCATTCGAGCAGCGGGAGGGCCTGGTTCAGCGGCAGGGGCTTGAACGGAACAGCGCGGTCGACGTCGAAGAGGACCTGCGGCTTGTACCAGCGGCGCAGGCCGAGCGGCTGGGACAGAGCAATGTGGAAGTCGGCAAACGGCGCATCCGGGGCCACGGCATTGTCGGCATAGAGCAAGGCGATGCCGTCGACCACCGCGGGAATGCGGGTGCGGATGCGGCTGATGAAGGGGCCGGTATTGAGACACAGGCCGCCACTCGCGAGCCGGGCGCGGAGTTCGTCCCTGGACCAGGCGGAGAGTTTCACCGTCCGCTCCGGGTCATCCGGCTGAAGTGCCCTTGCGAGCGGTCGCGGCCGCGCGGCCGGCCAAGGCTCCTGCCTTGCGGAATTCTGCTGTTTTCACTGGATTGCAAGCGCCCACGCCGGAGTTTCGTTGCCCAAGGCGCTCATGATCTGCGCTTGGGCCTTGCGGCGCAAGATACCTGAGCGAGCTCGCGCTATCAGAGGGCCTCGGCCACGATCAGGTCGCTCAGCGACAGGCGTTCGAGGGCGATTTCCGCCAGCCGCCTTACCCGCGGGTCGCCTTCGAGATCCAGAGTGGCGGCCAGATGGTCCGCGACGACGTCCAGAGAGACCGCGCCCTGTTGCAGGCGCTCGAAAGTGGCCGCCATGATGACGTCCAGCTTCAGCGTATCGCCTGAAAGGTCATCGTAGACCACGATCTCACCGTCCCAGGCGCGCCACGCCGTTGCATGCTCGGGGGCGATGCGCCACACGCTTTCGCGGGACGGGGCGGGTCGATCCACTGTCATGTGCGGAGACTCTTGGGAGAGCGTCAGGCCGGGATGCGAGCGGGGGTTAGCCCTGGTCGTTCATCATCCGCAGCATCTCCTCCAACCCAAAGGGATCGGAGTAGATGTGATCTTTCACCAGGTCGACGACGCCGCGCGGCGACAGGCCGAAGCTTTCCTCGCCGTACTCACAGGCGTTGCAATACGCCGCGGCAGAATGGGCCAGCAACGGCGTCGGGCCGGCATTGCCGCTCGGCGGATAGGGGCTCTCTTCGTCCAGCCACAGCGCCTGCATCAGGGTCAGGCGGGAGTCCTGTGCAATGTTGCCGCCGAAGACTTCCGAGAAACGGGTGCCGAAGGGCGGCGAATCAAGCCCGGGGTAGCGGTCCAGCCAGTACAGGTACTCGTCGACCTTCTGGATTTTCGCGCGGTTGGCCCAGTAATTCCGCTGCAGGACTTTGCGATAGTTATTCAGCGCGTACTTGCTGGGAACTGAGTAGTCGTTGCAATCGGTGTAATCCATGTAGATGGGATTGCACGGGCCGGTCAGGAAGTGACGCTTGCAGTCGTCCTCCTTGGTCTTCCAGTACTTCGGCGTCTTGCCTTTGCACCAGGTGGTGGTCGTGTTGACCTGCGACAGGTTGCCCGAAAGCATGCCCGAGTAGCCGCACTTGCCCCACTGGTCGGTGCCGCCGCCTGATCCCCAGGTCGCCAGAGCGGGGCGGGACGCGAGGGTGAGAATGAGCGGCGCGCTGGCCAGCCCGCCCGTAAGCACGCGCCGGCGCGCCTCGCGGCGCGCACGCTGCTCAGGACTCTCCTCCTCCGCTGTCTCGGCCTTTACGCCGGGGGCAGCCTCGATCTTGTCCTGCTCAATCTCGCTGCGGTCTTTATCCGCCATGCTAGCAATCCTGCCTTAGCGCCCTAACTTTCCTGTCTGGTTTGTCCGGGGTTACCCCCGAACGGCTCGTCTACCTTATGGCCCGAAAATAACATACTAACAAATCTCGGTTCGAGGGTCGAATGGCATGCTACCACTTTCGCCCCGGCCTTTGGCCGCCTTATTGGTCGGCAACAAGCCGCGATTCACTGCCGCGAAGTCGTCCGCAGCCAATCGCTAATCTTACACACGCAAAATCTATACCAAGTTAATAACCCCCTGTAACCGCATGCCACTCTTTGGTTAGCACGCGGGCTGCCCGCACAAGGTGTAAATTATCTTTACAGAAAAGGGGCGTGCTCGGCGGCGCTGCGCGACCTTCTGGGACGCAGCGGGCGGCACTGTTAATTGGCAGCGCAAAGGCAAGCGTATAGGGTGTCGGGCCTGCGGCGGCCCGGGATCCGCGGTGCCCGCAGGGACGCGTTAACCAAGTTGGAATGCGACAGTGGTCCGCAGCGAATTCCTACAGGCTCTGGGCCGCAGCCCCGAGGCGCCGCCGCGGCTGGCGGCGGATCATCCGCCGTTGCTGCTGGTGGTCGTCGACACCGAGGAAGAGTTCGACTGGAGCCGTCCGCACGCCCGTGAAAACACCGGGGTCAGCGCCATCGCAGCCCAGGGCCGGGCTCAGGAAGTCTTCGCCCGCCATGGCATAGTGCCTACCTACGTCATCGATTATCCGGTGGCCGCCACGCCCGCTGCCGTGGCCGCTCTGAGGGTTTTCGCCGACAGGGGCGAGTGCCGCATCGGCACCCACCTGCACCCCTGGGTCAATCCTCCGCACAGCGAAGCCGTCAACGCCCGGAATTCCTATCCCGGGAACCTGCCGGCCGATCTGGAGCGCGCCAAATTGGAAGCGCTGACAACGGCAATCGCGGAGGGTTTTGGGAGCCGTCCCGTCATCTACAAGGCGGGACGCTATGGCGTCGGGCCGGCCACGGCCGGAATCCTCGAACAACTGGGCTACCTGATCGACGTCAGCGTCGTCCCCTACACCAGCTTTTCCGGGGATGGCGGCCCGGATTTCTCGCAGGCGGGCTTCCAGCCCTCATGGTTCGGCAGTGATGGCACCCTGCTGGAGATTCCGCTCTCCTGCGGGTTCCATGGCTTGCTGCGATCGCTGGGGCCGGCCGTCTATCCCCACGCCAGCAGCCCGTTGGGCATGCGCGTTCGCCTGCCGGGAATGCTGGCGCGCAGCGGCCTGCTGGAGCGTATCCGCCTGACCCCGGAGGGGGTCGACCTGGCGGCCAACCTGCGGCTGGCGCGCAGCCTGTTCCAGCAGGGCTGCCGCATCTTCTCCTTCACCTACCACTCACCGTCTATGTTCCCGGGCATGACGCCGTATGTGCGGTCGGATGCCGAACTCGCGACTTTCCTGGACACGATGGACCGCTTTTTCCGTTTCTTCCGCGAAGAGCTGGGAGGCCGGCCCTCCGATCCGCTCGAGGTCTACAGCCTGTTGCGGCGAGGTCAGCCCGTGCCTCAGCGGCAGCCCGCCGGCGCCGAACTGAACCAGCCGGCCCAGTAACCGGCAGCCCCAGTAACCGGAAGGACCGGTGACCGGCAGCCCCGGTGAACCGGTGCAAAGCGGCAGGTTGGTGGAACTGGTAGGCGGGGAAGGGAATCGAACCGTCCGGCCTCTCCTATGTTAAAGGAGCGCTCTGCCTCTGAGCTACCCGCCTCCAAGACGTGGCGGCATTGTCTTGCATCGGCCAACGCCATGCAATCGCCCAGCTGCCGTTTTTCTGTCAGGAAGCGCGGGTCTTCGTAAAGCCCGGCTGCGGCGGAGACGCGGCTAGTTCCAGCAGCCGATCCGGGCGATATAGCCGCGCGCCTGCTCCAGGATGCGGTCGTTCGGTTGCGGCGCCTCTTGCCGGGCCCCTTCGATTTTGACGTCCTGGGACAGCAGGAAGCGGCTCAACACATCCCCCGGCAGGACAAGGCCGATCTCGCGCACCACCCTGCCGGTGATTTTGTAGTGGGCCACCGAATCGATCTTTGCGACCACCAGACCGATGACGTCGCCGCCCTCGTCAAGCAGCGGGCCGCCGCTGTTGCCCCGACGCACGTCGCCGCTGATGACGATGGCAGGGCCGTAGGGCGTGTTGCCTTGGCGATACAGGACGTCGACGTTCGTCAGAATCGGCTCGATGGTGGCCATGCCCATCTCAGGATACCCCACCACGTAGGCCGGGCCGACAACGGCCCTGACGTTATCGGGCACCAGCGGCGCCACGCCGGGCGAGGCGGCATGGGTGCGCAGCAGGGCGATGTCGGCATCCTGGTCCCTGACGATTTCGCGGGCCAGCTTCATCTCACCGAATGCCGGCGTAACCGTCACGGTGGAGCAGTTCTCGACCACGTGACCGTTGGTCACGACGCTGCCGTCGGCGGTGACGAAGAATCCTGAGCCGATGCCCGTCAGGCGCTTGCCCGCAATCGGGATCTCGGTCTTGCGCGAAAGCACCCGCTGGATGTACGTGCGGCGCTGCTGGCGGAATTCTTCGGCCTCTTCGTCCGACACGATCCGGCCATGGCAGTCAGCGGCGGTGGTCTGCTGGACAGTGCCCAGACGGTCGACCGCGCAGTTAACGGGGGCCGTGGCGGACTGCGCCGCGACCTCAGGGCCGCTGGCCGCCAACAGCAAGGCAGCCGTGGTTGCAGCGGTAGCAAGCGAAATGCAGGCAGCTTTGACGTTCATTGCCGCTCTCCCTGTTGGACGGTCGGGCCTCGGAGGCGAACAGACTGACACTCTACCCTGTCGGGCCCCTGGCCGACACTGCGAGAAGGCATCGGGTGGGGCGGGTTCCCGCCAGCTTCTTTGCGGCGGATGCGGTTTCCTGCTGGACAGGGAGGGAATAGATTAAGATGATCACGTATTCTACAGTCCTGCAAGGTTTTGTCCGCCGCTTGGCAGCCAAGACAGACCGCCAGAATTGAGACGGCGGAAGGGGCGCGGGGTTGATTTGGGGGGTGGCCGATCGTCTGGGTCAGATACCGATTGGGGGGCAATCTTGTCTGAGTCCACTCGCACGCTCAGGGTTGGCTGGCGGCGAAGGGTGTGTGGTCCGTGGTGTGGCGGGCGCCTGTTTTCTGCGCTTTTGGCCGCTTGGCTGGTGTCCTTCGCCGCCGGTCCTCTCGCCGCTGCCGATGGATCGCAACCGCCGACCTACCTGATCGGACCCGGCGATACCCTGTCGATCACGGTCTGGCGCCAGCCCGAGCTCTCCACCGCGGTGATTGTGCGGCCGGATGGCCGCTTTTCCATGCCCCTGGTCGAGGAGATCTTTGCGGCCGGCAAGACTCCGGAGAATCTGGCCGACGAGATCGAGACCAAGCTCTCCCAGTACGTTCAGGAACCCAGGGTTTCCATCGCGGTTTCCGGCGGCGTGGGGGATACCAGCCAGCAGATCCGGGTGATCGGCGAAGCGGCGGCGCCTCAAGCGCTGCCGTATCGCAGCGGCATGACCATCCTCGATGCGATCATTGCGACCGGCGGGCTGTCGAGACAGGCGGACGGCAACGCGGCCGTGATTCTGCGCGCCTCCGACGGCCTGTACGAGACGATCCCGGTGCGTCTGGCAGATCTCGTGAGAGAGGGTGACTCGAGCGCCAATGAGGATCTGGTGCCCGGCGACATCATCGTCATTCCGGAAGGCTTTTTCGAGGGCGAGTGGCGCGCGACCTACGGCATGTCGGCCAGCCAGACCTTCAGCGACAACATCGACCAGGAACCCAGCGGCGAGCGTGAGCCCGGTCTCGTCACCCGTGCCGGCCCGCAGATGTCCATCAGGGGCAATTCCGCACGGGTCACGGCTGCGTTCTCCGGCAACATTGCCGCGGTCCAGGAATTCGGCGGCGACGATCCGGGTTTTTCGCTCGACCCGCGCATCAACGGCACGTCGACGACGGAACTCGCCCCGGATCTCGTGTTCTTCGACCTCAGCGCCTCGGTCAGCCGGCAACTGCTGGATTCGCGCGAGTCGACGTCGGCGTCCGGTGCCAGTACCTCGAACCGCAATACGGTGGCGACCCTGACGGCAAGCCCCTACCTGGTTCACCGGCTGGGCGATTTCGCAGATGCCGAATGGCGCTACAGGTTCAGCCCCGTGCTGATCAGTTCGTCGAACGAGTCTGATGCCTTCGATCACGAGGCAAGTTTCATCCTCGACAGCGGTGATGACTTCTCCTTTTTCGGCTGGACCTGGACCAATCGCGCGGGGCAGGAGATCCGCACCAATGACTCCGATATCTCATCCGCCAGCACGGACTTCGGCGTCGATTACGCCTTATGGCGCAACTTCTCCCTTCTGGGATCGATCGGCTACGAATACCGCGACGGCGACGACGACAGCAGCGACAACTTCAGCAACGTAACCTGGCGTGGCGGCTTCGCCTGGGAACCGAACCCCGACCTTTCGATGCGGGCGACCTATGGGCTCAGCGACAATGACGAGAATCTCGATGCGTCGCTGAACTATCAGATCGGCCCGAAGACCGGCTTGCGCGCGAGCTACTCCGAAGCCCTGGAATCGTCGCAGGAGCGCGCGATCTCCAATCTCAACCGCTTGGTCTTCAATCCCGTTACCGGAGAGCTGGAAGACGAAGAGACCGGCGAGATCTTCGATCCCGACGATCCCTTCACCTTCGAGGATGAGACGGTGCGTACCCGGACGCTGCGGGTCGGGGCGGACCATCGTACCGGCCGTAATACCTTCCGGCTTACCGGCCTTGCGGGCACCAGCGAGGGCGGCACGGAAGGCGACGAGGACTTCTACGAGGCAAGGCTTACCTGGGGGCGCCCGCTGAGCCAGGAAATAACCCTGACCAGCAGCGCCAGCTATCAGCGCAGTGACTTCGAGGAGGACGATCGCCTCGACGATACCTACACCCTCAACGTCGGCCTCGGGTACCGGCTGTCTTCGGATGCGCGGGCATCGCTGAACTACAGCTTCCAGCTTCAGGATTCCACGGAGGACGACCGCTCCTACTATGAGAACGCGGTAACCGTCGGGATCACCCTGTCTTTCTGACGCGCGCAGGACGTCGCAGCAGCTTCTCATGGGCTCTGAAGTCCCGACGAGGCGCCGGCCAGTGCTCGGTCGGCTTTCTTCTTAATAAATTTCAATACAATTATGTATGTTTTTCGCCGATCTTCAGGGGTGTCTATAGTTAATCTGACTACTTGTAATTGAACGCAGGCGGTATTTGACATAATTTCCGCCCGATGTTTGTCACTGACGACAGCTTCGGGAGGTTTTCGATGAGTCTCACGGCGGATCAGGAACTGCGACGCGATCTCCTGCTTTTTTCCCTGAGCAAACAGCCCGACCTGGAGACTGCCATGGAGATGGCGGAGCAGATGGAACGCTTCGTCATCGAGGGGCGCGGCTGCCCCGGCAGGGTGCAGGCGGCATCGCCGGTTGTCGACACGGTGGTTTCGGAGTGCGTCCAGCCAGGACGGGCGACGGAAGAGGCGGGGCAGGCCGATGGCGACACAAACGGCGCACCGCAGCATAGCGGCGGGATGTGCGTCGGGCGGAAGCGCCGCTGGAGCAGGGCCGACGATGACCGGCTGAACGAACTGTGGCCGACGGACTGGACCCTCGAGCGGATCGCCGAGAGCATGGACCGGACAGTGCCCAGTCTCTACAGCCGGGCGCGGTTTATGGGCCTGCCACGACGGTCCCCCAAGATGCAGGACGGCCCGCTGCCGCACCCGACGACCGCCCAGGAACAGACCGTCGTCGAACACCCGGCAACGCCTGAGCGGGAAGTTGCGGAACCGACGCGACCGACATTGGAGACGACGACCCACGACCGACGTTTCCTTCGCGGTGGCCTCCGGCGCGGTGAGATGGGCCTTCGGTCCCCGCGAACCAGCTACGTGAAGCGGCCAGGCGCAGCGCGAAGCGGCGGCGAGGCCGACGAGGGGTGCAGTCTGACTGCAGAGCGATTCGCGGATCGATCGAGTGTCGATCCCATCGTCCAGTTTCTGCGCACCCGCGACTACTCGGTGGTCCGGATCGGCGACGGCCGGTTCCAATTGGATGGCCGCCACATCCTCAGCGCCGACGAACTGCGGGAAAAGGCGAATAACGTGCGCAAGGCCCTGGGACAGTCGCCCTTCCTCCGGCTGAGTTCTGGTTCAGTCGGCTGAACGTCGGCGCAGACGACGCGTTGTCGCTGTCGCTGCGGACCAGGCAGGAGAGGTCGACGGGCGCACAGGCGGCGCTGTCCATGCGGATGCGCGTACACGTGGGATCGCTGGCGGGCCTGCGTTATAGTCGGCCCTGGATGCGGCGGCAATCTTGCGTCGTTGGGGAGGGGAATTCGTTTGCCTCGCGCGGATTTCCGGTACAAGGACAACGGCTTGGACCCGCTTGCGCTGGTCAAGCTGCTGGCGGTCATGTGCCATCCCACCGACCCGCGTCGCCGCGAAGGCATGCTGCGCCAACGGCCTGCTAGCATCACCATCGCTCGGCATCAGGCTCCTGGGTTCGGGACCATGGAGGCGAGCGCCGACGCACTGTGGAGCGAGTTCGCGGAGCACAAAGCCGTCGCCGGCCTGGCCGGGGCCTATTGCCTGGCGCTTGCGCAGTTGAGTGCGCTGGGCCGGCGCGGCGAAGCGGCGCCGGCGCTGCGGCTTGCCGTCGACATTGCCGGCCAATGGGAGACGGCCTTGAGGCGGGAAGCGGCGGTCCAGCCGGCCGGCCGGTCATTGCCGCGTGCGGAAGCGGAGATCGGCGACGCCTTCGAGCGGTATCGCAGCGTATCGCACCTTTGGGCGGCGCTGGTCTACGGCAGTGTCCATGGCCGCCGTGACATCACGCCGACAGGCCTGAATGCCATGGCCCTGTTCCTGGCCTACAGCACGGAGATCGCCCGCTTGGCCGGCGCGCTGCAGTGGGTGGATGCCGGCGGGCCGCTGCCGCTATCGCCTTCTACCCTCTGGACTTTCATCCTGCCCGATGCGTTGGCTCAGTACGCAAAGGCCCAGCTTTTCCTCGCGCCCTTCATTCTGCGTGTGGAGCCTCCGGACTTCGGGAGCGGCGAGGCGATCGGCGTTTAGCAGGTTGCTGAAAAAGGCCTGACGGCCTGATTGACCGCGTGCTTCGAGACGCCTGCTGTGCAGGCTCCTCAGCATGAGGTCAATCTTTTTGACTCCACCCTCATCCTGAGGAGCCGCCGAAAGGCGGCGTCTCGAAGGATGGGCCACAGGCCGGGCGCCTTATTCAGCAGCCTGCTAGAGCGATTCCCGGCCGACCGCTATTTCTTTCCCGCCTCGCCCTTTTTGAAGGTGAAGGCTTTTTCGATGTAGCGGATGATCTGCTCGACGGATGCGGCGATGCTGTCACTGGCGGTATCGACGACGAGGTCGGGTGCCTCGGGGGGCTCGTAGGGGGCCGAGACGCCGGTG
>NZ_JBBKAH010000009.1:0-270993 GCF_037652055.1 Pelagibius sp. 7325
TGCGCCAAAGCCCGCGGCCGCCGCGCCTGCGCCTGCGCCTGCGCCTGAAGCCGCACCGCCGCCAGCCGCCGAAGCGGCCGCCGGCGGCCGGGGCGCCGACAACATCCTGGAACTGACCAAGATGGTCGCCGAGGACGGCAGCATCGTCGACCTTGAGGCCCAGCCGGAAACCGCCGAGGAAGCCCCCGGGGACGCAGGCTCCGAGGCGGCAAGCGACGAGGCGGCGGAAGCCGCCGGCGACGCCGCCGAAGCGGCCGAGGAGACCCCGGAGGAAGTGCCGGAGGCGGCCGCGGAAGAGGCGGCCGTAGAGGTCGAGCCGGAATCAGAGCCCGAGCCGGAAGCAGAAGCAGCGGAAGAACCCGCTGAAGAGTCCGCCGACGCGGCGGATGACGTCGTCGCCGAAGAGGCAGCCGCCGAGATGGCGGCGGCCGAGGATTCCGGGGCAGAAGACCTCGGCGCAGAAGACCTCGGCGCAGAGGACCTGGACGCCGGCGAGGCCGCCACGGGCCAGACATTGGCGCCGGCCGGCGAGGACGACGGCAACGAGTACGTCTCGGCCGATACCTCCGCGCTGGCCACGGCTTCCCTCGCGGCGGTCACCAAGGCCGCCATGGCCAACCGCCAGGGCGGCGCTGTCGCCATCGGCGGCGGACGGACCCTGGAGGAGCTGGTGCGCGAGTCCCTGGCCCCCGAGCTGAAGGGCTGGCTGGACGAGAACCTTCCCGACCTGGTCGAGCGCATCGTCCGCGAGGAGATCCGCAAGATGGTGCGTCGCGCCGAGGATCAGTAGGTTTCTCAATAAGATATTTCCTGTTGTTCAACCGTATTCTCACTTGTCACCCCGGACAAGTGAGCGCCAGCGAACGCGATCCGGGGACTACGGCAACGCCAAGCTCCCGTATTGCCGCGTAAAATGGCGGAATGCCCCGACCAGCCTATGGTGAGGTCGGAGCCCGGTCCGTCGGTGGTTCCCGGCTCGCGCTCGCTTAGCGCTCGCTTGGCCGGGATGACAGCCTGAGTGGGACGCCCGCCGCCCCGCCCTATGGCGCAAGCCAGCCCCATCTGCTAGACCCCTGCGCTGACGCGCGCTCGCGCGCCCCATCACGGTGACAGTGCAAGAGGACGGCCAGCAATGCTGGAGAAGACCTATTCGCCCGACGAGGTCGAGGCTCGGCAGTATTCCCGCTGGGAGGCCGCCGATGCCTTCTCGGCCAAATTCGACGAGAGCAAAGAACCCTTCACCATCATGATCCCGCCGCCCAACGTCACGGGCAGCCTGCACATGGGTCATGCGCTGAACAACACGATCCAGGACATCCTGTGCCGCTACCAGCGCATGCAGGGCCGCGACGTGCTGTGGCAGCCGGGCACCGACCATGCCGGCATCGCGACGCAGATGGTGGTCGAGCGCCAGCTGGCCGCGGAGGGCATCGAGCTGGACCGCGGCATGCCGCTGGCGCCGGGCAACACCCGCCAGATCGGCCGCGAGGAATTCATCGAGCGCGTCTGGAAGTGGCGCGCGCAGTCCGGCGGCACGATCCTGAAGCAGCTGCGCCGCCTGGGCGCCTCCTGCGACTGGCAGCGCGAGCGCTTCACCATGGACGAGGGCCTATCGCAGGCGGTGCTGAAGGTCTTCGTCCAGCTCTACCGCGAGAAGCTGATCTATCGCGACAAGCGGCTGGTGAACTGGGACCCGCGCTTCCACACCGCGATCTCCGACCTGGAGGTCGAGCAGAAGGAGACGGACGGCCACCTCTGGCACTTCAAGTATCCCATCGAAGGGGAAGAGGGCCGCTTCATCACCGTGGCGACGACCCGCCCGGAGACCATGCTGGGCGACACCGCCGTGGCGGTGCATCCGGACGACGAACGCTACAAGGACCTGGTCGGCAAGTTCGCGGTGCTGCCGCTGGTCGGCCGGCGCATCCCCATCGTCGCCGACGACTACGCCGATCCCGAGCAGGGCTCCGGCGCGGTGAAGATCACCCCGGCGCACGACTTCAACGACTTCGAGGTCGGCAAGCGCCACGGCCTGGAGATGATCAACGTCTTCGACCGCGACGCCCACATGAACGACGCGGTGCCGCAAGACTATCGCGGCCTCGACCGCTTCGCGGCGCGCAAGCAGGTGGTCGCGGATATCGAGGCGCTGGGCCTCTTGGAGAAGATCGACCCGCACAGGCACACGGTGCCGCACGGCGACCGCTCCGGCGTGCCGATCGAGCCCTATCTGACCGACCAGTGGTACGTCGACGCGGCAACCCTCGCCAGGCCCGCCATCGCCGCGGTGGAAAGCGGCAAGACCGTCTTCGTGCCCAAGCAGTGGGAGAAGACCTATTACGAGTGGATGCGCAACATCCAGCCCTGGTGCATCTCGCGCCAGCTGTGGTGGGGCCATCAGGTGCCGGCGTGGTACGGGCCGGACGGCGCGGTCTTCGTCGCCCACGACGAGAGCGAGGCGGCAGAGCAGGCGAAGACGCACTACGGCAAGGCGGTGGAGCTCACCCGCGATCCCGACGTGCTGGACACCTGGTTCTCCTCGGCGCTGTGGCCCTTCTCGACGCTGGGCTGGCCGGAGGAGACGCCGGCGCTGAAGCGCTATTACCCCGGCGACGTGCTGGTCACCGGCTTTGACATCATCTTCTTCTGGGTCGCCCGCATGATGATGGACGGCCTGCACTTCATGGACGGCGAGGTGCCCTTCCACACCGTCTACATCCACGCCCTGGTGCGCGACGAGAAGGGCCAGAAGATGTCGAAGTCCAAGGGCAACGTTTTGGATCCCCTGGACCTCATCGATAAGTTCGGCGCCGACGCCGTGCGCTTCACCTTGACCGCGCTGGCCGCCCAGGGCCGCGACATCAAGCTGTCGGAGAGCCGCATCGAGGGCTACCGCAACTTCTGCACCAAGATCTGGAACGCGGCGCGCTTCTGCGAGATGAACGAGTGCCGCTACGAGCCCGGCTACGATCCCGCCGCCAATCAACAGCGGGTGAACCGCTGGATCGTCAGCCAGCTGGCCCAGACCGAGCCCAAGGTGCGCAAGGCTATCGAGGACTACCGCTTCAACGAGGCGGCCCAGGCGCTCTACCAGTTCATCTGGAACACCTACTGCGACTGGTACCTGGAATTCGCCAAGCCGCTGTTCCAGGGCGACGACGCGGCGGCCAAGGCGGAGACCCGCGCCACCGCGCTCTGGGTGCTGCACAAGGCGCTCTTCCTGCTGCACCCGATCATGCCGTTCCTCACCGAGGAGCTCTGGCAGCAGAGCGGCCCAGGTGAAGGGGGGGTCGGCGAGAACCTGATGACGCTCTCCGACTGGCCCGCCTTCGATGCGGGCCTGATCGACGCCGAGGCCGATGCCAGCCTCGGCTGGGTGGTGCGCCTGATCAGCCAGATCCGCGCCGTGCGCTCGGAGATGAACGTGCCGCCGGGCGCCAAGATCGCCCTCATCGTGAACGACGCCTCCGCCGCATCGAAGGCGCGTTTCGCCGATCACGAGGCGCTCATCCGGACGCTGGCGCGCGTCGAGACCCTCGTCTTCGACCAGCCGGTGCCCAAGGGCTCGGTGCAGGACGTGCTGGACGAGTGCGCCCTGGTGCTGCCGCTGGCCGAGGTCATCGACCTCGCGCAGGAGCGCCAGCGCCTGCAGAAGGAGATGGACAAGCTGAACGGCGAGATCGTGAAGCTCGACAAGAAGCTCTCCAATGAGCAGTTCCTCGCCAAGGCGCCGGACGATGTGGTCGCCGAGCAGCGCGAGCGGCTCGCCGACAGCCGCCAGACCCTGTCGAAGCTGCAGAGTGCATTGGACCGGCTCGCTTCCGCATAAGGCGGTGGATAGTCGTCGTGGAGAACGAAGTAAAACATCTTCAGATCAATGATTTGAAGATGTTTCTTCATGGAATATGGCGGCTGGAGCGATCGCTCGACGATCGCCGCGCCGGCCAGCGCGGCAGTCTGAACGGGGAGGCGGTCTTCACGGAACAGGGCGGCGACCTGCTGTACCGGGAAGCGGGCCACCTCAGCATCGGCGGTCATGCCCATCCGGTCTACGAGGGACCCGCGCTGCAGTCCTACCGCTACGCCTTTCCCGCGTCGGCGCGCGCCGCGGTCCACTTCCGCGACGGCCGCTTCTTCCACGATCTCGACCTGACGGGCGGCGCCTGGGGCTGCGTGCATCTCTGCGGTCCCGACCGCTACGAGGGCGCGTTCACGGTGCTGGATGCGGATACTTGGCGCGTTGTGTGGCGCGTCACCGGGCCGCGCAAGGACCTGATACTTGACAGCAGCTATCGCCGGGCGCTGTAAGATGGGCTACAAACTTCGCGAGAATCCGACACTCGGCACGGAAGGGAACGGCACGACATGGCAATGACGGATACTGCAGTACGGCACGACACCCTGGCGGCGGCCCTGTGGCCCAGCCACGGGAAGCTGGCGGAGATGAACGGCCTCGCGCGGGCGAGCCTGCTGGCGCTGGTCGGCTCGCTGCTGCTCTACGCCTCGGCCAAGGTCCAGGTGCCCTTCTACCCGGTGCCGATCACCATGCAGACCTTCGCCGTGCTGGTCATCGGCATGGCCTACGGCTGGCGCCTGGGCGGCGCCACCGTGGCCTTCTACCTGGCCCAGGGCGCCGTCGGCCTGCCGGTTTTCGCCGGCACGCCGGAAAAGGGCCTGGGCCTCGCCTACATGGCCGGGCCGACCGGCGGCTACCTGCTGGGCTTCCTGCTGGCCGCCATCGCCGTCGGCTGGCTGGCCGAGCGCGGCTGGGACCGCAGCGTCCTGAAGACCCTCGCGGCCATGGTGCTGGGCACGGCGATCATCTTCGCCCTGGGCGTGCTCTACCTCGGCGCCCTGATCGGCTGGGACAAGCCGGTGCTCGACTTCGGCCTCTATCCCTTCCTGCCGGGGGCGGTCTTCAAGATCGGCCTCGCCGCCGCGGTGCTGCCGCTGGCCTGGAAGGCGGTTTCCAAGCGCGGGTGATCGCTGCCGCCCGCCCCATTTGTCACCCCGGACAAGTGAGCGTCAGCGAGCGCGATCCGGGGTCTACCGAAGGCGCGGGCTCCCAGCGTTGCTAGAGTTGCGGCTGTCAGCAACCGATTAGTCGAGGCCGGACGCCTGGTCGTCCGGTGGATCCCGGCTCGCGCTCGCAAGCGCGCTTGGCCGGGATGACGCGTTGGGAGGCGACTAGGGTAAGCGTGCATCTCGCGCTCCCGCGTCCCGGACAGCGCATAGCGGCATTCGCATTTCGCGGTGGTGGGGCCCGGTCCGGCCCGCTATTCTCCGCGCTAAATCACGAAAATCCTTGAGGGATCAAGAGAGGGAGACCGTCCGACCATGCCGCTCGATTCCAAGCCCAACCCCACCTTCGACAAGTCCAAGCTGCCGAGCCGCTACGTCTCGGTCGGCCCGGAGAGCGCGCCGCATCGCTCCTATTATTACGCGATGGGCATGACGGAGGAGGAGATCGCCCAGCCCTTCGTCGGCGTGGCGACCTGCTGGAACGAGGCGGCGCCCTGCAACATCTCGCTGTCGCGCCAGGCCCAGTCTGTGAAGCGCGGCGTCAAAGCCGCCGCCGGCACCCCGCGCGAGTTCTGCACGATCACGGTGACCGACGGCATCGCCATGGGCCACCAGGGCATGAAGTCCTCGCTGGTCAGCCGCGATCTCATCGCCGATTCCGTCGAACTGACCATGCGCGGCCACTGCTACGACGCGCTGGTCGGCTTGGCCGGCTGCGACAAGTCGCTGCCCGGCATGATGATGGCCATGGTGCGGCTCAACGTCCCCTCGGTCTTCATGTACGGCGGCTCCATTCTGCCGGGCCGCCTGCACGGCAAGGACATCACCGTGCAGGACGTCTTCGAGGCCGTCGGCGCGCACTCCGCCGGCAAGATCAGCGACGAGGAACTGCACGCGGTGGAATGCGCGGCCTGTCCCTCCGCCGGCTCCTGCGGCGGCCAGTTCACCGCCAACACCATGGCCTGCGTGTCGGAGGCCATCGGCCTCGCGCTGCCCGGCTCGGCCGGCGCGCCGGCGCCCTATGAATCGCGCGACGCCTATGCCGAGGCCTCGGGCCACGCCGTCATGCACGCGCTGGCGCAGGGCATCCGCCCGCGCGACATCGTCACCCGCAAGGCGCTGGAGAACGCCGCGCGCGTGGTCGCCTGCTCGGGCGGCTCGACCAACGCCGGCCTGCACCTGCCGGCCATCGCGCACGAGTGCGGCATCGACTTCGACCTCCACGCGGTCACCGAGATTTTCCGCTCGACGCCCTACATCGCCGACCTGAAGCCGGGCGGCCGCTACGTCGCCAAGGATCTCTTCGAGATCGGCGGCGTGCAGGTCATCATGCGGGCGCTGCTGGACGGCGGCTACCTGCACGGCGACTGCATCACCGTGACCGGCAAGACCATCGCGGAGCAGCTGGAAGGCGTCACGCTGCCGAAGGACCAGGACGTCGTGCGCTCCTGCGCCGACCCGATCACGCCGACCGGCGGCGTCGTCGGCCTGAAAGGCAACCTGGCTCCCGAAGGCGCCATCGTGAAGGTGGCCGGCATGAAGAACCAGAAGTTCCGCGGCTCGGCCCGCGTCTTCGACTGCGAGGAGGACGCCTTCAAGGCGGTCGAGAACCGCGACTACAAGGAAGGCGAGGTGATCGTCATCCGCTACGAAGGACCCAAGGGCGGCCCGGGCATGCGCGAAATGCTCTCCACCACCTCCGCGATCTACGGCCAGGGCATGGGCGACAAGGTCGCGCTCATCACCGACGGGCGCTTCTCCGGCGCCACGCGCGGTTTCTGCATCGGCCACGTCGGCCCGGAAGCGGCGGTTGGCGGTCCCATCGGCCTCTTGGAGGACGGCGACATCATCGTCATCGACGCCGTCGCCGGCACCATCGACGTCGAGCTCTCCGACGACGAACTCGCCAAGCGCAAGGCCAAGTGGCAGCCGCGCAAGCACGACTACCAGTCGGGCGCCATCTGGCGCTATGCCGCCACCGTCGGCCCGGCCTACAAGGGTGCCGTGACCCATCCCGGCGCCGCGGCCGAGACCCATGTTTACGCCGACATTTAGCGTCTACGCGGATATCTAGAAGCGAGGGACCGGCAGACATGGCCCGCATCGCCTTCGGCGGCTTCCAGCACGAGACCAACACCTTCGCGCCGTCGAAGGCGACCTACGACGACTTCCTGAAGCCGGGGGCCTGGCCGGGCCTCACGCGCGGCGCGGCGCTGTTCGATGCCATCGCCGGCATCAACATCCCGGTCGCCGGCTACGTCGAGGCGGCGAAGGCGCAGGGTCATGAGCTGCTGCCGCTGGTGTGGACCAACGCGACGCCTTCGGCCCAGGTGACCGAGGACGCCTACGAGCGCGTCGCGGCGATGCTGCTGGAAGATCTCGCCAAGCTGGTCAGGCTGAAGGAACTCGATGCGCTCTATCTCGATCTGCACGGCGCCATGGTCGCCGAGCACGTCGATGACGGCGAGGGCGAGCTGCTGGCCCGCGTGCGCGATCTCGTCGGGCCGGACCTGCCGATCGCCGTCAGCCTGGACCTCCACGCCAACGTGACACAGCGGATGGTCGATCTCTCCGACTATCTCGACATCTACCGCACCTATCCGCACGTCGACATGGCGGCGACCGGCCGCCGCGTCGCGGTGCAGCTGGACGCGCTGCTGAAGGGCGAGGGCGGCCGCTTCAAGGCGTTCCGGCAGATGCCCTTCATGATCCCGCTGACCAGCGGCTGCACCTACGAGGGGCCGGCCAAGGAGGTCTACCGCGAGGTGAAGCTGCTGGCGCAGGAGCCGGGTGTCGCCGGGGTCTCCTTCGCCTGCGGCTTCTGCCCGGCCGACTTCCCCGGCGCCGGCGCCTCGCTGGTCGCCTACGCGACCTCGCAGGCCGCCGCCGATGCTGCCGCCGACAACCTCTTCGAAGCCGCCCTGGAGCGCGAGTCGGGCTTCGCGCTGGAGGCGCTGCAGCCGACCGAGGCGGTGCGCGAGGCGATGCGGATCGCGGCCCATGCCGACAAGCCGGTGGTGCTGGCCGATGCGCAGGACAACCCCGGCGGCGGCGGCAATGCCGACACCACCGGCCTGCTGCGGGCGCTCATCTCCGAGCGCGCCGAGGGCGCCGTGCTGGCCAACCTCTACGATCCGGCGGCGGCCGAGGCGGCCCATGCGGCGGGCGAAGGGGCGGAGATCACCCTGGCCCTCGGCGGCCGCTCGCGGGTGCCGGGCGACGCGCCCTACGAGGCGACCTTCACGGTGGTGCGTCTCGGCGACGGCCAGTGCACCGGCACCGGACCGTTCTACAAGGGCGCCCACATGAAGCTGGGCAAGACCGCCCTGCTGCAGAAGGACGGCGTGCAGGTCGCCGTCGCCTCGGCCAAGGTGCAGCTGGCCGACCAGGCGATGCTGCGCCACCTGGGCGTCGAGCCGAGCGCCCAGAAGATCCTGGCGCTGAAATCCTCGGTCCACTTCCGCGCCGACTTCCAGCCCATCGCCGAGGCGGTGCTGGTGGTGGTGTCGCCGGGCCCCGTGGTGCTCGACAATCGCGAGCTGCCGTTCCGCCGCCTGCGCCCCGGCCTGCGCATCATGCCGGGCGGCCCGGTGTTCCAGCCGGTCGCCGCAGAGTAGCGCCAAAGCCCTGAGTTTCCTGGACTTTCCGCGGGATTTCTCGCCTTTTCGGCGATTTGTGCTCTTCGCCACTTGTTAACGGAGCGGCGCAATACTCGCGATGCGGAGTGCTTTCCTGGGCCGTGCTCTGCGCGCGGCGCCGGGACGGCAGGTGGGGGTCCCTTGCGAGGGACGAGCAGGGCAGTGGTGCGATGGCGGAAGCAAGTATTATCGAACAGCGGATCGCGGTGGAGCAGCCGGGCAAGCTGCAGAGCCCCGACGGCGTTCTCGACTGCGAGATCGTCACCCTGTCGCGGCGCGGTGCCCAGGTGCGCCTGAGCGAGCCCCTCGCCGCGGAGCCGCGCGAGCTGTTCCTGTCGATCAGCGGCTTCGGCCAGCTGGCGTGCCGCGTGATGAGCCGCGACGGCGACACTGCGGAACTGCGCTTCCTCGGCGACCCCGAGACCCAGGACGCGGTGTTCCAGGAAATCCTCGCCCACGTCGGCGACGAGGAGGGGCGGCGGCGCTATCTCCGGCGGTCGGTGCTGTGGCCGGGCACCCTGAAGTGGGGCAAGGGCCAGATGGACTGCACCATCCTCAACATGTCGCTGGGCGGCGCCAAGGTGGCGTTGAGCCAGGAACGCGCCTGCAGCGGCGGCGTCACCCTGTACGGCGACCGCTTCGAAGGGCTGCCGGCCACGGTGGTGTGGCAGCGCGGCCGCGTCGTCGGCCTGCAGTTCAAGCAGGCGCCGGGCGAGGTGGCCCGCGTGCTGGGCAACGTGCTGCCGGCGATCAGGGTCTCTGCGTAAGCTTGCGTCCCCGTCCTTGGAGATGCCCGCTGCGCGGGCTCCTCAGGATGAGGACCTTGTGTGAATCCGATATCCAAGCTTCATCCTGAAGAGCGGATCATGAGGACCGCGTCTCGAAGGAAGAGGCGACTATCCGGACTTACGCGACGCCAGGCGCCGGATTAAGGCGAAGTCGCCCTTGATCAGGGCTTCTTTCTTGGCCCTGTTCCAACCTTTGATCTGGCGCTCGACGGCAATCGCATCGGTGAAGTTGTCAAACTCCTGGGACCACATCAACGTCACCGGTCGCCGAGAGGAGGTGTAGCTTCGGGGGATGCCCGCATTGTGCTCGGCAATCCGTTCCTCCAGCGACTTCCTTGTGGACCCGACATAGAAACTGCCGTCGGCGCAGCGCAGCATGTAAACGAAGGCGGGCAGGCCAGGCCCTCCATGGCGCCACGGCCCTCGTCCTTCGAGACGCCCGCTGCGCGGGCTCCTCAGGATGAGGACCTTGTTAAGGGAGGAAGCAGATTCCAGTTTTCGCTCGAGAAACTCAAGCCTCATCCTGAGGAGCGGGCCGCGAGGACCGCGTCTCGCCTGCCTACGCGACGCCGCGGCGGCGTCGCGTAGGCAAAACTTGGGGACGAGGCGTTTATCCGCAGCCACGGTCCGCGGCCTGATTGCAGCGCTGGCTCTGGCAAAGCGGCGTGATTTCAGACAAGTTGTGACGGCGTGACGCGCCCGCCGCCCGTGCAGGTCTCGGCGGGGCATCGCGGCGGTCGAAGTTCTTCAGCAAGGCGTTCAGCGTGGAAATCCGGTTTCCGATGTGGTTGCGCGTGGTCGACCGGCCCGGCGCGCGCGAGTTTGCCGTTCTCTCCGCGGTGGAGGCCTTCTCCCGCGCCATCATCGCCGGTGTCATCCCGCTGGAGGCCCATGCCCTGCTGGTCGAGGCGCAGACCATCAGCCTGGTCTACGCCGGCGTCGGCATTGTCGCCTTCGCCACCAGCTTCATGGTGCCGCTGCTGCTGCTGGGCGTGCGGCGCAAGTGGATCTTCTCCTTCGGCACCCTCTGCATGGTGGCCGCGCCGCTCTTGATGCTGCTGTCCGAGGTGGTGCCCTTCGTCACCGCGCTGCAGATACGCAGTCTCGCGGTGGTCAGCGTGAACATCGCTCTCAATCTCTATATCCTGGACTACATCCGGCGGAAGGACTTCGTCGCCAGCGAGCCGCTGCGGCTCGCCTTTCTCGGCATCTCCTGGTTCATCGGCCCGGCCTTCGGCATCTTCCTCTACAGCGAGGTCGGCCTGCTGCCGGTCTGCCTGGTGAGTGCCGGCTTCGCGCTCGCCGCGCTCGCCTACTTCTGGTATCTGCGCATCGTCGAGAGCCCGACCGTGGCGCCGGCGACGCGGCGCGCGCCGATGCCGTGGAACAACATCCGCCGCTACCTCAGCCAGCCGCGCCTGCGTCTTGCCTGGATCATTCCCTTCGGGCGCAGCACCTTCTGGACCACCTTCTTCGTCTACCCGGCGCTCTACATCGTGCAGCAGGGCGGCGACGAGGCGATCATCGCGGTGATGCTCTCGGCCGGGCAGGGGCTGCTGTTCTTCGCGCCGCTGGTCGGGCGCATCGGGCGGCGCCACGGCATCCGCCGCATCATCATCGGCGCCGCGGTGCTGAGCGGCGTGACCTCGATCGTCGCCGGCCTGCTGCAGCCGAGTCCGCTGGTCACCGCCGCGCTCTTCGTCTTCGCCGCCATCGGCGCGGCAGCGCTCGACGCGCTCGGCAACATTCCCTTCCTGCGCGCGGTGCACCACTACGAGCGTTCGGAGATGACCTCGGTGTTCCGCACCTACATCGAAGCCTCGCAGCTGCTCCCCGCCGCCGCCTACGCGGCGGTGCTGACGGTGGCGCCGCTCTCGTCGGTCTTCGTGGTGCTGGGCGTGGTGCTGCTGGTCAGCGCCTGGTACGCGCGCTACCTGCCGAAATCACTCTAGAGCCTCAGCCCCAGGGCCCCTTGCGCCGCCCTTGCGATCCGCCGGGCGGGTCGTTGCGGCGCCGGGTCGTGGTCGCCTCGTCCGGATAATGGTCGGGGCGTCGGCGGTGCCGCTGCACCGTGCCGCCGCGCAGCACGACGCCGGTCGGCGGATCGCCCAGGCCGAACAGCGGCACCGCCTTGTAGCGGAAGACGAAGATGAGCACGGCGCCGGCGACGAAGCCGCCGATGTGCGCCCACCAGCCGACATTCTCCGCGGCCGGGCCGCCGAAGGCGGCGAAGAACTGGAAGCCGAACCAGAAGAGCAGCAGCAGCCAGGCCGGCAGGTAGAGCGGAATGAAGACGATCGGCACCAGCACCCGCGCCTTTGGATGCAGAATCAGGTAGGCGCCGAGCACGCCGGAGATCGATCCGCTGGCGCCGATCAGCGGCGCCGTTTCGGCGGGGTTGAAGGCGACCTGCGCCAGGGCCGCGGCAACGCCGCAGACCAGGTAGAACAGCAGGAAGCGGGCATGGCCCATGGCGTCCTCGACGTTGTCGCCGAAGACCCAGAGGAAGAGCATGTTGCCGGCGAGGTGCATGAAGCCGCCGTGCAGGAACTGGTATGACAAGAGCGTGACGAAGGGATCGGCCATCACCAACTCGGGCGACAGCCCGGCGCTGCCGGTCAGCACCGCGGGAATGACGCCGAGCCCGTAGACCAGCCGCACGAAGCCTTCCTGGCCGCCGGCCATCTGGCCCAGATAGGCGAGGATGCTGACGATTAGCAGTCCGTAGGTCGTCCACGGCCGCGCCAGCAGCGTGCGCGGCGTGGTGTCGTGCAGCGGGATGAAGGGCATGTGCCCTAGCCGGTCGCGAGAGTTGCGCGGCGGCGTCTTGCCTCGTCCTTCGAGACGGGCCTGCCGGCCCTCCTCAGGATGAGGCAAGACTCACACTCAATCGACCTCATGCTGAGGAGCGAGCGGGAGCGAGCGTCTCGAAGCACGAGGTTGATCGGCACGGCTAGGCCCCGTCGCGCAGGCGGCAGACCACGGGGGTGTGGTCGGAGGCCTTGGGCTCGCCGCGGGGGCCGCGGTCGACGTCGCAGGCCTCCAGCCGGTCGGCGGCCTGGGGCGACAGCAGGAAGTGGTCGATCCTGAGGCCGTGGTCGTTCTGCCAGCCGCCGCCCTGGTAGTCCCAGAAGGTGTAGAGGTGCGGCTCGGCGTGCAGCGCCCTCAAGGCGTCGGTGTAGCCGAGGTTCAACAGGGTGCGGAAGCGCTGGCGGCTTTCCGGCTGGGCCAGGGCATCGCCGGCGAAGGCGCGCGGGTCGTAGACGTCCTCGTCCTGTGGGATGACGTTGTAGTCGCCGCCCAGCACCACCGGCTCCTCGCTGGCCAGCAGTTCCTGGGCATGGGCGATGAGGCGGTCCATCCAGGCCAGCTTGTAGGGGAATTTCTCGGTCTTGATGGGGTTGCCGTTGGGCAGATAGATCGAGGCGACGCGCAGGCCCCCGATCGTCGCTTCCAGATAGCGCGCGTGATCGTCGCCGTCGTTGCCGGGCAGGCCGGTCATGACGTCCTCGATGGGCGACTTGGCGAGGATGGCGACGCCGTTATAGGTCTTCTGGCCGTGGGTGACGACGTTGTAGCCGAGATCCTCGATCTCCAGGCGCGGGAAGTTGTCGTCGATGCACTTCAGCTCCTGCAGCAGCGCGATGTCCGGCGCGGCCGATTTCAGCCACGCCAGGACGTTGGGCAGGCGCGCCTTGATGGAGTTGACGTTCCAGGTCGCAATCGTGGTGGTGGTAGCGGTCATGGCCCAGTTCTTTAGGCCAGATCGCGCAGGCGATCAAATCGCAAACGACGAGCCGCAGCCGCAGGAAGAGGTCGCGTTGGGGTTGGTGATCTTGAAGGCGGCGCCGCCGAGATCCTCGACGAAGTCGACCTGGGCGCCGGCCAGCAGTTCCAGCGAGGTCTCATCGACCACGGCGGTGACGCCCTCGCGCTGGAAGGTGCGGTCGTCCGGGTTCACCGTGTCGTCGAAGGAAAAGCCGTACTGGAAGCCCGAGCAGCCGCCGCCGGAGACGGAGACGCGCAGCATCAAGTCCGCCTGCCCCTCCTGCTGGATGAGGTAGGCGATCCGCTTGGCCGCCCGCGCCGAGAGGGAGAATTCCAGGGTATCCGCCGCTGTCGTCATCGCTTTTCCTTAACCACGTTCCGCCGGCCCGAAAGGCCGGGGAGACACCCAAGATGTAGGGAGTCCGGCGGGCTTGTCAAATCGGTCCCCGGAGAGGCCTGCGGCGGGGGGTGCCGAAACCCCCGAAAACCCGCCGAATGGCGCGGAAAACCGCCGTTGCGCGAAGGTCCGCAAGGCCGTAGGGTCGCGGCCATGTTGCACCAACAAACGCCTCTGCCGAGTCCGCCGGCCGCCTTCGCCTGCCGGCCCGAGGAAAGCCGCGGGCGCGATTTCGCCGAGCCGGAGAGCCCGACGCGCTCCTGCTTTCAGCGCGACCGCGACCGCATCGTCCATGCCGGGGCCTTCCGGCGCCTGAAGTACAAGACCCAGGTCTTCGTCTACCACGAGGGCGACTACTACCGCACGCGGCTGACCCACTCCATCGAGGTGGCGCAGATCGCCCGCTCGATCAGCCGGTCGCTGGGCCTCAACGAGGACCTGGCGGAGGCCATGGCGCTGGCCCACGACCTGGGCCACACCTGCTTCGGCCACGCCGGCGAGGACGCCCTGAAGGCGGCGATGAAACCTTACGGCGGCTTCGACCACAACGAGCAGACCTTCCGCGTGCTGACCCTGCTGGAGCGACGCTACGCCGAGTTCGACGGCCTCAACCTGACCTGGGAGACGCTGGAGGGCATCGTGAAGCACAACGGCCCCCTGACCGGGCCGGCGGCGCAGAAGAACGAGCCGGTGCCGGCGACCGTCGCCGCCTACTGCCGCGACAAGCGCGATCTGGAACTCGCCACCTTCGCCTCCGCCGAGGCCCAGGTGGCGGCGCTGTCCGATGACATCGCCTACAACAACCACGATATCGACGACGGCCTCAGGGCCGGGCTGTTCTCGCTGGACGACCTGCGCGACCTGCCGCTGGTCGGCCCGGTGCTGGCCGAGGTGGCGGCGCGCTATCCCGGGCTGGAGGAGGGGCGCCTGATCCACGAGACCATCCGCCGCCTCATCGACCACATGGTCACCGACCTGCTGGCCGAGACCCGCCGGCGCGTCGAGGCGCAGCGACCGGACAGCGCCGCGGCGGTGCGCCACCTGGCGGCGCCGCTGGTTGCCTTTTCCGACGGGATGCGCCAGAACGACCGCGCCCTCAGATCCTTCCTCTTCGCCCGCATGTACCGGCACTACAAGGTCAACCGCATGACCACCAAGGCCCGGCGGGTGGTGCACGAACTCTTCGAGCATTACCTGGCGCGCCCCGACTGTCTGCCGGACGAGTGGCAGGTGCAGGCGCGGGACCTGCCGGAGGCGGGACGGGCCCGCCTGGTGGCGGACTACATCGCCGGCATGACCGACCGCTACGCGCTGGACGAGCACGCCAAGAATTTCGATATCCGAGTCAGGAACGCATGAACCTTTTCAAGTACTTCAAGGACGTTGTTGTCGGCGAGCTGGAGGAAATGGCGGCCGCCGGTGCGCTGCCCTCCGGCCTCGATGTTTCGCGTGTCGCCGTCGAGCCGCCGCGCGACCGCTCCCATGGCGACCTCTCGACCAACGCCGCCATGGTGCTGGCCAAGCCGGCGGGCATGAAGCCGCGCGAGCTCGCCGAGGGACTGGTCGAGCGGCTGCGCCGCCACCCCGACGTGACCGAGGTTGCGGTGGCCGGCCCGGGCTTCATCAATCTGCGCCTGGCGCCGGCCGTATGGTACGCGCGTCTCGGCGATATCCTCAGCGAAGGCACCGCCTACGGCGCCAGCGACATGGGCGCGGGCCAGGCGGTGAACGTGGAGTACGTCTCGGCTAACCCGACCGGGCCGCTGACCGTCGGCCATGCCCGCGGCGCCGTGGTCGGCGACGCCCTGGCCGGCCTCTTGGCCAAGGTCGGCTTCGCGGTCACCAAGGAGTACTACATCAACGACGCCGGCGGTCAGGTCGACACGCTCGCGCGCTCGGCCTACCTGCGCTACCGCGAGGCGCTGGGCGAGGAGATCGGCGAGATCCCCGCGGGGCTCTATCCCGGCGACTACCTGAAGGACGCCGGCGCCGCGCTGGCCAGGCGCGACGGAGACAAGTGGCTCGGCAAGGACGAGGCCGCTTGGCTGCCGGCCGTGCGCCAGTTCGCCATCGATTCCATGATGGACCTGATCCGCGATGACCTGGATTACCTCGGTGTGCATCAGGACGTCTTCTCCTCCGAGCGCAAGCTGGTCGAGGCCGGCGGCGTGGAGGAGGTGCTGAAGTTCCTGGAAGAGCGCGGCCTCGTCTACACCGGCGTGCTGGAGCCGCCCAAGGGCAAGACGCCCGAGGACTGGGAGCCGCGCCCGCAGCTGCTGTTCAAGGCGACCCAGTTCGGCGACGATATCGACCGCGCGCTGAAGAAGTCCGACGGCTCGTGGACCTACTTCGCCGGCGACATGGCCTACCACCTGGACAAGTTCCGCCGCGGCTTCGCGCTGATGATCAACGTCTGGGGCGCCGACCACGGCGGCTACATCAAGCGCATGACCTCCGGCGTCAAGGCGCTGACCGACGGCAAGGGCGACCTGGACGTGAAGGTCTGCCAGCTGGTGAACCTGAAGCGCGGCGGCGAGCTGGTGAAGATGTCCAAGCGCTCGGGCAGTTTCGTCACCCTGCGCGAGGTTATCGAGGAGGTCGGCAAGGACGTCGTGCGATTCATCATGCTGACGCGCAAGAACGACGCGACGCTGGATTTCGACCTCGTCGAGGTGACCGAGCAGTCGCGCGACAACCCGGTCTTCTACGTGCAGTACTGCCACGCCCGCTGCCGCTCCATCCTGCGTCATGCCGAGGCGGAAATGCCGGCGGTTTCCCTGGATCCCCAGGCCCTGGCGGGGGCCGACCTGGAGCGCTTGACCGACTCGGGGGAGCTTGATCTGATCAAGCTCCTGGCGGAATGGCCCCGCCTGCTGGAAAGCGCGGCGGAAGCGCACGAACCCCACCGTGTGGCCTTCTACCTCTACGACCTGGCCGGGGCCTTTCACGGCCAGTGGAACAAGGGCAAGGACCATGCCGAACTGCGCTTCCTGCTGCCGGACGACCCGGTGCTGACGGCGGCGCGCCTGGCGCTGGTGCAGGCGGTCGCCTTCGTGGTCGCCTCGGGCCTGGAGATCTTCGGCGTTACGCCGGTTGAGGAGTTGCGCTAGATGGCGAGCGATCAGGGGCGCGGCAGAGGGTCAGATGACGATCTGACCGCCGGTCCGCCGCCGCACAGCGACCGTCCTTTCAGCGACGAGGGCATGCGCCGGATCATCTATGGACAAGACAGGGGCGAGGGCCGTGCGCGCGACGGGCGTAGCGAAGCCTTCGCCGACGACACCGCCGAACTGGAGGCCGATCTGCGCAGCCGACGCAACCTGGTGCCTATCGTCACCGCCCTCGCCGCCGTTTTCTGCTTCGGCGCCATCGTCTGGTACGCCTACACCTGGGGCACCGGCAAGATGACCAGCGACGAGCTGCCGGTGGTGCGCGCCGAGCCGATGCCGGAGAAGGTGAAGCCCGAGCAGCCCGGCGGCATGGTGGTCGAGCACCAGGGTATCGAGGTGCTGAATCCCGGCGAGGCCGGCGCGGGCACGCAGCGCGTCGAACGCCTGCTGCCGCGCCCGGAAATTCCGGCGCCGCCGGAACCGCTGCCGGAGGCCCCGCAGACGGCACAGGCGGAGCCGCAAGGCCTGCAGCCCGACAGCATTCCCGCGGTCCCGCAGATCGTGGAAGAGAGCACCGCGGACACGACCGAGAGCCCGGACCTGGCCGAAGAGGCGCTCGAGGGCGAGTTGGGCGAGGGCGAGACGGGCGAACCGGCGGAGGCCGAGTCTGAACTGGCGGAGGGCGGCATCGCCAAGCCGATCCCCAAGCCGGCGGATGGCGCCGCCGGCGGCGGCGACGTGATCGCCAAGCTGCTGGAGCAGCAGCCGATGGAAACCGCCAACGGTGAGAACCAAGCCCCGGCCGCAGCGCCGGCGGCGGACCCGGCCGGCAACCAGGTTGCGGCACTGACCGCCGGCGACGTGGTGCTGCAGCTTTCCTCGGTGAAGTCGCAGGCCGCCGCCGCCACGGAGTGGAAGCGCCTGACCGCCGCCCATCCGGGGCTGCTGGGCGACCGACCGCTGGCGCTGGAGCAGGCCGACATCCAGGGCACGACATACTTCCGTGTGCAGACCGGCCCGTTCCCCAGCCGCGCGGCGGCCGCCGATATCTGTGCCAAGCTGAAGGCCCGCAACCAGGACTGCCTCGTCAAGCAACGCTGATGTCAGACATGACCGATCCGAAGACGCCCTCCGCGGCGATCTATGGCTGCGCGGGGCTCTCCCTCGGTGCCGAGGAAGAAGCTTTCTTCCGCGCCGCGAACCCCTTCGGCTTCATCCTCTTCGCCCGCAACTGCGAGAACCCCGGCCAGCTGCGCGACCTGGTGGCGGCCCTGCGCGCCAGCGTCGGGCGCGACGACGCGCCGGTGCTGATCGACCAGGAAGGCGGCCGGGTGGCGCGCCTGAAGCCGCCGCACTGGCGCGCGGCACCGCCGGCCAGCTACTTCGGGCGCATGGCGAGCCATGACCGGGCGCGCGCCCACGAGGCGCTGCGGATCAACACGACGATGATCGCCGCCGAGCTGACCGACCTCGGCATCGACGTCGACTGCGTGCCGTTGCTGGACCTGCAGTTCCTCTGGGCGCACGACGTGATCGGCGACCGCTCCTTCGGCGGCGATCCGGAACTGGTCGCCGACCTCGGCCGCGTGGTCTGCGAGACCATGCTGGAGTGCGGCGTCATGCCGATCGTCAAGCACATCCCCGGCCACGGCCGCGCCCGTGTCGACAGCCACAAGGAACTGCCGGTGGTCGACACCGGCGCGGCGGAACTGGCGGCGACGGATTTCAAGCCCTTCCAGGCTCTGGCCGACGCGCCCTGGGCGATGACCGCCCACGTGGTCTACACGGCGCTCGACGCCGATCGCCCGGCGACCACCTCGCAGGGCGTGATCTCCGGCGTGATTCGCGGCCAGATCGGTTTCGACGGCCTGCTGCTGTCCGACGACCTCTCGATGGAGGCGCTGCGGGGGAGCCTGGGTGAGCGGGCCCAGGCCTCGCTGGGCGCCGGCTGCGACGTCGCCCTGCACTGCAACGGCAAGCCGGAGGAGATGGAGCAGGTGGCCGCGGCGGTCGGGCCCCTGACGGCCGAGGCCCAGCGGCGCATTGCCGCCGGCCGGGCGCGTCTCGGCCGGCCCGAGGCGGTCGATCAGGCGGCCTTGCAGCGCCGCCTTGACGGCCTCATGAATATCGCATGATGCCGGACCTCGATATCGAGTTCACCGCCCAGGCCTATACGATCTCCACCTGGATCCTGCCGATCCTGCTGGCGATCACCCTGCATGAGGCGGCGCACGGCATCATCGCCTGGTCCTATGGCGACGATACCGCCTACAAGCTGGGCCGGGTGACGCTGAACCCGCTGAAGCACGTCGATCCCTTCGGTACCATCGTGCTGCCCTTCCTGCTCTATCTCTCGCCGCTGCCCTTCGTGTTCGGCTACGCCAAGCCGGTGCCGGTCGCCTTCCACCGCCTGCGCAAGCCCCGCCGCGACATGATCTACGTGGCGGCCGCCGGGCCGATGTCCAATTTCCTGCTGGCGGTGATCTCCGCGCTGCTGTTCCACCCGGCCGCGCTGCTGCCCGATGCGGCGGCGGAATGGGTGCAGCTCACCCTGCTGAACTCGATCTTTCTGAACCTGGTGCTGGCGGTGCTGAACCTGCTGCCGCTGCCGCCGCTGGACGGCGGGCGCATCGCCGTCGGCCTGCTGCCCATCGGCCTGGCCGCGCCGCTGGCCCGGATGGAGCGCTACGGCCTGCTGATCCTCATTGCGGCCTTCTTCGTGCTGCCCTACGCAGGCCGCTTCATTGGTGCTAACCTTTCCTTCTTCGACCTGGTGATTCGCACCCCGGTGAATTGGCTGATGCCGTATTTCACCTGGCTGGCGGGACTGTCGTAAGGCCGATGGCGTGAGGAGCCTGAGATTTGCAACCACCGTTTGAGAGACCCCCGAGCGTGAGGGATCCGGCGTGAGTGATGTGGTCCCCTTCGAGGAGGGCATCGAGGGCGCGCGCAGTGCGGTGCGCGACCGCCTGCTGCTTGAACTGGACGGCTATGCCGGGCCGATCGACGTGCTGCTGGAGCTGGCGCGCGAGCAGAAGGTCGACCTCAAGCACATCCGCATCCTCGACCTCGCCGAGCAGTACCTGGAGTTTGTGCGCGAGGCCCGCACCCTGCGCCTGGAGCTGGCCGCCGACTACCTGGTGATGGCCGCATGGCTGGCCTATCTGAAGTCGCGCCTGCTGCTGCCGGAGACCGGCACCGAGGAGGAGCCGAGCGGCGCCGAGATGGCCGCCGCGCTGAAGTTCCAGATGCAGCGCCTGCAGGCCATGCGCGACGCCGGCGAGAAGCTGATTCTCCTGCCGCAGCTGGGCAACGACATCTTCGGCCGCGGCACGCCTGAGCGCCCGCGCACGCGCACCACAACCACCTACGACGCCACGCTGTACGACCTCTTGAAGGCCTATGGCCGCCAGCGCGCCAAGCAGGGCCCCAAGAACCTGCAGATCCATGCCACGGAGCTCTACTCGGTGGATCAGGCTGTGACGCGGCTCTCGGCCATGCTGGGCCGCATGCCCGGCTGGCGCTCGCTGGCGGCCTTCCTGCCGCAGGACCTGCAGCAGGATCCGCTGCTGCGCCGCTCGGCGTTGGCCTCGACCTTCGTCGCCACCCTTGAAATGTGCAAGGCAGGCAAGCTGCAGATCCGCCAGGAGGGGACCTTCGGGGCCATCTACCTGCGCAGCGCCGCCGAGGATCAACAGGAGCAAGTATGACCGCCGAGACACCGGAAGCGGAACTGCCCGAAGTGGACATGGTCGAGAGCGACGTGCCCGAGACCGAAATGGCCGAGTTCGAAGCGGCCGAGATGGACGCTGCCGGCTCGGATGCCGATCGAGACGGCGACGAGGCCGGCGAGGAGGATTACGACGTCGAGGATGATCTCGCCGCCCAAGCCGATGAAGCGGATGCCGATGAAGCGGCGGCCGACGACGGCGAGGAGGCTGACTTCGAAGACGGCGATGCTGACGACGAAGAGGCCGACGACGACGAAGCCGAGGATGAAGATGCCGAGGCGGCGGCCGGCGGCGACGACGAGGAGGCGACCGACTTCGACAACCTGCGCCTCGTCGAGGCCCTGCTGTTCGCCTCCGCCGAGCCGCTGGCGCCGGCCCAGCTCGCTCGCTTCCTGCCCGATGAGACCAACGTCACCGCGCTGCTGAACGACCTGGAGCAGCTCTATGCCAACCGCGGCGTGAACCTGGTGAAGCGCGGCGGGCGCTGGGCTTTCCGCACCGCGCCGGACCTCGCTCCGCGCATGGAGCTGGAGAACAAGGTGGTGCGCAAGCTGTCGCGCGTCGCCCTGGAGACCCTGGCGGTCATCGCCTATCACCAGCCGGTCACCCGCGCCGAGATCGAGGAGATTCGCGGCGTCGCGCTCTCCAAGGGCACCCTGGACGCGCTGCTGGAGATCGGCTGGATCCGTCCCAAGGGGCGCCGCAAGACGCCGGGCCGCCCGGTGACCTGGGGCACCTCGGAGAGTTTCCTCGACCATTTCGGCCTGGAAGGCCTCGATGCCCTGCCGGGTGTGGAGGAGCTGAAGGCCGCCGGCCTGCTCGACGCCCGCCCGGCGATCACCGCGCTCGGCGACCGCGGCCTGCTGCCGGCTGCCGGCGAGATCTCGCCGGAAGTCGTGGACGAGGACGACGAGGACGACGGCGAGATGACCGAGGCCAGCGAGCGCGAGCTGCTGGAAGAGACCTTCGGCGAGAACCTGCTGCCTCAGGAAGTCGACCTCGCGGCGCGCGCGGAAGCCGCCGAGGCGTCGGATGACGAGGAAACCGCCGACGACGAGTCCGCCGACGACGAGTCCAGCGACGTCGAGGATGGCGACCCGGAGGACGCGGACGAAGCGGAAGACGAGGACGGCCTCGAAGCGCATGCCGACGATGACGCGGAGGCCGAGGCGGCGGACGTGGAAGACGCGGACTATGACGACGCGGACGACGACGACGACGCCGATGCGGAAGCTGGGGGCGACGCGGAAGAGGGGGGCGACGATGACGATTTCGCGCAGCGCCGCCAGCGGAGTGCCGGCTGAGCCGGCGGGTGCGCCGCCGGCTTCCTGAGCAGCAGATGGCCTGAATCCATGTCCGCGCTTTCCCTGGAGCATGTCAGCCATGCCTTCGCCGACCTTTTGGCGGTCGACGACCTCAACCTGACGCTCGAACGCGGCGAAGTGGTGTGCCTGCTGGGGCCGTCGGGCTGCGGCAAAACCACGGCGCTGAGGGTCGCCGCCGGGCTGGAGCACCTGCAGCAGGGCCGCGTGCTGATCGAGGGCGAAGTGGTCGCCGGCGCGGACCGCGAGCGGCCGCCCGAGGACCGATCGGTCGGGCTGGTGTTTCAGGACTACGCGCTGTTTCCCCACCTGACCATCGCCGACAACGTCGCCTTCGGCCTGCGCCGCCTGCCGGCCGCCGAGCGGCGCCAGCGGGTGAGCGCGGCGCTGGACCTGGTCGGCATGAGCGCCTCCGCCGGGGTCTATCCCCACATGCTCTCGGGCGGCCAGCAGCAGCGCGTCGCCCTGGCCCGCGCGCTGGCGCCCCGGCCGCGGGTGATGCTGCTGGACGAGCCCTTCTCCAACCTCGACGCCCGCCTGCGCCAGCAGGTGCGCGACGACACCCTGCACGTGCTGAAGCGGAGCGGCACCACCACGCTGATGGTGACCCACGATCCGGAAGAGGCCATGTTCATGGCCGACCGCATCGCCCTGATGCGCGCCGGACGCATCGTGCAGCTGGGCACGCCGGCCAATCTCTACTATGAGCCGGTGGATGCCTTCGTCGCCTCTTTTTTCGGCGATATCAATTACATGGAAGGCGTTGTTAAGGCGGGAGAGGTGGCCACGCCCTTCGGCGCGGTGGCGGCCGGCGGACAGCCGGAGGGCAGCGCGGTGCAGGTGCTGATCCGCCCGGAGGCGCTGCACCTGACGCCGGTCGAAGACGGCTGTGCGGTGCCGCCGCACAGCGTGACGGTGATGGCCTCGCGCCTGATGGGTCGCACCAGCCTCGTCCACCTGCGCAGCCTGGAATTACCCGACACCGCACCCCACTTTCATGCCAGGGTGCCCGGCCGTTTCCTGCCGCCGGAAAAACAATGCCTGGCGGTGGCGCTCGACCGTTCGCAAGCCTTTGTTTTTCCTGGAAACGGTGGCGGACGTGACGGTTAACCCTATTGCGCTGGAGCGTTGCGGCGGCGGGGCCTTTTTGCGATAGTCCGCCCCAAGAGGCGGTTACGATCAAAGTTTGAGGGAGATCCCGGAATGGGAAGTTTCAGTATCTGGCACTGGCTCATCGTTCTGGCCGTGGTGCTCGTTCTGTTCGGCGGCGGCGGCAAGATTCCGAAGCTGATGCGCGACATGGGACAGGGCATCAATGCCTTCAAGAAGGGCCTGAAGGAAGACGGTAAGAAGAAGGAAGAAGAAACGGCGGGCGACAGTCCCAAGGTGATCGACCAGGACTCCGCCGCGATGTCGTCCTCCGGGGAAAAGGACAAGGCGGCGAACGGCTGACGCCGGGCGTCTTGCGCTTCCCCGCCACCCCCTGCCGATGATGGGCGGTCATGTTTGATATCGGGTGGTCCGAGATGGCGATCATCGCATTCGTTGCGCTGATTGTGATCGGACCCAAGGACCTTCCCAAGACCATGAAGACCGTCGCGCAGTGGATGCGCAAGGCGCGCTCCCTCACGCGCGAATTCCAGTCCGGCATCGACGACATGGTGCGCGAGGCGGAACTGGAAGACGCCCGCAAGGCGCTGGACGCGACGCGCGGCGGCAACCTGAAGCGCACCCTCTCCAACGCTATCGACCCGGACGACGAGGTCGGCAAGGAGGTACGCTCGGTGGAGCACGAGGCGTCCCGCCGCGACGACAGCGCCAAGCCGGCCGGGAGCAACGCCGGCAGCAACGCGGATAAGGCGGCGGCCAAGATGATCAGCCAGCCGGCCAGCCCCGCGCCGCCGCACTCGTTGACGCCGCCGGCCGAAGCGCCGGCCGCCGGCGGCAAGGCGGAGCCGGAGCCCGCCGGCCCGGCCAGCCAGGGTTCCAAGCAGTCCGCATGACCCTCAGATGACCACCACGACCGACGCTCCCGAAGACAAGAAGATGCCGCTGCTCGATCACCTGATCGAGCTGCGCCAGCGGCTGCTCTATTCGGTGGTGGCGCTGCTGGTCACGTTCCTGATCTGCTTTTATTTCGCCCAGCCGATCTTCCAGTACCTGGCGCAGCCGCTGGCCGACGTCATGCTGGAACACGGCATCGCCGAGCACCAGCGCCGCCTGATCTTCACCGCGCTGACCGAGGTGTTCTTCACCTATGTGAAAGTCGCCTTCTTCGCGGCCGCCTTCATCTGCTTTCCGATCTTCCTGGTGCAGTTCTGGCTGTTCGTCGCGCCGGGCCTCTACAAGCACGAGAAGTCGGCGCTGGCGCCTTTCCTGGCCGCGACGCCCTTCCTGTTCTTCCTGGGCGGCGCGCTGGTCTACTACCTCATCTTCCCGATGGCGGCGACCTTCTTCATCGGCTTCGAGGTGCCGGCGACCGAGACGAGCCTGCCGATCCAGCTGGAGCCGAAGGTCAACGAGTATCTCTCGCTGCTCATGCAGCTGATCTTCGCCTTCGGACTCTGCTTCCAGCTGCCGGTGGTCATGACACTCCTGGCGCGCGTCGGCCTGACGACCTCCCAGGGCATGGCGGCCAAGCGCAAGTACGCCATCGTCGGCGTCTTCATCGTGGCGGCGATCTTCACGCCGCCGGACCCCTTGAGCCAGCTCAGCCTGGCGGTGCCGATCATCATCCTCTACGAGATCTCCATCCTCATGGCGCGCATGGTCGAGAAGAAGCGTGCCAAGGCGGAGGCCGAGGATGACCTCGATCTCGGCGGCGATGATGACGATGACGGCCCCGATGACAACAGCAGCGGGTCCTCCAAGGACGTCGTTCCGCCGGCGCCCTGAGCCTTAGGGGTACGGACGCCTTTTCCCGGGTGATCTGAATCAAGGAGCCCTTCACCTATTCCCGCTAAAAAAATGGGAAATAGGGACCTCCTTTGATCGGGCCTGGATCGGGCGGCATGGACATCAGCGGCATTCTCGAAATCACCGGCGATACCGGCGCGGCGGCGCTCATCGGCATTGCCGTCGGCGTCATCTTCGGCGTGTCCTCGCAGCGCAGCCGCTTCTGCCTGCGCGCGGCGACCGTCGAGTTCGCCCGCGGCCGGCTCGGCGACCGCATGTCGGTCTGGCTGCTGTGCTTCTCCACCGCGGTGTTCTGGACCCAGGCCTTCACGCTGGCCGACCTGGTGCCGCTGGAGCAGGCGCGCTGGCTGGCCTCGCCGGGCTCGATCTCCGGCGCCGTCATCGGCGGGCTGCTGTTCGGTGCCGGCATGGTGCTGACGCGGGGATGCTCCGGGCGCCTCTTGGTGCTGGCGGCCTCGGGCAACCTGCGCGCGCTGCTCTCCGGCCTGGTCTTCGCCGTCACCGCCCAGATGTCGCTGCACGGCGTGCTGGCGCCGCTGCGCAACAGCCTGGCGGGCCTCTGGACCACCGGGGCCGCCAACATCGAGCTGACGAGCTTCTTCGGCCTCGGACCCTATGCCGGGGTCGCCGTCGGCGCGGTGCTGGCCGCCGTCGCCCTGGTCGTCTCGCGGCGCGCCGGCATAGGCTGGCCGGTGCTGGTGTTCGGCTCGGGCGTCGGCTTCGCGGTGGGCGCGGGCTGGCTGCTGACGGCCCTGGTCGCGGCCCAGGCCTTCGATCCCGTTCAGATCGAAAGTCTCACGTTTTCAGGTCCCTCCGCCGATACCCTCATGTATTTTATGACCGCTGAGGATGCTGTCGACTTCGACATCGGCCTGATCCCCGGTGTCTTCATCGGCGCCGCCCTGGCGGCGCTGGCGGCGCGCGAATGGAAGCTGGAGGGCTTCGAGGGGGCGAAGTCCATGCGGCGCTACCTCTCGGGCGCGGCGATGATGGGCTTCGGCGCCATGCTGGCAGGCGGCTGCGCCATCGGCGCCGGCGTCACCGGCGGCTCGACCTTTGCCCTGACGGCATGGCTGGCGCTCACCTGCATGTGGATCGGCGCCGTGGCGACGGACTACCTGGTCGACCAGCGCGGGTCGGCCGCGGTGGATCCGACCCCCTCCGGCCCGCAACTTCAGAAATCACTTTAGCTCGGCGCCGATTTACGAGTCGCGTGAGCGGTTTGGCCTTCGGCGTTGCCCTGGCCATTGAGGCTAAGTGTAGGATTCCTGCGGTATTTCTTGAGCGAATCGGGCGAGTCGGACGTGGACAGAGGCGCTGGCGGGGCCTTATAAGTGGCCCGATTCGCCTGTAACAAACCCGAGTCGCTTGCCCCTATGTACGACATCAGATGGATCCGCGAGGAACCGGCAGCCTTCGACAGCGCCATGACGCGACGCGGTCTCGCGGCGCGGTCGGGCGAGGTGCTCGCCCTCGATGCCAGGCGCCGCGAGGCGCAGACCGCGCTGCAGACGCTGCAGACCCGGCGCAACGAGGCGTCCAAGGCGATCGGCGAGGCCAAGCGCAAGGGCGAGGACGCCGCGGCGCTGATGGCCGAGGTGGCGGGTCTCAAGGACAAGATGGCCGAGGCGGAAGAGGGCGAGCGCCGGCTGGGCGAGGAACTGCAGGATCTCCTGAGCGGCCTGCCCAACGCGCCGCTGCCCGAGGTGCCCGACGGCGCCGACGAGAGCGCCAATGTGGAGGTCCGCCGCCACCTGGAGCCGCGCAGGTTCAACTTCGATCCCAAGGAGCACTACGACCTGGGCGAGGCGCTGGGGCTGCTGGACTTCGAGGCGGCGGCCAAGCTCTCCGGTGCGCGCTTTGCGGTCATGCGCGGCAAGCTCGCCCGGCTGCACCGGGCGCTGGCCCAGTTCATGCTGGACCTGCACACCACCGAGCACGGCTATACCGAGGTGGCGCCGCCGTTCCTGGTACGCGACGAGGCGCTGTACGGCACCGGCCAGCTGCCGAAGTTCGCCGAGGACCTGTTCCGCACGACCCACGGCCTGTGGCTGATCCCGACCGCCGAGGTGCCGCTGACCAACCTCGTGGCCGACGCGATCGTCGCCGCCGAGGCGCTGCCGCTGCGCGTCACCGCGCTGACCCCCTGCTTCCGCTCGGAGGCCGGTTCGGCCGGGCGCGATACCCGCGGCATGCTGCGCCAGCATCAGTTCGAGAAGGTCGAGCTGGTCTCGGTCACCGCGCCGGACCAGTCGGCCGATGAGCTGGAACGCATGGTGGGCTGCGCCGAGGCGGTGCTGAAGCGCCTCGGCCTGCCGTACCGCACCATGGTGCTGTCGACCGGCGACATGGGCTTCTCGGCGGCCAAGACCTACGACGTCGAGGTCTGGCTGCCCGGCCAGGACGCCTACCGCGAGATCTCGAGCTGCTCCAACTGCGTGGACTTCCAGGCCCGTCGCATGAAGGCGCGCTTCCGACCTGAAGGTGAGGATAAGGGTACCCGCTTCGTGCATACGCTGAACGGCTCCGGCGTCGCGGTCGGGCGCGCCCTGATCGCGGTGATGGAAAACTACCAGCAGGCCGACGGCAGCATCGAAATCCCCGACGCGCTGCGACCCTACCTGGGTGGGCTGGAGGTCATCGCCGCCGATGGTTGAACCGCATGGCTAAGGGCACCCTCAATCTCAGGAAGGCGCGGATCCTCGTCACCAACGACGACGGCATTCACGCGCCCGGCCTGAAGATCCTGCAGAAGCTCGCCAAGACGCTGAGCGACGACGTCTGGGTGGTCGCGCCGGAAACCGAGCAGTCGGCGACCAGCCACTCGCTGACCCTGCGCCGGCCGCTGCGCGAACGCCGCCTGGGCGCCAAGCGCTTCTCCGTCGACGGCACGCCGACCGACTGCGTGCTGATCGCCAAGCACCAGATCATGCGGGACTGTCCGCCGGACATCGTGCTCTCCGGCATCAACGATGGCGGCAACCTGGGCGAGGACGTGACCTATTCGGGCACCGTCGCGGCGACCATGGAGGCCGCGCTGCTCGGCTTCCGCGCCATCGCCTTCAGCCAGCAGCGCCAGCCCGACGGCTCGGTGCGCTGGAAGGTGGCCGAGCAGTACCTGGCGGACATCGTGCGCAAGCTGGTCGCCATGCCGTGGTCGAAGGACCTGCTGGTGAACGTAAACTTCCCGGCGGTGGCGCCTGAATCGGTCACCGGTATCGAGGTCTGCCGCCAGGGGCGGCGCGACCAGGGCACCACGGTGACCGAGGGCGAGGATCCTTCCGGGCGCCGCTTCGTGTGGATCGGCGGCTACCAGGCCGACGACTCGCGGGACGAAGACACCGACCTGGCGGTCACCGCGCGCGGGGGCATCTCCGTGACGCCGCTGCACCTGGACCTGACGCACCGGGACACCATGAAACGCATGCGGGGGATATTCGGCTGATGGTCGCTTCGCGCAAGATCCGTTTGATTATGGAATTGCGCCGTGCGGGGATCGCGGACACCGAGGTCCTCTCCGCCATCGAGCGCATTCCGCGTGATGCCTTCACGCCGGAAAGCTTCCGGCATCAGGCCTACGAGAACATGGCGATCCCCATCGGTCAGGGCCAGACCCTGAGCCAGCCGCAGGTGGTGGCGCTGATGACCCAGGCGCTGCGCGCCAGCCGGCGCACCAAGGTGCTGGAGGTCGGTACCGGCTCGGGCTACCAGGCGGCGGTGCTGTCGCGCCTGTGCCGGCGCGTCTACACCATAGAGCGCTTCAAGGAGCTGCTGAAGACCGCCGAGGCGCGCTTCCTCGCCTTGCGCCTGCACAACATCACCGCGCGCCACGGCGACGGCTGGAAGGGCTGGCGCGAGCAGGCGCCGTTCGACCGCATCATCGTGACGGCCGCGGCGAGCAGCATTCCCGGCGCGCTGGTCGACCAGTTGGCCGAGGGCGGGCTCATGGTCCTGCCGGTCGGCAAGACCTCGCGCGACCAGGCGCTGCTGCGTCTGACCCGCACGCCCGAGGGCGTCAAGGAGGAACACCTGACCGACGTGCGCTTCGTGCCGCTGGTCTCCGGCGTTCCCGGCCAGGTCATCAGGGGCCAGGAAGCCCAGGAGGAGGGCAACGATCAGCTGCAACGGCGGGGAGACGTTGCATGAAAGGGACGGGTCTCGCCTTGAAGTCCGCGGCGCTGCTGTGCTCGGCCCTGGTGCTGGCCGGCTGCTTCGCGACGCCGAGCTACCGGCCGGTCGGCTACGTGACGCCGAAGGATCCGCCGCCGCTGCCGCTGCGCAAGCCGGCGCCGCCGGCCGACCTTGCCGGCTGGAGCAGCCCGGCGCCGGCCGGCACCGCCGGCGTCGCCAGCACGCCGCCCGGCATCATCGACGTCGAGGTGCAGGAACTGGCGCCGCAGACCGTGTCCCAGACGGCCTTGCCGGCGACCCAGCCCGCCGCCTCTCAACCCGCTGCCCCTCGACCCGCCGCCCCACAACCGGCCGTCCAGCAGGTCGCGGCGGCTCCCGCCGGTGAGCGTCCAGGGGGCGGGCGTCCAGGGGGCGGGCGTTACGTGGTGGCCAAGGGCGACAGCCTCTACGGCATCGCGCGGCGCTTCGGCCTGCCGATCCGCGCGGTGATCGACGCCAACGACCTGCAGCCGCCCTATGCGCTGACCGTCGGCCAAGCGCTGACGGTGCCCAACGCGCAGATCCACGAGGTCGCCGCAGGCGACACCATCTACAACATCGCCCAGCGCTACGACATCGACCGCAGCGAACTGGTGCGGCTGAACGACATCCAGCCGCCCTACACGATTCCGCTGGGCCAGAAGCTGATCCTGCCGACGCCGGGCTCGGCGGTCGACAACGAGCCGGCGCCGACCGAGGTCGCCTACACGCCGTCGCAGGAGCCGATGGGAGAGCCCGCGGCCGAGGCGCCGAAGACCGCTGTCACGACCCCGGAATCCGCGGCACCGGCGCCGTCCGTCGTGCGGACGCCGGAGAAGGTCCGCGCGGCGCTGGCCAATCCGCCGGCGCGCGCCGGCTCCTCGTTCCTCTGGCCGGTGCAGGGGCCGCTGCTGTCGTCCTACGGCGCCAAGGCCGGCGGCGAGCACAACGACGGCATCAACATCGCCGCCCCGCGCGGCACGCCGGTGCGCGCCGCCGAGAACGGCGTGGTCGCCTATGCCGGGCAGGAGCTGAAGGGCTTCGGCAAGCTGCTGCTGGTCAAGCACGCCGACGGCTGGGTCACCGCCTACGCCCACAACGAGGAACTGCTGGTCGCCGCCGGCGACACCGTGCAGCGCGGCCAGACCATCGCGCGGGTCGGCAGCAGCGGCCACGTCGACCGACCGCAGCTGCACTTCGAGGTGCGCCGCGGCACCCGCGCCGTCAACCCGGAAGCCCAGCTCTCCCCGCGCACAGCCTCGGCCGCGGATTAGCAGGTTGCTGAAAAAAAGGTTCCGACCTGTGGCCCATCCTTCGAGACGGCGCTGACGCGCCTCCTCAGGATGAGGTAGTGCTTGAAAAGATTGACCTCATGCTGAGGAGCGAGCGGTAGCGAGCGTCTCGAAGCACGATGTCAATCAGGCCGTCAGGCTTCTTCCAGCGTCTTGCGAGACTGGCCCCCGAACCTCCCACCAGGTGCTATCCTGTCGCCACCAACAGGTGCGGGAGGAGACCATGGCAACCTGGAGCGGCTTCGTGAAAACCACGGTGATCGGCGGCATCGTCTTCCTGGTGCCCTTCATCGTGGTGATCTTCATTCTCGGCAAGGCCTTCGTCTTCATGCGCGGCATCGCCCAGCCGCTGACCACCGCCCTGCCGAGCGTCGATACCGCCGGCGAGATCATTCTGGTGGACCTGCTCGCCGTGGCGCTGATCCTGGCCGTCTGCTTCGTGGCGGGGCTCGTCGCGCGGGCCGCGGCCGCCGGCCGGCTGGTGAAGGCGCTCGAGGCCCGCGTGCTCTCGCACGTGCCCTTCTATCACTTCGTGAAGGGCATGACCGAAAGCGTCGTCGAGGCCGAAAGCGATACAGAGATGCGCAGCGTGCTGGTACGCCTTGACGACTACAGCCAGCTCGCCTTCGAGATCGAGCGCCTGCCGAGCGGCGAGGTCGTGGTCTTCCTGCCGGGCGCCCCCAATCCCTGGTCCGGGGCGGTCTGCATCGTCGCCGCCGAGCGGGTGAGCCCCTTGGACGCCCCCATGCTCGCGGCGGTGCAGAACATCAAGCACCTGGGCAAGGGATCGGCAAAGCTGCTCCCGCAGCAGGCTTTGCCGCAGGCATAATTCGACCGCCGCCGCAGCGAGGCGGCTGGACCGGCCGCCGGTGCAGCGCCAGACTGCCCCCCTGCGTGATCGGAGCACGCGATCAGGAGGACTGCCGTCCATGCATGTGGTGATTTTTGAAGTCTGGCCGAAGGACGGCCGCCGCGACGCCTATCTCGACATCGCCGCGTCGCTGAAGGCCGAGCTGGTACAGATCGACGGCTTCATTTCCGTCGAGCGCTTCACCAGTCTGACCGAGGAGGGCAAGATGCTCTCGCTGTCGTTCTGGCGCGACGAGGACGCGGTGAAGCGCTGGCGCGAACACGCCGAGCACCAGGCCGCGCAGGGCCGCGGCCGCCACGAGATCTTCGCCAACTATCGCCTGAGAGTGGCCTCGGTGCTGCGCGACTACGGCCCCAAGGAGCGGGCGGAAGCGCCGCAGCCTTAGGGATTGAGACACGCTCTTCTCACGCCACGTTGACGCTGTCGTCCCGGGGCTTGACCCCGGGACCCAATGCCCTGGCCGATTGATCGATCGTGGACAGAGCTTCCCGTGCTTGCGGCCGGCGGGATGCAACCATCACACCGTATCGCCACGCGCTGACGCCAATGGGCCCCGGGGTCAACCCCCCCGGGACGACATCCAGTCTTGCTCAATCCTGCAGCGTCTTGCCCAGGCGTCCCGCGAGATCCTGGATGTACTGCCAGGCGACGCGGCCGGAGCGGGCGCCGCGGGTGACCGACCATTCGCGCGCCTCGGCGTGGAGCTGGTCCTTGGGCAGATCGAGGCCGTAGCGCTCGGCGTAGCCCTCGATCATCGCGAAGAAGGTGTCCTGGTCGCAGTTGTGGAAGCCGAGCCAGAGGCCGAAGCGGTCGGAGAGGCTGACCTTCTCCTCCACGGCCTCGGAGGCGTGGATGGCGGTCGAGCGCTCGTTCTCGATCATGTCGCGCGGCATCAGGTGGCGCCGGTTGGAGGTGGCGTAGAAGAGAACGTTGGCAGGGCGTCCCTCGACGCCGCCTTCCAGCACCGCCTTCAGCGACTTGTAGCTGGCGTCCTCGCCGTCGAAGCTGAGGTCGTCGCAGAACAGCACGCTGGGTCGGTTCACGCCGCGCAGCCGGGCCAGCAGGCGGGGCAGGGTCGGGATGTCCTCGCGGTGGATCTCCACCAGGGCGAGGCGCGGGCCCTCGGGCAAGTCTTCGTTGACCTTGGCGTGGACCGCCTTCACCAGCGACGACTTGCCGGCGCCACGCGAGCCCCACAGCAGGGCGTTGTTGGCGGGCAGACCCTCGGCGAAGCGGCGGGTATTGCGGTAAAGCGTCTCCGCCTGGCGGCCGATGCCTTGCAACAGCGCAATGTCGACCCGATTTACATGGTGAACCGGCTCCAGCCGGTCGTGTTCGGGGTGCCAGACGAAGGCGTCGGCCCCGTCCATGGCCACCGCAGAAGAGGGCGCAGGGGCGAGTCGCTCCAAGGCCTCCGCGATGCGCTGGAGAACCGGGAGGAGGTTGTCACTGTCGGGGCTGCTCATCTATGCTCCAAAGAACGTAACTTAACAGGCTGAATTTGGCCGCAAAATCTATTGCGGCGCGGGCTTTCGGTCAATCCGCGGTCAGCGGTACGGGCAGGCTTTCCCGTGGCGTTGCAATTCGCGCACGTGCCGTTATAGTCCGCCGGTCTGACTGCTCGGAAGAGGTCTCAAAGTATGCTTATTTCGCCAGCCTATGCCCAGGCTGCCGGTGGCGGTGGAGCGGATATTTTCCAGTCCCTCCTGCCGATCATCCTCATCTTCGTCGTGTTCTACTTCCTGCTGATCCGTCCGCAGCAGAAGAAGGTCAAGCAGCACCGCGAGATGGTTTCCGCCCTCAGGCGCGGCGACAAGATCGTCACGGCCGGTGGCCTCATCGGCACGGTCACCAAGATCATCAGCGACACCGAGGCCCAGGTCGAACTGGCCGAAGGCGTGCGCGTGCGGGTGGTCCGCCACACCATCTCCGACGTGCTGAGCCGCACCGAGGCGGCGCCCGGCGGCGGCACGCAGACCGCGGCCAACGATGCCGGCGGCAAGCCCAAGAGCCTGCTCGGCAGCCTGTTCGGCGGCAACAAGCCCGGCAACAAGTCCTGATCCCCTGGAAGTCCTGATCCCCCTTGGGGGGTCGGGACGGCTCTGGAAAGCGCCCTAGCCGATGGTTCATCTGCCCCGCTGGCAAGTCATCCTGATTCTCCTGGTCGTGCTGGCCGGGGTCGTCTTCGCCGCGCCCAACCTGCTGCTGACCCGCGACCAGGCGACGCAGATGGCCGACGAGGGCAGCGTGATTCCGCACCAGCAGATCAGCCTGGGGCTGGATCTGCGCGGCGGCGTCTACCTGCTGGCCGGCGTCGATCTGGCCTACGCCTTCGAGAAAGATCGGGAGAACCTCGCCGACACCGTGCGCAGCGCCCTCAACGAGGCGGGCATCGGCTACCGCGAGCTCGGCCTCGTCAACGACGCCGTCCGGGTGACGCTGGAGAACGCCGACGACGCCAGCGACGCGCGCCAGGCGATTAACCGCGTGCAGACCGGCGTGCAGATCGAGGGTGTCGGCGAGCAGGGCATGAGCGTCGCCTACACCGAGGCCGAGATGCGCCAGCGCACCGACGAAATCATGTCGCAGGCCATCGAGGTGATGCGCCGCCGCATTGACGACACCGGCACGCGCGAGGCGGCGATCCAGCGCCACGGCGACGACCGCATCATCATCCAGGTGCCGGGCCTGGACGACCCGCAGCGCCTCAAGGCGATCATCGGCACGCCCGCGGTGCTGAGCTTCCGCTTCGTGAACGAGAACGTCTCGCCGAACGGGCAGATTCCGCCGTCGTCCGAAGTGCTGCCGGCGGCCGACGACGCGCGGGCAGGACCCGCGGCCTACGTGGTTAGCAAGCGCATCATGGTCAGCGGCGACCATCTGACCGACGCCACCTCGGGCTTCGACCAGAACAGCCGCCCGGTCGTGAACTTCGCCTTCGATACCCTGGGCGCCAAGCGCTTCGGCGACGCCACCCGCGAGAACGTCGGCAAGCTCTTCGCCATCATCCTGGACGAGAAGGTGATCTCCGCGCCGGTGATCAACGAGCCGATTACCGGCGGGCGCGGCATGATTTCCGGCAACTTCACGGTGGAGACGGCCAACGACCTGGCGCTGCTGCTGCGCGCCGGCGCGCTGCCTGCACCGGTCACCTATCTGGAAGAGCGTACCGTGGGCCCGGGCCTCGGCGCGGACTCGATCCTGGCCGGCGAGATCGCCTCGGTGTTGGGCCTCGTCTTCGTGGTGGTCTTCATGGTGCTGGCCTACGGCCTGTTCGGTGCCATGGCCAGCGTCGCGCTGATGGTGAACCTCATCCTGCTGATGGCGGCGCTCTCGGTGCTGCAGGCGACGCTGACGCTGCCGGGCATCGCCGGCATCGTGCTGACCATCGGCATGGCGGTCGACGCCAACGTGCTGATCTTCGAGCGCATCCGCGAGGAAGTGCGCAACGGACGCGGGCCGGTGACCGCCGTCGACGCCGGCTACCGCCGCGCCCTGTCGACCATTCTGGACTCCAACCTGACGACGCTGATCGCCGCGCTGCTGCTGTTCCACTTCGGCTCCGGCCCGATCAAGGGCTTCGCCGTGACGCTGTCGCTTGGCCTGATCACCTCCATGTTCTCGGCCATCATGGTCACCCGCCTGATGGTGGCGACCTGGCTGCGCCGCCGGCGGCCCCAGGCCCTCGCGATCTAGGAAGCAACGCCATGGCTCTCATCCGCAGGCTTCCCGTCGAGCCCAACCTGAACTTCATGCGCCGCCGCGCGCTGTTCCTGCTGGTTTCGCTGGCGATCGTGGTCGCCTCGGCGGGTCTGTTCCTGACCAAGGGCCTCAACCTCGGCGTCGACTTCCGCGGCGGCATCCTCATCGAAGTGCGCACGCCGCAGCCGGCCGACCTCGGCCAGCTGCGCGACCGCCTCAACAGTCTCGGCATCGGCGACGTGACGCTGCAGCAGTTTGGCGAGCCGACCGACGTGCTGATCAACATCAGCCGCCCGGAAGGCGACGAGAGCGAGCAGATCCACGTCATCCAGCAGGTCATGGAGGCGTTGGGCCCGGACGTCGAATCGCGCCGCCAGGAGTATGTCGGCCCCAAGATCGGTGACGAACTGAAGGAAGCGGGCTTCCTGGCCACCATGCTGGCCATGGCGGCGATCGGCATCTACATCTGGTTCCGCTTCGAATGGCAGTTCGGCGTCGCCGCGTTGATCGCGCTGCTGCACGACGTCATCGCCACCATCGGCTTCTATTCGCTGACTCAGATCGAGTTCAACCTGGCCACCCTGGCGGCGGTGCTCACCATCGCGGGCTATTCGATCAACGATACCGTGGTGATCTTCGACCGCGTGCGCGAGACCCTGCGCCGCTACAAGAAGCTGCCGCTGGTGGGGCTGCTGAACCGCGCCATCAACACGACGCTGTCACGCACCATCCTGACGTCGTTCACCACGCTGCTGGCGCTCGGCGCGCTGTTCTTCTTCGGCGGCGAGGTCATCCGCGGCTTTACCGCCGGCCTCATCTGGGGCGTGGTGATCGGCACCTATTCGTCCTTCGGCCTCGCGGTGCCGCTGCTGTCCTACATCGGTCTGCGGCGCGGCGGCGAGGACGATGCGGAGCCGGTGGCAGCGAGCGCGGCCAAGGCTTCTTCCTAACCAGCAACCCGAAAGACCCACAACCCGAAAGAAAGGAGCGGAGATGGACGTCACACCGCTCATTCCCCAGGGACGCCAGGTCATCGAGAGCTATGGCGACGGCGGCTTCAGGGTCGCCGGCGAGCGCTATCGCGGCTCGGTGCTGGTGCTGCCGGACTGGTCGGCACCCTGGCCGCTGGCGGCCATCGGTGAACTCACCCTCGAAAGCCTGGAGCCGGTGCTGGCGGCCGAGCCGCCGGTGGAAGTACTGCTGGTCGGTTGCGGCAAGGCCATGGCCTTCATCGAGCCGGCGCTGCGCGAGGCGGCCCGGGCGCGCGGCGTGGCGCTGGAACCGATGGACACCGGCGCCGCCTGCCGCACCTACAACGTGCTGATGGCGGAAGACCGCCGGGTCGCCGCGGCACTGATCGCGGTGGACTGACGGCAACAAAAAAGGGGCCCTTTCGGACCCCTTTTTACTTCGTATCCCGGCAGGTATCAGGCGGCGTCGAAGTTCTTCGCCGCGAAGTCCCAGTTCACCAGGTTGTCGAGGAAGGACTGCAGGAAGTCCGGGCGCCGGTTCTGGTAGTCCAGGTAATAGGCGTGCTCCCAGACGTCGCAGGTGAGAATGGCCGTCTGGCCCTTGGTCATCGGGGTCTCGGCGTTGCCGGTGGTGACGATCTTCAATTCGCCGCCTTCCTTGACCAGCCAGACCCAGCCGCTGCCGAACTGGCCGACGCCCTTGGTCTTGAACTCTTCCTTGAACTTGTCGAGGCTGCCGAAGGCCTTGTCGATGGCCGTGGCCAGCTTGCCGCTCGGCTTGCCGCCGCCGCCGGGCTTCATCGAATTCCAGAAGAAGGTGTGGTTCCACACCTGGGCAGCCTGGTTGAAGAGACCGCCGGAGCTGGATTTGATGATCTCCTCGAGGGACTTCTTGGCATTGTCGGTGCCCTCGATCAGCTCGTTCAGCTTGGTCACGTAGGCATTGTGGTGCTTGCCGTGGTGGAAGCTCAGGGTGTTGGCCGAATAGTGCGGCTCCAGTGCGTCTTGCGCATAGGGCAGGGGGGGAAGCTCGAACGCCATGCCGTCTCTCTTTCTATTTCTCTTCTGTCCAATAGGATGCCGTCCGGCCCGGTCCGGCCGGTTCGGCGACTTTGCTTCTCCAGGCACAATTAGTCGGAAGCGCATAAAGTTCCAACACCAATCCGCCGCGGGTGCGGGGCAAATGCTGAAATTTCACGGCTTTGGCCCGGAGATAAGACCGGAAGCGTCAGTCTAGCGCATCAGGCGCTTTCTATCATCCCTACTGGCGAAGGGTCTTTCGGGGCGGACGTCTAGAAGAGGTGCTTAGTAGAGATTTTGGGCCGAGACCATGGCGAACAGCATGGGAAACACCAGGGCGGTGTTGAGGCGCGAGACAATGAGGGCCGTGCGGGCGGCGCGCGCCTTGCTTGCCGCGTCGGTCTCCACCAGGCCGAGGACGCGCTTCTGGTTCGGCCAGATGAGGAACCAGACGTTGAACCACATGATGGTGCCCAGCCACATGCCGATACCAATCATGGTGTGCTTGTCCACGGCGTCCATCAGGCCGAGCGTGATTGCCTCGACGAGGTAGCCGTTCAGCTGTGCCAGCACCAGGCCGGTCACCAGTGTTGCCACGGCGGCCCAGCGGAACCACCATAGGGCGGCCGGCGCGATGACTTTCCCGATAGCCGGCTTCTGCGCGTCGGGGATCTTCGCCATGCTGGGGATCTGCACGAAGTTGAAGTAGAACAGCAGGCCGACCCACATGATGCCGCTCAGCACATGCAGCCAGCGGAACAGCACCGCACAGAAGACGTAGAGGTCGAGCCCCTCCAGGCTGCCGGGCAAGCCGAGGGTGCCGAGCACCAACAACACCGCCAGGATGACACCCGCCAGGATCGCGTGGGGCAGAGACGTGAGGAAGCCAGCCATTTTCATCTCGCTGAATGAAGTTGCCGCGCAGGGCCGCCGCGCCTTCGGAGTCGCCTCGCGCCAGCATAGAGAGGCCGCGGCGGGCGGCCAAGCGATGCCCCGGGACGGCAAAGGCCGCGACCGATGAAAGAACTTTCGCCCTGCGGCGCCCTGGTGGAGCGGCACGACCGCGACCGCTACCTCGCCAGCCTCTTCGCGCCGGAAGCCGAGCGCGAGCATCTCTTCGCGCTCTACGCCTTCAATCATGAAATCGCGAAGACGGCCGAGGTGGTGAGCGAGCCGATGCTGGGGCAGATCCGGCTGCAGTGGTGGCGCGAGAGCCTGGACGGCATCTACGGCGGCAACCCGCGTCAGCACGAGGTGGTGCAGCCGCTGGCCGAGGCGATCGCCGCCCGCGACCTGCCGCAGGCCGCGCTGGAGACCATCATCGATGCGCGCGCCTTCGATCTCGATCCGGAGCCGCCGGCGGACCTCGATGACTTGCGCGTCTATGTCGAGGGCAGCTCGACCGCGCTGCTGCACCTGGCGCTGAAGATCCTCGGCGCCGAGGACGCGGCGAGCCGCCGGGCCGCCGACCACCTGGGGCCCGCCTGGGCTTATCTCGGCCTGCTGCGCGCGTTGCCGCTGCACGCGCGCCAGAAGCGCAGCTACCTGCCGGCAGACCTCGCGGCCGAGGCGGGCGTCGACCTGCAGGATCTCTTCGAGCTGCGCTCATCGCCCGGGCTGCGCCGGGTCTCCGGCATCCTCATGGACGCCGCGGCGGAGCACCTGGCGGCGGCGCGCCGCGTCGCGAAAGATGTGCCGCGCGCCGCGCTGCCGGCCCTGCTGCCGGCGCGTCTGGCCGACCTCTACCTGAAGCAGCTGCGCCGCGCCGGCAACGACCCCCTGGCCCCGCAGGCGCAGACGCCCGCGCCCGGCCGCGTCTGGCGCATGGCCTGGGCCCACTGGCGCGGGCGGTATTGAGGGGGGCGGAAAGGTTCCGTGCCGATCCTGCCTCGTCCTTCGAGACGCCGCCTGGCGGCGGCTCCTCAGGATGAGGCAGGATAGAATGGCATTTTGATTGACCTCATCCTGAGGAAGCCGCGAAGCGGCTGTCTCGAAGGACGAGGTCGATCGCCGCTCACTCCGCCGCCGCGGCGGTCTCGCTGTGCCAGGCGTCGAGGTCGGCCAGGGCGCGCGCGGAATACGCCGGCTTGCGGTCCTTTTTCTTCACTTTTCGCTTCCCCGGCGGCGGGGCGAGCGGCGGGAAGAGGCCGAAGTTCACGTTCATCGGCTGGAAGGTCTCGGCCTCGGCGCCGCCGGTGATGTGCGCCAGGAGGGCGCCGTGCGCGGTGGTCGGCGGCGGCGGCGCGAAGTTCTGCCCCAAGCGCTCGGCGGCGGCGAAGCGGCCGGCCAGGAGACCGATGGCGGCGGACTCGATATAGCCTTCGACGCCGGTGATCTGGCCGGCAAAGCGCAGGCGCGGCTGGGCTTTGAGGCGCAGCTGCGCGTCCAGCAGCTTGGGCGAGTTGAGGAAGGTGTTGCGGTGCAGGCCGCCGAGCCGCGCGAACTCGGCGTTCTCCAGGCCGGGGATCATGCGGAAGACGCGCGCCTGCTCGCCGTACTTCAGCTTGGTCTGGAAACCGACGATGTTGTAGAGGGTGCCGAGCGCGTTGTCCTGGCGCAGCTGCACCACCGCGTAGGGCCGCGCGTCCGTATGCGGGTCGTGCAGGCCGACCGGCTTCATCGGCCCGAAGCGCAGGGTCTCGGGACCGCGCTCGGCCATCACCTCGATGGGCAGGCAGCCCTCGAAGTAGGGCGTCGACTTTTCCCAGTCCTTGAAGTCGGTCTTCTCGCCGTCCAGCAGCGCCTGGATGAAGGCGGCGTACTGCGCTTCGGTGAGCGGGCAGTTCACGTAGTCGGCGGTGCCGCCGCCGGGGCCCGGCTTGTCGTAGCGCGACTGGAACCACGCCTTGGAGAAGTCGATGGATTCCTTGTAGACGATGGGCGCGATGGCATCGAAGAAGGAGAGTTCGTCCTCGCCGCTCAAGGCACCGATGGCCTTGCCGAGCGCCGGCGAGGTGAGCGGGCCGGTGGCGACGATTACCGAGTCCCAATCCTCGGGCGGCAGGCCGTCGACCTCGCCGCGTGCCAGGGTCACCAGCGGCTCGTCGGCAAGCTGCCGGGTCACCCGCTGGGAGAAGGCGTCGCGGTCGACCGCCAGCGCGCCGCCGGCGGGCAGCTTGGTGGCGTCGCCCGACGCCATGATGAGGGAGCCGAGGCGGCGCATCTCCTCGTGCAGCAGGCCGACGGCGTTGTTCTCGGCATCGTCGCTGCGGAAGGAGTTGGAGCACACCAGCTCCGCCAGGCCGTCGGTCTGGTGGGCGTCGGTCTTGCGCTCGGGGCGCATCTCGTGCAGCACCACGGGCACGCCGGCGCGGGCGATCTGCCAGGCGGCCTCGCTGCCGGCCAGGCCGCCGCCGATGACGTGGATGGGCTTCGTCGGGGTCTCGTTCATGAGGCGACCATAGCGCCGCCGCCGGGCCGCCGAAAGCCCCCGATTTAGCCTCGCCGGATGCTCAATTGCCGTACGCTCAGTTGCCGGTCGAGGGCGCTTGCGGAAGGGGCGCGTCGGGATCCGCCAGGGTGAAGGTTTCCTGGGGCTCGGCGAAGCCCTTCAAGGCATGAAAGCCCAGGCTGCGGCTGGCGCCCGGCCAGTGGGCGGCGTAGGCGGCGGAGTAGACCAGCGGCACCGGCAGGTCGCGGCTCAGCGTCTCGATGCGGCTGACCAGGTTCACGGCCGGGCCGATCACCGTGAAGTCCAGGCGGTCGGCGGCGCCGATGTTGCCGTACATGACGTCGCCGACGTGCAGCGCGATGCCGCAGCGGCAGTCCACCTTGCCGGCGGCGCGGCGCCCGGCGCGCAGACGCTCGAGGTTCTCCAGTGCCTGGCGCGCCGCCTGCATCGATGCCAGGCAGGCGCGGCAGGCGTCGCCGGCCTGCCGTTCCTCGATCGGGAAGATGGCGAGGATCGCATCGCCGATGAACTTCAGGATCTCGCCGCCGTTGGCTTCGATCGCCCGCGCCATGACCTCGAAATAGTCGTCCAGCAGCTGCACGATCTCCTGCATCGGCAAGGCCGCGGAGAGGCCGGTGAAATCGCGCATGTCGCAGGTCCACAGGACGGCGTTGATGCGCTCCACGTCGCCGCGCTTGATGGTGCCCGCCAGGACGCGCCGGCCGCTGCGCGCGCCGAGGTAGGTCTCCATCAGGGTCTGGCCGGTCCGATAGGCGTTGCGCAGTTCCAGCAGCAGGCCGAACAGCGGCATGGCCGCCTCCACCGTCGCGATGTCGAGGTCGCTGAACCCGCGCGCGCGCCGGGTCGCCAGGGTCAGGGTATTGATTCCGCCGGTGCTGAAGGGCAGGGGGCGGGCGGTGTAGTCGACATAGCCCTCCTTCACCAGGTCCTCGGTGATCGGGAAGTCGATGGGACAGCCGGGCAGGGCGAGGCGGCGGCGCAGGGCCGGCGCGCCGGCCATGATCAGCCGCACCGGGCTCTTGAGGAAAAGGTCAGTCTCCTCGACCCCGTGCGCCCGCGGGATCTCCACCGCGCCGCCGGCGGCGGCCTCCCACAACACCGTGCGGGCGCGCAGTTGCGGGTGGAGCTGCGTCAGGTGCAGGGTGGAGCGCTCCGCCGGCACGCCGAGGGCGTTCAGCTGGCGGAGGAAGCCGTCGAACAGCTGGGCGACGCGCTGCGGCTCCAGCCGCACCGACAGCAGCCAGTCTATCGCCGGTTGGGCCCGCTCACGCCCGTGGGCGCGTACGGAACTTGTCAGGAGTGTGTCCTCGGTGGGCCCGGGACTCGTTGGCAACGGGGCGGTCATCGGCTAAATCTGCGGCCCGCGGCGGGTCCATGCAAGGATTGCAACCCCCCTGGTCCAGGCGACATCTTGCAATTGCTGCGCTGCGGCACAATTAACATAGATTAATCGATCCGGGGATTGCGTCTCCGGCCGTTGGGCACCTGAGTGGGCGGGTGCGAGATGAGGGGATATTTGCATGCATAGCTTTGCCCGGGCTACGGCCCTTGGTGGTGCATTGACCAGGGCAGCGGCAGCCGCGGCTTTATTGGCGGCGCTGGCTGCCTGCGGCGACGAGGCCGGCGGCACCGCCCAGGAGCAGCCCGCTCCGCCGCCGCCCTCGGTGAGCGTGGCCAAGCCGGTGGTGCGCGACGTCGTCGAGGACGACGAGTTCGTCGGCCGCTTCGAGGCGGTGGACGAGGTCGACCTGCGGGCACGGGTCGGCGGCTATCTGCAGAAGGTTCATTTCACCGACGGCGCCATCGTCAAGGAAGGCGATCTGCTGTTCACCATCGACCAGCGGCCGTTCAAGACCGCGGTGGCCGAAGCGGAGGCCAACCTCACGGTCGCCGAATCGCAGGTCGAGTTCACCACCAAGCAGCTGGAGCGCGCGCGGGAACTGGCCAAGCGCGGCAACATTTCGGTGAGTGCCCTCGACGAGCGCGAAAACGAGTTCCTGGCCAGCCGGGCGCAGGTCCTGGGCGCGAAGGCCGCGCTGGAGAGCGCACGGCTCGATCTCGAGTACACGGAGATCAAGGCGCCGGTGGGCGGGCGCATCGACCGCAACTTCATCTCGGTCGGCAACCTCGTCACCGCTGACGATACCCTGCTCACGCGCATCGTGTCGCTCGACCCGATCTACTTCTACTTCGACATCGACGAGCGCTCCTTCCTGGCCTACGCGCGCGATGCGCGAACGAAGGGCGTCGCGCTGCAGGAAGGCGCGGGCTCGCTGAAGGTCAGGGTCCGCACGGCCGACGAGCGGGACGGTTCCTTCGAGGGCGAGCTGGACTTCGCGGAGAACCGCGTCGACCCCGGCACCGGTACGGTGCGCGTGCGCGCCGTGCTGCCGAACCCAGATCTGGTGCTGCAGCCGGGCCTATTCGGCACCATCAACATCCCCGGCTCGCTGCCTTACCGTGGTGTGATGGTTCCCGACGAGGCCATCTCGTCGGACCAGGACCGCCGCATCGTCTACGTGGTGGACGCGGCCGGCAAGATCTCGGCCAGACAGGTTCGTCCCGGTCCGCGGCTGCACGGCTACCGCGTGATCCGCGAGGGCCTGGAAGGCGACGAGACCATCGTCATCAACGGCCTGATGCGCGTGCGCCCGGGGGTGACGGTCACGCCCAATCTCGTGGAACTGCCGCCGACGGCCGATCAGGGCTAGCGGGCAGGGAATCAGACCATGCGTTTTGCCCATTTCTTCGTCGACCGGCCGATTTTCGCGACCGTGTTGTCCCTGGTCCTCGTCATCGTCGGCCTCATCGCCTACGGTGCGCTGCCGATCGCGCAGTATCCGGAGATCGCGCCGCCCAGCATCGTGGTGCGCGCGAACTATCCGGGCGCCAACGCGGAGACCGTCGCCGCGACGGTCGCCACGCCGCTGGAGCAGGAGATCAACGGCGTGGAGCACATGCTCTACATGTCGTCCTACTCCACCAGCGACGGCGCCATGTCGCTGACCATCACCTTCGCGCTGGGCACCGACCTCGACACCGCGCAGGTGCTGGTGCAGAACCGCGTGGCCATCGCCGAGCCGCGCCTGCCCGAGGAGGTGCGCCGTCTCGGCGTCACCACCACGAAGTCCTCGCCGGACCTGATGATGGTGGTCCACATGCTCTCGCCGGACGAGAGCTATGACCAGCTCTACGTCTCGAACTACGCCCGCTCGCGGGTGCGCGACATTCTGCTGCGGCTGGAAGGCGTCGGCGACCTGCTGCTGTTCGGCGAGCGCGAGTTCGCGCTGCGGGTCTGGCTGGACCCCGACAAGCTGGCCGCTTACGGGCTGTCGGCCAGCGACGTCGTGGATGCGCTGCGCGAGCAGAACGTCCAGGTCTCCGGCGGTTCCATCGGCGCGCCGCCGAACCCCGGCGACAACGCCTTCCAGTACGTGGTGAGCACCCAGGGCCGCTTCGAGGATCCGCGTGAGTTCCGCGCGGTGATCGTCAAGGCCGGCGATGACGGCCGTCTCGTGCGCCTGCAGGATGTCGCCAGGGTCGAGCTCGGCGCGCGCGAATACATCACCAACAGCTACCTCAACGGCAAGCCCGCCGTGGCGCTGGCGGTGTTCCAGCGTCCGGGCACCAACGCGCTGCAGACGGCCGACGAGATCATCGCCGCCATGGAGCAGCTGAAGCAGGACTTCCCGCCGGGCATCGACTACCGCATCGTCTACAACCCCACGGAATTCATCGCCGAGTCGATCGATGCGGTCTACGAGACCCTGTTCGAGGCGGTGCTGCTGGTGGTGCTGGTGGTTCTCATCTTCCTGCAGTCCTGGCGCACCGCGGTGGTCCCGATCGTCGCCATCCCGGTTTCGCTGATCGGCACCTTCGCGGTCATGCAGGCCTTCGGCTTCTCCATCAACATGCTGACTCTCTTCGGCATGGTGCTGGCCATCGGCATCGTCGTCGACGACGCCATCGTGGTGGTCGAGAACGTCGAGCGCAACATGCGGCTCGGCTACGGCCCGCGCGAAGCGGCGCACCGCACCATGGACGAAGTCGGCTCCGCGGTGGTCTCCATCGCCCTGGTGCTGACGGCCGTGTTCGTGCCGGTCGCGTTCATTCCCGGCATCTCGGGCCAGTTCTACCTGCAGTTCGCCATCACCATCGCCGTCGCCACGATCATATCGGCGGCCAACTCGCTGACGCTCTCGCCGGCGCTGGCGGCGATCCTGTTCAAGCCGCACGGCGGCAAGCCGTCGCGCTTCCCGCTGGCGGTCGTCGGGCGCTATGCCGCGGACACCTTCAACAACGGCTTCGACCGGATGAGCGAGGCCTACGGCAGAACCATTCGATTCCTGGTCGGCCACCGCACGACCGTGGCGGGCATGCTGCTGCTGTTTGCCGGGCTGCTCGGCGCCACGGTTTACATGCTGCAGACCACGCCGCGCGGCTTCATTCCGCCGATGGACCAGGGCTACGCCATCGTCGTGGTCCAGCTGCCGCAGGGCGCCTCGCTGGCGCGCACGGACGCGGTCACGCGCGAGGCCTCGGACATCATCCAGGCGACGCCGGGCGTGCGCAACGCGGTCGCCTTCGCCGGCTTCTCCGGCGCGACCTTCACCAATGCCACGGACTCGGCGGTGATCTTCGCCGGGCTCGAGCCCTTCAAGGACCGTATCGAGCAGGGCCTGCCGGACAAGGCGATCATCGGCCAGCTGTACGGCCGGCTGCAGGCGATCGAGGAGGCCTTCATCATTGCCGTGCCGCCGCCCTCGGTGCGCGGCGTCGGCAACTCGGGTGGCTTCAAGATCCAGCTGCGCGACCTCAACAGCGCCGAGATGGACCGCGTGCTGCAGGCCGCCTACGCGATCATGGGGCAGGGCAACCAGACGCCCGGCCTGACCGGCGTGTTCACCACCTTCAGCGCGTCCTCGCCGCAGTTCTTCCTGGAGATCGACCGCCGCAAGGCGCAGATGCTGGACGTGCCGATCGCCAACATCTTCGACACCCTGTCGATCAACCTCGGCACCTCCTACGTGAACGACTTCAACGCTTTCGGACGCATCTACCAGGTGCGCGCCCAGGCCGACCAGCAGTTCCGCATGGAGCGCCAGGACATCCAGCGCCTCAAGGTGCGCGCGGCGACCGGCGAGCTGGTGCCGCTCGGCACCCTGGTGGAGATCAGGGACGTTTCCGGCCCCAACCTGGTGCAGCGCTACAACATGTATGTCTCGGTGCCGGTGCAGGGCAATGCGGCGCCGGGCGTTTCCACCGGCGATGCGCTGGACACCATGGAGCGGCTGGCCGAGGAGGTGCTGCCGCCCGGCACCGACTACGAATGGACCGAACTGGCCTATCAGGAGCGCAACACCGGCAATACGGCGATCTTCATCTTCGGGCTGTCCGTGCTCTTCGTGTTCCTCGCCCTGGCGGCGCAGTACGAGAGCTGGAGCCTGCCGCTGGCGATCATCCTCATCGTGCCGATGAGCGTGCTCTCTGCGATGGTCGGCATCACCCTGCGCGGTTTCGACAACAACATCCTGACGCAGGTCGGCCTCATCGTGCTGGTCGGCCTGGCGGCCAAGAACGCGATCCTGATCGTCGAGTTTGCCAAGCAGGCCGAGGATAACGGCGACGACCTGGTGGACGCCGTGGTGAAGGCCTGCCGCCTGCGCCTGCGGCCGATCCTGATGACCGCCTTCGCCTTCATCCTGGGCGTGGTGCCGATGGCGGTCGCCACCGGCCCGGGCGCCGAGATGCGCCAGGCGCTGGGCGTCACGGTGTTCTCCGGCATGCTGGGCGTGACCCTGTTCGGCCTCTTCCTGACCCCGGTGTTCTACGTGACGATCCGCGGCGTCACCCGCCGCCTGCGCCCGGCGCGCCGCGGACCGGATCCGGAGGTGCAGCCCTCGGGCGGCGCGGATTAGGGGCGATTGAGGGCGTCGCCAATCAGCGGCGCCACGGTCGTCGTCCTTCGAGACGGCCGCTCGCGCGGCCTCCTCAGGATGAGGACCTTATTGAGACTCAAGCCTCGTCCTTCGAGACGGCCGCTCGCGCGGCCTCCTCAGGATGAGGACCTTATTGAGACTCAAGCCTCGTCCTTCGAGACGGCCGCTCGCGCGGCCTCCTCAGGATGAGGACCTTATTGAGACTCAAGCCTCGTCCTTCGAGACGGCCGCTCGCGCGGCCTCCTTAGGATGAGGACCTTATTGAGACTCAAGCCTCGTCCTGAGGAGGGCCGATAGGCCCGTCTCGAAGGACGAGGCGTCCATCCGATCCGCCCGCGAAGGCCTTCAGCGCGTCGCCGTCGAAGCGGTAGTAGACCTTCTCCGGCAGGCGCTTGGCGCCGATGCGGTCGTAGAGGGCAAGGGCGCGGGGGTTGTAGTCCTCCGCGGTCCAGTCCAGGCGGCTGCAGCGGCGCTCCAGCGCGATCTTCGCCAGCGCCCGCAGCAGGGTCTCGCCGCTGCCGCCGCCGCGCGCGCCCTCGGTGACGAAGAGGTCCTTCAGGAACAGCTGGCCGGTCAGGTCGGGGGCGGGGTGCACCACCGCGAAGCTGGCAAAGCCGATGGCCCTGCCGTCCTGCTCCGCCAGCAGGATCTCCACGTTGGCATGCGGCGCCAGCACGTCGTCGCGGACGTGCGCGGTCATCGCCTCCAGCGCCGGGGCCTTGTCCCCGAAGTAGTGGCGCGCGTTCTCGTGGAAGAGGGCGCCGAGCGCGTCGGCGTCCGCCGCCGTCGCCAGGCGGCAGGTCATGAGTGCGGTGGCGGCGCTCATGCCCGCTTCTTCTTGCTCTTGGCAGGCGTGCGGAGATAGGGGATGAGGTACTGGCCGGTGTGGCTTTCGGCGACGCGCGAGACCTCTTCCGGCGTACCGGCGGCGACCAGCCGGCCGCCGCGGTTGCCGCCGTCGGGACCGAGGTCGAGGATCCAGTCGGCGGTCTTGATGACCTCCAGGTTATGCTCGATGACCAGCACCGTGTTGCCCTGGTCGACCAGCGCCTGCAGCACTTCCAGCAGCTTCTTCACGTCCTCGAAGTGCAAGCCGGTGGTCGGCTCGTCGAGGATGTAGAGCGTCTTGCCGGTGGCGCGGCGCGACAGTTCCTTGGACAGCTTCACGCGCTGCGCCTCGCCGCCGGACAGCGTGGTCGCCGGCTGGCCGATGTGAATGTAGCCGAGACCGACCTTCTGCAGGGTCTCCAGCTTCACGCGGATCGACGGCACCGCCTTGAAGAAGGTGACGCCCTCGTCGACCGTCATGTCCAGGATGTCGGCGATCGACTTGTCCTTGAAGGTGATCTCCAGGGTCTCGCGGTTGTAGCGTTTGCCCTTGCAGACGTCGCACTGGACGTAGACGTCGGGCAGGAAGTGCATCTCGATCTTGATGACGCCGTCGCCCTGGCAGGCCTCGCAGCGCCCGCCCTTCACGTTGAAGGAGAAGCGCCCGGGCTTGTAGCCGCGCGCGTTGGATTCCGGCAGCCCCGCGAACCAGTCGCGGATCGGCGTGAAGGCGCCGATGTAGGTCGCCGGGTTGGAGCGCGGCGTGCGGCCGATCGGCGACTGGTCGATGTCGATGATCTTGTCGAGGTACTCGATGCCCTCGATGGTCTTGTGGGCGCCGGGGTTGGCGCGTGCCTTGTGCAGGCGGCGGGCCAGCGCCTTGTAGAGCGTCTCGATGATGAGGGTCGACTTGCCGCTGCCCGAGACGCCGGTGACGCAGGTGAAGGTGCCGAGCGGAATCGCGGCATCGACGTTCTGCAGGTTGTTCTCCGTGGCGCCGAGGATCCTGACCTGCTGGCCCGGATGGCCCTCGCGGCGGATGCGCGGCACTTCGATCTGGCGCAGGCCCGTCAGGTACTGGCCGGTCAGGCTCTCCGGGTGGCGCATGACCTCCTCGGGCGTGCCCTCGGCGATCACCCGGCCGCCGTTCACGCCGGCCTTGGGGCCCATGTCTACCAGGTAGTCGGCGCTGCGGATGGCGTCCTCGTCGTGTTCCACCACGATGACCGAGTTGCCGAGGTCGCGCAGGCGGCGGAGCGTCTCCAGCAGGCGCTCGTTGTCGCGCTGGTGCAGCCCGATGGAAGGCTCGTCCAGCACGTAGAGCACACCCGTCAGGCCCGAGCCGATCTGCGAGGCGAGGCGGATGCGCTGGCTCTCGCCGCCGGAGAGGCTGGCCGAGCCGCGGCTGAGGGTGAGATAGTCGAGGCCGACGTCGACCAGGAAGCGCAGGCGCTCGTTGATCTCCTTCAGGATGCGCGCGGCGATCTCCTGGTCCTTGGGCTTCAGCTTGCCGTTCAGGTCGGCGAACCACGCCGCCGCCTGGGCGACGGAGAACTCCGCCACTTCGCTGATGTGCAGCTTGTCCAGCTTCACCGCCAGGGCTTCCGGCTTCAGGCGGTGGCCGTTGCAGACCGTGCAGGCCTTGTTGCTCTGGTACTTGCCGAGGTCGTCGCGCACCCAGTCGCTGTCGGTCTCGCGCCAGCGCCGCTCCATGTTGGGGATGACGCCCTCGAAGGGCTTGGCGGTCTTGTAGCTCCTTAGCCCGTCCTCGTAGGTCATGGTGATGGCGGTCTTGCCGGAGCCGTAGAGGATGGTCTCGCGCACCTGCGGTTTGAGATCCTCCCAGGCCGTGCGGGTCGAGACCTTGAAGTGCTTGGCGATGCTGTCCAGGGTCTGCTGGTAATAGGGCGAGGGCGTCGCCGAGCGCGACCACGGCGCCACGGCGCCGCCGCTGAGCGACAGGCCGGGGTCGGGCACCACCAGCTCGGGATCGAAATAGAGCGTGATGCCGAGGCCGTCGCAGGACGGGCAGGCGCCGAAGGGGTTGTTGAAGGAGAACAGGCGCGGCTCGATCTCCTCGATGGTGAAGCCGGAGACCGGGCAGGCGAACTTGGCCGAGAAGGTGGTGATCTCCCCCCCTGCCTTGGCTTCCTGCGTGAAGGCCAGGCCGTCGGCCAGCTGCAGCGCGGTCTCGAAGCTGTCGGCCAGGCGCGATTCAATGCCCGGGCGCACGATGAGGCGGTCGACCACCACCTCGATGTCGTGCTTCTTCTTCTTGTCGAGCGCCGGGGCCTCGTCGATCTCGGTGAGCGTGCCGTCGATCTTCACCCGCTGGAAGCCGCGCTTCTGCAGGTCGGCCAGCTCTTTCCGGTACTCGCCCTTGCGCCCGCGCACGATGGGGGCCAGCAGGTAGAGGCGGGTGCCTTCGGGCATCTCCATGACGCGGTCGACCATCTGGCTGACGGTCTGGCTCTCGATCGGCAGGCCGGTCGCCGGGGAATAGGGCACGCCGACCCGCGCGAACAACAGGCGCATGTAGTCGTAGATCTCGGTCACCGTGCCGACGGTGGAGCGCGGGTTCTTCGAGGTCGTCTTCTGCTCGATGGAGATCGCCGGCGAGAGGCCCTCAATGGAGTCCACGTCGGGCTTCTGCATCAGCTCCAGGAACTGGCGCGCGTAGGCCGAGAGGGATTCGACGTAGCGGCGCTGGCCTTCGGCGTAGATGGTGTCGAAGGCGAGCGACGACTTGCCGGAGCCGGACAGGCCGGTGATGACGACGAGCTGATTGCGCGGCAGGGTGACGTCGATGTTCTTCAGATTGTGCTCGCGCGCGCCGCGGATCGCGATCACCGGCCCCTCCAGGGAGGGGGCCCGGCCATTAGGCATGTCTTTGGGCATCAGATAGGCACAGCCTCTCGGGGGCTTGGAAATCGTGGGACTACCGTTGATCGGGGTTTCGGTGGCGGCCAGCCGCCGATACCGTCAATATGGCGAATGGCGGAGGGAAAATCGAGCCCCCCGGCGCCGTTCAACCCTTTGTGGATAAGCCATTGCTGACAGGCCGTGTCAGGGGCCTCCAGGGGGGCTGACAGAGCCCGGCCGGGCGGGTAGAGTCCGCGCCCTCGTAAGGTTCGAATCGCGCAGAAAACGGAGAAAGACGGCATGGCAGGGAGTGTGAACAAAGTCATCCTGGTTGGGAACCTGGGCCGCGACCCGGAGATCCGCAGCACCCAGGACGGCATGAAGATCGCCAACCTGTCGCTGGCCACCTCGGAGACCTGGCGCGACCGCAACTCCGGCGAGCGGCGCGAGCGCACCGAGTGGCACCGTGTCGTCATCTTCAACGAGAAGCTCTGCGAGGTGGCCGAGAAGTACCTGCGCAAGGGCTCCAAGATCTACATCGAAGGCGCCCTGCAGACCCGCAAGTGGACCGACCAGAGCGGCGTGGAGAAGTACACCACCGAGGTGGTGCTGCAACGCTTCCGCGGCGAACTCACCATGCTGGACGGCCGCCAGGACGGCGGTGGTGGCGGCGGTTATTCCGACGATGGCCCCGGCGGCGGCTTCGGCGGCGGTTCCGGTGGTTCCGGGGGCGGCTCCGGCGGCCAGGGCGGCGGCTTCGGCGGCGGCGGCTCGGGCGGCGGCGACCTGGACGACGAAATTCCTTTCTAGATGGCCGTAGGCGCTCCCCGGCGATCCTGCGGTTTGACCGCCATCGCGCGCGGAGCCTGGAATGCTCTTCAAGCAAGCCGTACTGGAGCGCATTGCCCGGGGTGAGATCACTCTGGCGTTCCGGCGCTGGGCACGGCCGACCGTGAAAGCCGGCGGCAGCCTGCGCACGGCTGCCGGGGTTCTGGCGATCGACCGGATCGAGGCCGTCACGGCGGACAAGATCAGCACCGCCGATGCCCGCAACGCCGGCTATGCGAGCGTCGCGGCCTTGAGTGCCGAGCTGGAGCGCGGTCGGCCGGGAACGCTCTACCGCATCGCCTTCCACCTGGCCGGGCCGGACCCGCGGGAAGCCCTGCGCAAGCGCAAGACGGTGAGCCGCGCGGACGCGGCGGCGCTCAGCAAGCACCTCGCGCGCTTGGATGCGGCCAGCCGTGACGGGCCCTGGACCCTGGCGACCCTGCGACTGATCGCGGGCCGCGACGGGATTACCGCCGCAGATATTGCTGCTTCCCTGGGCATGCAGAAGGCGGCCGTGAAGACCAGGGTGCGCAAGCTGAAGGAATTCGGCCTCACCGAGAGCCTGCCGTCAGGCTATCGTTTGGCACTGCGCGGGCGCGCCTTTCTCGCCGTTTGCGGTAATGGTAAATATTCCTAAATTACCAGGACCCTGCGCCCCGGCCGCTAGCGGAATCGGGCGGCCGTCTTAAGCATTTTCCCATCGTTTGTGCGCATATTGGACGGCTAGGCGAATGACCGGCCGCGGTGTCGCGCGTAGCGCGCGTGCCGTCCGGTCGCGAGGGAGTCTATGCGATGACCAACCAGTCCAAAGCGCACGGCGACCGCCGTGCTTTCCTGACCGGGGCGGCGGCCGGGCTGGCCGTCGGCGCCGGTGCCGGATTTGCCGCGGCTCGCGGCCTGTCCGGCGGGGCCGGCCTTGCCGCCCCCGCCGTGGTTTCCGGGCGCGCGGTGGGCACCACCTGGAAGATCCAGACGTCGTGGCCCGGCGGCGTCGGCCTGGAAACCTTCAAGGCCTGGTGCCGCAGCATCGTCGAGCGCACCTCCGGCGAGCTGGCTTTCGAGCCCTACGGCGCCAACGAGAAGGTCGGCGAGTTCCAGCTGTTCGACGCCCTGCGGCGCGGCGAGCTGGATGCCATGAACTCCTTCACTCAGTACTGGTCCGGCCATGTGCCGGCGGCGGTCTTCCTGGCGGCCTATCCGCTCGGCCTGCGCCAGCCGCACGAGTGGGAGGTGTTCTACTACAGCCTCGGCGGCATCGAGCTGGCCCGCGAGATCTTCGCCCGCCAGGGTATGTATTACCTCGGTCCGGTGCGCCATGGCGCCAACATCATCCACTCGAAGAAGCCGATCCGCTCGATCGAGGACTTCCAGGGCCTGCGCATCCGCATGCCGGGCGGCATGGTCGCCGAACTGTTCCAGGCCGCCGGCGCCAAGACGACGATGCTGCCGGGTTCGGAAATCCTGGATGCCCTGGCCAACGACATGATCGACGCCGCCGACTACGTGGGCCCGGCGGTGAACCTCGCGCTCGGTTTCCAGAACGTCGCCAAGTACGTCTCCATGGGCCCGCCGGGCTTCATGTCGATCTATCAGCCGGTGGACCTGATGGACATCACCGTGGCAATGCCGGCCTGGCAGGCCCTGCCGCCGAAGATGCAGGCGTTCCTGGAGGACGAGGTGCGCATCTACTCGGTGCATCACCATGCCAGCATCGAGGCTGCCGACCAGCGCGCCTGGGCCGAGTTCGACAGCGCCGGCGTCGAGGTGTCGCGCCTGGGTGACGACGACGTTCTGGCCTTCACCAAGCTGGCGGTGCCGCGTTGGTTCTCCTGGGCCAACCGCGACCCGGATGCCGGCCGGGTGTTCCGCATCCACCTCGACTACCTGATGTCCGGCAGCCTCGGCTACGTGACGCCGGAGATGATCCAGGGCTTCCGGCTGAACGCATGACCGAGGGACGGGCCAGCGCGCGCGGGTCCGGCGAGAGCCGCCGGCGGCCGGGCAGTCTGCGACGACTGCGGCGGCGCCTGCGCTATCTCGACAAGGACCTGCGCCTGCTTGCCACCATCGTGCTGATCGTCGTCGGCGCCCTGGCCGCCTGCCTGATGACGATCCGCGAGGTCGAGCGCTATCTGATCAAGTCCACCGCGACCGGTGCTGCCGTGCACTGGGCCGAGTTCCTGCAGTCGCGGCTGCGCGGCCTCGACGAGATCCTCGCCGCCGGCCTGGTGAGCGAAGACGACCAGCGCATCTTCGAATTCGCCGGCGCGGCCGGCGGCGTGCGCGACTACCAGGTGATCCGCCGCGACGGCATGGTGGCGCTCTCCAACTGGTCGGGCAACTTCCGCAATGCGCTCAACCCGGAGACCCTGCGCCGGGTTGTCGAAGGCGGTGAAACCGTCTCCACGGTGATCTACGAGGAGCTTGCCGGCACCCATTTGGTGATCGGCGAGGCCCATGTGCCGCTGGCGGCCGGCGACGGCAACCGCGGCGCCCTGAAGGTCGACGTCGACATGACCGGCGAGGCCGAGCGCTTTCGCCGGCTCGGCAACGCCGCCTTCATCGCCCTGGTCGCCCTGCTGCTGCCTCCCGGCGGGCTCGCCGCCTGGCTGATCGGGCGCAACATCCTGGCGCAGCGCCGCGCCGAGCAGCTGCAGCGCCAGCGCGGCCTGGTGCTGGAGGCTCTGGCCAAGGGCATCGTGCTCCAGCGCGTGCTGCTGCGCATGGCCCGCTTCGCCGAACGGCACCGCCTGGCCGACCGCTGCATGATCGTCACCCTCGACCCAGCGGGCGAGCGTGTGGCGGCCGTCATCGCGCCGCGCCGCCGCGAGACGGGCGCGGTGTTCGCCGGACGGCGCGTCGAGGACCTGCCGGAATTCTTCAGCCGCTGTCTGCACGGCCGCGGCGCGCACGTCAGTGCCGTGAGGGGCGAGGAGGCGCTCTGGGCGGTTCCGCTGCAGGCGACCAGCGGACGCCCGCTCGGCTGGTTCGTCCTCGGCTTTGCCGGCGGCCTGCCGGCGCAGCTTCCCGATGCCGAGGGCCCTGAGATGAGGCTGGCCTACCTGGCCGCCTTCGCGATCGAGACGCGGCGGGCGGAGAACGCCTTGATGGAGTTGCGCCAGCGCAGCGAGCTCATCCTGGGCGCCGCCGCCGACGGCATCGTCGGCCTCGACGCCGACGGCCGCGTCACCTTCGCCAACCCCGCCGCGGCGCGCCTGCTGGGCCGCGGCCTGGAGGAGATGATCGGCGGCGACGTCGAGGACTTCCTGCGTCCGTTGCAGGAGGGCGGCGGCGAAGAGCTGCCGATCGCCGCGACGCTCACCGACGGCCGGGCGCGCCAGGTCGAGAAGACGGTGATCCGCGGCGCCGACGGCGCGCCGCTGCCGGTGCGCCTTGCGGTGACTCCGGTCGAGCGGCGGCTGTCGAGCCTGCGCGCCGTCGTCGTGTTCGACGACATCACCTCGCAGATCGCCGCCCAGCGCAGCCTGCGCCGCGCCGCCGAGGAAGCCGAGGCGGCCAACCGCTCCAAGTCCAACTTCCTGGCCCACATGAGCCACGAGCTGCGCACGCCGCTGAATGCCATCATCGGCTTCTCGGAGGTCATGGCGGAGGAGACGCTGGGCACGCTGAACCACCCGCAGTATCACGAGTACGCGCGCCACATCCACGTCTCGGGCCAGCACCTGTTGAGCCTCATCAACGACCTGCTCGACCTCTCGAAGATCGAGGCCGGCAAGCTGGAGCTGTGGGAGGAGGAGGTCGACTGCGGCTCGCTCGTCCAGCGGTGCCGCGTGTTCATCGAGGACGCCGCGCAGAACAAGGGCCTCGCCCTGACATTGCGGGTCGCCGAGGGCCTGCCCAGCCTGCGCTGCGACGCCCGCAAGCTGAAGCAGGTCCTGGTGAACCTGCTGTCCAACGCGGTGAAGTTCACGCCCGCCGGCGGCCGCGTGCTGCTGGAGGCGGAAAGCGACGGGGCGGCGGGCATCGTCGTGCGCGTGTCGGATACCGGCATCGGCATCGCGCCGGAGAACATCGTGAAGGTCATGTCGCCCTTTGGCCAGGTGCACGAGGCACTGAACCGCGACACCCAGGGCACCGGCCTGGGCTTGCCGCTCTCGCGCGCCCTGGTCGAGCTGCACGGCGGCCGGCTGACGCTGGAGAGCGAACTCGGCAAGGGCACCACGGCGCGCGTCGAACTGCCCGGCCGCGCGGTCGCCTCGACGCTGCCAGGAAGCCCACCGGCGGTCACGCCCCAGAGCTTGCCCGAGACCACGCAAGCGCCCTCCGGCAAAGCCCGCGGCGAAGGCCGCAAGCGGCTCGGCGGGGCCGCTTAACGCACGCGATCCGCGGCCCTGAAGCGGCCGTTTTCCGGCGCCCGGCACGGTTTTGCAGGAAGCCCCGGGAACCTTGTTTTAACCACCTGATAATAAAAGACAATTTCGCCCGGCTTCGGCGTTGCGGGAGTTGTGGCGAAGGCGCGGGATTGCTATAGTCGAGGCGACGAATCGCGGGACATTCCCGCGGTTTTTCCGGCTCTCCCGGCGGCCTGCCGGGATGCTGCCGGAACGGCCGGGAAACCCCGGCCGGTGCGGTCGCTTTCTGGGTGAAATTTCCGGCCTTCCAGATAGGCAAATCCGGGGGCAAAAAACCGTTGTCCGGGCGTGGGGTCCGGGCGTCTTCTCAAGGCAGTTCTCTTGTCCGATCCTTCGCAGCCGACTTCCGATTTCGACATTACGCCGGTCACTATCGAGGAGGAGATGAAACGCTCCTACCTCGATTACGCCATGAGCGTGATCGTGGCCAGGGCGCTGCCCGACGTGCGCGACGGCCTGAAGCCCGTCCACCGGCGCATCCTCTATGCGATGAAGGAGGCCGGCTACGACTGGAACCGGCCGTATCGCAAATCCGCCCGCGTGGTCGGTGACGTCATGGGTCAGTATCACCCGCACGGCGACGCGGCGATCTACGACACCATGGTGCGCCTGGCGCAGGACTTCTCGATGCGCCTGCCGCTGATCGACGGCCAGGGCAACTTCGGTTCGATGGACGGCGACCCGGCGGCGGCCATGCGCTACACCGAGGCGCGCCTGACCCGTGCGGCCAGCGAGGCGCTGCTGCAGGACATCGACGAAGACACGGTCAATTTCCAGGACAACTACGACGAGACGACGAAGGAGCCGGTGGTCCTGCCGGCGCGCTTCCCGAACCTTCTGGTCAATGGCGCCGGCGGCATCGCCGTGGGCATGGCGACCAACATCCCGCCGCATAACCTGGGCGAGGTGATCGACGCCTGCATCGCCTACATCGACAACCCTGAGATCTCCATCGACCGCCTGATGGAGCACGTGCCGGGGCCGGACTTCCCGACCGGCGGCCTGATCCTGGGCCGCACCGGCATCCGCGACGCCTACCACACCGGGCGCGGCTCGCTGCGCGTGCGCGCGGCCACTTCCATCGAGGAGATCCGCAAGGACCGCAAGGCCATCGTCGTCACCGAGGTGCCCTATCAGGTGAACAAGGCGCGCATGCTGGAGCGCATCGCCGAACTGGTGCGCGCCAAGACCATCGAGGGCATCTCCGACCTGCGCGATGAGAGCGACCGCCAGGGCCTGCGCGTGGTCATCGAACTGCGCCGCGAAGCCGAGCCGGATGTGGTGCTGAACCAGCTGTTCCGCTTCTCGCCGCTGCAGGGCTCCTTCGGCTGCAACATGCTGGCGCTTTCCTCCGGCCAGCCGGTGCTGATGGACCTCAAGGTCATCATCTCCGCCTTCATCGACTTCCGTGAGGAGGTCGTCACCCGCCGGACCGCTTTCCGCCTGGGCAAGGCGCGCGACCGTGCTCACCTGTTGGTCGGCCTCGCCATCGCGGTGGCCAACATCGACCCGGTGATCGAGCTGATCCGCGCCGCTCCCGATCCGGCCGCCGCCCGCGAGGGCCTGATGGGGCGGCGCTGGCCGGCCGAGACCGTGGCGCCGCTGATCGCCCTCATCGACGAACCGGGGCGCGAAGTCGGGCCGGACGGCACCTACCAGCTGTCGGAACTGCAGGCGCGTGCCATCCTGGAGCTGCGCCTGCAGCGCCTGACCGGCCTGGAGCGCGACAAGATCGCCCAGGAACTGGAAGAGATCGCCGCCGAGATCAAGGGCTACCTGGAGATCCTGGCCTCGCGCGACCGTCTCATGGACGTGATGCGCGGCGAACTGCTGGAGATGAAGGAGCGCTTCGCGACCCCGCGGCGCACCCAGATCATCGACGCCGGCTTCGAGCACGAAGACGAGGACCTCATCCAGCGCGAGGACATGGTGGTCACCGTCACCCACGGCGGCTACATCAAGCGCGTGCCGCTGTCGACCTATCGCGCCCAGCGCCGCGGTGGCAAGGGCCGTGCCGGCATGGCGACGCGCGACGAGGACTTCGTCAGCAAGGTCTTCGTCTGCAACACCCACACGCCGGTGCTGTTCTTCTCCTCGCTCGGCATGGTCTACAAGCTGAAGGTCTATCGCCTGCCGATCGGCTCGCCGCAGTCGCGCGGCAAGGCCCTGGTGAACCTGCTGCCGCTGCAGGACGGCGAGTGGATCACCACCTTCATGCCGATGCCCGAGGACGAGACGACCTGGGACAGCATGTTCGTCGTCTTCGCCACCTCCGCCGGCTACGTCCGCCGCAACAAGCTGTCCGACTTCGTGCGCGTGGCGGCCAACGGCAAGATCGCGATGAAGCTGGAGGAGGACGACGGCGAACTGGTCGCCGTGCGCCCCTGCACGGAAGCCGACGACATCCTGCTGGCGACGGCCGGCGGCAAGTGCATTCGCTTCAGCGTCTCCGACGTGCGCGTCTTTGCCGGGCGCACCTCGATCGGCGTGCGCGGCATCAGGCTGGCCAAGGCCGATAAGGTGATCTCGATGTCGATCCTGCGCTCCGGCGAGGCCGAGAGCACCGAGGAGCGCGATGCTTACCTGCGCTATGCCATCGCCAGGCGGCGCGGCGAGAACGGCGATGGTGAGGGCGGCGCCAGGGAGAATGGCGGCGACGGCGGGTCCGAGGAGAACGGTGAGCTTTCGCAGCAGCGCCTCGACGAGCTGGCCGAGGGCGAGCAGTTCATCCTCTCGGTCGCCGACGACGGCTACGGCAAGCGCACCTCGTCCTACGAGTACCGCGTGACCGGCCGCGGCGGCCAGGGCATCGGCAACCTCGACCTGTCGCGCGGCGGCGGGCGCGAGGCCGGCGTGGTGGCCGCCTTCCCGGTGGCCGCGGGCGACCAGATCATGCTGGTCACCGACGGCGGCAAGCTGATCCGCAGTCCGGTCGAGGACATCCGCATCGCCGGGCGCACCACGCGCGGCGTGATGCTGTTTCGGATCGACGAGAGCGAGCGTATCGTCTCGGTGGCGCACCTGCCGGAAGAAGAGGGTGCCGAAGAGGGCCCGGATGAGGGTGATAACAGCATCCCGGGCGACACCGCACCCGACGGCGGTGCGGACGCCGATGAGGGCGCCGGCGACGACGCATAAGGTAGAGGCGCAGGAAAGAAGAGGGCCCTGATCATGAGCCGTCCCCTGGTGGGGGTCTATCCCGGTACCTTCGATCCCATCACCAACGGCCACCGCGACATCATCGGGCGGGCCTGCAAGGTGGCGGACCGCCTGGTCATCGCCGTGGCGCGCAATGCCGGCAAGGGCCCCCTGTTCTCGATCGACGAGCGCGTCGAGATGGTGCGCGACGACGTCGCGGAGATGAACACCCACGGCGCCGAGGTGCAGGTGCGCGCCTTCGACAACCTGCTGATCGACTTCTGCAACGAGGTGGGGGCCAGCCTGCTGGTGCGCGGCCTGCGCGCGGTTTCCGATTTCGAATACGAGTTCCAGATGGCGGCGATGAACGCGCGTCTCGATTCACGGATCGAGACGGTGTTCCTCATGGCCTCGGAGCGCCAGCAGTTCATCTCCTCGCGCTTCGTGAAGGAGATCGGCCGGCTGGGCGGCGACATCTCGAGCTTCGTCAGCGCGCGCGTGGCGGAGCGGCTGCGCGACCGCTTCGACGTCGAGCAGAAGACCGGCGACGGCTCCTCGCGCCGCCGCCAGACCTTCAAGGACGAAGCCTAGGGCGCATCGCGCCGGGGCGAGGCGAGGCGAGGCGAGGCGGGCCCGCATTTGGTTGACCGGGCGGGAAGCGCCCACTAAGGTGCGCCCGCCGCGCCCGGAAGGGCGCCGTTTCCCTCGTTTTGGGGGCCCGTAGCTCAGAGGTAGAGCAGCTGACTTTTAATCAGCGGGTCGGAGGTTCGAATCCTCCCGGGCTCACCAGCACTTAGCCGAAAGTTAAGCAGCCAGAAAAACGCCAGGGGTAGCGCTAAGGGTAACAGGGGAAGTCGGAGACATTTGTTTGGGGACAGGTGAACAGATTGCCAGATGGTGTATCTGGGTATGCTTCCTAGTGCTCTTCTGCGCAGTGGTGGCCCCACTCTTGTTCGGAGGTCAGCCGGCCTTAGAGAATCGCGTTCGATGGGTGGGATTGGGCCTTCAAATTGCCGGTTTGTTGACGGTGGTTGTTGGCCTTACGGAATCCCGAAGGCTATTCGGTAAACCTTCTTTAAAAGAGCTTGTGCGCAATTTTTTCAGACCGAAGAAACCGAAGGGGACCATCATAGAGATGGAGACGACAATCCTCGGCACATCCTTCGGTGAAGCTCGAGCCACGTCGAAAACCAGCGACATAAACAAGCGGCTGGATCACATCGAAGAAGATATTGACGCACTGTGGAATCGATTTTCGATGGTGAAAGACGATATTAAGAAGCTACGCACCGATGCAGAGGAGGGGTTGCAGAACGCAACTGCAAAGCTCCAAGAGGCCGAGCAACGGCATCACGAGAAATTAGAGGAAGCCGTGATTGGCGGTATACACCTGGAACTGTACGGTCTCGGCTTCCTGCTGCTCGGCATCACTTTCGCGACGATCCCGACCGAGGTAGCGCTTCTGCTTCAAGCAATGGTTTGACCTCTGCTGCGTTCTTTCAGTGCACCAGCCGCGCATCCGTGTCCATCCGCGGCGGTCGGAAGCACTCGGCAATGGCTGGCGACAGCTTTGATCATTTTTGAATCGTAGCACCGCCGCCGCTAACCGAACTCTTGATCGAAGCTGTTCCGGTTGCTGAGAGAATTAGTGTCCCGCGCTTTAGGCTTTCCTCCATGTCTTCGGACAAGACCACACCATCCGGTATCGTCGCCTTAAGAACATCCACTGCGAACACCTTCACCTGAAGAGGCGTCTCTGGGTTCGAAAGCACGTTGACTGCTAGCTCAAAGTTCTTGACGCGCAGTTCGGCGCTTCCCAAAGCACCAGTTACGAACAAGCCGATGATCGCCACGGCGATTGCCGTTGCATATGCATTTCCAAATTCCAGAAACCCGGCCCACGCCTTGGCAAGCCAGTTCGGTGCGCGCTCGTATGCCTTTTCATCTTCCATCACGGTCACCCCCCAATTGTTTCGTCTAGCTCAGCCTTGAATACGAAATTGCGCGCCAACAAAGGGCAGACGGGCCAAGCATAGCCGGGCGATCGGAGTCGCTGCTAAGGCATCCCTTGGATGCAGCTTTGCGCCACCATGCGGCTCCGCGGTCCAAGGAGGGACAGCATCGCGCGGCCCAAGGAGGGGCGGTTCATCAACCGCTATGAGGGAAGGGCTGAGAGGTGTTCGTTACCCCTGCCAACTAAGCGATCTTCCTGGAAGACGCCTTGCATACACGCCTGACGGTGGCGGGCAGTACCGCCAGACGGAAGAGGGGCGGGCGCTGGCTGGCCCCCAACGGCGGACGTAGTCTGAATCCCCCTGGGCTCGCCATTTACCCATGTATTTCAATCGACAGGACGCCAAGAGCCGCGGCGGAATCAGCCCGCACGCCGGCCTGTTATTGGCCGCGTGCCTCGCGGAAGGTCACCAGGCGCTTCTGCGTCTCGTCCCACAAGGCCAGGCGTACGCAGCCGAGACTCTGCCACAGGGTGAGGCGGCTCGCCGCGGCGAGTTCGGGGTAGTCGCGCAGCACGCGCGGCAAGCGATAGAAGGGAATGCGGCTGGCCAGGTGATGGACGTGGTGGATGCCGATGTTGGCCGTCAGCCAGCGCAGGATGCCCGGCAAGTGGTAGTGCGAGCTGCCGCGCAGCGCGGCCTCCTGCGGACACCACGCGGCGCCGGCGGCCCAGTAGGTTTCCTCGAACTGGTGCTGCACGAAGAACAGCCAGATGCCGGCGGCGCCGGCCGCCAGGGTGATCGGCAGCTGGACCAGCAGGAATGGCCCGACGCCGACCGCCCAGATCAGGCCGCCGGCGAGGCCGGCCACGGCGAGGTTGGTCGCCATGGCGCTGATCCAGTCCCGCCGGCCGCGGCCCGGGCCGGGCGGCAGGCGGTGGCGCAGCAGAAAGAGATAGGCCGGGCCGAGGCCGAACATCACCAGGGGGTGACGGTAGGCGCGATAGCGCAGGCGGCCCCAGAAGCCGAGGCTCCGGTACTCGCCGATGGTCAGGGTATCGATGTCGCCGGTGCCGCGCCGGGTCAGGTTGCCCGAGCTGGCGTGGTGCACCGCGTGGGCGCGCCGCCAGGCGTCGTAGGGCGTCAGTGTGAGAACGCCGATCGCGCGCCCGAGCCAGTCATTCAGTCGACGCTGGCGAAAGAAGGCGCCGTGGCCGCAGTCGTGCTGGATCATGAAGAGACGCAGGAGCAGGCCGGCGGCGAGCAGGGAAGGCAGCAGAGAGACTTCCCAATAGCCCAGATAGACCGCCGCCCAGGCGAGTGCCCACAACCCGGCGAACGGCAGCAGGGTCACCGCGACCTCGAAAAGGCTGCGGACTGAACTGGGATCGCGGTAGGCGGCCAGCAGACGGATCCATGGCTGCGGTGCGGGGGCGGCGTAGGCGCCGGCGTGCTGTCTCTCGTTCACGTCTGCGGTTCAGCTAGTCGGTTATTTCAGTCAGTCGGTCTTTTCAATCAGCCTGTCGCCAGCTTCGCATCCAAAGATAAAAATCTCGAGAATCGTCCGGCGTCACAGCCCGGGGTACAGCCCCGGAGACGTCAGCAGGGAGCCGCCGCCCTTTTGCGGGCGGCGGCTCTCAGCTTGCAAGGCGGCCCTTTTGGGCCGCTGTGCGTTACTCGACCTCGATGGCGCCGACGGCCAGCTTGCCGCTGCGCGCGTCGGTCTCGGTCTCGAACTTCACCTTCTGGCCTTCGCGCAGGCCGAGAATGCCGGCGCGCTCAAGGGCGGTGGCGTGGACGAAGACGTCCTTCTGGCCATCGTCCGGCTGGATGAAGCCGTAGCCGCGCTGGTCGTTGTAGAACTTTACGGTGCCTGAAGTCATGGGAATTGCCTCATGTATACGGGTTGCACGTGGGGTTCGGCGCGCAAGTCGCGGCCGATTGCCCGGATGGTCGATTTTGGGGAGTTAGTCTGAAACGTGCACGCCCGTCGATGACGCAGCGAAGCGGCCCAGTCCGTCGGCCAAAGATCGTTGGTATGTAGGTAGGCGCCGCGGCGGCAAATTGCAAGCTCCCTGTGGCCGGCGCACCGCCGTCAGTGGCGTCACCTTCAATCGGGACGTTCCTCAGTCGTCTTCGCGGGTGTCCTGGTCGTCGCGTGCCAGCAGCATCAGATTGGCGGCCAGCGAGACCGAGCCGAAGGTGATGAAGAGGCCGAAGAACAGCAGGAAGATGACCAGCCAGGGAGAGTCGCTGCCCATCGCCAGACTGCGCAGGCCGGCGAGGTCGGCGGCCAGGATGGCGATGCCGAACAGTGCTCCGGCGCCCAGCCCCATGGCCAGGTGACGCAGGACGAAGCGCAGAGCAGCCTTGTCGTTCGGGCTCAGCAAGCCGTCTTCTCCCTCGATCCCGGCAGTCCCGCCGCTGCCCATGAATTTTCGCCGCTGCGCTAAAGGCGCCGACAGCAGAGAATCGGCAGGGCACTCTGCCGCCGCAAGGAGAAACTAGGAGGCGGATTGTCGCATCGCTGCGGCTGCCCGGCGCTGCCGCCGTCCGCGTCTCAGGACGGCAGCCGCAGAGCCTTGCGCAATCCCGCATGACCACGCAGCGGCCGCAGCAGCATCGCCGGCAGCGGCAGCGCGAGGATCGCCATGACCCACCACATCGGCCTGACCTGGTAGCTGAAATCGAGGTTGGCCAGCAGCACGCGCCCGGCAGGAATGCCGCTGGCGGCCGCGTACCAGGCAAATTCCAGCGCCGCTGCCGCGATGCCCGACAGTACCGCCACCGCGAGCATGCCCGCCGGCGTGCGCGGCGTGACTGCCAGGCGGTGCAGCATCAGGCCGACGAAGACGCCGCTCAGCAGCACCGCTTGGGAGACGTCGGACTTCGATTGCATGAAGAAGTGCAGCAGGCCCAGCGCGGTCAGGACGTAGACCGCGCGGTGCAGCCGCTTCCAGTTGCGCCTGAGGCGTCGCATCGCCGCGTCGAAGGAGGTCGTCGCCAAGACCGCCAGACCGAGCAGGGCGGCAAAGCCGATGGTCAGGTAGATGCGGCTGGCGATCTCGCTGGCGACCTTCGCGAGGTTCCAGCTCTGGTCGCCGATGTAGAGCGTCAGGTGGCCGGCGATATAGGCGAAGGCGGCGACGCCCAGCATGCGGCGGATGGCAACCAGCCGGGACCAGGCGAGCAGGCCCTTCAGCGGCGTCACCGCCAGCGAGGCGAGCAGGAAGTAGAGCGTCCAGGTGCCGGTCAGGTGGGTTGCGGCCTTCAACGGTTCGGCACCGAGGCCGCCCGTCACGAAGGCGGAGGCGATCCACAGCGCAGGCGCTATGACCGCCGCGAAGGCCGCAGCGTGCAAAAGCGACAAGCGTCCCGCTCTGTCGGTCCAGGGAACCAGGTCATCGATCCGCATCAGCTTCCTTTCGCTCAAGCGCGGGCGGCACGGCAGATATAGCCATTTCCGGCGGCGAAGGGGACCACCCCTCACGAAGATGTGGTACGCCCGTGAGGTCGGCGGCGGCTGCGGGCTGCGCGTGGTAAAGCGCCCGGGCGCGCCAGCGGTTAAGGGCGCAGGGGATGGCGGCGCCGAACCCAGGTTCCGCTTCGGGATTCCGGGTTAACCGGGAACGTCCGATGGTAACCGAACGTTAAAACAAAAGGTGCAGGCTTGGGGCATGCGAGAGCATGAACGAGGTTGAGCAATGTCTGACCGAAACTTCTTCGATGCAGCGCGTTGGATCTCCGATGCCTTCCGTGCCGGAATCTTCGCGCGGGTGAACTCCAACGGCGATCTGGCGTTGGACGTGGTCAATGCCTGCCCCAGGGCGACCGAAGAACTGCTCAACCGCCTGAGCGGCAATTCCGAGTCCGTCATTCTGACGCTGCCGAAGCCGGACAGCGACGTCCTCTACGTCAACTGACGCTTTCCGAGACGGCCAGCGGCGCCGTGTGGGCGCCCGCCGGCTTCAGCGCACGCCGGTGATCTGGACGTCGTTGTCGAGGATCAGCTGGCGCAGCACTTCCAGGCCCTTTTCAAGCTCTTCATATTCCTGCCGCGCAAGCGTCAGTTCCTCGATCGCGGTCTTGCGGCTGCACTGGCTGCGCGGCAGTTCCATCAGTGCGGCCAGATAGCGGCCCTTGGCGTGCGCGGCACGGCGCACGAGGGCGCGGATCTCGTTCTGCTTCAGGTGCACCAGCACGGACATGATCTCGCGCTTGGACTGCTCCTGGATGGTCTCCTCGATCTGCTCGACGAAGGCGCCGGCGGAAACCGGTTCGGGCGTGGGCTCGGGCACCGCCAGGGCGTCCTCCAGCATGCGCAGGCGTTCCTTCGGCTTGCCGCTGGAGCGGTGGAACCATTGCAGCGTGCTGTTGCCGCGGCCGTCGAGTCCGGTCAATTCCGCCAGGGTCATGGGGCTCTCCCTCTCGCTTCTCAGGCGCCCCCACGAAGATCCGCCGGGGCCTGCAGGGAGAGTTGCAATTCCCGGGCCACCGCGGACGGCGGCAAAACGGCTGATTTCAGGGGCGTTGTCGGCGGGTGGCGTGCCGGCGGGCAGGATCGGCCCGGCAGGATCTGCCGCCAGGGAGCCTTGAGACGGAGTGCTTAGTCGCCGGCGCCGGCTTGGCGCGCGACGGCCAGGGGCAGATCGTCGTTCGCCGCCTCGGGCAGCCAGGGCCGGCTGCCGCCCGCCGGTGCGTCGGCCAGCCGCAGCACCCGGCTGCGCACCCGGCGCAGGCCCGCCCGGCTCTGGCGGCGCTGGCGCCAGCGCCGCAGGACACGCCAGCCGGTGACCGCGGTGATGATGCCAAGCCACATGTAGGGGTACCACCAGGGCATCAGCACGACGAAGTCGTGCAGCAGATGGTAGTAGGGATCCGAGGCGGCATCGGGGCCGTAGATCCATTGCAAGACTGCCAACATCGCTCCGCGTCCCGTCTCGGGCACCGTTCGGCGGCGCCCAGGTGGTTAAATATCCGTAAAGAACATTATGAGCGACGTCAGGAAAACTTCAAGATATTTTTTATATTTTGTTAACCATGTTGTTCAGTATTCGTCTAAATATTAAAATAAATCCAAAGTATGTAGATAAAAGCAGACAGCCGGTAGTATTCGGCTCGTCTATTCTTCGGGGAAGCCGCAGGCCCAGCGGTTGTAGCGTTCTTTTTCCGGCACGCCGTCCTTGGCCGGCTCGATGTGGCTGAGGCCGATGACGATGCGATCTTGGGAGCCCGTGATGGCGGCCGTGGTGTCCACGTAGTTCAGCCGGCCACGGTAGTAGAGGCGGGGGTTCTCCGGTGTGACGGTGAAGGACGGCATCTCGGAGATGAGACCGCTGGCGCGGTCGAGCAGAAACAGCTCGACCGGCCGGCCTGCTTCCCACAGCGGGCTGCCGATGGTGACGAGCAGCATCTCCTGGCTCTTGTAGCCGCCGGTCGCGCCGTCCAGCAGGTAGCCCCACCCGCGCCAGCAGGTGGTGCGCGGCGGCTCCTCGACGGGCGCCGTCTCCTGCGCAGGGGCCGGGGCGGCAAGCAGGGCCAGCGACAGCCAGGCTGCGGCCCAGGCGCAGAGGCGGCGGGTGGCCGGGACGCGGGCGAGTCGGGTGGAACCGCGCATCATCGGAGCGGACAGTGAGGGATCAATCCGCGGCACCGCCGCCAGCGCAGCCGATGCAGGTCGGCAAGGTCGGGTCGAGTTCCAGCCGCCGCAGCGGGATCTGCTCGCCGCAGGCCACGCAGTAGCCGTAGTCGCCGGTCTCGAGGCGCTTCAGGCTGGCCTCGATGCGCAGCAGCTCGCGCTTGCGCCGCCGCTGCGCCTCCAGAGACATCGCTTGGTTCTGCAGGGCATCCATGCGTGAGAGCCTGCCCACTTTTGTCTGGTCGAGCTCGACGGGTTTGCGGCTGTCGGCGCTGCTCGCTGCCAGATCCAGGAGTTCGCGGCGACGGGCGACCAAGCGGTCACGGAATGCGCAGAGGTCTAGCTGGACCGTGTTATCCATGCGGCATGATGACGGCCCCTGTTTCACAGGACAAGGGACTTCACCGGTGCCTTGGGTCGGAGCTTCCGGGGGACGTGTCACCGCCGAATCCGCCCCCGAGCTCACCCCGGACTTCCCCGGCTTATCCCTGGCCACGATCGCAGCCGCACCCGCGGCAGGGACGACGGCTCCAGGTAGTGGGGAGAGGACGGGGAGCTGCAGGAGAACGAGGGCCCCGGCCGTCTTCGGGGGTTGGTAGACATGAAGTCATACAGGGAGGCAGGGTCTCGTTTCCTGCAGCCTCACCCTGAAATTGAGACTATATTCTGACGTTCCAGGCCGGGGTGACCTTTTTGTGTCAAGGCCGCAAAAACCTCCCCTTAGAGGCTTGGGAATTAAGCTTTTCGTCGTGTTCAGTGAGGCGGGCCACGGTGGTGCTCATCGTCGTGACCTCGACGATTTGAGTAGAAGACGAGGAACATCAGCCCGCCGCCCAGCGCCAGGGAAACCAGGCATCCGAGGGTCATGGCGATGAGGCCGTGGATGCTGATGTCGACGTCTCCGAGACTCCACCAAAGGTAGATTCCAGCCAGCAGGGTGACCACGAGGATGACGGCAAGGAAGGCGATCAGAGCGGCGGTCTTCATCTCGGGTCTTTCGCGAGGGACATTTCCGGCTTGGCGCCGGCGGCAGGGTCGCCGAGGCAGGAGCGCCACGCCGGGGCAGCGCAAGGCGGCAGGGCCGGGAGCAAGGGCGGGCCGGCTGCAAGATGGCGTCTCTGCACGATCGCCGTCCAGTGCTTTTTGCCGTCGCTTGCGCTGCCCTGCGCAGCGGTCGATTTTGAGCCGCTTGGGGACAGAATTTTCCATTGCCCTTTTGGAAGAGGACGCTATAACTCCCGCTCCGAGCCGGTGGCCATGCCAGCGGACAGTCTGCGGCTGTGGCGGAATTGGTAGACGCGCAGCGTTGAGGGCGCTGTGGAGGAAACTCCGTGGAGGTTCAAGTCCTCTCAGCCGCACCAATCGTCCGGGCTCGGAATCAGACAGGTGGGTCCTCACCTAACCTGTACACGGCGATGCGGCTGTGGCGGAATTGGTAGACGCGCTAGCTTCAGGTGCTAGTTCTCGCAAGGGAGTGGAGGTTCGAGTCCTCTCAGCCGCACCAACGCCGGGGAAGCTTTCCCCGGCGTTTTTGATTCGGGATTTGCTTCTCCAGCATTGTGCCGGTTCTCCGTGCCCGCGTTGACGCGGCGCGCGCGAGGCGCCAGCCTTGCCGCTGACCCCAGAAGATGAGCGAGGCCAGGATGTTCGAGGGCTTTGAGCAGCGGCGCGTGGCCGTCAGCGGCACAGAGATCAATCTGCGCCTGGGCGGCAGCGGCCCGGCGCTGCTGCTGCTGCACGGCTATCCGCAGACTCACGTCATGTGGCACCGGATCGCGCCGCGCCTGGCCGAGCGCTTTACCGTGGTCTGCGCGGACCTGCGCGGCTACGGCGACAGCGGCAAGCCCGAGAGCGGCGCGCCGATCGGGGATTCTTCTCACGCCGCCTATTCGAAGCGCGCGATGGCCGCGGACCAGGCCGAGGTCATGACGGCACTGGGCTTCGAGCGCTTCTGCGTTGTCGGCCACGACCGCGGCGCGCGGGTCACCCACCGGCTGCTGCTCGATCATGGCGCGCGCGTCGACAAGGCGGCGGTGCTCGACATCGCGCCGACTCTCGACATGTATGAGGCGACCGACCGCGCCTTCGCCGAGGCCTACTATCACTGGTTCTTCCTGATCCAGCCGTTTGACCTGCCGGAGCGCATGATCGCTGCCGATCCGGACTACTACTTGGAAAAAAAGATCGGCAAGTGGTCGAAGGTCGGCGGCTGTTTCGGGCCGGAGGCGCTGGCGGAGTACAAGCGCTGCTTCCGCGACCCGGCGACCATCCACGCGACCTGCGAGGACTACCGGGCGGCGGCGACGATCGACCTGGAGCACGACCGTGCCGACCGCGGCCGCAAGCTCGTCCCGCCGCTGCTGGTCCTGTGGGGACAACTCGGCGTCATCGAGCGCTGCTACGACGTGCTGGGGCTCTGGCGGCAGCGGGCCGAGACGGTCGAAGGCCGGGCCTTGCCCTGCGGCCATTTCCTCGCCGAGGAGGCGCCGGAAGAAACCCTGGCGGCGCTTCTGGCGTTTCTTTAAGCCTTTCTTGGAAGCGCAGATGGGAATGTCTGGCTCTAGCAACCTGCCCGCCGGTTCCCATATCATAGGACGAGCGGGAAGGGTTCAGACAATCGGTTGACGTTCGTTAGCAAGCCGTTGAATTTCGAGATATCCGCGGCAGCGGAACTGAAGCGCGGCCGGCGGCCCGTCTCCCAAGCCGGGAGATGCCGGCCCTGACCAGCAAGGAAGGAGCCACGTCGGGTGGCCGAGTCTAACAAGAACGGCGCGACCGCGCGGTTGCGAAACTATTTCCTGGCGGGTGTGCTGATCACCGCCCCGATCAGCATCACCTTCTGGCTGACCTGGCGCGTCATCACCTTCATCGACGACCGCATCACGCCGATCATTCCGCCGCAGTGGAACCCGGAGAGCTACCTGCCCTTCGGCGTGCCCGGGCTCGGCCTCATCGTTGCGCTGGTGGCCCTGACCCTGATCGGCTTCCTCGCCGCCGGCTACCTCGGGCGCGTGACCATGCGCATCGGCGAGCGCATCGTCGCGCGGGTGCCGGTCATACGGTCGGTCTACAGCTGGACCAAGCAGGTCTTCGAGACCGTACTGTCGCAGTCCTCCGCCGCGTTCCGCGAGGTGGTGCTGATCGAGTACCCGCGGCCCGGCTGCTGGGCCGTCGGCTTCATCACCGGCACGACGGTGGGCGAGGTGCAGCGCCTTACCGCGGCGACGGTCTATAACGTCTTCGTGCCGGCGACGCCGAACCCGACCACCGGTTTCCTGCTGTTCGTGCCGAAGGAGGACGTTCACCACCTGGACCTGACGGTGGAGGAGGGCATCAAGCTGGTGATCTCCGGCGGCATCGTGGTGCCGGACCAGGCCAACTTCGAAGGTGCCGAGGTGGACGCGGCGGCGAAAGCACAGGTCGCGGCGCAGTCCGATAGGGCAGAGAACGTCGAAGGCAACGGGCGCAAGCGCCGCCGCCGCAAGCAGACGCAGGAGCCGCGCAGTCCCGGCTTCATCACGCGGCTGCGCAACTACTTCTTCGCCGGTATCCTGGTGACCGCGCCGATCGCCATCACCGTCTGGCTGGCGTGGGAGTTCGTCGCCTTCGTCGACGGCACGGTGACGCCCTACATCCCCGCGCCGTGGAACCCGGAAACCTACCTGCCGTTCTCGATTCCCGGCCTCGGCGTGGTGATCGTGGTGTTGGGGCTCATCATGATCGGCTTCCTCACCGCCGGCTTCGTCGGCCGCAGCCTGGTGTCGGCCAGCGAGCGCCTGCTGGCCCGCATGCCGGTGATCCGCAGCCTCTACAGCGCGGTGAAGCAGATTTTCGAGACGGTGCTGAAGGAGCAATCGCGCGCCTTCCGCGAGGTCATCCTGTTCGAGTATCCGCGCAAGAACTGCTGGGCGCTGGGCTTCATCACCGGTCCCGCCGAGGGCGGGATTCAGGAGCTGACGCCGGACGACACGGTGAACGTCTTCCTGCCGACCACCCCGAACCCGACTTCGGGATTCCTGCTGTTCCTGCCGCGCCGGGAAACCCAGATCCTCAGCATGACGGTGGAAGAGGGCATCAAGATGGTGGTCTCCGGCGGCATCGTCACGCCGCCCGACCGCGAGGTCGGCGACGCAGCCGAGCCCGAGGAAAGCACGCCGGCGCCACTGGCCAAGAGCGGTTGAGGATTTCCCCCGCCTTTGCGGGCTTCGCTTCTCTCTCGCTCCCTAGGCCGTCACCCCGGCCAAGCGAGCGTCAGCGAGCGCGAGCCGGGGTCCATGGCGAGAATAGGCTCCGCGCCTCGGCCCGGCTTTCTTTCGCTCCGCATTGCAATCCGTCATGAGAAGTCGCTGAAGCGGCCGCCGCAGTAGGGCGACCTTTGAAGCGGCCTCAGCCGCTGACTTTCACCACCGCCTGCAATCTAACCTCTCGGACAAGGCCCGGCGCCCGGCCTCTGCCGTGGATCCCGGCTCGCGCTCGCTCCGCTCGCTTGGCCGGGATGACAAGCTGAGTGTCCGATAGAGATGTGCGAAAGTCGTAGGAACGGATGCCGGGACGACATCAGAAGTGTGTAGAAAGGGAGACCGTCTTCAGGCCGCCGGCTGTTCCAGCTTCAGCGCTTCCTGGCGCGCGCAGTTGGCGGCGCCGAGGATGGCATCGATGGTCTCGCCGTCGCTGGACAGCGGAAAGAGGGTGCCGCGCAGCTTCACCTCCTCGCCGTCCTCCTGGAAGGTCTCTTCGACCATCACCGGCACGCGCGTGTGCAGCACCTGGCCGACGTACTGGACGCTGCGCGCCAGCATGGAGCCGGGCGGACAGTCGCGCACGCGGCGCTCGGCCGCCCTGGCCCAGTCTTCCGGCAGCTTCGCACTCTCCAGCAGGCGCGGGCCGATGAAGAGGAAGGTGGCCTCCTCGGGCGGCTCGGCCGGGCTCATCACGAAGCAGTCGCACCAGTCGTCGCCCAGCTCGACGGGGTCGATGTCGGCCGTGCGGGGAAACAGGCGGTCCTGCCGCAGGTAATTCCAGTAGTCCTCGACCCGAAGGATGAGGCGGCGCTCGGTGGTGACGAAGCCCGGCATCGTGAGGTGCGGTCCATAGCGGTGTTATTCCGGTGCCAGTGTCGCCTGTCACGGCTAACAAGGGCTTAACCGCGCGCCGGGCGAAATTCTCACAGATTGCACTCCAGGTCGAAATACTTTCGCATGCAATGCAACCCCATGCGGAAGCGGCGCAGGTCAGCCCGAGCGCAGATACTTCACCGCCGCGTCGCGCTCGAAGAGGTAGAGCAGGACGCGCAGGGCCTTGCCGCGCTCGCCGGCCAGCTCAGGGTCGCGGTCGAGGATGAGGCGGGCGTCGTCGCGCGCGGTCGCCAGGAGGTCGTCGTGCACGGCGAGGTCGGCGAGGCGGAACTCCGGCAGCCCGCTCTGGCGGGTGCCGAGCAGCTCGCCGGCGCCGCGCAGCTTCAGGTCCTCCTCGGCGATGCGGAAACCGTCGTCGGTCTCGCGCAGGATCTGGAGGCGCGCGCGCGCGGTTTCGCCCAAGGGACCCTGCCAGAGAAGCAGGCAGCTCGACTTGCCGCTGCCGCGCCCGACGCGGCCGCGCAGCTGGTGCAGCTGGGCCAGGCCGAAGCGCTCGGCATGCTCGATCACCATGACCGTGGCATTGGGTACGTCGACGCCGACCTCGACCACTGTGGTGGCGACCAGCACGGCGAGATCGCCGGCGGCGAAGCTGGCCATGACGGCGTCCTTTTCCGGTCCCTTCATGCGCCCGTGCACCAACCCTACCTTCCCGCCGAAGCGCTGCTGCAGGGTGCGGTGGCGGTCGTCGGCGGCGGCGAGGTCGCTGTTCTCCGATTCCTCGACCAGCGGACAGATCCAGTAGACCTGCGCGCCGCGCTGCAGCGCACGGTCGATGCCGTCGACCACTTCCGGCAGGCGGTCGAGCGGCAGCGTGCGGGTCTCGATCGGCTGGCGTCCCGGCGGGCGCTCGGTGAGCCGTGACACGTCCATGTCGCCGTAGGCGGTCAGCATCAGGGTGCGCGGGATCGGCGTCGCCGTCATCACCAGCACGTCGACCGCCTTGCCCTTGCCGGTGAGGGTCAGGCGCTGGTGAACGCCGAAGCGGTGCTGCTCGTCGATCACCGCCATGCCGAGGTCTTTGAAAGCGACGTCTTCCTGGAACAAGGCATGGGTGCCGACGACGATCGCGGTGGTGCCGGCGGCGAGGCCCTCCAATATCGCCTGCCGCGCCTTGCCCTTGTCGCGCCCGGTGAGGAGGGCGATGCCGACCCCGGCGACGCGCGCCAGGGGCTCGATGGTGTTGAAATGCTGGCGCGCGAGGATCTCCGTCGGCGCCATGAGCGCGGCCTGGCAGCCGGCCTCCACCGCGGTCAGCATGGCCAGCAGGGCGACCACCGTCTTGCCGCTGCCGACGTCGCCCTGCAGCAGGCGCAGCATGCGGTGCTCGGCGGCCATGTCGCCGGCGATCTCCGCCAGCGCCATGCGCTGCGATCCGGTCAGCTGGAAGGGCAGGGAGGCGACCACCTTGTCGCAGAGCCGCCCGTCGCCTTTCAGCACGCGGCCGCGCTGCTTCAGCTGACGGTCGCGCACCAGGGCGATGGCCAGCTGGTTGGCCAGCAGCTCGTCATAGGCCAGGCGGCGGCGGTGCGGCGACAGCGGCGCGAGGTCGGATTCCTCGTGGGGCGCGTGGCTGCGCGCCAGCGCTGCGTGCCAGTCCTCCCAGGCCTCGCGCTTCTTCAGCGCCGGATCGAGCCACTCCGGCAGCTTCGGCACCCGCTGCAGCGCCGCGTGCACCGCCTTGGCGACGGTCTTCAAGGTGAGGCCGGCGGTCAGCGGGTAGACCGGCTCCACGGTCTGTACGCTCTCGGCCGCCTCCGGGCCGGCGATGTGGTCCGGGTGGGTCATCTGCAGGCGGTCGTTGAAGACCTCGACCTTGCCGCTGACCACGCGGATCTGGCCCGGCGGCAGCATCTTCATCAGGTAGTCGCGGTGGGCGTGAAAGAAGACGAGCTCGATGGTGCCGGTGGCATCGTGGCAGGCGATGCGGTAGGGCTGACGCTTGGTGGGCGGTGCCCGGTGCTCGTCCACCGTCACCGTCAGGGTGGCGATTCGCCCGGGCAGCGCTTCGGCCAGGGGCGGGGCGTAGCGCCGGTCGATGAGCCCGGAGGGCAGGTGCCAGCAGAGGTCGAGCACCGCCGGCCCGCCGGTCAGCGTCTCGAAGAGCTTGGCAAAGCGCGGCCCGACGCCGGAGAGACTGGTGGCGGGTGCGAACAGCGGAAAGAGGATCTCGGGGCGCAAGGGAGATTCCGGCCGGGAAGAGCCTGACAAAGGGGTTCGTTGGGCTTATATCCTAGGGACCAATGACCAAAACCGAAACCATCGAGAACCGCCGCAAGCGCCTGCGCTTTCGCGCCTGGCACCGCGGGACCAAGGAAATGGACCTGCTGATCGGCAGTTTCGCCGACGCCCACCTGTCAGGATTTGGCAGGGAACAGCTCGACCGCTTCGAGGCCCTGCTGGACGTTCCAGAGCCGGTGGTCTACGACTGGATCCTGGGCCGCGGCCAGCCGCCGGCGGACTACGACGATGACGTGACGCGCCTGCTGCTGGCCTTCGAATTCCAACCGCCCGGCCGCTGAGCGCCCTGCTTTCTGACTTTCTGATCTGAAAAACCGCTGAAATCTTCATGACGGATTCCGTGACCGCTTCGACGTTTCCAGGGGCGGAGTCCGCCCTGCGCCAGACCATTGCCTCCGCCCCGCCCGGCGTTGATGCCCTCGCCCTTGCCAGGCTGCTGGCGGAGTCGGGCAGCCGCCGCTGGCTGCACGTCGCCCTGGACGATACCCAGGCGGCGCGCCTGGTGGACTGTCTCGCCTTCTTCGCGCCCGAGATCGAGGTGCTGGTCTTCCCGGCCTGGGACTGCCTGCCCTACGACCGGGTCAGCCCGCACCGCGACATCGTCGCCCGCCGCCTGGACGTGCTGACCCGCCTGCTGCAGCCGCTTTCCGGAGCTTCCGGGGGCGGGAAGGCGCAGGTCGTGGTCACCACGGTGAACGCCCTGCTGCAGCGGGTTCCGGCGCCGGAGTCCCTGGAAGGCCGCATCATGCTGCTGGAGGTGGGCGGCACGGTGCCGGCTGACCGCCTCAACGCTTTCTTCGCCGAGAACGGCTACTACCGGGTCGAGACCGTGGGCGAGCCCGGCGAGTTTGCCGTGCGCGGCGGCATCGTCGACGTCTTCCCGCCGGGCCAGGAACAGCCGGTGCGGCTCGACTTTTTCGGCGACGATCTGGAGAGCCTGCGGCGCTTCGATCCCCTGAGCCAGCGCACCACCGGCAGCATCGACAGCCTGGCGCTGAAGCCGGTCAGCGAAGTGATCCTTGACCCCGACGCCGTCGAGCGCTTCCGCACGCGCTACCGCGAGCGCTTCGGCGCAACGCGCGACGATCCGCTCTACGAGGCGGTCAGCGCGGCGCGCGCGCATCCGGGCATGGAGCATTGGCTGCCGCTCTACCACAAGCGGCTGGTGACCCTGCTGGACTACCTGCCGGAGGCCGGCGTCACTCTGGATTACCAGGCTCGTGAGGCGCGCGACACGCGGCTGGAAACCATTCTCGATTTCTACGAGGCGCGAAAATCCCTGGAAGGCGGCGGCGAAAGCGGCGGCTGGATCTACAAGGCGCTGGAGCCGAGCGACCTCTACCTCGATGCCGAGGAATGGGAGCGCGGCCTGGCGGCGCGCCCCGGCGGCCAGTTCACGCCCTTCGCGGCGCCGGAGGGGCCGGCGGTGGTGGACGCCGGCGGGCGCCCGGGTCTCGACTATGCCGAGCAGCGCGCCGCCCTGCAGAGCGGCGGCACCCATGGCCAGATCTACGATGCCGTCGGAGCCGACGTCGTTCAGGAGCTGAAGGACGGCGGCCGGGTGGTGCTGACGGCCTCGAGCGCCGGCGCGCTCGATCGCCTCGCCCACCTGTTGCAGGAGCACGCCGGGCTTGCCGGCGAGCGGCTCGATGGCTGGGCCGCGCTCGACACGCTGCCGAAGGACAAGGTCGGGCTTGCCGCGCTCGCCATCGAAAAGGGCTTTCACACCGACGGTGTCCTCTTCCTCACCGAGCAGGACATCCTGGGCGAGCGCATCGCGCGCACGGCACAGCGCCGCCGCCGCGCCGAGAACTTCCTCACCGAGATCTCCGACCTGCAGGAGACGGACCTGGTGGTTCACGTCGACCACGGCGTCGGCCGCTACGAGGGGCTGGAGACTCTCGACGCCACCGGCGCGCCGCACGATTTCCTCAAGGTCATCTACCAGGGCGGCGACAAGCTCTACGTGCCGGTCGAGAACATCGAGGTGCTGTCGCGCTTCGGCTCGGAGAGCGAGGGCGTCGAGCTCGACAAGCTGGGCGGCGTGAACTGGCAGGCGCGCAAGGCGCGGGTGAAGGAGCGCATCAAGGCCATGGCGGACGCCCTCATCAAGGTCGCCGCCGCCCGCGCGCTGAAGAGCGCCGAGCCGATGGAGCGCCCGGAAGGACTCTACGACGAGTTCTGCGCGCGCTTTCCCTTCCCGGAGACCGAGGACCAGCTGCGCGCCATCGAGGATACGCTGGGCGACCTTTCGGCGGGCCGGCCGATGGACCGTCTGGTCTGCGGCGACGTCGGCTTCGGCAAGACGGAGGTCGCGCTGCGCGCCGCCTTCCTGGCGGTGATGTCCGGCAAGCAGGTGGCGGTGGTGGTGCCGACCACACTGCTGGCGCGCCAGCACTACCGCAGCTTCAAGGAGCGCTTCAACGGCCTGCCGGTGCGCGTCGTCCAGCTGTCGCGCCTGGTCGCGGGCAAGGACGCCGCCCAGGCCAAGGAGGACCTCGCCAAGGGCCGCGTGGAGATCGTCGTCGGCACCCACGCGCTGCTCAGCAAGTCGATCGTCTTCAAGGATCTCGGGCTGCTGATCGTTGACGAGGAGCAGCACTTCGGCGTGAAGCAGAAGGAGCGACTGAAGGCGCTGCGCGAAGATGTCCACGTGCTGACCCTGACGGCGACGCCGATCCCGCGCACTCTGCAGCTCGCCATGTCGGGCGTGAAGGAGATGAGCCTGATCGCCACGCCGCCGGTCGACCGCCTGGCGGTGCGCACCTTCGTGCTGCCCTACGATCCGGTGATCGTGCGCGAGGCGATCCTGCGCGAGCATTACCGCGGCGGCCAATCCTTCTACGTCTGCCCGCGTGTGGCCGATCTCGCCGAGCTGCAGGAGCGCCTCGCAAAGCTGGTGCCGGAGGTGAAGGTGGCGGTGGCGCACGGCCAGCTGCCGGCGACCCAGCTGGAAGCGGTGATGACCGACTTCTACGACCGCAAGTACGACATCCTGCTGTCGACCAACATCGTCGAATCCGGCCTCGACATCCCGACCGCCAACACCATGATCCTGCACCGCGCCGACATGTTCGGCCTGGCCCAGCTCTACCAGCTGCGCGGCCGCATCGGACGCTCCAAGGTGCGCGGCTACGCCTACTTCACCCTGCCGCCGGGGCGCATCCTCAGCGCCGCCGCCGAGAAGCGCCTGCACGTTATGCAGACGCTCGACAGCCTGGGCGCCGGCTTCCAGCTCGCCAGCCACGACCTCGACATCCGCGGCGCCGGAAACCTGCTGGGCGAGGAACAGTCCGGCCACATCCGTGAAGTCGGCATCGAGCTCTACCAGCAGATGCTGGAGGAGGCGGTGGCGACCGCCCGGGCAGGCGGCGAGGCCGCCGCGGCGGCGGCCGAGAGCTTCACACCGCAGATCAACATCGGCATGCCGGTGCTGATCCCCGATACCTACGTCGCGGACTTGAATTTGCGCCTCGGTCTCTACCGCAGATTGTCTACCCTGGTCGACCACCAGGAGATCGACGGCTTTGCGGCCGAGCTGGTCGACCGCTTCGGGCCGCTGCCGGCGGAGGTCGACAACCTGCTGCAGATCATGACCATCAAGCGCCTGTGTCGCGAGGCGGGGGTGGAGCGGCTCGACGCCGGGCCCAAGGGGGCGACGGTGGCTTTCCACAAGAACAGCTTCGCCAACCCGGCCGGACTCATCGCCTTCATCCAGAAACAGGCCGGCGAGGTGAAGCTGCGGCCCGACCACACCCTGGTTTACCGCCGCGCCTGGGACAGCGAGGACGCACGCGTGAAGGGCGTGCGCGCGATGCTGGACTCGCTGGTGAAGCTGGCCGCCTGAGGCGGGGCTCAGTCGCTGGGCGGTGCGTCGGCAAAGACTTCCTTGGCGGCGAAAAGACCGTTGAGGGCGGCGGGAAAGCCGGCGTAAACGGCCATCTGCATGAGTATCTCCACGATTTCCTCGCGGCTGAGTCCGACGTTCAGGCCGGCAGCGATGTGGACCTTCAGTTGTGCCGGGGCCGTGCCCATGGCGGCCATGGCGGCGATAGAAGCGATTTCGCGTTCCCGCAGGCCCAACCCGGGCCGGGAATAGATATCACCGAACGGAAATTCGAGGATATAGGTCGCGAAGTCCGGGGCGATATCGGCCAAGGCGTCGATGACCCTGGTTCCGGCCTCGCCGTCAATTTCGGCGAGCGCGCGGCGTCCGCGTTCCAGACGGCTTTCGCCGGCCTGTGAGTAGGGCTGCATCATATTCCTTCATCCTCTTTTCTGTGCCGGCATAGCCGGCGATTTTGGCGTCGAGGACGAGAAGGGCGGCCTGCTGCTCGGCCACACGGGCACGCACGCGCTCGCGATGCCGCTCCAGCATGGCACGTCGCTCCGGTTCCGTGCCCACGCCTTGTTCGCGCAAGGCGGCATAGCGCAGCATCTCCCGGATCGGCATTCCGGTGGTTTTCAGGCGATCGAGGAATTCGATCCAGACCAGAATCGATGCGTCGTAATCACGCTGACCCGATGCATCCCGGTCTGCGTAAGGCAGCAGGCCGATCCGCTCGTAATAGCGGATGGTGTGGGCCGAGAGTCCCGACCGGGTGGCCAGTTCTCCGATTTTCATATCCGCCCTTCTTTCGTCACGATGCCCGGGATGCTAGGGGTTAGAGCGTACTCTAAGTCAAGCGCCGATCCTGCGGCCGGGCAGGCGCGCCGCCGGACCTGGGACAACGAGGACGCGCGCAGGAAGGGCGTGCGCGCGATGCTGGACTCGCTGGTGAAGCTGGCCGCCTGAGGCCGCTTGTCTGTGTACATCTGCGCCCTGGTTTCCTGCTTATTGTATTGATACAAATCGCAGATTCGCGTAAGCGATCGGCTATGGACCAAGCGATGGGACTGGTTACAATGCCAGGGCATTGCAAGAGAGAGCCGCAGAAAATCTCGCAAAGTATCACCGGCTCCGAAATGGGGCGACAGACAGGGAGACTTAACGTGAGGAAGCTAATCGCCTGTGTCGTAGCGGCATTCATGGCCGTTACCGCAGTCCCGACGCAGGCCGCGACACCGCGCGACGCGCTGGTCATGGCCTGGACCTTTGACGACATCATCTCGCTGGACCCGGCGGAAATCTTCGAGTTCAGCGCCGCCGAGTACGCCGGCAACACCTACGACCGCATCATCGGCTACGATCCCGAGGACGTTTCGAACATCTACGGCGAGGCCGTCGAATCCTGGACGATCTCCAACGACGGCAAGACCTATACCTTCAAGATGCGCCCGGGCATCACGTTCGCCTCGGGCAATCCGATGACCGCCGAGGATGCCGTCTTCTCGCTGCAGCGGGCCGTCATCCTGGACAAGTCGCCGGCCTTCATCCTGACGCAGTTCGGCTTCACCGCCGACAACGTCGCGGAGAAGATCCGCATGACCGACGACATGACCTTCGTCCTGGAGACCGACAAGGCCTACGCGCCGACCCTGGTGCTGTACTGCCTGACCGCCACCATCGCCTCGGTGGTCGACAAGAAGCTGGTCATGGAGCACGAGCAGGACGGCGACCTCGGCTACAACTGGCTGAAGACCAACTACGCCGGCAGCGGCGCCTTCAAGCTGGGCCAGTGGAAGGCCAACGAGCTGCTGACCCTGGAGCGCAATGACGCCTACTGGGGCGGCGTCCCGGCGATGAAGCGGGTGATCATCCGCCACATCGCGGAGACGGCCACCCAGCAGCTGCTGCTCGAGAAGGGCGACATCGACATCGCCCGCAACCTCGGCCCCGACCAGCTTGAGACCGTGCGCAAGAACCCGGACCTTTATATCCAGAGCGGGCGCAAGGGCGGCATCTACTACCTCGGCCTGAACCAGAAGCACGAGGCTCTCTCCAAGCCGAAGGTGCGCCAGGCCCTCAAGTACCTGGTCGACTACCAGGGCATGGAAGAAACGGTGGTGCGCGATCTCATGACCGTGCACCAGGCCTTCCTGCCGATCGGCCTGCTTGGCGCGTTGGAGGCCCAGCCTTTCCATCTCGATATCGGCAAGGCCAAGCAGCTGCTGGCCGAAGCCGGCTATCCCAACGGCTTCAAGGTCACCATGGACACCCGCAGCATCTCGCCGATCATGGAGATGGCGCAGTCGATCCAGGCGACCTTCGCCCAGGCCGGCGTCGAGCTGGAGATCATTCCGGGCGACGGCAGCCAGACGCTGACCAAGTACCGCGCGCGCAATCACGACATCTACATCGGCCGTTGGGGCCCTGACTATCAGGACCCGCACACCAACGCCGATACCTTCGCGCGCAATCCGGATAACTCGGACGACGCCCAGTCCAAGCCGCTGGCCTGGCGCAACGCCTGGGACATTCCGGAGATGACCAAGGAAGCCGATGCGGCGGTGCTGGAGAGTGACCCGGCCAAGCGCGCGGCGATGTACCAGGAGATCCAGAAGGTTCACCAGGCGGTCTCGCCCTTCGTCATCATGTACCAGCAGACCGAGGTGGCGGCGATCCGCAAGGACACCAAGGGCTTCATCATGGGCCCGGCCTTTGACGACAACCTCTACCACGAAGTGACGAAGGAATAGTCGCGACCGAGGGAAGGTTTGATCCTTCGTGACCAACCAGACGGACAGACTGTCCAAGGCAGGGGCAGGCTTTAGAAGCCTGTCCCTGCCGCGTCCCCTGCGCACGCTGCTCAACCTCGCAACGACGCTGCTGCTGACCTTTCTCGGCCTGCTGCTGGTGACCTTCATCATCGGCCGCGTGGTGCCGATCGATCCGGTGCTGGCCATCGTCGGCGACCGCGCGCCCGAACACGTCGTCGAGCGGGTGCGTGAAGAGCTGGGCCTCAACCGGCCGCTCTACGAGCAGTTCGTCATCTACGTCGGCAACGTGGTGCAGGGCGACCTCGGCTACTCGGTGCTGACGGCCAACCCGGTGCTGGAGGACATCAAGCGGGTCTTCCCGGCGACCCTGGAGCTGGCCACCGTCGCCACGCTCTTCGGCGTGCTGCTGGGCGTGCCCATGGGCGTCCTGGCCGGCGTCTATGCCGGGCGCTGGCCCGACCAGGCGATTCGCGTGGTCGGCCTGCTCGGCTATTCCATCCCGGTGTTCTGGCTCGGCCTCATGGGCCTTCTGCTGTTCTATGCCAAGCTCGACTGGGTGCCCGGCCCCGGACGCCTCGACGTCTTTTATGACGGCCTGGTCGAACCGGTGACCGGCGTGCTGCTCATCGACACGGCCATGGCCGGGGAATGGGAGATCTTCTGGAACGCCGCCAGCCACGTCGTGCTGCCGGCATCCATCCTCGGTTACTTCAGCCTGGCCTACATCAGCCGCATGACGCGCAGCTTCATGCTGGAGCAGCTGAGCCAGGAATACATCACCACCGCGCGGGTGAAGGGTGTGCCGGAGTGGCGCGTCATCTGGGTGCACGCCCTCGGCAACGTCTGGGTGCCGCTGGTGACGGTGATCGCGCTCAGCTACGCCAACCTGCTGGAGGGCTCGGTGCTGACGGAGATCGTCTTTGCCTGGCCCGGCCTCGGCTACTACCTCACGCAGTCGCTGCTGAAGGCGGACATGAACGCGGTGCTGGGCGCCACCATGGTGGTCGGCGCCGTCTTCATCGGGGTCAATCTGTTGTCGGACCTGCTGTATAAACTCCTCGATCCGAGGGCGCGATGACGAGCCAGAGCGAACCTCTCGCCGGCGGCTGGCGCGCCTGGCTGCTCAGCGGCTCGCCCGCGTCGCGGCGGCAGGCCCGTCTCGGGCGGCTCTACATCGCCTGGCTGGGGTTCCGCGGCAATCACCTGGCGATGCTCGGCCTTGGGATCGTGCTGACGCTGATCCTGGTCGCGATCTTCGCGCCGCTGATCGCACCTTACAATCCCAACGCTCAGGTGCTGGCCGACCGCCTGCAGTTCTTCTCCGCCCAGCACTGGTTCGGCACCGACGACCTGGGGCGCGACATTTTCTCGCGCATCGTCTACGGCAGCCGCCTGACACTCTACATCGTGATTCTCGTCGCCATCATCGCGGCGCCGATCGGCCTGCTGGTCGGCACCTCCGCCGGCTACTTCGGCGGCTGGGTCGACAGCGTGCTGATGCGCGTCACCGACATCTTCCTGGCCTTCCCAAAACTCGTGCTGGCGCTGGCGCTGGTCGCCGCGCTGGGGCCCGGCATCGAGAACGCCATCATCGCCATCGCCATCACCTCCTGGCCGCCCTACGCGCGCATCGCCCGGGCGGAGACCATCACCATCCGCAACTCCGACTTCATCGCCGCGGTGCGCCTGCAGGGGGCGGGCAGGATGCGCATCATCTGGTCGCACATCATGCCGCTGTGCACCTCCTCGCTCATCGTGCGCGTGACCCTCGACATGGCCGGCATCATCCTGATCGCCGCCGGCCTCGGCTTCCTGGGGCTTGGCGCACAGCCGCCGCTGCCGGAGTGGGGCGCGATGATCTCGGCCGGACGCAGGGTGCTGCTCGACCAGTGGTGGGTAGCCACGGTGCCCGGCATCGCCATCTTCGTGGTGAGCCTGGGCTTCAACCTGCTGGGCGACGGCCTGCGCGACGTGCTCGACCCCAAGAGCGGGGGCCAGGGATGAGTGAGAGGGGGATGAGTGAGAAGGGAATGAGCGAAACCGCAAAGCGCGACAAGCCGCTTCTTGCCGTCGAGGACCTGAAGGTCAGCTTCCCGACCCGCAAAGGCCTGGTGGAGGCGGTGCGCGGCATCTCCTTCTCGCTGGGCCGCGAGAAGCTGGGCATCGTCGGCGAGTCCGGCTCGGGCAAGTCGATGACCGGGCGGGCGATCCTGCGCCTGGTTTCGCGCCCCGGCATCGTCACGGCGAAACGCCTGGAATTCGACGGCACCGACCTGCAGAGCGCCAGCGAGTCGCAGATGCGCCAGATCCGCGGCCAGCGCATTTCCATGGTCATGCAGGACCCCAAGTTCTCGCTGAACCCGGTGATTCGCGTCGGCGAGCAGATCGCCGAGGCCTACCGCACCCACCAGAAGGTCTCGCGCGCCGAGGCCAACAAGCGGGCGCTGGAGATGCTGCGGGCGGTGCGCATCCGCGACCCGGAGCGCGTGTTCCGCGCCTATCCGCACGAGGTCTCCGGCGGCATGGGCCAGCGCATCATGATCGCGATGATGCTGATCCCCGATCCGGACCTGCTGATCGCCGACGAGCCGACCTCGGCGCTGGACGTCACGGTGCAGCTGCAGGTGCTGGCGATCCTCGACGACCTGGTAAGCCAGCGCGGCATGGGCCTGATCTTCATCAGTCACGACCTCAACCTGGTGGCCTCGTTCTGCGACCGGGTGGTCATCATGTACGCGGGACGCATCATGGAGATCTGCGACGCCAAGAACCTCGGTGCCGCCAAGCATCCCTACACCCGCGGCCTCTTGAACTGCCTGCCGCGCCTCGACGCCGCCGGCGGCGACCTGCCGGTGTTGAAGCGCGACCCCGCGTGGCTGGAGCATGGACTCTGATGGCGATGATCCCATGAGCGCCATGATCGAAGTGGAGAAGCTGAACGTCGTCTTCGGCGAGGGCGAGGACCGCGTGCATGCCGTGCGCGACGTGAGCTTCCGGGTGCCCGAAGGCACGACCTTCGGCCTGGTCGGCGAATCCGGTTCGGGCAAGTCCACCGTGCTGCGCGCCATGAGCGGGCTCAATCCGACCTGGACCGGACGCATCTCCGTCGCCGGACGGACGCTGGGCCCCAAGCGCGACAAGGCCTTCTACAAGACGGTGCAGATGGTGTTCCAGGACCCCTACGGCTCGCTGCACCCGCGCCACACCGTCGACCGCATCCTCATGGAGCCGCTGTCGATCCACCGCCTCGACGACCCGGAGACGCGCATCGACCGGGTGCTGCGCGAAGTGGGCCTGGGGCCCGACTTCCGCTTCCGCTATCCGCACCAGCTCTCCGGCGGCCAGCGCCAACGCGTCGCCGTCGCCCGCGCGCTCATCCTGGAGCCGAAGATTCTATTGCTGGATGAGCCGACCTCGGCGCTCGACGTCTCGGTGCAGGCCGAGGTGCTGAACCTGCTGCAGCGTCTGAAGAAGCTGCACGGCCTCACCTATATCCTGGTCAGCCACGATCTCTCGGTGGTCGGCCACATGTGCGACGACCTGGCGGTGATGAACCGCGGCGCCGTGGTGGAGGAACTCTCCGTCGAACGTCTGCGCAGCCACGCGCCGGAACACCCCTATACCCGCCAGCTCATGGTGGCGAGCCTCGGCTATGACCGCGCCGCCGTCGACAAGTTCGAGGACTTCGGACCGGGCAACTGAGATTCAATGGCGGCCTTGTCAATGACCGACCAGACCTTCAGGATCCGTTCATCTCGAAGCTCATAGAACACATTTTCAGTGAACGAGACCCGCTTCCCGTCAACATGGTAGCCGAACAGCATTCCGGTAGGCGTGCAGTCAAAGCGCAAGCGGGTCGCCAAGCGCGGCGGATCGCAAACCAGCAACTGGATTTCGAAGTGGAGATCTGGTATCGCCTGAAAATCGGCCTCCAGCATCTCGCGGTATCCGGATAATCCGATCCGTTCGCCGTTATACTGAACGTCCTCGTGGACGAACTGCCCCAAGTTTGCCCAATCCTGGTCGTTCAGGCAGGCGATATAGGCTCGATAGATGTTGGAGAGCTCGGCATTCGTCATGATGCTTCCAGCGCCCAAACTTACTCCACCGTCTCGGCGACTTCCTGCTGCGCCAGGTCCAGCATCTGGACCAGCACCTTGGGGGGCTGGGCGCCGGCCAGGGCGTGGCGGCCGTTGAAGATGAAGCAGGGGACGCCGTCGATGCCGAGGCCGCGGGCCTGGCGGTCCTCTTCGACGATCTCTGCTTCCAGCGCCTCGCTCTCCAGGAAGGCACGGGCCTCGGCGGGATCGAGGCCGGCTTCCTCCGCCGCGGCGACCAGCACGGCCATCGCGCCGATGTCCTCGCCGCGCAGGAAGTAGGCCTGGAACAGGGCCTCCACCACCTCGGTCTCCCGGTCCTGGCCAGCGGCCCAGCGCACCAGGCGGTGGGAGTTCACCGTGTTGGGCGTGCGGGCGATGGCGTCGAAGGCGAAGTCGATGCCTTCCTCGGCGCCGGCCCGGCGGATGCGGTTGTAGATGATCTCGGCGTTCTCCGCGCCGCCGAACTTCATGGAGAGGTAGCTCTGCCGCTCCATGCCGGCCTTGGGCATCATTGGATTGAGCTGGAACACGCGCCAGTGGACGGCGACCTCGAGGTCCGGGCGCTCGGCCAGGGCCTTTTCCAGGCGCCGCTTGCCGATCAGGCACCACGGGCAGACGGTGTCGGAGAAGATGTCGATCTGGATCATGGAAATCCGCCTTTCCGGGGCGTGTCGCGGGTTCTCTGGGGGCTTGACCTGCCGGGCCTTCGCCCCAACCATACCGCACGAAGCCCCGAGACGAAAACGGGGTCGCGAAAAGGTGAAAGCAGCCGGATTTCTGGGGATGCCGCATGGAACGTACCGTCGCAGGGAGCGACTCGCAGGCCGGGCAGGGAATCTATGAGCGGGGCCTGGACCGCAACGCCGCCAACACGGCGCCGCTGACGCCGGTCACCTTTCTGAAGCGCGCCGCCGCCGTCTATCCCGAAAAGCTGGCGGTGGTGCATGGGGCCCAGCGCTTCACCTATGCCCAGTTTCACCAGCGTGCCTGCCGCCTGGCCTCGGCGCTGACCCGGCGCGGTCTGGGGCGCGGCGACTGCATCGCCATCATGGCGCCCAACATCCCACCGATGCTGGAGGCGCACTACGGCATCCCGATGATGGGCGGGGTGCTGAACTCCCTCAACATCCGCCTCGACGCGCGCACGCTCGCCTTCATCCTGGAGCACGGCGAGGCCAAGGTGCTCATCACCGACCGCGAGTTCTCGGGCGTCATCAAGGAGGCGCTGGCGCTGACCAAAGCCAAGCCGCTGGTGGTCGACATCGATGACGCGCAGGCCGACTACCATGGGGCCGAGGGCGGCGAGCTGATCGGCGATCTCATCTACGAAGACCTGCTGGCCGAGGGCGATGCCGCCGACACGTTCGAGGACCCGCTGGACGAGTGGCAGTCGCTGTCGCTGCTCTACACCTCCGGCACCACCGGCAATCCCAAAGGCGTGGTCTACCACCACCGCGGCGCCTACCTGAACGCGGTCGGCAACATGCTGACCTTCGGCCTGGGGCGTGACTCGGTCTACCTCTGGACCCTGCCGATGTTCCACTGCGATGGCTGGACCTTCACCTGGGCGGTGACCGCGGCCAATGGAACGCACGTCTGCCTGCGCAAGGTCGATCCGGCGGTGATCTATCCGCTGATCCGCGACGCGGGCGTCACCCATATGTGCGGCGCGCCCATCGTGCTGACCCTCCTGGCCCACGCGCCGGACGCGGTTAAGGTGAAATTCCCGCAGACGGTCGACTGTGCTACCGGCGGCGCGGCGCCGCCCAGCGCGGTCATCGAGGCGATGGAGGCCAACGGCTTTCGCGTCATCCACCTCTATGGCCTCACGGAGTCCTACGGCCCGGCGACGGTCTGCGCCTGGCAGGAGGCATGGTCGGATTACGGCCTGCAGCAGCGCTCCGGCAAGATGGCGCGCCAGGGCGTGAACTACCTGACCCTGGAAGGCGCCGTGGTCATGGACCCGGAGACCATGACGCCGGTGCCGCATGACGGCGAGACCCTGGGCGAGATCATGCTGCGCGGCAATACGGTGATGAAGGGCTACCTGAAGAATCCCAAGGCGACCGCGGAAGCCTTCAAGGGTGGCTGGTTCCACACCGGCGACCTGGCGGTCTGCCATCCCGACGGCTACATCGAGGTGAAGGACCGCTCCAAGGACGTCATCATCTCCGGCGGCGAGAACATTTCCAGCCTGGAGGTGGAAGAGGCGCTCTACCGCCATCCGAAGGTGCTGGAGGCTGCCGTCGTGGCGCGGCCCGACGCCAAGTGGGGCGAGAGCCCTTGCGCCTTCGTGACGCTGAAGGAGGGAGAGAAAGCGACCGCGGAGGAGATCGTCGCCTTCTGCCGCGACATGCTGGCGCACTACAAGGTGCCGCGTACGGTGGTATTCGGCGCGCTGCCCAAGACCTCGACCGGCAAGATCCAGAAGTTCGTATTGCGCGACCGGGCGGCCGCGCTGTGACCAGTTCTCCCACGGGCCCCCTGAAGAGCTTCGACCTGACGGGCAAGGCGGCCATCGTCACCGGCGCCTCCAGCGGCCTCGGCCACCACGCCGCGCGGACCCTCGCCGCGGCCGGTGCCAAGGTCGCCATCGCGGCGCGTCGCCTGGAGCCGCTGGTCGAACTGGAAAAGCAGATCGCCGCGCGCGACGGGCGTGCCATTCCGCTGCGCCTCGACGTCGCCGATTCGGCCTCGGTCGCCGCCTGCGTGAAGGCGGCGGAGACCGAGCTCGGGCCGATCTCGATCCTGGTGAACAACGCCGGTGTCGCCGACAGCAAGCCGGCCCTTGAGGTCTCCGAGGCCGACTGGGACCGCGTCGTCGACACCAACCTGAAGGGCGCCTGGCTGATGGCCCGGGCGGTGGCCGAGCACATGACGCGCCTGGGCCACGGCGGTGCCATCGTGAACATCGCCTCGATCCTGGGCCTCGCGGGCTCCGGCCAGGTGCCGGCCTATTGCGCCTCCAAGGGCGGCCTGGTGAATCTGACCCGCGCGCTCGCCGCCGAGTGGGCGCGCCACGGCATCCGGGTGAATGCCCTCGCGCCAGGCTATATCGAGACCGACCTCAACCGCGACTTCCTGACCGGCCCGGCCGGCGAGAGCCTCCGCAAGCGGGTGCCGCTGAAACGTTTCGGCACCCCTGACGATCTCGACGGCGCGCTGCTGTTGCTCGCGTCCGACGCCGGGCGCTATATCACCGGCAGCGTGCTGGTGGTCGACGGCGGCCAATCCGCGGCGCTGTGACGACAGAACGCTAACCTCCCGAGGCGGTAAGGATCGCAGATGGACTTTTCCCTGGCCCCCGAGGTCGACAGCCTGCGGCTGCAGATCAGAGAGTTCGTCGAGCGCGAGATCATGCCGCTGGAGGCCGATCCGGCCGCCTACGACGCGCATGAGAACATTGCATCGGATCGCCTGGACGTGCTGCGCGCCAAGGCCAAGGCCGCCGGCCTCTGGGCGCTGCAGATGCCCAAGGCGCGCGGCGGGCAGGGGCTGGGAGTCGCCGCCATGGCGCCGTGCTACGAGGAGATGGGTCGTTCGATCTTCGGGCCGGTGGTGTTCAACAGCGCGGCACCCGACGACGGCAACATGATCCTGCTGGAGAAGGTGGCGAGCGAGGCGCAGAAGGAGCGCTGGCTGCAGCCGATCGTCGACGGCAAGGTCCGCTCGGCATTCGCCATGACCGAGCCGATGCCGGGTGCCGGCTCCGACCCGAGCCTGATGCTGAGCCGCGCCGAGCGCGACGGCGACGGCTGGGTGCTGAACGGGCACAAGTGGTTCATCACCGGCGCCGATGCCGCCCAGCACTTCATCGGCGTCTTCCGCACCTCCGACGATACGCGCAAGGGGCTCACCGCCTTCCTATTCCGGCGCGACACGCCGGGCCTGGAGATCGTGCGCCGCATTCCCATCATGGGGCCGGAGGAGCACGGCGGGCACTGCGAGCTGCGCTTCAACAACCTGCGGGTCCCCGACGGCGACCGCCTGATGAACGTCGGCGACGGCCTGAAGGTGACGCAGATCCGCCTCGGCACCGCGCGGCTGACGCACTGCATGCGCTGGCTCGGCATGGCGCGGCGCGCGCTGGAGATCGCGCGGCCCCATGTCGCCGAGCGGCAAAGCTTCGGCATGCCGCTCGCCGAGCACGAAGGCGTGCAGTGGCTGCTGGGCGAGGCGGCCATGGCGATCGAACTGGGCCGGCTGCTCACCATGCGCGCCGCCGTGAAGCTCGACAGCGGGGACTTCGCGCGCAAGGAAATCTCCATGGCGAAGATCCAGGTCGCCGACACCCTGCACAAGGCGGTCGATACCGCGATCCAGCTGCTGGGCGCGAAGGGCTACTCCAAGGACACGCCCTTGGAGTGGATGTACCGCTACGCGCGCCAGGCCCGTCTGGTCGACGGCGCCTCAGAGGTGCACAAGATGGTGCTGGCGCGTGCCTTCCTGGCGGAGGGTACGGACTTCTGGGGCTGGGAATGACGGCAGCCCTAGAGGAGTCGCGTCTCGCCGGCAACAAGGCGGCTCTGGAAACCTTTCTCGCCAAGGCGACGGGAGCAAAGGCGGTCGAGATCCTCGACGCAAGCCCGCTTTCCGGCGGCGCGATCCAGGAGAACTGGCTGCTCGATCTGGCGATTCACGGCGGCGCCTTCGCGGGCCGCTTGGAAGCGGTGCTGCGCACCGACGCGCCTTCTGGCGTCGCCGTCAGCCGCAGCCGCGCCGAGGAATTCGCCCTGCTGTCGGTGGCGCGGCAGGCGGGGATCACGGTGCCGGAGCCGCTGTGGCTCTGCGCGGACAAGGGCGTGCTCGGCAAGGCTTTCTATGTCATGCGCCGCGTGGCCGGGACGGCCGCGCCGCACCGCCTGATGAAGGACGCCGAGCTGGGCGGCGACCGCGACAAACTGGCCGCGCGCCTGGGCGAGGAACTGGCGCGCATCCACTCGGTGACGCCGCCACGCACCGAGCTCGGCTTTCTCGGCGAGCCGCCGGCGGACGCGGCCAAAGCAGCCATCGCGCTCTACCGCCGCTATCTCGACGAGCTGGGCGGCGGCTTCCTGGCGCTGGAATGGGGACTGCGCTGGTGCGAACTGCACGCGCCGCCGCCGGTGCCGCCGGTGCTGGTGCATCAGGACTTCCGCACCGGCAACTACATGGTGGATCGTCAGGGCCTCACCGCCATCCTGGACTGGGAGTTCGCCGACTGGGGCGACCCGATGAGCGACCTCGGCTGGTTCTGTGCCGCCTGCTGGCGCTACGCCCATCCTGAACTGGAGGCCGGCGGTATCGCACCGCGCGCTCCGTTCTACCACGGCTACGAAAGCGGCTCCGGGCGGCGCGTCGACCCCGCGGCGGTCGCCTTCTGGGAAGTCATGGCGCACATCCGCTGGGCAGTCATCGCCCTCCAGCAGGGCGAGCGCACGCTCTCGGGCGGCGAGGATTCGTTGGAGCTGGCGCTGACCGGCCGCGTCTACCCGCCGGAAGTAGAGGCGGAGATTCTGCGCCAGACCGCGCCGCAGCGCTGGGAGAAAACCGCATGACGGCGGAAAAGCCCCGCGGCGGCGAGCCCGCCGCCCCGCGTCTTCTTGAGCTGGCCCGGCGCGAACTGCTCGAGACGCTGCTGCCGCAGTTGCAGGGCGACGCCCGCTATCGTGCGCGGCTGATTGCCAACGCCATGAAGATTGCCGCGCGGGAAGCGGAAGCCGGCGCCACGGTGGATGGGGAAACCCGGCGGCTGTTGCGGGAAATTGCCGGGCGGGGGGAGCCCGGACCCGAGTCATCATCCGACGCCGCGGTGCAGGCTTTGCTCGTCGAGGCGATTCGGGCGGGCAGACTGGACGGCGATACCGCGCTTTTCGAGGTCTTGTCCCGCCAGACCGAGCGGCGCCGGTCCCTGGCCGGCTGAACCCGGGCCGCTCGCGCAAGGGTTCCTATTCACGCAAAAGTGGTATTTGCCTTGCCGGCGGCCGACCCTCGCGGTGGTCGTGGGACCCTTCTTAGTCATTGAAGCCAAAGTTGAAATCCTACTTACCCCCAAGTTCCACAGGCGGCCGGGGGGCGGCTTCGTTGACAGGTTAACGGGCCGGTGCGAGCATCCTGCGCAACCGTCAGACAAACAGCAGAAATTCGGGCAAACCTCGTGAAAAAGTTTGGCTCAGGGAGCCGCGCTACCTTCGTCAGCCCTTACCTTCGGCGTCCGCTTCGGCCCCTCGACAAGGTGCTGAGCGAGCGCGAGGAAAGGAGCGATGACGCGCTGTTGCAGGAGGCCGTCAACGACGAGGGCTCCGAGTACGGGTCTGCAACTTGGGCGTTATCCCGCAACCGTGCGGTCGCGTCCGACTGACGGCATCCGCTCCGCTTTTCGCTGGCGGGGCCTCTGACACAGCCGATGCAAGAAGGGCCGCTGCGAAGCGGCCCGTTTCATTTCCGATGCGGGGTGGGCGAGCTGCCCGGCGGGGGTTATCCGGCGGTCTGGGGCTCGAGATCGACGATGCTGCGGATGCAGACCGAGATGAGGCCGAGCGACTCTTCCGAGAAGTCGAACTCGATGCCGACCTCGCGGCTGCTCTGCCATACCCGGGCACAGACCACGGCTTCGCCGCCGGTGTGGCTGAGTTCGAAGGTCTCCCCCACGGCCACCTCCGAGTCGAACACCACCCTGGCGCCGCCGAGGGAGACGTCCGCGACGGTGCAGGGCAGCAGCTTGCCACCGACCCTGGCCGCCAGGGCGAAATTCTTCTCCGCCTGATAGCGCGGCCATTCACGCCGGTTCTGCGTGGTGGTCTTGGCGCCCAGTGAGGCTACTGCGCTGGCCACGGCTGCTATCCGTCCCGAAGTGGTTGGCCCGCCCAATGGGGCCGGGGCCGAGGGTGTCTCGCAACAGGCGGCGACTCCTGGTGCCGCTTGCTGCCAAGCGTGACGGCCGACTCTTAACAATTGGTTATCAGGCCTCGGCGGTGGCTGCTTCGCTGTCCGCAGCGCTCCCGGCCGGCGTTTTCAGGTCCAGGCAATCGCCGGTGATCGCGGCCTCGGGCGGCAGCCGCAGGGCGGCGCCGATCACCATGTTCACCGTCGCACCATCGTTGGAGAGCGGCATATAGAGCCGCTCGTAGCGAATCACCCGCCCGTCCTGCTTGGTGTACTCCCCGCTCATGTAGCCGGGAACGCAGCGGTCGACCACCTGGTCCAGCACCGAGAAGGTGAAGCTGTCACTGGTGCCGAAGTCGATTTCATCGAGGTAGCGGCCGGTGAGATCGCAGCCGTACCAGCTGACGATGCGCGTGCCCATGAGCCGGATTCGGTAGCGGCGCGGATTCGACTCGACGTCGAATAAGCCGATATGGGGCAAAACCGCGGCGATGCGGCCGGGATCAATGTCGGCGCGGCTGGGAACCAGACGGCCGCGCACCAGTTGTCGCCAATAATTGTAAAGGAACTTGAGAGCCTCTGCGTGAAGCCGCTGCTCGAAGGTCACGATCGCCGCCTGCTGCCCGTCTGAGAGTTGTCTGCCTGGTCGCCTCCGGGGACCCGCAAGCCGACTCGCGGCAATGGATCAGACGGCGCAACGCCTGCCTTTTTAATCAACGGCTGGGCGGGTGAAAAGTTCGATTACCTACAACTACCGTTGCGATTACCAAGGTGTGCACATCGCGGTGCCCAAATCTGACAAACAATTGCTACAGGCAGAAGAGGCCAAAGCGGTTAACACTCTGCGTTGCCATTGGAACTGGAATCAACGAACGAGACCGAGTTAATCGGGCCGCCGTAGCTGGGTGGGTGAGTTTGGTCGGCTTGGCTCCGTAAGGAGCGCAAGCGGCCAGGCCGCACAGGCAATCGCCCGCCGTCCGCCGCGCAAGCGGACGGGCACTGGTTCGGCATTCTTTGGGAGGAGGATTGGATCCGCGCTGCCGGCACCGCTGGCGGCGACCGGCTGTTGCGTGCGGCCGGAAGGATTGGGTTGCGTAGGGCGTGAGGCGGAACGGAGAGATCCAGCAATGGCAGAACGGCAAGCGACCCTGATCACCGGCGGCGCCGGCTACATCGGCAGCCACACGGTGATCGCGCTGCGCCAGGCGGGCAGGCCCGTCGTCGTTCTCGACAATCTCTCTACCGGCAGCCGCAGCCTGGTGCCGGACGACGTCACCTTCATCGAGGGCGACGCCGGGGACCGGCGGCTGGTGGAGGCGCTGATCGCCGAGCACGGCATCGGCTCGGTCATTCACTTCGCCGGCAGCATCCTGGTCGAACAGTCGGTCAGCGAGCCGCTGCTCTACTACGCCAACAACGTCGCGGTCAGCCGCAACCTGCTGGAAGCCTGCAGCCGCGCCGGAATCGAACATTTTATCTTCTCTTCGACCGCGGCGGTCTACGGCGCCCCGCCGCAGGTGCCGATTGCCGAGCACGCGCCGACCCGGCCGATCAACCCCTACGGCAATTCCAAGCTGGTCATCGAGTGGATGCTGCGCGATCTCGCCGCAGCGACGGACCTGCGCTACGTCGCGTTGCGCTACTTCAACGTCGCCGGCGCCGACCCGCAAGGCCGCAGCGGCCAGCTCGGGCCCGTCGCCACCCATCTCATCAAGATCGCCAGCCAGGTGGTCGCCGGCGTTCGCGACTCCATCGCCATTTTCGGCGACGATTACGACACGCCGGATGGCACCTGCGTGCGCGACTACATCCATGTGTCCGACCTCGCCGCGGCACATCTGGCGGCGCTGGAATATCTGGAGTCGGGTGGTGACAGCTGCAGCCTCAATTGCGGCTACGGCCACGGCTATTCGGTGCGCGAGGTCCTGGCAGCGGTCGAGCGCTGCACCGGCCAGGCGCTCAACCCGCGCCGGGCGCCGCGCCGGCCGGGCGATCCGCCGATCCTGGTCGCCGAGGTCGGCGCCTTGAGCCGGACCCTGCGCTGGTCGCCGCGCTACGACAATCTGGACGTCATCATCACCACCGCGGTGGACTGGGAGAAGTCGGTCACGGCGAGCCAGCGCGAGGAGGCTGCCCGTGCCAGAGCGTGAGGGAGCCGTGCGTGAGGGAGCCGCGCCTGCGCCGCCGCTCACCGGCTGCGTCGCTTTCTTCGGCCACGATTCAGCCGAAAGTACGGTAATCAAGCGCATCCGCGCCTTCACGGGGCTGGGCCTGCGCGTCGTCGGGTTCTGTTTTCGGCGCGACAAGTTCGCCCGCGACTTCACGCCGTTCTGGGAGAACCTGCACCTCGGCACCACGGAGGATCGCCACTACGGCAGGCGGCTGAGGGCTCTGCTGGGGGCCTTGCCGAAGCTGTGGCGGCACCGCGCGGCCCTGCGCGATGCCGACTTCATCTATGCGCGCAACATCGACATGGCCGCGCTGGCGCTGGCCGCAAAAGTCTTCAGCCGGTCGACGGCGCCGCTCGTCTACGAGGTGCTGGACGTGCAGCGGGTCTTCGTCGGCAAGGGGCCGGTCGCGGCGCTGTTCCGCTGGGCCGAACGCCGGATCCTGCGCCGCACCGACCTGCTGGTGATCTCCTCGCCGGGTTTCGAGCGCCACTACTTCCGCCGCCTGCAAGGCTATCGGGGACGGACATTCCTGCTGGAGAACAAGATCAGCTTCGCCCAGGCCGCCGCCGTCGAGCGCCCTGCGGCGCCGCTGGCCGAAGCGGCGCCGGACAAGTGGGTGATCGGCTGGTTTGGCACCCTGCGCTGCCCCAGGAGCCTGGCGATGCTCTGCGAGATCGCCGCGGCGCTGCCGGACAAGGTGGAGATCTACCTGCGCGGCGTGCCGACGGAGACCGGGCTGGACTTTTTCCGCCATGCCATCGCGGACCATCCCAACATGATCTACGATGGCGAGTACCGGAACCCGGACGACCTGGCGGCGATCTACGAGCGGGTGCACCTGACCTGGGCCTTCGATTTTCTCGACGCGGGCACCAACTCCGACTGGCTGCTGCCGAACCGGGTCTACGAGGGCGGCTACTTCGGTGCCGTCGCACTGGCTGCCAGCGGCACCCAGACCGGCGAGAAGCTGTGCGAACTCGGCCTCGGCTATACCTTCGCGCCGCCGTTTGTGGAGAACCTCGTCGCCTTCCTGCGCTGGTACTCGATGGACGAGCATCTGGCGCGGCGTGCGCACATCCTGTCGCTGCCGCCCGAGACCTTCTGCGATCTGTACGACACCCGCGACCTCTGTGAACTGGTCCTCGGCTTGTCCCGCCGAGCCGGGGGAAGGGCGGCGATCCCTTCGCGTGCATCCGAACTTCTCGAACCGAGCGGAGAGTAGAATCGTGTCGGTCCTCCTGCTCATCCTCTGCGGTCTTGCGGCGCTGGCCGTGGTCTATCCCTATCTGATCTATCCGATGATCCTCTCACGCCTGCCGGCGCGCGCGTTGAGGCCCGCTGCCACGCCGGATGGCGGAGCGCCGCGCCTTTCGCTCGCCTTCTGCGCCTACAACGAAGAAGCGGTGCTGCCGGCCAAGCTGGAGAACCTGAAGCGCCTGCGAGATAACGACCCGGAACTGGAGGTTCTCGCCTATTCGGACGGCAGCAGCGATGCCACCGTGGCGCTGCTGCAGGCCGAAACCTCGTGGCTGCGCGTCTTTCCCTCGCCCGACCGTCACGGCAAGAGCCACGGCATGAATACCCTCGTGCAGGCGGCCAAGGGCGACATCGTGGTCTTCACCGACGCCAACGTCATGCTCGACCCGGCGGCGCTGCCGGCGCTGCGCCGTGCTTTCGGCGACGGCAGCGTCGGCTGCGTCTGCGGCCACCTCATCTACACCAACGGCGACGAAGGGGCGACGGCGGCCACCGGCTCGCTCTACTGGCGCCTGGAGGAACGGATCAAGGCGCTGGAGAGCCGCAGCGGCTCGACCATGGGGGCGGACGGCTCCATCTTCGCCGTACGCCGTGCGCTCTACCGCCCCGTGCCGCCGGACATCATCGACGATATGTATGTGTCGCTGTCGATTCTCTGCGACGGCTACCGGGTGGTGCGCGACGACGCGGTGATCGCCTACGAACGCGCGGCGACCGACAGTAGCGACGAGTTCCGCCGCAAGATTCGTATCGCCTGCCAGGCCTTCAACTGCCACCGGCTGCTGCGGCCGCGTCTCAAGCGCCTGGCGCCGCTCGACCGCTTCAAATACCTGTCCCACAAGGTGCTGCGTTGGTTCGGCATCTACTTCCTTGCCCTGGGAGCCCTGGCCGCCGGCCTCTGGCTGACGCTGCAAGGCTTCGGCCTGGTGGCGCTGGCCGGACTGCCGGTTGCCGGGGTGCTCTATCTCGCCGGTCGCGCCGGCGTACCGAAAGTACTGGCGAAGTTCGTCGAGATCCTGCGCGCCATGGCGGCGACCGGCATCGGCCTCATGAAGTCGCGCCAGGGGGAGCGCTTCCAGACCTGGGAGCTGCCGGCGAGCAGCCGGAAGGCAGGGTGACCATGCAGCCTTTGACGGAACGCCTAGAACTGACACCCCGGATCGGGCGAGTCGAGCGGCTGGAAGGCGACACAGTCGACCTCCGCCGTCAGCGGGTGGCCGGGATAGGCAAAGCGCCCGAGCCAGCGGTCGAGATCCTTGCCGGCCCAAAGGTGCAGAAAGATTTTGCCGGGTGCCGAGGGCAGGGGGCCGCGCGCGCCCGTCTCCTCATGTACCAGGCGGCCGTCGACGAACCAGCGGATGCTGTCCGGACGCCACTCGAAGGCATAGAGGTGGAAGTCCTCGGAGGCATCGAAGCCGAGATCGATCATGGTTTCTTTGCCACCGACGCCGTCGGTGAAGTAGTTGACCTGAACCTGACGCGGCGACTTGCCCAGGAATTCGAAGTCGATCTCGTGGTGGGGGTCGCCGTTGAAGCTGGGACCCGTATAGGTGAAGAAGCCGGTGACCACGCCGGGTGCCGCGGCGGCCTTGATGCGGGCTTCGTAGCGGCCGTAGCCGAAGAAGGCGCGCGTCTGGTATTCGCCGGAGGCGTAGGGCCGGCCGGCGGCGCCGCTATCGCTGAGGCGCAGGACGAGACGGCCGTCCTCGACCGACGCGTGCTCGGCCAGCCAGCCGGTATCGTTCTTCTTCCAGCCGTTGGCCCAGTTGTGCGACTTGCGCCAGAACGCCTTGTCGTAGGTACTCAAGCGGTCGACGAAGGGGGGCGAGTCAACGGCGCGCGCCGCGACGGTGAGCAGCGCCAGGCCGGCGAGGATCGCGAGGCCGCTGCGGGAAGGACGCATGGAAAAGAACCCTCCTGGATTGCGGGTGCGGGGCAGCGAGCAGTCTATCGGTCCGGCGCGGGAGGGACTGTGTCATGCGTGTAGCGCTTTGCGCAGCAACCTACCAGCGCCCTAAAGGCCTCGCCCGTCTCTTGCAGGCAGTGGCCGCGCTTCAGGCGCCGGCGAACGCGGACCTCGATCTCGCCGTCGTCATCGTGGACAACAGCGCGGCGGGCGAGGCCAGGGCGCAGGTGGCCGCCGCGCGCGACGGTTTTCCCTGGCCGCTGCACTACGTCGCCGAGCCGCGCCGCGGCATCACCTTCGCGCGCAACGCCGCCTTGGAAAAGGCGACAGCGCTGGCCGCCGACTTCGTCGCCTTCATCGACGACGACGAAGTGCCGGCGCCGCGCTGGCTGGACGCCTTGCTATCGGCGCAGCGGCGCAGCGGCGCAACGGCCGTGCTGGGCGCGGTCGAGCCGGTCTTTCCTCCGGCGACGCCCGAATGGCTGATTGCAGGGCGCTTCTTCGAGACCCACGCTTTTGCCGACGGGGCCGAGATCGACGATGCCCATACCGCCAACGTGCTGATCGATCTCAAGCGTCTGGCCGCTCTCGGCCTGCGCTTCGATCACCGCTACGCGCTGACCGGCGGCGAGGACACCATGCTGTTCCGCGACCTGCTGGACGCCGGCGGGCGCATCGTCTATGCCGCCGACGCGGTGGTTTACGAGACGGTGCCGGCCAGCCGCGCGCGGCTTACCTGGCTGCTGCGGCGCTGGTACCGCACGGGCAACGTCGAAGCCGCGCTCTACCTGCGCGGTCGCCGCCGCGGTGCCTGGCGGCGTCCGTTCAATGTGCTGCGCGGGCTGCTGCGGGTGGCGGTGGGCGGTGGCCTTTTCCTTGCAAACCTGTTGGTGCTCGGCTTTGGGAGCAAGCACCGCATCGTGCGGCCGCTCTATACCGTCTGCCGCGGATTCGGCATCCTTTCCAGCAGCCTCGGCTGGAACTACAGCGAATATCGCGAGGTGCACGGAACATGATGCGCGCTCAAGCGTCGTTTGTTGGTGTGCTTGGCGTTACCGCCGCCGGCTGTGACTTTTGTCGAGCATTGGTGGGGGGCAGGAGCACGTTCCTGAACGGCTTTGATAGGTTCGGATTCAACCAACGCGGAGAGCACCCTCGTCGATGACGATGCAGCGACAGCCGATACCCGACAGCCGCCGATCCGACGGCCTGATGAGTCTCTCGATCCTCCAGGTGCTGGGCATTGTCTGGCGCCGCAAGTGGATCATCGCCGCCTGCATCGTGGTGGCGCTTTCCGCCGCGATCGTTGCCAACGGTGTCATCACACCGCGCTACACGGCGACCGCTTCCCTCATCGTCGAGCCGCGCCAACAGACCGTGATCGAGATCGAGTCGGTGATCTCCAGCCTTCCGGTGAGCCTGGAGACCATGCAGAGCGAGGTGCAGGTCATCAAGTCGCCGACGGTGGCCAAGCGGGTCGTGGACTCTCTGGGCCTTGCCGCCCTCGCCGAGTTCAACCCGGCCCTGGAGGAGTCCGACCCGGGCATCGCCGACGAGATCAAGTCGGCGGTCAAGGGCCTGTTCCAGCCGGTCATCGCCTGGCTGCGCGATGAGCCGGCGAACCGCCGCGGGGTCGAACTGGCGCAGGCGCCGGGCACCTGGGACACGCCGCCCGACGGGCAGCGCCGCGGTTCCAGTGAGACGCGCGTTGTCGGCCGCTTCCTCGCCAATCTCGATGTTGCCATTCAAGGTTCCTCGCGGGTGATCGAGGTCTCCTACACCACCGACGATCCGCTGTTGTCACAGCAGATCGCCAATGCGGTCGCGCAGGCCTACATCCAGGACCAGGTGAATCTAAAGTCGCAGGCCCTCGCCGGTGCCAATACCTTCCTCAGCGGCCGTATCGAACAGCTGCGCACCGATGTGGTTGAGGCCGAGCATTCGGTGGAGGCGTTCCGTGAGACCACGCCGATCATCTCGGAAGACGATGGCACCCTGCTGGCCGAGCAGGTCTACGCGCTGAACCGCAAGAAGATGGACGCGCAGCTGGAGCTCGACACCATCAACGAGCGGCTGGCCCGGCTCCAGGCCGCGATGCGCGCCGGCGGCAGAACCGCCTTCGATGGGGTCGCCTCGACGGTGATTGACGAGTTGCGCCTGGAGGAAATGCGTCTGCGCCAGGAAGAGTCCCAGTTGATGAGTACGCTGGGACCCAAGCATCCAAACGTCGTGTCGCTGCGCTCCGAGCTTGCCAAGCGGCGGCAACAGATGCGGGAGGAGGCGCAGCGCCTGCTAGGCGGTCTGCAGAACGAACAGGAGATCGCGCTGCAGCGGCTCGGCTCCATCAATGCGTCGCTCGCAAATCTGCAACAGGATTCCGACACGCTCAATGGCGCACAACTGAAGCTGCGTGCCCTGGAGCGAGAGGCCGAGGCGACGCGGCAGGTCTTCGAGAGCTTCCTCAACCGCTACAAGGAAACCTCGCAGCTCGACTACGACCAGGCACAGTCGCGCATTCTCTCGCTCGCCAGCATCCCAACCGGCCCGTCGTTTCCAAAGACCAAATTGAACTATGCAATCGCTTTCGTGCTGGCCTGTGGTGTCGGCGCGCTCATCATCCTGGCGCTGGAGCTTTCCGTGCGCGGCTACCGCGCGCCCGAAGAATTGCAGGATGGGACCGGCTTGCCGGTGCTTGCGGTGATCCCCAGGGTGTCGGCCGGCAAGGTGCTCGGCACCGGCCTGGGGCGTTTCCTGGAGAGCGAGCCGAACTCGGCCTTTGCGGAGGCGCACAAGAACGTCTATGCGGGCCTGCGCGTCGATCGCAGGCAATTCAGCCTCGGCAACGTTCTGCTGATCACCTCGTCGGTACCCAACGAGGGCAAATCGATCTTCTCGCGCAGCCTGTGCGCCGCCTTGGCCAACAGCGGCCTCAATGTGCTGCTGATCGACTGCGATCTGCGCGCTTCGGAGGAGGAGCGGCGGCTGGGGCTTTCCGACTTCGTGCTGGGTGACTGTCCCTTGGAGCAGGCCGTCAAGATCGACGAGGAATCGACCCTCTCGATGCTGGCACCGGGAACCCGGGTGGAGGATCCGCTGGCCGTGCTGCGCTCGCCCAAGCTCGCCAAGTTCCTGAAGGCGGCGTCGCAGCAGTACGATCTCGTCTGCCTCGACGCGCCGCCGGTCTTGGCGGTCTCCGATGCCGCAACTCTTGCGGAGATGGCGGACCAAACGGTGGTGATCGTGCGCTGGATGAAGACCCCGCGTCATTTCGTGGCGGCGACCCTGCAGCAGTTGCGGCGCTGCCACGCCCACGTCTCCGGCGTGGTGATGAGCCAGGCCAAGGTGACCCGCAGCGCCAAGAGCAATCCCTACATGGTGGGCTATGCCGACCGCAGCTTCCGGAAGTACTACTGAGGTGCCTGTGGTGAATGCGACGCCCCGCGTCTCCGTGGTCCTGCCGGCCTACAACGTTGCCGGCAGCCTGCCCGCCGCCGTCACCTCGGCGCTGAACCAGAGCCTCGCGTCGGTGGAGGTGGTCATTGCCGACGACGGCTCGAGCGACGGCACCGCCGAGGTTGCTGCCGACCTGGCGCGCGGGGACCCCCGTGTCCGTGTCCTGCGGGCCCACCGCAACGCCGGCGCCGCGGCGGCGCGCAACCGTGCGATGAAGGCCGCGCGCGGCGACTGGGTGGCGTTGCTCGATGCCGACGACCGCTTCGCGCCGGACCGCCTGGAGCGCCTGACGATGCTGGGCGAGGCGAGGGATGCCGACGTGATCGTCGACAACCTGCGCCTGGTCGATGCGGCGGGCGAGGTGTGGCATAACGCGTTGCGGGAGGACGATCCTCTGTTCGGCAGCGAACTGACCGCCGCGGCCTTCGTGTGCCGTAACCTCTTTCTCACCGGCGGATTCAAGCTGGGATATCTGAAGCCGCTGTTCCGGCGGCGATTCCTCGAAGCGCATGACTTGCGTCAGAACGAGGCGCTGCGCATCGCCGAGGACTTCCACTTCCTGCTCGATTGCCTGCTGGCCGGTGCGCGCGTGGTTGCGGATCCGGAGGCCGGCTACGACTACCGGCAGGCGCCGGGGTCGCTGTCGCGCGAACTTTCCCTGGCCGACCTCAGGACCCTCAGCGCGGCCAACCGCGCGCTGCTGAGCCTGCACGAAGTGCGGACCGACAAGGTCCTGTACAAGGCGTTGACCCGGCGCCAGTGGTCGGCCGACCTCAACATCAACTTCATGCTTTTCGTCGAGGCGCTGAAAGGGCGGCGGATGCTGGCGGCGGGATCCATCTTCGCCCGCAATCCAGATCTGACCCCCTTTCTCGCGTTCTACGGATTGGAGAGCCTGCGCAAGCGCCTACCTGGAGGACGCCGCCTTGTCTGAACATCGATTTTCCGGTCGTCCCCTGAAAATTCTTTTCGCCACCGGACACGGCTACCTGCCGCAGCGGGTCGGCGGCTCGGAAACCTCCAGCCACGAGCTGATCCTGGCCCTGCGCGAGCAGGGGCACGACTGTGCCGTTCTGGCTCACCTGCAGGGCAATGGCAAGCTGGCGCTGCGCAACCGGGTGCTGATGAAGCTCAGCCGCCGTCCGCTGATCGCCGACAGCCTGCCGGGTTACCGCGTCCACCGCGCCTGGTATCCCGACCGCCACGCCGCCGAAGCCGTGGCGCGCGAGCGGCCCGACGTGGTCCTGGTTCAGGCCGGTGAGCCGCTGCGCATGGCGGCGGCCTTCCAGGCGACCGGCGTGCGCACCCTGGTCTATCTGCGCGACGTGGAATTCCACGAGCTGGGCGGCGATCCTGCCGCGCTGCCCGGGCTGCGCTACATCGCCAATTCGCGGTTCGTCGCCGAGCGGTTCCGTGACGCCTATGGCCCCGAGCCCGACGTGATCCGCCCGCTGTTCCGCGCCGAACGTTACCGCACCTTGCGCAAGCCAAAGCAGGTCACCTTCGTCAATCCGCACCCGGTTAAGGGCGTCGACCTGGCCTTCCGGATTGCCGCGCTCTGCCCGGAAATTCCGTTCCGCTTCGTCGAAGGCTGGCCGATGAATGCCGAAGAGCAGGCGGCGCTGGCGGCGCGGGTGGCCGCGCATCCGAACGTGTCCCTGCAGCCCCGCACCCATGATATGCGGGAGGTCTACCGCGCGACCCATACCCTGCTGGTGCCGAGCCAGTGGGAGGAGGCCTGGGGACGCGTCGCGACCGAGGCGCACTACAGCGGCATCCCGGTACTGGCCAGCGACCGCGGCGGGCTGCCGGAGGCGGTTGGCGCCGGCGGGCGCGTGCTGCCGCACGATGCCCCGGCGGCCGACTGGGCGGCGGCACTGAGGGTGTTCTGGAACGACCCGGCGGTCTACCGGGCAGCCTCCGACGCGGCGCTCGCCTATGCCCGGCGGCCGGAGATCGATCCCCGGCGCCAGGTCGCCGAGCTGGCGGCGATCCTGGCGGAAAGCACCAGGCCGCCCCAGGCGCCCCCGGCGCCTCCGGTGCAACTCGCCGGTTGAGGCAGCTATGACCGGGCAGCCCATCAAGCTCATCTTCGGCGTCGACGGCGGCTACAGCCAGCATCTGGCGGTAACCCTGGTCTCGTTGCTGGAGAACAACCCGGCGAACCGCTTCGACATCCTGGTGGTGACGCTCAACATGAGCGCCGCCGACCGCGACAAGGTCGCCGCGGTGGCGGCGCGCTTCGGCAACGCGGCGCTGCGTTTCCAGCCCTTCGACATCAGCCGCTACAGCCACTTCCGCACCGACGGCCACATCTCCCACGCCTCCTACCTGCGCATTTTCATTCCGGAGATCCTGCCCGAGGGCGAGGAGAAGGTGCTGTACCTCGATTGCGACATGGTGATCCGCCACGACATCGCGCCGCTGTGGAACAGCGAGCTGGGCGACAAGGTACTGGGGGCGGTGCGCAACCCCTTCTTCGTGCGCCACGACGACCTCGGCCTGCCGCCGGATACCAGCTACTTCAACGCCGGCGTCCTGCTGATGAACCTCAAGCGCTGGCGCGAACTGGACGGCACGGCAAAGCTCATCCGTTTCATCGAGGCGCACCACGACCATCTCTGGGCGCACGACCAGGACGCGCTGAACGCGGTTTTCCGTGGAGAAATCCGTGAACTGGCGCCGGTGTGGAACTTCCAGACCTCGATGCTGTGGAGCGAGCCGGAAGGTCTTTCCCTCAGTTATCCCGCCTACCGCCGGCTGTTGGCGGATCCGGGGATCGTGCACTACACGACACCCTCGAAACCCTGGCATTTCAGCAATATGCATCCGTATAAAGGTACTTATTATCAGTATCTTGCAAAGACGCCTTACAGCAGTTTCCAACCCCGTGACCGGGGGCTCGGCAGCCTGTTGACGCGGCTCGCGCGGGCGCCGCAGGCAGCCTTCCGCGACCGCCTGCCGGATGCCTATTACCCGACGCGGCGGCTGTTCCGCCAAGTGAAGGCGAAGGCCCTGGGGGTAAGAGCGTGATGAGCGGGGAAGAAATCCGCCCTCTCGTCAGCGTGGTCGTCCCCAATTTCAACCGGGAGGCCGAACTGCAGCGCGCGGTGGACAGCGTGCTGGCGCAGGACTACCCGGCCGTCGAGGTCGTGGTGGTCGACGACGCATCGACCCGGCCCATTCGGCTGGAGGTCCCACCAGCGGCGCAGGACCGCGTGCACTGGGTCCGCCTGGCGGTGAACCAGGGCGGCGCCACCGCGCGCAATGCCGGTATCGACGCCGCCGCGGGCGAGTTGGTCGCCTTCCTCGATTCCGACGACGTCTGGACGGCCGGCAAACTGAGCCGCCAGGTGGCGGCATATCTGGCCGACGGCGCCCCCGGTAATGCCGTTTACTACAGCCAGGTGGTGCTGGACCGCGGCCACGAGACCTTGACGCTGCCGGAGCGGCCGCTGGCCGAAGGCGAGGGGATCGGTGACTACCTGTTTCCCTGGCGCGGCAACCTGATCCAGACATCCTCGCTGCTCATGGCCCGCGATCTCGCCGCGCGGGTGCGCTTTCGCGACGGACTGCGCATTCATCAGGACATCGATTTCTGCCTGCGCCTGCAGCAGGCCGGCGCACGCTTCCGCTTCCAGGCGGAACCGCTGACCCGCTGGCATGCTGACGAGCGCGCCGACCGCATGAGTCACCGACCGAAGTTCCTGCTGTCGCTCGACTGGCTGGAGACCGTTCACGACATCCTGCCCTTCGCGGCGCGACGGAAGTTCGCCGCACAGCTCGCCGCCAAGATGCCGCCTTACGTCTGGCGCGATCCGGGATTGGTGCTGCGCGCCCTCTGGCGCTGCTGGCGCGCGGGCTACATCTCGACACCTTATGCGGTCCGGCTCGCCTCGCAGTTCGTGGTGCCGCAGCGCTGGAGCGACGGCCTGGCGCGGACGCTCAAGCCGCGCGCGGTGGCGGCCAAACAGCAGTAGCCGTCAGACCGCGAGGCGGTCGAGATGCGCAAGCATCACGCGGCGCCGGCCCTCGGGAGCGCCGTTGAAGCAGATCCGCTTGAAGTCGCGGCTCCAGGCCGGATGCGGATCGAGGCGGAGCGGCCCGTCGATGCCGAGCGTGTTCACCGTGCAGAGCGTGGTTTCCTCCTCGGCGCCGAGATCGACCAGGCGGAGCGGCACTTCGCCGGCCGGCAAGGCGATGCCCCGCTCGGCGTAGTAGGGCGCAAGGAAGCGCTGCAGCTCGAAGGGATAGGTATCGGTCAGGAGGTAGCGGGAGCCGGAATCGATGCTGGGGTGCCCGCTGCCCGGAATCCGTTCGGACAGCGGCGCGAGGCCGGAGCCGTCCTGCGCGGCTTGGCAGAACAGCATCGGCGCACCGTCTTCGGGGGTGGCGTTCAGGACGATCCGGCGCCCGTCGGGATGCCAGTTGGGGTGGTGGCCGCGCCGGGCGAGGACATCGGCGCCGACGACGGTGGCCATGGCCGTGTCCCGGCGTTTCGCCGTCATCTCCTGCGCTGCGTCCAGGCTGACCACCCAGCGGTCGGTCTTGCGTCCGCTGGCCTTGGGGTAGCTGCGGCGGATCACCTGCATGATCCGGCTGCCGTCGGCGTTGAGCTTGCTGTGAAAGAGATAGAGGGTGCCGCTGCTGTCGGCTGGGTCGAGCCCGAGGTGGCGGGCGAAGTCGGCGAGGCTGACGAAGAGCCAGCTTCCGCGGCCTCCCGTATCGCTGCACCAGAGGCCCTCATCCGCGCTGGCGCCCGGCGGCAGGCGGCGTTCCCGGCCGACCGGCTCCGGCACGCCATAGCCAAGCTGCGTGGCGTTCAGCAGGTCCAGGGCGGGACCGATCGCCCGCCGACCGTCCGGCGAGACATGGTAGGCCGGTCCATCGAGCACGAGCGGCGGCGTTGTGCCGGTGACGTCGAGGCGTACGCCGACCGCTCTGCCGCCAATGACGTCGTTGGTGTAAAGCGTCCGGTCGTCCGCTCCCCACTGCGCCTGTGCGCCCAGCTGCAGTGCCCAGCCCTTCGTCGTGTAGAGCCGCCGCAGGATGCCGCTTTCAAGGTCGATGACGCAGACATCGGCTTCGTCGCCGTAGACCGGCTGCCGGTCGGCATAGGGCATGCGGGTCACCGCCAGGTAGCGTTGGCTGGGGCTGAAGGGGCAGATGTCGAAAAAGGTATGGATATACTCGTAGGCCGCGGCCGCCGGATCCTTGGGTTCCACGACCCAGACGGGGTAGGCCGTGGTCTCCGGACGGTAAGGGCGCATGGCGACCGGACTCTCGTCAGGGCCGGGACAGAGGACTTCCCGCATGCCGGGGCCGATGAGCCGGGTGAGGAATCCGGCGGAGCTTCGCGCGAGTTGCCTGATGCCGGCGGAGACCCGGGCGGGCGCAGTCACGACGTCCAACCGAAGTCGCGGCCGAGAAAGTCGTAGAGGGCCCGATTGGGTTCGCGGTAGTGGTCGACCAGGCGAGCCTTCATGGCAGGCTCAAGCTTGCCGCCGATGCCGACATTATGCTGGCGCGAGCAGTCGAATGTGAAGGGCTCGATCCCGAGGAAGCGGCAGACGCCGGCCATGGCCTCCTGCGGGGCTCGCACGAAGTCCTCGTAACCGACGATGTGGATGCGCTCGCGGTCGAAATGGGCGAGGTAGCGCTGGATCTGCTCCAGGTACAAACCGCGCAGCAGGTAGGACTTGTCCCGCAGCTGGGTATCCGCGTAGCGCGGGTCGGACATCACCTTCGCCATCTCCGCCGCCACGAAATCCTCGTTGTCGATGGCTTCCGCAAAGGAGTGCTGTTCCTTGCCGACCCGCACCATGTGGCGATAGTGCGAGAATGCGCGGTCCACCGGATCGCGCAGCATCAGGATCAGCGGAACGTCACCCAACGTCCGGCGGATGCGTCCCGGCGCGTGGGGATTGAGGATGTAGGAGGGTGTCGCTTCACCGGTCAGTGAATCACCACCGCCAGCCAGGGGGAAATGGGCGCGGTACCACAGCGGGCCGCGATCGAAATTGCTGTCGAAGAAATGGACTTCCTTCTTGTAGGGGCTGACGATGCGCGGGTGCTGCTGCAGGTGACCGAAGAGGCTGCTGGTGGCGGCCTTCATGACGCCGATGATCAGGAAGTCCGGCAGCCGGCGCAGGGGCGCGGTGGTGGCTCGCAGGGACTTTTGCGCGAGACGGTTGACTGTCGCTGTGGCCGGAACGCTCTGCATCATTGGAAACCCTTGCTCGTCGTCAGATCCACACGCTGAGATCGCGGTCCAGAAGCCGGCTGAGGTCCTCGACCTCGCCGACAATCGACTCCTTCAGGCGCTTCTTGGTTGCCGGCGCAAGGGGTGCGCGCTTGGTCTGGGTCACGTTGAGATCGTAGAGTCTGCCGCGCAGGTGCTGGGCTCGCCATTGCAAGCTGTGGGCAAGGTATCCCTTCGGCAGCCATCGGCCGGGATTCCAGATGTCGACGGGTGGGTTGATCAGCCAGCGGTGCAGCGCGATGCTGCGGATGCTGCGTGCCGAGTTCACCACGGCATAGTCCGGCCGATGATCGGTGCTGACGCCGAGGAACTCCAGCACGTTGCGGTAGACGCCCTGAGGATCCCGCGCGAAGTCGTCGTAGACCACAATGTGCACGTTGTCGCGGCCGAAGACGTCAAGGTAGCGCTGGACCTGTGAGGTATACCGCACCACCTCGGAATACAGCAGGCCGGAGGGGAAGTGCGCCGCGCGGGGAATGCCGCGGCCTTGCCGGCGCCGTGGCTCGGCCGCCAATGCTTTTTCGAAGTTGGCGTGACTCTCGTTGCCGCTGAACAGGAACTGGCCGTGGAGGGAGTACAGCGCATCGACCGGATTGCGCAGCATGATGAGGATCTTGGCATCCGGATTGAATGCTTTGATCTCCTCGGCGGCCGTCCGCGAGTAGAGGTACCAGACGGTGCCTTCGCCCAGATAGCGGCAGTCGCGGCCCTCCTCAAAGAGCGCCAGATAGCTCTCGAGGCTCGGCAGCCGCCAGGCGTGCTGCAGGTCGCGGCCGAAGAAGATCGGCTCCTTTGGGTTGGAAAAGTGAATCTCGGGATGCTGGCCGAGGTAGCTGGCCATCGCCGTGGTCCCGCATTTGGCCGCGCCGACCAGGAAGAGGTTGGGTATGGCGACACCTGGCCTGCTTTTGGACTTAGCGGTCATAAGGGGACAGTTCTCCGGTTAGCCTGCACGCAACATGGGCCGGCGGGCCCACAGGGTGACGAGCTCCTGCCGGGCCGGATGATTGAGGAGGACGATCGCCAGCAGCCAGACAAGGCCGCCGCCCACACCGCCGACGACGAGAGACAGCAGCGGCACGGCCGGATGCCAGCCCCAGATGGCGACCGTGACGGCCGGCGGCAGGCCTGTCAGCAGGCAGATGAAGAGGCTGTGGCCAAGGCTGCGCCAGTAGTCGCGGATGTCGTAATTGACGATGCGCCTCAGCAGCGCCTGCGAGATGATGGCGTTGAGCACTGGCGGCACGGCCAGCGCGATCGCCAGGGTCCGCAGATCGAAGAAGCAGGCGTAGATCACGAGCGCGATGCGCAGCGGCTGAATGAAGAGTTCGATCTTGAGGTTTGTGCCGATGCGGTTGTAAGCGACGAAGACCGCGCGGTTGAGGCGCAGCAGCGGGCTGGTGGCCGCGATGACCGATAGGATCTGTACCAGGGGTGCCGCCGCGACCCATTGCGAACCAAAGAGGACGCGGATCAACGGATCGGCCAGGAAGATCACCCCCAGGGCGAAGGGCCAGGCAATGGCGGTGAGATAGCTGAGGCCCTTCAAATAGAGCTTGGCGACCGAGCCGCCGCTGCGCAGGCGATGGGAGAAGGCCGGCAGCACAACGGGCATCAAGCCGTCGAGAACGGTCTTGCGGTACAGATGAATGGTCGACGTGGCCCGATGCAGCAGGCCGGCGGCATCGAAACCCAGCATGCGCCCGGCCACGATGCTGGGGGCCTGGCTGCCGGCTTCGCTCAGCAGGCTGATCGCCGCCGATTTGCCGCCGAAGCTGATGACCGCGGACCAATGGGCGAACCCCGGGCGCAACAGGAGGAAACCCGGCCGCAGCAGGTGGCCGCCGAAGGCCATGACGAGGCTGCCGGCAACGAGACCCGTGGCGAGACTGACCGCCCCGTAGCCGGCAAGCGCCATGCCGAGCGAGATGCCCGCGGTGGCCGCCGCCGCGGCGACACCGAGGGCGTAAAGGCGCCCGAACTGCATCTCCCGACGCATCATCGCCTGCACCGGCGTCCCAAAGGGCAGGACGAAAAAGCTGAGGCTCAGCGTGGCGATCACCTGCGCAAGGTCCGGATGCTTGTACCAGGCGGCGATGGCGTCGCTGCCGAAGTAGAGCACAAAGCCGAGCGGCCAGGCGATGACGAAGGCGACGCTGTAGGCGGTGGCCAGCTTCGCGCGATCGAGGGTGTGCTCCTGAACCAGGTAGTTGCCGACGCCGAAGTCCTGCAGCACCGTCGCCAGGGTGACGAGGGCGCTGGCCACCGCAAAGGTGCCGAACTCCGCCGGTGTCAGGATACGCGCGAGCACCACCATGGCGCCCAACTGGATCGCCAGGGCCGAATAGCGCTGGGCGAAGGAAAGCACGAAGGAGCGTCGGATATCTGCCAAGCAGTCACCCTTGAATGGGCCCGGCCAGCGGGCGTCTATGACCGCGTGTCCAGAGCAAGCTCAGCATTTCCTGCCGCGGCGCGCCCTCTGGTTGCGAGATCAGGAGTTTATGGGGCGCAGCTTTCGCGAAATGAATCATTAGTATGGCCATGGCCATCCTGGCAACCATGCCACAAAGTTGTTCCAGCGGCCGGCGGCGGTCGGCCCGTTAGGATGCGCCCTCGAGAATACCGACCTCGTCCCAGGATGGGAGCCCCCCGCATGCCGGTCGTTTCGGTCGTCATCCCCGCCTTCAATGCAGAAGACAGCCTCGCCGCGGCGGTGGCCTCGGCGCAGGGACAGAGTCTCACCGACATCGAGATCCTGATCGTCGACGACGCCTCGGGCGACGGCACCCTGGCGCTGGCACGCCGTCTCGCGGCGGGTGACCCGCGGGTGAAGGCAATCGCGGCGGGCGACAATCGCGGCCCGGCGGGCGCCCGCAACCTGGGCATTGCCCATGCCAAGGGAGACTGGATCGCGCTGCTCGACGCCGACGACGCCTTCGAGCCCGGCCGTCTGGCCGCCCTGGTCGGCGCGGCGCGTGACTGCAGGGCGGACCTTCTGGCCGACAACCTGCTGCTGGAGGACGAGGATGGTACGGTCGAGCCGATGCTGCCGCCGGGCGAGGGCGCCAACTCGGCACCGCTCAGCGCCGCGCAGTTCCTCGTCGGCAACCTCCCGGACCCGGCGCACCCGCGCAAGAGCTACGGCTTTCTGAAGCCGCTCATCCGGCGCGGCTTCCTCGCCGAGCACGCGCTGCGCTACGACGAGGGCCTGCGCTTTGCCGAGGACTTTGCCTTCTACCTCGCCTGCTATTCCGCCGGCGCGCGCTTCTACCTGGTGCAGCAGCCGCTCTACCGCTACCGGGTGCGCGCCGACTCGCTGACCGCCCGCCATTCGACGGAGGATTTGCGCCGCCTGCAGCAGGTCGACCGGATGCTGCTGCGCGACCATGCCGGCGCGGCTGAGGGCGCGTTCCTCTCCGCCCTTAAGCGTCATAAGCGGAGCATCGACCAGCGGCTCTACTGGCGTGTGGTCATCGACGCGGTGAAGCGCCGGGCTTGGCTCAGCGCCCTGGGCGCGAGCTTCAAGGGCTGGCATGTCTTTACCTATGTCTCGGCCCAGCTCGCCGGCGAGGCCTGGCGCCGGGCCGGGAGGCGGCTGGGATCGGGCAGGGCCAGGACGGTCGAGACGTAGAGCGCGCCCAGCAGCAGCTGGATCAGGGAGTGCTGCCGGAAGAGCGCGTATTCACTGAGCGAATAGGTCACCACGAAAGCCAGGAAGAACAGCGGCAGCGTTGCCAGGGCGCCGCGGTGGTGCTGCAGCAGGGCGAAGGCGCGCCAGGCGAAGGTTAAAAGGAACACCGCGGTGATCGCCAGGCCGGCCACACCAAGCTGGACCCAGATGTCGAGATAGCTGTTGTGGAAGTTTTTCACGTTCTGCTGCAGCAACGCCTGGACGTAGCCCGCCGCGGAGGCGTCGCCGCCGTTCCAGAAAGCGTCGAAACCGCTGCCCAATAGTGGACGCGCCTCGATGAGATCCGCCGCGTAGTCCCACAGCACCGACCGACCTGTCAGCGTGCGCTCCTTGCCGAGGGCATCCAGCGCCATGCCGAAGGGATCGAGGTCGAACGCGAGCAGGGCCCAGACGCCGCAAGCCGCCAACATGGCAGCGGCGAGATAGGCGATCAGCCGCAGCGGCGCCGGCGCATGCCAGGAAAGCAGCAGCGGCGCCAGGACGCAGAGCCCCAGCACCATCACGACGGAGGTGCCGGACTGGCTGAAGGCGACGAGGACCAGTCCCATCGCCGCGGCACCGGTGACGCTCAGGCGGTGCCAGCCGGCCGCGAAGAGCACGAGGCAGCAGATCACCAGCAGCACCATGCGTCCGCCCAGCACGTTCTTGTGCGGGAAGATGCCGCGCGCGATGCCGTTGTGATCGTAAGCGAAGTGCGCCTGGACCAGGATCGCCGCGAGGGAGACGAGCCCGGCGATCACCAGCACGACAAAGAGTGCCCGCGCCAGGTCGAAAAGGTTGAAGCGCGCCCCGAAATAAAGGCTGATCAGCGCCGTCATGCCCAGCTGGACCGTGGCGCGCAGTGTGTGCCCGGGCGCGTCGGACCAAAAATACGAGAGCCCGGCGATGAGCGGCCAGAGCAGCAGCGGCACGGCGATCCACAGGCCACCCAGGAAGGCGCCGTAGCGCAGCAAGAAAAGTCCCAGGGCGCCGAGATAGGCGGCGTACCAACAGAGCGTCTGCACCTGCGGCTGCAGCGACAGCGCATAGGACGCGATGGTCAGAACGAAGAGCAGGAACAGCCATTCGCCCACGCGCAGCCAGTCGGCTGTGAGGCGTGGCGGCTCGGCGGCCTCCTGCGGAAAATCCTGGCTGAACGTCATACCGACCAGTGGGCGAAGGGCAGGCCCGTCAATGCACGGAAGCGGGCGGCATCCTCGGCCAGCAGCGGGCGCAGCGCGGCGCGCAGCGCATCGTCAACCGCCGGGAGAGGCCGCGCCGCCGCCCGGCTGATGCCCGTAACCAGAAGACGCCGCACCCCGGCGGGCAGCCGCTGCTTCACGCCGCGCAGCAGTGGCGAGCGCCGCGCCGCGAAGTACCAGGCCGGCAGACGCTGGAGGTCGCTGCGGCTGTTATGAGCACGCTCCAGGTCGCAGAGTGCCGCGTGCGGATCGACGCCGAGAAAGCCGAAGACGTCGCGCAGCAGGCCCCGGGGATTGCCGTGCAGCTCGTCGAGGCAGACGACCAGCACCTGTTGCCGAGGGAAAAAGCGGAGATACTCGCTCAGCTGCCGGTAGTAACGGCTGCAGTCGAGATAGTGCCTGCCCGCGCGGCTGTCCAGGATGCCCTGCGGATCGAGAGTGACCTCGCCGGCGTTGGCGTGGTGAAGATACTGCGAGACGAAGCGCTCGACGGGATCGCGCACCATGTAGATCAGCCGGACGTCGGGCAGGGTTTGGAAGATCCGCTCGGCGACTCCGGGGAATTCGTTGCACTTCGTATAGTTCGGTGAGGCCTCGCCGAGAATGCGTGCCGCCGCTGGCGCGCCGCGAAACTGCTCGGCATACCACTCGATGCCGCGCGCGTAGTTGCTCTCCGATAGAAAAAAGTCCGTCTCCTTGTCTCGCGACAGACCGATCTCAGGGTGTTGGCCGAGGTGGCGGTAGAGGCTTGTGGTGCCGCATTTCATGGCGCCGATGATCAGGAACCCTGGCATGCGAACGCCCTCGGCGCGCGGCACGCGCACGGTTTCCGGGATGGTCCTTGTGTCGCCGGCAAGCGTCATTGGTGCACATCGGAACATTCCTTCGGCGTAGCGCCGAAGCTGATTCAAACAGGGTAAGCTTCGCGCACGCACAATTCCAGACGCCTGCATATCAATCGGCGCCATGACCGCAAAAAGCCACAACTTGAACCATGCGAAGTCACAAGCGAATCGCCGCTCGGTTGGTTAGTCTTTTGCAGTGCAGTAGTTGAGGGGATGTCTCGGCCGGTGCCCCATTCGAAGCTCGGGTCGAGGCGACCGCACGCGTCAAGGACCACGTCAAGAATCGGTCCGGCGCACTGCGGGAACCACCTATGGATCGCATTGCCACTGACCTGAGACCAGCGCCCGCTGCCGCGGGACGCGAACTAAAGACTGGACAGAGGGAACTTGCGATGGACGCTGCGCTGGCGGCATTGGGATTCAAGCGGAGTATTCAGGACACCGGTCCGATTTCGCGCATCGCCGTGGAACTCGGGTTTCGAATCTGCGATCTGATGATGCTGGGGCTGGTAGGCCTGGCGGCCTTCTTCCTGCGGCAGACTGAGAACCCGGAGCTGGATTCCGGTCAGTATCTCGGCGCGATTCTCCTGGGCATGGTGATCGCCATGCCGATGCTGCACCGCTTCGACGTCTACCGTGACGACTTTCTCTTCAAGCGCATTCCGCTCGGCAGCTTGTTCTCCGCCTGGGCGGTGACCTTCTGCATCCTACTGGCGGTCGCCTTTCTCGTGAAGCTGTCCGACACCTATTCGCGGGCCTGGGCGCTGAGCTGGTTCGCCGGCGGCGGCGTCGGCCTCGTAGCGGGGCGCCTGGCGCTGCGCCAGATGGTGCGCGGCCTCTCCATCGCCGGATGTTTTGCCAATCGCACGGTGATCGTCGGCGCGGGCGATCAGGGGCGCCGCCTTGCCAGCTATCTGCTGAACCACGGCGATGCCGACACACGGGTGATCGGTTTCGTCGACGACCGTGCCACCCGGGTGCCGCAGCAGAGCGAGGGGGTTCCCTTGCTCGGCACCGTCGACTACCTGATCGATCTCATCCGACGGGACCAAGTCGATCAGGTGATCGTCGCGTTGCCATGGACCGCCGACGAGCGCCTGCGCGAGGTCGTGGGCCGGCTGGAGAAGACGCCGGTGCCGATTCGTCTGGCGCCGGATCTGGCCGCCTTCAGCTTCCCCGACCGCAGCTTCACCATGGTCGGTCATCTGCCGATGATGCAGCTCTTCGAGCGCCCCATCTCCGGCTGGTCCTTCATCGTCAAGAGCCTGGAGGACCGCATTCTCGCCGGCGGCCTGCTGCTGTTCCTGTCGCCGGTGCTGCTCGCCATCGCGGTGGCGGTGAAGCTGGATTCGCCGGGTCCGGTCCTGTTCCGCCAGAAGCGTTACGGCTTCAACCACAATCTCTTCGATTGCTGGAAGTTCCGCACCATGCATCACCACATGAGCGACGCCCACGCCGAGGTGCTGACCCAGCGCGGCGATGCCCGGGTGACGCGGGTCGGCCGCTTCTTGCGCAAGACCAGCCTGGACGAGTTGCCCCAGCTCATCAACGTGCTGAAAGGCAATATGTCGCTGGTCGGCCCGCGGCCGCATGCGACCTCCGCCAAGGCGGCGGGACGGCTCTACGAGGAAGCGGTCGACGCCTACGCGGCGCGCCACCGGGTCAAGCCTGGCATTACCGGTTGGGCCCAGGTGAACGGCTGGCGCGGCGAAACCGATACCCTGGAAAAGATCCAGCGCCGCGTCGAGTACGACCTGTTCTATATCGAGCACTGGTCGCTGCTGCTGGACCTCAAGATCCTGCTGCGCACCGCCCTGGTGGTGATCGGCGATCGCGAGGCCTATTGATGAGGAAATTGTGCAACCGGGCGGAAACCTTTCCCCGCCGCCGCCGTTATGTCCGATGAATAAATACCCCCCATTTGCGGTCTTACCGTCAGCTCCAGCCAGCTGCGCCCAGCTACAAAGGTGAACGCCAGATGAAAAAATCGCCGCACAAGGCCGTGATTCTCCTCGGCTTCGACACCCCGGATCGTACCGACAGCGCCATCCTGCCGTACAGCGACAGCGCCGCCGTGCGGAGCGCGGTCAAGGAGGCCCTGGCCGCCGGCTTGAAGGAGTTGATCTTCGTGACTGCCGACAGCGTGACCCCGGTGGAAACGCAGGTGGGCGGTCTTGGCGTCGGGAGTTTCGGTGTGGACGGCTTCGGCAATGCCCGGCCGGAGCGGGTGGTGATCGCCCGCCAGTTCGCCGCGCGCAGCCTGGGCCAGGCGCTGTGCGAGATCCGGCATTTGCTGTTCGAAGAGCCTTTCGTCGTGCTGCTGCCCGGCGAGATGCGCGCGGGCGGCGAAGGGACGACGGCGAGCATGCTGGCGGCCTATGCGGCCAACGGCGGCAATCTGGCGGCGGTGGAGGACAACGGCGTGCTCGGCCGCGAAGGCCGCTTTGCCGCCATCTCCCGCGCTGCCGCCGGGCGCTACTTGTTGCAGCCCGCGGTGCTGGATGTGCTGGAGGAAGATCCCGAGGGAGGCATCGCCGGGGCCCTGCTGCTGCTGGCAGAGGCCTGGCCGGTGACCGCCGTGAAGGCGAAGGCCGGCGACTGGGCGCGCCGGCCGGAAGGCGGCGACCGGGCCACGCCGCTGGTGCCGTCCTCGGAGGCGCCGACCGTGCGGGCGCGGCGTCCCGTCGCGGTCGCCGCAGAACTCGGTGTTTCGGGTTTGGGGGCCGGCGAATGATGCAGCTGGGGTTTCTGCCGCGCCTCGGGGCGACCGTCGCACTTCTCGTCGTGCTGGCCGGCTGTGCCGGCGAGCTTTCCTCCCTGCCTGCGCTGCCGCAGTCGTCGCAGGGGCCCTATACCCTGGGCGCCGGCGACCGCATCCGCCTGCAGGTGTTCGGTCAGGAGGAATTGAGCCAGGAGTACCTGGTCAGCGATTCCGGCGTCATCACCGTGCCGCTGATCGGCTCCGTCGACGCGCAAGGCAAGACGCTGGCGGGCCTCGAGGAAGCCGTGGCGGGCGAACTGAGCAACGGCATCCTCGTCGATCCCAACGTGACGGCGGAGATCGTGGCCTATCGGCCGTTTTTCATCCTTGGCGAGACCAAGGCCCCGGGGCAATATCCCTACGTGCCGCGCATGACGGTGCTCTCGGCGGTTTCGATGAGCGGCGGTTTCACCTATCGCGCGGAGCAGGACGCGGTGTCGGTCACCCGCCTGGTCGACGGCCAGATGGCGGAGTTCCGTGCCGATCCGCTGTCGATGGTTGAACCGGGCGACGTGATCAACGTTCACGAACGCTTCTTCTAGGACGGGTTTGATTTCAGCCGGGGGAACATAGGGCATGCGGCGTCTGCTGGCAGGCACGGCGCTGACCTCTATTATGCTGGGGCTTGTGCTGCCGGCAGGGGCGGCCCGTGCCCAGGAAGGCGACCAGCCGGTGGCGGTATTCGACCGCTCACGCCCGGCCTTCGATCCCAAGGGCATCGACCTCGGCGGCTTCCGCCTCTATCCCCGGGCGGGGGTGTCGGAGACCTACGACGACAATATTTTCGCCGACGAAAGCAACGAGCAAGACGACTTCATCACGGCGGTGGATGCCGCGCTGCTCGCCGAAAGCGAATGGTCGCGGCATGAAGTGAAGGTGGACGCGCGGGTGCGCCATGAAGCCTTCATCGACAACAGCGACCAGGACCGCACCGAATACTTTCTGCGTCCGGCCCTGCGGCTCGACCTCGGCGAGCGCGACACGGCGCGTTTCAACGCGGAGCAAAGCCGGCGGGTGGTCGGGCGTGACGACCCGGAAGACGCCGGCGACGAAGAGCCGACGGAGTTCAACCGCTTCCTCGCCGGCGGCGAGTACATCCACCGGGTCAACCGGGTGTTCTTCGGCTTCAATGCCGAGGCCCGGCGCGACGACTATATCTCCGGCGGCGACGACGATCGCGATCGCAATGAATACCGCTTCGGCCTGCCGGTCGGTTACGAGGTTTCCGCCATCACCGACGTGACGCTTGAGCCCTTCGTGCGCCTGCGCGATTTCGACGAACTCGACTCGACCGGCGCCGACCGCGACGCCCAGGCGGCCGGCGCCACGGTCGGCTTGGATACCGAACTCACGCGCCTGGTGCACTTGAACTTCGACGTCGGCTTCGTCGCCAACGACTACGAGGATTCGCGATTCGACGACAGCGTCGACCTGATCTTCGGCGGCGAGGCGATCTGGTATGCGACGGAGATGACCACGTTGAAGGCGCGGGCCGAGCGCCGCGACATTGCCACCAGCCAGCCGGGCTCCTCTTCGAAGACCCAGAGCAGCGCCGGCGTCGAGGTGCAGCACGAGCTGATGCGCAACGTCCTGCTGGGCGGCGAGGTCCGCTACATCAACGACGACTTCCGGGAGGTCGACCGCGTCGACAACCGCGCCCAGCTGGACCTCAGCGCGGAGTACCTCTTGAACCGCTACGTTTCCGTGGCGGCCGAATACCGCTACGAACAGCGCTGGTCGGACGCCGACAACCAGGACTATAGCCGCAACCTGATAACCGTGGGCCTGAAGACCCGGTTCTAGATTCCTTCTGCGCTCGGCCGCGCCAGGGCGAGCGCCTCGACCAGCACGTCGGCGTCGCCGATGGGGTTGGCCTGCTGCAGGACCAGCTTTGCGTTGGCCTTGGCGCTCATTTCCGCTCCTGAGAGTTCTGCCCGCCGCAAGGGCCGGGAATTGTTGGTGTTCTCGCAGTATGGTGGCGGCGCCGATGCAACGGTCAAGGCCCGCGGGGAGTGATTCTGCCTGTATAAGGGGCAAAGTCCTTTGCAGATATCTACTCCAGGTCGGCTAGTCGAAGCTGCCAACTTGACCAGTGCTTTAACCTTGCGATCTAATCGCAAGACTTGAAGAGCGAAGGGCGGCACGACTCCGGGCGACAGATCGCGGCATTGCGCGTTCCTTCCAGTCCCCGGCCGCGGGCCGCACCCGACCACCATGGCGCCTGGACACTCCCGAGCGGGCAGGGCGCAGAAGGGGGCAGCGATGAAGTTCATGCAGCGGAGTTTTCCCGGCCTGTCGATGGCCGGCGTTCTGGCGCTAGGCGTCCTGGCGGGCAGCCTGCTGTTGCCGGGCGCGGCGGCGGCGGAGGATTGGCGGCTGGCGCACAAGATGCCGCCGGACAGTCCGGAGGGGCTGGTGTTCCAGAAGTTCGCCGACCTCGCCGAGGAGTACAGCGGCGGCGAGATGACCATCAAGGTCTACCCCAATGAGCAGCTCGGCAAGACCGACGCTGTCATGGAGCAGCTGAAGATCGGCACCGTGCAGATGTACGCCGAGGGCTCGACCTACATGAAGAAATGGGTCGACGACATCGGCTGGATCAGCGCCGCCTTCCTGTTCGACGACTACGACCATTGGAACCGCTTCGTGAACAGCGAGATGGCCAAGGGCTGGTTCAAACAGGTGCGCGAGGAGGCCGGCGTCGGCGTGCTGGGCGATCCCACCGCCATCATCCGCGGACCCTACCGCGTCATGGTCGCCAACAAGGACATCCAGTCCTTCGATGACATGAAGGGCGTGCAGCTGCGCATGCACCCCTCCAAGCTGGCGATCGACACCTGGACCCACCTGGGCGCCGAGGTGAAGACCCTGGCCTGGACGGATACCTACCAGGCCATCGACAAGAAGATCGTCGACGCGGTGAACAGCCCCATCGCGCTGGTGGAGAGCATGCGCTTCTACGAGGTGGCGCCGCACATCATCCGCCATGACGAGTACTACCAGTCGGTTGCCTTCATGATGAACCAGAAGGCCTTCGACAAGCTGCCGGAGAAGCTGCAGGCGGCCCTGCTGAAGGCCCACGCGGATGCCGGTGCCTACAGCCAGGAACTGATGGGCAAGTCGGCCGACGAGTCCATCGAGCGTATGAAGACCAACGGCGTCAGTTTCATGGAAATCGACCGCAAGCCCTTCATCGAGTCTATGGCCAGCTTCTACAAGCAGATGGAGGAGCAGGGCGAGCTGCCCAAGGGCTTCCTCGCCGCCGTCGCCGCGACCCGCGCGCCTTGACCCGGCTGTGACAACCAGGGAGACGCCGGGGCAGGGGCCGGCCGTATTGTATCGCCTGGACGGGGCGCTCGAGCAGCTCGGGCGCCTCTTCCTGGTCATCGCCAACCTCTGTCTTCTGCTCATGCTGCTGGGCACGGCGGCGACGATCGTGTTGCGGCCGTTCCACCTGTCGTTCTATTGGATCTGGCCCTGGACGATGCAGTTCTTCGTCTGGATGGCCTTCTTCGGTTTCTATGCCGTCTATCGCTTCCGCAAGGACATCGCCGTCGATTTCGTGGCGATGCGGCTGGGCGGCTGGGCGATGACCGGCACGCGCTACTTCGCCGCGCTGGTGACCCTGGCCGTCACCGGCACGATCCTGTGGCAGATGCCGACCATCATCGAATCCCAGGTCGGCGTCATCGATGCCGTCACCACGCCCTGGGGCGAGCTGCCGCGCTACACGCTCTCGGTTCCGCTCGGCGTCTCCAGTCTGCTCATCTTCGCCAACGCGCTGCTCGATTTCCTGAAGGCCTGCTTCCGCTGGCCGGAGCCGCATAGCCTGCCGGCCGTCGACAGCTAGGAATCACCATCTCATGGCATTCGTCCTTTTCGCGGCCTTCATCGCGCTGATCCTGTTGAGGGTGCCGGTCTCCATGGCGATCGGCGCGGCCGTGCTGTTGGCCTTCGCCGTCTCGGACTTCTCCGACGCGCTCTACATCGTCCCGCAGCAGATCCTGGAGGGCGTCAACAAGCCCTCGCTCGCCGCCGTGCCATTCTTCATCATGGCGGGCAACCTGATGAACGTGGTCGGCATGACCGACCGCATCTTCAATTTCGCCAACGCCCTGGTCGGCCACTTCAAGGCGGGCCTGGCGCAGGTGAACGTGCTCTCCTCGATGATTTTCGCCGGGGTTTCCGGCGCGGCGGTGGCCGACTGCGCCGGCCTCGGGACCATCGAGATCAAGGCGATGAAGGAGCGCGGCTACAAGCCGGAGTTCGCCGCCGCGGTCACCGTTGCTTCCGCCGTGGTCGGACCGATCATTCCGCCCTCCATCGGCCTGGTGGTCTATGCCTTCCTGGCCCAGCAGTCGATCGAGCGCATGTTCCTGGCCGGGCTGATCCCGGGCCTCATCGTCGGCTTCGGCCTCATGGTCTTCAACCGCATCCTGGCGGTGAAGCACGACTTTCCGACCCAGCCGCGCGCCGATCTGCCGACGGTCGTGAAGACCGGCGCCGACGGCGTGCTGGCCCTGGTGGCGCCGGGCATCATCCTCGGCTCGATCCTGGGAGGGCTGGTGACGGCGACCGAGGCCGGCGTGCTGGCCTGCCTCTACACCCTGGTGCTGGGCGTCGCCTACCGCAGCCTTTCCGCTGCCAAGCTGTGGCAGGCGCTGACCGACACCATGCTGATGACCTCGGTCATCATGATCATCATCGGCTTTTCCATCGCCATGGGCTGGCTGCTGGCCATCGAACAGGTGCCGCAGATCCTCGGTGACGCGATCTTCTCGCTGACCGACAGCCGCGCCGTCTTCCTGGCGCTGGTTATGGTCTTCGTGCTGCTGATCGGCTGCGTGGTGGAGGGCGTGCCGGCCAAACTCATGCTCGTTCCGATGCTGCTGCCGGTATCCGACCAGTTCGGCGTCGACCGAGTGCATCTCGGCATCATCCTGCAGCTCGCCCTGCTGATCGGCATCGCCACGCCGCCGATGGGCATCGGCCTCTACATTATGGTGGAGGTCGGCAAGGTCCCGTTCGAGAAGGTGACCATGGCGGTGCTGCCGTTCCTCATCCCGCTGATCGTGGTATTGATCCTCATCGCCTACGTGCCGGCGCTGACCCTCTGGCTGCCGGACCTGGTGCTCGGCCCGGACACCTCGATCATCATGCGGTGAGGGTGCTAGCCTTGCTGCTTGGCCATGACCATGGCGGAGGCACCCGTGCGTTCGCCCAGCTTCTCGCCGGCCAGGAGCCGCTTGTGCCCCTCCGGCTCGACGGCCGCCTTGCCCAGCGCCCAGTCGATGTCGGCCTCCGCCTCGGACGGCGGCATGACGAGGGCGCCGCTGAAATCGGCCAGCACGACGTCGCCCGGCATCACCACGGCGCCGCCGCAGGCGATCGGCACGTTGAAGCTGCCGCCGATGTTGTAGAGCCGGGTGGTGATCGGCGAGGTGCCGCGGCACCACACCGGCAGGTCCAGTTCCTCGATCTCCGGCACGTCGGTACAGGGGCCGTCGATGACCACGCCGGCGCAGCCGGTCGCCTTGATGGCCGCCGCGACGCCGCCGCCCAGGCAGGCATGCTTCAGATCGCCCAGGCGGTCGATCACCAGCACGTCGCCGGGCCGCAGGAACTGTATGATGTGGTGCAGCAGGGTCGAGTCCTGGCCGGGAATGGCGAGGGTGACCGCCGTGCCGGCAATGCGCCGGCCCGGCAGCACGCACTGCACGGCCTTGTCGACGAAGCCCATGTGGCGGCGGTGACCGATGGTGGCGGTCTCGGCGCGCGCGGCCTTCTCCAGCAGGGAGCCGGCGATCTGTGCCGGCATGGGATTGGTCACATAGGTCATCGATGAGTGCTCCCGCTAATGTCTGCCCGCGTCCTTCATAGCGGGCATGGGCGCGGATTGCACAGATAACATTTCGCATGGCAGATGCCAGCCAGAGGAAGGGCAGCAGGGTGAACGAGAACGTTGAGCAGTGGCGGGTCCGCAAGGACGCGGTGACCTCGGACAAGGGCGCGGTGGCCTCGCAGCACTGGCTGGCGGCGCGCGCCGGCGCGGCGATGCTGGCGGAGGGCGGCAACGCGGTGGATGCCGCCGTCGCCTGCGCCATGGCGCTGAACGTGGTCGAGCCCTGGATGTGCGGCCTGGGCGGCAGCGGCTTCATGGTGGTGTGGCTGGCGAAGGAGAAGCGCGCCCATGTACTGAACTTCCAGGGCGTGCTGCCGCAGACCATCGACAATGCCGACTATCCGCTCGATCCGAACGAGCCGCTCTCGCTGATGCTCTACCCGGGCGTGAAGGACAAGGCCAACGAGCGCGGCTACGGCTCGATCACCGTGCCGGGCGCGGTCGCCGGGCTGGGGCGCGCCTCGGAGCGCTTCGGCCGGCTGGCCTGGGAGCGCCTGCTGGCGCCGGCCATCGCGCTCGCCGGGCGCGGCATCCCGGTCGACTGGCACGCCAGCCTGCAGATCGGCCTCGCCATGGACCTGCTGCGCCGCGACCCGGCGGCCTCGGCGCTCTACCTGCCCAACGGCGTTCCGGCGGCGCCGGAGCGCACGCTCGCCGTGCCGGCGCTGGCGCAGACTCTGACGACCCTGGCGGCCGAAGGCCCCGCCGCGTTCTACGAGGGACCGCTGGCGGCGAAGATCGCCGGCGACCTGAAGGCCGGCGGCTCGAAAATTACCGTCGAGGATCTCGCCGCCTACGCGGTGGAGGAGCACGACGCCCTAAGCGGCCGCCACCGCGGCGCCGAGGTGCACACGGCGGGCGAGATGTCGGGCGGCCTGCGCCTCATTGAAATGCTGGGCTACGTGGCGCAGAACCTCGATCCCGGCGACAGGGTCGGCGCCGAGACCTGGATCGCCTACGCGCGCGGCCTGGACTCGGCCTTCGCCACGCACAAGAAGAAGGTCGGGCTGGACCAGCCAGGCGGCGAGCGGGTAGGTGGTGAGCAGGTGGGCGGCTGCACCTCGCACATGAGCGCGGTGGACGCCGAGGGCAACATGGTGGCGCTGACCTATACGCTGCTGAACCGCTTCGGCAGCGGCGTGGTGTTGCCGTCCACGGGCATGCTGATGAACAACTCCATCGCCTACTTCGATCCGCGCCCGGGCAATCCAGTTTCGCTGGCCGGCGGCAAGCGGATCAACTCGTCGAACATGTGCCCGACCATCGCGACCCGGAACGGCGAGGCGATCTTTGCCGTGGGCGCGTCCGGCGCCAACCACATCGTACCCTGCACGGCGCAGATCACCGCGCTGCTGCTCGACTACGGGATGAGCCTGGAAGAGGCCTTCCACACGCCGCGCATCGACGCCTCGGGTCGGGGCTCGGTGCGCGCCGACCCGCGCATGGGCGAAGCGGCGCTCGCCGAATTGCAGAAGGTCTTCACCCTGGAAGTCGCCCAGCAGATGGTCTTTCCCAAGCTCTATTCCTGCCCCGCCGGCGTCTCGCGCGATCCGCAGTCGGGTCAGTGCTGGGGCATCGCCGACGTCTCCTCACCGATTGCCGGCGCGGCGACGCCGGCCCCCTTCAGCCTTGCCGAGGAAGGCGTGAAGGCGCAGACGCCGCGGGCTTGAGAAGCTTAGGGGGCTTCCATCTGCAGCGTCTTGAGGTCGTTCATCAGCAGACGCGGATCGAGGAAGTCGGCGCTGTAGATGTTGCGGATGACGCCGTCGGAATCGATCAGGAACACGCGCAGCAGGTGGCTGAACGGCCCGGCCGCGTCGCCGGGATCGGCCTTGCGGGCGACCGGCTGGTTGTAGGCGGCCAGCACGGGGCCGATCGCCGCGCGGTCCGGTGCCGTGAGGAAGTGCCACGGCGGCGCCGCGGCATCGGGCAGGCGCATCATGGCGCCGTACTCGGCCATGATCGCGGGGGTGTCGAAGGCGGGATCGAAGCTCAGCGAGACGATCCGCAGGTGCTGTGAGAGCTGCGCGTCTTCCGCCGCGAGGCGCTGCAGGTCGGCGAGACGCAGGGCGGCCAGCGGGCAGACGTCGCCGCAACGCGTGTACATGAAAGCCAGGATCGTCAGGCGGCCGGCAAACAGCGCCGAGAGCTCGACCGCCGCGCCGGACTCGTCGAGCAGCCGCGCCGCGGCGGCCGGCCTGATGCGCGGCAGATCGTAGCTTCCCGGCGCCGCCAGTTCGTAGACGTAGTCGTCGGCCGGCCCCTCGACCTTTGTCGGCGGGTGAAGGGCCGGGTCATGGGCAAGGCCGAGGCTCGGCACAGTGACAGCCAGCGCGAGGCCCAGCGGCAGGACGAAGCGGCGCATGCTCAATAATTGTAGAGCGCCGACGAGCCGAAACGCATGAGGTGCGGCCGCCCGAGTTCTTCGGCCAGGAAGTCGATCTCGAAGCGCGGCGCGAGTTCCTTGCCGTCCCAGGTGTAGGCCTTGAGGAACTGCTCGTTGTCGTCGCCGGTCTTGTCCCAGTTGGCGAGCAGCGAGGAGGTGTAGTAGAGCCGCCTGCCGTCCCAGCTCTGGGAGACCATGTTCACCTGGCTGCCGATCTTCTTCTCGTAGATCTGCTCGGGTGCATGCGGATCGCTGACGTCGTAGACGCGCGTCATGCCATCCATGAAACTGTTGACGAACAGCGTTGAGTCGTCGGCCGAGAGGCTGATGTCGACCGGCAGCGGCAGCTGCGCCGGATCGCCGATCGTCGCCACCGACTTGGCGTGCCACTTCTGGGCCTCGTCCTCGTAGACCAGCCAGATCTGGGAGGTGAGCGCCGTCGAGGTGAAGGCGTAGTTGCTCTTTGGTCCCCAGGCCCAGCGCACCTCCAGCGGTACGCCGGGCACCTCGAAGACCTGGCGCGGCTTGCGGGCGTGGAAATCCCACAGGACCATGGTGCCGCCGAAGGCCTTCATCGCCTCGGGGTCGTTCACCACCTCGCCCAGGGGGCGCATGTAGTTGTTCCAGCCGGTGAAGGAGGAACTCAGCATCACGTTGCGCCGCGGCAGCACGCGGGCGTCGTAGCCGTAGCCGTCGGCTTTCTCGGCATTGGCGGCGCCGTTTGGCTCTTTGGCTGTCGGCATCCAGTGGGTTGCGATGTACTGGCCGTCGTTGGTGTATTCGACCAGGCCGGTGGCTCCTGTCTTGTCGGTGTTGGAGAGGCCGGAGATCAGGACGCGGCCGGGCAGGGCATAGGCGCCGTGCGGGCCGACAACGCCGCCGCTCTTTTCGACGAAGTCGTCGATCGTCTTCACCAGCGTCGGGTTCGCAGGATCGCTGGCGATGTCGAAGATGAAGATCTTGCTGTCGTCGAGACCGGAAACCCAGAAGAGGCGCCGGTCGTCGGTGAGGCCGCCGTGGTGCGCCTCGTGGCGGCCGCCGACGGAATCGACGTCGACCACCTTGCCGAAGGTCGGCGAACCGCTGCGCACGTCGACGGTGACGACCTTGTCGGAGCCGTCGCCGACACCCTCCATGCCGAGGGTCCAGATATAGACGTATTCTTCCTCGCCGGTGATTTTCGCCATGTAGGGCGACTGGCAGGTTTCGTCGGCCCAGGCGAGCGACGGTGCGAGGGCCGTGCCGGCGGCAACAAGAACGGCCGGAAGACGATTTTTGCAGCGAGAAGAATGGGACTTACGAGCAGCGAACTGCTGAGTCATCGCGACGCCTCCAGGTGCGTTCAAGGGCGTCAGTGACCGGACCGCCACCGCGGGCCGGGACGCCCACCAGTCATTGCGGTAAATGTATGTAAACAAATTTTCCGACGGGGCGCCACTCCGTTAAAAGAGTTAGGTCGCGATGGTTGAACGTCTGTCGGCCGAAACCACCCTACTGCGTCGCTGCCGCGCTCTCCAGGTTCACCAGGATGATGCGGTTGGTGCTGCTTTGGTGGATCAGCAGGTTGCCGTCCTTGGTCGCGCGCATGTGGCGGATGATGCCGGCGTGGACGCCGCCCGAGGGGATCGGCCAGGACTGGAATCGCTCGGTATCGGGATCGAAGCGCACCAGCGGGTCGGGCCGCACGCCGGACTCGTTGTACCAGACGATGCCGTCGACCACGGCGATGGCGTAGGGATGGGATGCCGCGCCGGAAGGGGAGTCCCATTCCCGGATGTCGCCGCTGGCCGGGTCGTAGCGCCCCAGCTTGCCCATGCCGGAGTTCACGTACCAGATCACGCCGTCCTCGGCGATGTCGAGGCGGCGCACGGTGGTGCCCGGGATCGGCAGCTTCACCTCGGTTATCGCCATGGTCTGCGGGTCGACCTTCAGCAGGCAAGCGGCGCCGTTGCAGGCGACCCAGGGATTGCCGTCCCGGTCGATCTTCACGCCGTAGGGCTTGGAATCTGGCGTCGGCGGCGTCGCCAGCCTGATCTCGCCCGTAGCCGGATCCAGCCGGCCGATCATGTTGCTGTGCTGCAGCGAGAACCACAGGATGCCGTCGGCGTCGAACTTGGCCGTGTGCGGGTCCCTGGCCGCCGGGTCCGGCATCTCGAAGACGGTAATCTTCTCCGTTTTCGGATCGAGGTAGCCGACGGTGCCGTTCTTGTTGCCGGTGTACCAGACCTTGCCCTCGGTATCGAGGGTGACGCTGTGCGGATAGGCGCCGTCGGGCAGCAGGTACTCGGTCATCGCGCCGGTCTTAGGATCGATCTTGCCGATCAGGTTGGCGAACTGGCCGGCCCACCAGATGGTGCCGTCGGCGGCCTCGATGGGATCGCGCGAGCGCTGGCCCAGGGTCGGCACCTGCCACTCGGTGAAGCTGACCGTATGAGGGCCGGGCACCAGCGTGGCGGCGCGGTTGCCGCTGGGCGGGAAGTGGGTGGCGAGGTAGCCGATGATCTCTTCCCGCAGGTCCGGATTGCCCGAGAGATCGATCATCGTGCCGGTGAGCTCGCGCCAACCGTCCTGCGTGTAGCCCATGCTGCGGGTGATCTGGTTGGTCTGGTGGCAGGCGGTGCAGACGCTTTCGACCGCGTCGCGACCGTGGCCTTCCGGGAGAGCGGACTGGCCCTGGGCGGACTGGCCGCGCGCGGCACCGGGAAGGGCGCCGGCCAGCAGGCTGGCGGCGAGGGCGGCGGCAAGGACGGCAAGCAGGAGCCTGGGCATGACGAACCTCCCCATCGCGGTGTTGTTGGTTGTTGCCGTCATGCTTCCGTGCCTTCCCGCTGCCCGTCAAGCGACAACACCGTGACTCGCCGGCGGGCGTGCCCCCTTGCGCGATCGCCTGGAAAGGCCAAAACTCAACGACCCGAACAGCTTACACGGCAACCCTGGAGTGGTTTGATGACGTCGCCCCGCGTGCTCGTTCCCGTGCTTCTCGCGCTCGCCCTGGCACTGCCGGGCGCCCTGGCCCCCTTGCCGCTGCTGGCCCAGCCAGCCTGCGCCGAGGGCGCGTTTCCTCTGGCGCGGCTGGAGCTCTATTTCGGTACGCAAAAGCCCGGCGGCGCGCCGGTGACCGAGGCGGAGTGGGCGGCCTTCCTGGACGAGGAGGTGACGCCGCGCTTTCCCGACGGCCTGACGGTGCTGACGGGCAACGGCCAGTGGCGCAACAGCCAGGGCGTCGTCACCAAGGAGACCTCGGCGGTGCTGGTTATTCTCTACGAGCCTTCGGAAGAGAAGGAGACGGCCATCGAGGACATCCGCGCCGCCTACAAGGACCGCTTCGACCAGGAAAGCGTCATGCGCGTCGATGCCGGGATGCAATGCGTGTCGTTCTAAGGCGGCCACTCTCCGCCTGATGCCGGGGCCGGCAAAAGAAAAGGGCCGGGCCACTGCGTGGCCCGGCCCAGGCGAGTATCCCGGGCGGACACTCGGGAGGCATACAGGGTCGGAGGTATAGGGGCTAGACGGCCGGGGCGGGCCATCCTTCCGTGGCAAAAAGTGGCGACCGGCTCCGGCGGGCGGCGAAAGATGGCGCCCGGCCCGTGGCCGATCCTTCGAGACAGCCGCTGCGCGGCTTCCTCAGGATGAGGCAGAGTCCAAAAGATCGACCTCATCCTGAGGAACCGCCGTCAGGCGGTGTCTCGAAGTATGCGCCGCCCGCTAGGCCCCGATGCGGCGGATCACCTTCGCCGGATTGCCGGCGACCACGGTGTTGGCGGCGACGTCCTTCACCACCACGCTGCCGGCGCCGACCACCGCGTTGTCGCCGACGGTAACGCCCGGCAGCAGGATGGCGCCGCCTCCGATCCACACGTTGTAGCCCAGCACGACGGGTTTGGCGGTTTCGATGCCGGCGGCGCGCTCGGCCGGGTCCAGCGGATGGATCGCCGTGTAGATCTGCACGCAGGGGCCAAGCAGGGTCTTGGCGCCGATCTCGACGCGCGCGCAGTCCAGGATGACGCAGCCGGTGTTGAGGAAGGCGCCATCGCCGATGTGGGTGTTGATGCCGTAGGCGCAGCGGAAGGGCGCCTCGATGAACACGCCCTCTCCGAAGCCGCCGAGCAGGCCTTTCAGGATCGCGCTCGGCGGGTCCGCCTCCATCGGGTCGGCGCGGTTGTAGGCATAGCAGGCGCGCCGCGCCGCCTCGCGCAGGGCGATCAGCTCGGCATCCATGATGTCGTAGGGCAGCCCCGCCAGCATCTTCTGGGCGGCGGTCATCGCTTCACTCACCGGAGATTTCCTCTAACGCCAGAGCGCCCCTTATCGCCAGAGCGCTTGCGGATTGTTCAGCAGCTTGGGCGGCACGGCAAGGCAGTAGACGCCGAGGCTCTGGAGGTGGCGGCAGGCGGAGCCGGCATCATCAGGCTCCAGTCCCACAAGCAGCGCGCTGTAGCGGTGGGTGGCGATGGAAGTGCGTGCGACGATGGTCGGTTTGCCGGCGTTGACGACCTTCTTCAGCGCCTCCCGGTTCTCGGCTATGCGCGCGCTGGCCTCTGCCTTGCTGATGAAGGAGCCGAAGACGAGGCCCCAGCCGGGCAGCTCGCCCTTGGCCATCATCTCGGTGCCGGGACTGATGCCGGCGGCGCAGGTGCCGGCGGGCAGCACATAGGGTGTCATGATGCGGGGCGATCCGCGCAGCGCCGCCACCAGCAGGGCGCCCGAGGTATCGGCCGGCTGCGAGAACGCGATGTCCATGACCTTGCGCATCAGGGTATTGCGCTGCCCACTGGTGCGCGCGCCGAGCACCACGCCGATGAGGCGGCGGCCGTCGCGCTCGGCGGCGGCAAGCAGGTTGTAGCCGGAGCCGCAGGTGAAGCCGGTCTTGATACCGATGGCGCCCTTGTAGGCGCCCAGCCAGCTCATGATGGTGGGGCGGGACTGGCCGCCGAAGACGACGTGGGTCTTGCTGAACAGGCCGAAGCGATCCGGGAAGTCCTTCATCAGCGCGCGCGCCAGCATGGCGAGGTCGCGCGCCGTGGTGACCTGGGCCGGGTCGGGCAGGCCGGAGGCGTTGGAAAAGACCGTCTGGCTCATGCGCAGCTTCTGGGCCTGGCGCGTCATGGCGGTGGCGAAGGCGGCCTCGCTGCCGCTCACCGCCTCGGCCAGGGCGACGGCGGCGTCATTGGCCGAGCGCACGATCATCGCCTCCAGCAGCAGCTTCACGCTGACCTTCGTGCCGGCGCCGAGGCCCAGTTTGCCGGGCGGCTGGCTGGCGGCCTTGGCGGAGATGGTGACTTTCTGGTTCTCCTGGAGCCGGCCCTCGGCCAGGGCCTGGAACACCATGTAGGCGGTCATCGCCTTGGTGACCGAGGCGGGATACCAGGGATGGTTGGGATTGTCCGAGGCCAGCACGGCCCCGGTATCCGCATCGATGACGATGTAGGGCGGCCCCGGCGACGCCTCGGCCGCGCGCGCAGGCGCGGCCGCCAGGCCGAGCAGCAGCAGCGCGGCCAGACCGGCCGCTTTCAAAATCTGTACGAAACCCTGCTTCGGACTGGGCCCCCGCATGGCCTCTCCCCGTTTGGCTCTTTCCGGCGGCAAGGGGGGAGCTTAGACCGGCGGGCCCGGCGGGGGAAGCGCCACCCTCGTCTCTACTACCCCTGAACCCGCTGACTAATACCCTTGGGCCCTAATACCCTTGGGCCACATCCACCATGTCGGGGACGGGCTCGCCGGCCATGAAGCGTTTCAGGTTGGCGGCGATGATCTTGGCGCCGGCCTCGGGGTCGATGAGGCTGGCGATGTGCGGTGTCAGCAGGATCTTCGGGTGGGTCCAGAAGGGATGATCCTCGGCGGCCGGCTCGACGTGCAGCACGTCCAGGGTGGCGCCCCCCAGTTGGCCTGAGTCGAGCGCCGGGATGAGGTCTTCCTCAACCAGGTGCTGGCCGCGCCCGACGTTGATGACGCAGGCACCCTGGGGCAATTGCGCGAAGAGGTCCTTGTTGAGAATACCGGTGGTCTCCGGCGTCAGCGGCAGCAGGCAGACCAGGATCTCGGCCCGCTTCAGCAGATCGCGAAGACCCGCCGGGCCGTGATGGCAGGTGACCCCTTGGACTTCCTTGGGGCGGCGCGACCAGCCGTGCACCTCGAAGCCGATGGCCGCGAGGTGGCGTGCGCAGTCGGCGCCCATGTTGCCGAGGCCGAGGACGGCGATGCTGCGGTTCGGCGCCGTCGGCGTGATGATCTGGTTCCACTCCTTCTTCGCGGAGGACGCCTCGATCTCCGGCAGGCGGCGGTGGAAGCGCAGCACGTGGAGAATGACATACTCCCGCATGCGCTGGGTGAGGTCCGGCCCGACGGTGCGGATGATCGGCAGGTGGCCCGGCAGCTCCGGGTCGCGCAGCACGTGGTCGATGCCGGCGCCCATCGAGACGATGACCTTCAGGTTGGGGAAGGTCTTGAGGCCGCCGGGCGGCGGCTGCCAGACCACGGCGTAGTCGACCTTTGCCTTGTCGCCGGGGTCGTCCCACAGCCGCACCTCGAGTTCGGGCAGGAGGGACTGCAGGATGTCACGCCACCACGCGGCGCGGGCGGCGCCGACACGCACGACCAGGGCCATGGGCTCAGCCCCCGGTGGGGGTGAAGGGATGCTCCGCGACGACCAGGCGCTTGCGCGTCTTCACGTGCGCCATGGAATCGGCGGCCACCGCCTTGCCGTGCTCGGTGCCGTAGGCCGCCAGCATGGCGTCCTCGCTGTCGAACCACAGCTCGCTGACGCCGTCGTAGTCGCCGTCGGCGTCCTTGGCGATGTTCACCTGGTAGCGCTTGAGGCCCTCCAGCTTCAGGGCCATGGGCACGTGCTCCTTCAGCATCCAGTCTGAAAAGTCCTGGAGGCTCATGCCGTCCTTGCGCTTCAACAGGATCACCGCCTTGATCATCGCGTCTCGCTCTCTTTCCTATTCCCCGGGCCTGTACTTCAGGCCCAGGCCGCGCAGCACAAGGCGCACGATGGTCTCGGCCGCCTCGTCGTAGTCCTTGGCCGCCAGTTGGCGCCGGCCGAGCAGCGCGCCGACCTGTACCTCGAAGTCGGCGTAGTGCTGGGTCGCCGCCCAGACGACCGAGAACAGGTGCACCGGGTCGACCGGCTCTATCTTGCCCGCCGCGGCCCAGGCTTCCAAGACTTTCGCTTTGGATTTCACCAGATTGCGCAGCTCGTTCTTCAGGAAGTCGCGGGTGTGGCGCGCGCCGCGGATCATCTCGTTGGCATAGACCTTGGAGGCGAGGGGGCGTTCGCGCGAGAGGCGGATCTTGGCGCGGATGTAGTCGGCCAGCGCGGTCGCCGGATCGCTCGCCTCGGTCAGGCGGTCCAGTTCGCCGAGCCAGAGGCCGAGGATGTCCTCCAGCACCGCGGCGTAGAGCGCCTCCTTGGTGCCGAAGTAGTAGTGCACGTTGGCCTTGGGCAGACCGGCCTTCTTGGCAATGGCGGCGGTGGTGGCGCCGCGGTAGCCCTGGGTCGCGAAGACCTCCTCGGCGGCGGCGAGGATGAGGGCGCGGTTGCGCACCCGGATGTGACCCGGCCCGGAGTCATCTTTCAGGGCTTCGTCCTTGTCGCCCGTTTCCTTGGCGGGGACGTCCTTGATTTCGCTCCCCTTGGCCACCGTATCCGACATTCGTACTCCTACAGCCGCGCGCGCCCGTTGCGCCTATCCTCTTGATTCCCGGCGATGATCGCCGCTGCCTTGTTGTAACTCAAAACCTGACCACTTGGTCAAATTTAATTGACCGTCTGGTCAGGACAACGCTACAGTCATTGGCAACAAGGACGCAAGACGCCGCAAGAGCGACTGATGTCCGCATGATCGGGGAGATCAAGGATGGGGAACCAACCGGACATCCGTGCCGGGCGTTTGCCGGACTCCGCCTACGCGGAGAATTTCAGCGACGTGCATCCGCCGCTGGACCGCAAGGCGGCGCTGGTCGAAGCGAGCCGCTGCTACTTCTGCTACGATGCGCCCTGCATCGAAGCCTGCCCGACGGGCATCGATATTCCGAGTTTCATCCGCAAGATCGGCACGGACAACGTCCGCGGCGCGGCGCAGGATATCTTCGAAGAGAACATCCTGGGCGGCGCCTGCGCCCGAGTCTGCCCGACCGAGGTGCTGTGCCAGCAGGCCTGCGTGCGCAACGCGCAGGAGGCCAAGCCGGTGCAGATCGGCCTGCTGCAGCGCTACGCCACCGACGCGGTGATGGACAGCGGCGTGCATCCCTTCAGCCGCGCCGAGCCGACCGGCAAGAAGGTCGCCGTGATCGGTGCGGGGCCGGCGGGCCTCGCCTGTGCCCATCGACTGGCGATGCTGGGGCACGCGGTGACGATCCTGGAGGCGCGGCCCAAGGCTGGCGGCCTCAATGAGTACGGCATCGCCGCCTATAAGCTGCCCGACGCCTTCGCCCGGCGCGAGGTCGACTTCGTGCTGGAGATCGGCGGCATCGAGATCCGCAACGGCCAGGCGCTGGGCCGCGATTTCACCCTGGCCGATCTGCGGCGCGACTACGACGCCGTCTTCCTGGGTATGGGCCTCGGCGGCGTGCGCGCGCTCGGCCTGGAGGGCGAGGACCTGAAGGGCGTCTACAATGCCGTCGACTTCATCGCCGAACTACGCCAGAGCGCCGAACTGAAGGCCCTGCCGGTCGGCCGCAAGGTGGTGGTCATCGGCGGCGGCAATACCGCCATCGACATCGCCGTGCAGACGAAGCGCCTGGGCGCCGAAGACGTCACCCTGGTCTACCGCCGCGGCGCCGAGGCCATGGCGGCCACGCACCACGAGCAAGAGTTTGCACAGACCAACGGCGTGAAGATCAAGCACTGGGCGCAGCCGCATGCCCTGCAGGGCCGCGACGGCCACATCGCCGAGGTGGTCTTCGAGTACACGCGGCTCGGGGCGGATGGCCGCCTGGAAGGCACCGGCGAAACCTTCGCGCTGCCGGCCGACATGCTGTTCAAGGCCATCGGCCAGACCATGAATCCGTTGCCTCAGGCAAACGGCGGCAGCGAGCAATTGGAGATGCAGGGCGATCGCATCGCCGTCGGCCCGGACCGGCGTACCTCCCTGCCGGATGTCTGGGCCGGCGGCGACTGCGTCGCGATCAGCGAGGACCTGACGGTGGCCGCCGTGCAGGATGGCAAGCTGGCCGCCGAAGCGATCGACGCTTTTCTGAAGGCAGGCGAGCGATGAGACAGAGGATGAAGGCGCCCCAAAAATCCCTCTCCCCTCGCGGGAGAGGGAGGGGCCCGCGAAGCGGGAGGGTGAGGGGGCAGCCCAACTTGCTGCGGCGTCTGGCGGAAGCTCGTTGGCGCCACCGCATCCCCCTCACCCAGCTGCGTCTAAGCTCGCTTCGCTCGCTAAGACTGCGCAACCCTCTCCCGCGAGGGGAGAGGGTAAGAAGCCTGCTCCCAAAACAAACCGGGAAGAAGAGCCATGGCTGACCTTCGTTGCGATATCGCCGGCGTGAAGTCGCCCAATCCCTTCTGGCTGGCCTCGGCGCCGCCGACCGACAAGGAATACAACGTCGTGCGCGCCTTCAAGGCGGGCTGGGGCGGCGTGGTGTGGAAGACCCTGGGCGAGGACCCGCCGGTGGTGAACGTCTCCTCTCGCTACGGGGCGATGAGCTACAACGGTACCCGCATGGCCGGCTTCAACAACATCGAGCTGATCACCGACCGGCCGCTGGATGTGAACCTGCGCGAGATCAAGCAGGTGAAGCGCGACTGGCCCGACCGTGCCATGGTGGTCTCCCTCATGGTGCCCTGCGAAGAGGAGAACTGGCGTGCCATCCTGGCGGCGGTCGAGGAGACCGGCGCCGACGGCGTGGAGCTGAACTTCGGCTGCCCGCACGGCATGTCGGAGCGCGGCATGGGCTCGGCGGTCGGCCAGGTGCCGGAGTACATCGAGATGGTGACGCGCTGGTGCAAGGCGCACACCCGCATGCCGGTCTTCGTGAAGCTGACGCCCAACGTGACCAACGTGCTGGGGCCGGCCCGCGCGGCCAAGAACGGCGGTGCCGACGCGGTCTCCCTCATCAACACCATCAACTCGATCATGTCGGTCGATCTGGACGTCATGGCGCCGACCCCGATCGTGGGCGGCAAGGGCACCCATGGCGGCTATTGCGGTCCGGCGGTGAAACCCATTGCCATGCATATGGTCGCCGAGATCGCCCGCGATGCCGACTGCGCCGGCCTGCCGATCTCCGGCATCGGCGGCATCTCCAACTGGCGCGACGCGGCGGAATTCATGACCCTGGGCGCCGGCTCGGTGCAGGTCTGCACCGCGGCCATGCACCACGGCTTCAAGATCGTCGAGGATATGATCGACGGCCTCGGCTATTGGATGGACGAGAAGGGCTACCGAACGCTGGACGATTTCCGCGCGGCCGCCATTCCTAACGTGACTGACTGGCAGTACCTCGACATCAACTACGAGATCGTCGCGAAGATCGATCAGGATCTCTGCATCAAGTGCGGCCTCTGCCACATCGCCTGCGAGGACACCTCGCACCAGGCCATCTCGGCGTTGAAAGAAAATGGCCTGAGGCGCTATGAAGTGATCGACAAGGAATGCGTCGGCTGTAACCTCTGCATGCACGTCTGCCCGGTGGAAGGCTGCATCTCCATGGTCGAGGTGGACAACGGCAAGGGTTACCTGAACTGGAAGGAAGACCCGCGCAACCCCATGAGCCGCAAAGCGGCTGAATAGAGACATCAAAAGGCGGCGGAGTAGGTCAGTCATGGATACGATGAACCCGAAGAACCTGAAGGTGAACGGCGACCGGCTGTGGGACAGCCTGATGGAGATGGCCAAGATCGGCCCGGGCGTGGCCGGCGGCAACTGCCGCCTGGCGCTCAGCGACTTCGACCGCGAGGGCCGTGACCTCTTCGTGCGCTGGTGCGAGGAGGCCGGCTGCTCGATCACCGTCGACAAGATGGGCAACATCTTCGCGCGGCGCCCGGGTTCGGACCCTTCGCTGCCGCCGGTGACCACCGGCAGCCACCTGGACACTCAGCCGACCGGTGGCAAGTTCGACGGCGTCTTCGGCGTGCTGGCGGGCCTTGAGGTCATCCGCACCTTGAACGACAACGACATCGAGACGGCGGCGCCGGTCGAGGTGGCGGTCTGGACCAACGAAGAGGGCTCGCGCTTCGCCCCGGCGATGATCGCTTCGGGCGTCTTTGCCGGTGTCTTCGAGCTGGAGTACGGACACTCGCGCGCCGACGTCGACGGCAAGACCATCGGCGACGAGCTGAAGCGCATCGGTTACCTGGGGGAGCAGACGCCGGGCGATCATCCGATCCGCGCGTTCTTCGAGGCCCACATCGAGCAGGGCCCGATCCTGGAAGCCGAAAAGAAGACCATCGGCGTCGTGACCGGTGCCCAGGGCCAGCGCTGGTTCGAGGTGACGCTGACCGGCTCCGAATCGCATGCCGGCACCACCCCGATGAACCGCCGCCGCGATGCCCTGGTCGCCGCCGCGAAGCTGGTCACCAAGGTGAACGAGATCGCGCTCGCCCACGCACCCCATGCGGTCAGCACCGTGGGCATGATGCAGGTCAGTCCCAACTCGCGGAACACCATCCCGGGCAGCGTCTTCATGACCATCGACTTCCGCCACCCCGACGACCACACCCTGAGCGCCATGGAAGCGGAGCTGCGCGTCGCCTGTGCCGAGATCTGCGATCCGGCGAAGATCGAGGCCGACATCGACATGATCTGGTACTCGCCGCCGATTTCCTTCGACAAGGATTGCGTCGGCGCGGTGAAGCAGGCAGCGACGGCGGCCGGCTACGACAACATGGAAATCGTCTCCGGCGCCGGGCACGATGCCTGCTATGTCAGCCGCGTGGCGCCGACGGCGATGATCTTCGTGCCCTGCGAGGACGGCATCAGCCACAACGAGGTCGAAAGCGCCACGCCCGAGGACCTTGCCGCAGGCTGCAACGTGCTGATGTACGCCATGCTGGAGCGCGCCAGTGCTTGACCTCGAGAGAGTGCTTGAGCTTGGGCGGATGCTTGACCTTTCGGCTGGAAAGCGTCGCAATGGCGCCACCCCCGCAAAGGGGCGTAGGGCATGGCGCTAGAGGCGGTGATGCGGCAGAGCGAGGCGGCGGCGGCACCGGAGACCGGAACCGGTAAACCTGTCATCCAGGTTGAAGACCTGTCGCTAACCTTCGAGACTGCCGACGGTCCCGTCTACGCTCTCTCCGAGGTGAAGCTCACAATCGACGAGGGCGACTTCGTCTCCTTCATCGGCCCCTCGGGCTGCGGCAAGACCACCCTGCTGCGCGTCATCGCCGACCTCGAGCGCCAGACCGCCGGCCGGATCTCGGTCAACGGCGTGACGCCGGAAGAGGCCCGCCTGAAGCGTGCCTACGGCTACGTCTTCCAGGCCCCGGCGCTCTATCCCTGGCGCACGGTGGAGCGCAACGTGATGCTGCCGCTGGAGATCATGGGGATGAGCGCGGCCGAGCGCAAAGAGCGCGCCGCGCGCTACCTCGACCTGGTGAACCTGAAGGGCTTCGAGAAGAAGTTCCCCTGGCAGCTTTCCGGCGGCATGCAGCAGCGCGTCTCCATCGCCCGCGCGCTCTGCTTCGAGCCCGACCTGCTGCTGATGGATGAGCCCTTCGGCGCCCTCGACGAGATCACCCGCGATCACCTGAACGAGCAGCTGCTGCGCCTGTGGGAGCGCACCGGCAAGACCGTTGTCTTCGTCACCCACTCGATCCCGGAGGCGGTGTTCCTGTCGTCGAAGATCGTCGTCATGTCGCCGCGTCCCGGCCGCATCATCGACGTGATCGACTGCAAGCTGCCGCGCGACCGTACTCTCGACATCCGCGAGAGTCAGGCCTTCGCCGAGATCGCCCACCGGGTGCGCGAGGGGCTGCGCGCGGGGCACAGCTATGACGACTGAGGCGCTCGCCACGCCTCCTGTCTCCGCGCGGGGGCTGCTCGCCCGCGCCTTCGCCGGCCGCAGCGGTCCCCTTGCCGTCGTCATTCTCGCCATCATCGTGCTGTGGTACGCGGGCGCCGTGTGGCTGAACGCGCCAGTGCTCATTGACGGCTACGAACGCCGCGACGTCGACTGGTCGTTCTCGCAGCTTGCCGGCGACGCCATGGCGATGGAACGCCCGATCCTGCCGGCGCCGCACCAGGTGGTCGCCGAGCTCGACAAGACCATCCTCGGCACCAGCATCACCTCCAAGCGCAGCCTCGTCTACCACGCCTGGGTGACGCTCTCCTCGACGCTCTTGGGCTTCGTCATGGGCACGCTGCTGGGCATCGTCCTGGCGGTCGGCATCGTCCACGTGAAGACCCTGGACAGGAGCCTCTTGCCCTGGGTGATCGCCTCGCAAACCATCCCGATCCTCGCCATCGCGCCGATGATCATCGTGGTGCTGGGCAACATCGGTTTTACGGGACTGGTGCCCAAGGCGCTCATCTCCATGTACCTCTGCTTCTTTCCGGTCACCATCGGCATGGTCAAGGGGCTGCGCGCCCCCGACCCGCTGCAGCGCGACCTCATGCGCACTTACAGCGCCAGCACCAACCAGGTGTTCTGGAAGCTGCGCTGGCCGTCCTCGCTGCCCTTCCTCTTTGCCAGCCTGAAGGTCGCCATCGCCATCTCCCTGGTCGGCGCCATCGTCGGCGAACTGCCGACCGGTGCCCAGGCGGGGATCGGCGCGCGCCTGCTGGTCGGCTCCTATTACGGCCAGACGGTGCAGATCTGGGCGGCGCTCTTGACCGCCGCCGCCATGGCCGGCCTGCTGGTCGCCGCCATGGGCGGGCTGGAGCGGCTGGTGAACCGGCGCATGGGGGTGCGGGCATGAGCATCGCCGGACGCCTGCGGGTCGACCTTTGCTGCCTACTTTACGTTGCTTTCGCTTTGGTGGCCTTCTTGCTTCCGGTGGATTTTGTCCGGCTCGACGGCGGTCAGCGGCAATACCCGTTGGGTTGGTTCGAGGGAGTGAATGGCGGAGGAGCATTGGCGTTGCCGATCTTCTCGGCTTTCGCTCTTATTGCTTTCTATCTGTGGAAGCGTCCGAACGTTTTTGCTGCCTCGGTTCTGCTGATCGTCGCCGCTGCGCTGGCTGCCTTGCCGCCGCTCCTGGCTATCGGGCATGTCTTCCGCGGTTTTATCGACTTCACGGACCCCGCTTCTCTGGATTCCGCTATCGGTCATGGCGCACTGGGTATCTGGCTCTATGTCATCGGTCTCGGCTTCCTGGTCTGGCGGGCGCTGAGCCTGCTCTCGCAGGCAGCCTCGCAGCGGGATGCGCCGCGCGCCCTCGGCATCCTGGTGCCGGCGCTGTTCGGTGCCTGGTTGCTTTATCTCTGGCAGGTGCTGGTGACCGGCTTTGGCGTGCCTTCGGTGCTGCTGCCGTCGCCGGCGCTGATCGCCACCGTCTTCGCGGCGTCGACCTCGACGCTCTGGGCCGATTTCTATCAAACCTTCCTGAAGTCGGTGCTCTCGGGCTACGCGCTGGGTTGCGGCAGCGGCTTCCTGGTGGCGCTCCTTGTTGACCGCATTCCTTTTCTGCAGCGCGGCCTGCTGCCGCTCGGCAACTTCGTCTCGGCACTGCCCATCGTCGGCGTTGCGCCGATCATGGTCATGTGGTTCGGCTTCGACTGGCAGTCGAAGGCGGCCGTCGTCGTCATCATGACCTTCTTCCCGATGCTGGTGAACACCATCGCCGGGCTGCACGCGACCCAGGCGATGGAGCGCGACCTCATGCGCAGCTACGCCGCGAACTACTGGCAGACGCTCCTCCAGGTGCGGCTGCCCAACGCGCTGCCGTTCATCTTCAACGCGCTGAAGATCAACTCGACCCTGGCGCTCATCGGCGCCATCGTGGCCGAATTCTTCGGCACGCCGACCGTCGGCATGGGCTTCAGGATCTCCACCGAGATCGGCCGCATGAACGTGGAGATGGTGTGGGCGACCATTGCCGTCGCCGCAGTCGCCGGATCGCTGTTCTACGGCCTGCTGGCGCTTGCCGAGCGGGCCTCCACTTTCTGGCACCCGTCCTATCGGCAGTGAGGATGAGGCCGAAAATTACAATGAACCTTCACAAGAAGAGGAGAGGCTAGATGAGTAAGTTGCTTACGAAAGCGCGCGCGGGGGCCTTGGGCGCGGCGGCAGGGGCGGGGCTGCTGCTGGCCGCCGGCACGGCGGTCGCGGCCGATGCTGTAACGATCCAGCTGAAGTGGGTGACCCAGGCGCAGTTCGCCGGCTACTACGTGGCTCAGGACAAGGGCTTCTATGAGGAAGCCGGACTCGACGTCACGATCAAGCCAGGCGGCCCGGACATCGCTCCGCCGCAGGTGATCGCCGGCGGCGGCGCCGACGTCATCATCGACTGGATGCCCTCGGCGCTGGCGTCGCGCGAGAAGGGCGTGCCGCTGGTCAACATCGCCCAGGTTTTCGACAAGTCGGGCATGATGCTGACCTGCCGCAAGGACAGCGGGATCACATCGCCAGAGGACTTCCCGGGCCACACCCTGGGTGTCTGGTTCTTCGGCAACGAGTATCCCTTCCTGTCGTGGATGGCCAAGCTGGGCATCCCGACGGAGGGCGGCGACAAGGGCGTCACGGTGTTGAAGCAGGGTTTCAACGTCGATCCGATCCTGCAGAAGCAGGCGGCCTGCGTCTCCACTATGACCTACAACGAGTACTGGCAGATCATCGACGCCGGCCTCACAGAAGAGGATCTCATCGTCTACAAGTACGAGGACCAGGGCGTTGCCACCCTGGAGGACGGCCTCTACGTGCTGGAGGACAGCCTCAAGGATCCCGCCTTCGTCGACAAGATGGCGCGTTTCGTGAAGGCCTCCATGAAGGGCTGGGACTATGCCCGAGAGAATCCGGGCGAGGCGGCCGACATCGTGCTGGAGAACGACGCCACCGGTGCGCAGACCGAGAAGCACCAGAAGCGCATGATGGGCGAGATCGCCAAGCTGCTGGGCAACGAGAAGCTGGGCTACCTCGACCCGGCCGCCTATGAGCGCACGGTGGATACCCTGCTCGCCAATGCATCCACGCCGGTCATCACCAAGAAGCCCGAAGGCGCCTGGACTCACGAAGTCTGGGACAAGGCCCAGGGGATGTGATGGGGGATGTAACCCGTCGTTTGTGAAGAGCGGCGGACAAGGCCGGTTGAGGTTCCGGGAAGGGGGGCGCCGCAGGGCGCCCCCTTTTTTGCGCCTGGCGATGCTTGCGTCGTGACAGAGCGCTTTGCGCATTCAGAAGCGTTTTACTTTCAACCCCAGGATGACGTGGTGCGCATATGCGGGTGGAGGAAGTAATTCCGCATAAGAGGCTTCATTACTTCCCCTGGGGTACTCCCCCTTTTCTCGCACTCTTGTAACGATCTATGTTAATTTTGAGTACTCTATTTGGTTAATTGCGTCCGCCGTCGCGCAATGGAGGGCTACCCGAGAGGAGAGGCGACGGCTTCTTTCGTTCTCCCCCGTTGGACGGGCGAACAGCAGGCGTCGCGCAGAAGCCTTCATTCCCATAGTCCAGCCAGCCGATCGAAGGAGGGAAGAACTTCGATGGTTATCAGAACGGAATCCTTGATTCTGCAGACGGACTTCCTGGTGGCCTATGCCTGCGGCCTGATCATTCTGATCCTGTTCTGCATCGAGCGCTTCAACCTGCCCACGAATACGGGCGGCTCCTTCATCGAGGCACTGGTGCCGCGCGCCGTTTCCAACGGCTTTCAGTACACGCAGAGCTTCGTCATCTACGTGACCATCATGGCGGTGGTCTACACCGGACTGTCGGCGGTCGGGCCGCACGTCTTCGCCGCCATGGGCGTGATCGATGCTTCAGCGCCGTTCCCGGAGGGCGGAACGCAGCCCGACGCCAGTTCCATCCTGGCGCCGGCGCCGGTGGTCGTGCCCGCCTGGGTGCCGCTTGCGGTCCTCGTCATCCTGACCGGCGGCGCGACCCACTACCGCATGCTGAATCAGATCGAGTTCTGGGCGCGCCGCCTGACTCATCGCCTGATCGGGATTCCGCAGAACGTCGAGAGCCTCGCGGCGAACATCCGCGACCGCCGCATCAACTTGGACATGCTGTCGAGCTCGGAGCGCAAGCTGCTGATCTCGGCCTACAATCAGGTGACGCAGGACGACGCCGAAGCGATGGACGTGGTCAACGACGCCATCTCGACGAACGATGCGCTACGCCGCTGGCTGCGGCTGACCTTCATTCACCATATGATGGAGGCCAAGGATCTTCCGGCCGGCTTCGGAGTCATCATCCGCCAGGAGTACAGCCCTGTCTGGGCGGACATCAACAGCTCGCTCGCTGCCTTGCGCAGCGAACCCGAGCAGTTGCGCCTGATCGTCGCCGAACCCATCGGGCTCAGCGCCACGGATCGCGACCGGCGCGCGATCGTCATCGCCCGCGTGGACGATACTCTGCATGACCTCCACGCCCTGATCGCCGTCGGACTGTGCCCGGTCTACAAGAAGACCGCGCGCGTCAAGGAGATTACCGATGCCCTGCGGCTGAAGCCGGGCGAGGTGGAGGACAACACCCTGCTCAATCGCGTGCTGTTTGCGCTCATCTCGCTGTTCTTCGGCGTCCTGTTCCTCGTCTACCTGATGCGGGGCGACCCGCTGACGGCCATTCAGTGGGCCAGCGGGGCCTTCCTCCTCCATGGCGCCGCGGCGCTCTCGGCGTGGCGGTTCTATCTGAAGCGCGCGCGCTCCAAGGAGTGGGAGCCGCTGCAGCCGAGCGAAGGGCATCTGCCCATGCTGCAGTATCTCCGGGTGGCCTGGCGCGGGTACCTCTTCGGCACCGCGGCGCTGGTGGCCTGGTACGTCCTGATGAGTCTCTTCACGGTCGGCACATGGCCGCAGATCTCCATTCAGCAGATCTGGATTCCCGCATACGGGGCAGTGGGAATCCTGACCGCCTTCTGGGTGGCCTATGACTTCGACATCGTGCATGAGCAGCACGCCGCCTTGCCCCGCAAGGCAGTGCAGGTCGTCGCCCAGGCCGTCACCACCGCCGCGGCGGCGCTCTTCATTACCGTGTCGCTGCAGGCGATGGGTCAGGAAGGCATGGAGATCGGCTGGCAGATCATCACCGAGGTCGGTTTCACCACCGGGGTCGCGGCCGGAATACTCGGGTTCATCGCCGTCTTCCTCAGCCTGCGCCCGCAGCCTCGCGAGTCGGCGCCTGCGGTTGCGGCCGTGGAGACCGCGCGGGCATGACGCGGCGGAGCACCATCCAACGGCATCGGCGTGGCTTCGATCGGGTCTCCGGGGTGGTTCTGGGCCTGGTTCTGGTGTCGGCTCTGGCCGGGCCGGTGCTGGCCGAGGACGGCCGGCCGATCCGCTTCGGCGCCCGCACGGATGCCCCGCCGATGTCCTACGAAGACCCCGAAGGCGTGCTGCGCGGCTACTCGATCGACATCTGTGATGAGGTGAAGAAGGTCTTCGCCGAGCTCTTTCCGGAGCGCCGCATCGAAGACGGCTACGTCAAAGTGACGGCCGGCGACCGCCAGCAGAAAATCATCAGCGGCGAAGTCGATACGGTCTGCGGCGCATTTTCCGTCACCGAGTCCCGGCTGAAGGATTTCGACTTTTCATTCCTGACCTTCACCGGCGGGGCAGGGGTCGTCGCCCTGCGCAAGGTGGAAACGCTGCTGCCGCGTGCCACCAAAGCGCCGGCGGAGGAGACGATGAAGGTTGCCGTGGTGAACGAAACCACCACGAAGGAACTCGTCGAGACCCTGCTGGGCACATCGGTATCGATCCAGCCCAAGACGACACACCAGGATGCCTTCCGTGCCCTGGTCCAGCGCGAGGTCGACCTTTACTTCGGAGACAGGGAGATCCTGCAGGCAATGGTCGCGCGCTCGGGGAATGCCGATGAGTTCGTCGTTGGTGGAAAGTTTCTCACTTACGAACCCTATGCCTTGCCCTTTGCCAAGGGCCGGAACGTGGAACTGCGCCATGCCGCCAACAAGGCCATCGGGCGGCTCTATCGCAGCAAGCAGATACTCAGCATCTTCAAGCGGCACTTCGAAGGCAAGGAGCCCAACGAGGCGCTCCTGGGCCTCTATCGGCTCTACGCCATACCGGAATAGCGGGAAGCGCCCTCAGCTCGCCTTCTGCAGCGTCACCCCAGCGTGTTCCATCAGCATGGTCTTGTTCAAGAGCTTCACGCAGGCATAGACCGCCTCAATGGCGGGCGACGGCACCTCGACCAGGCTGCCCATCTCCAGGATCGCGCCGATGAGCGCCTCGGTCTCCAGCGAGCGGCCGGCCTCGACGTCCTGCAGCATGGAAGTTTTGTGCTGGCCGACCGACTGGGCGCCTTCGATGCGCTTCTCGATGGTATGGCGGAAGGTGACGCCCAGCTTTTCGCCGATCACCTGGGCCTCAGCCATCATGGTGGCGGCCAGCCTGCGGGTCTCCGGGAAGGTGCAGATGTCCTCCAGGGTGGCATGGGTGAGGGCGCTGATCGGATTGAAGGAGAGGTTGCCCCAGGCCTTCAGCCAGATCTCCGAGCGGATGTCGTCCAGCACCCGCGAGCGGAACCCGGCGGCGACGAAGAGATCATGCAGTGCTTGGGCACGGTCGCTCATCGAGCCGTCCAGCTCACCGACCGGGAAGCGGTCGCCCTCGACGTGCTTCACCACGCCGGGCTCGGTGACCGCGGCGGCGGGATAGACGACGCAGCCGACGATGCGCTCCGAAGGAATGGATTTGGTGAGTACGCCGGAGGGATCGAGGCTCTTCAGGCGGGTGCCTTCCAGTGGCCCTTTCAGATGGTGGAAGTACCACCAGGGCATGCCGTTCTGCACGGTGACGATCATGCTGTCCTTGTCCAGCAGCTTCTCAACGTCGCGCGCGACCTGGTCGAGGAAGTGTGCCTTCACCGCCAAGATCACCAGGTCCTGCGGTCCCGCCGCGGCGGCGGAGCCAACAGCCTTCATTTTCGCGGCATGCTCGCTGCCGTCCTCCCAGATCAGCTTCAGGCCGTCCTTCTGGATCGCGGCCAGGTGCGCGCCCTGGTCGATGACGGTGACGTCGTTGCCGGCCAGCGCAAGTTTGGCGGCCATCAGGCCGCCGATGGCGCCGGCGCCTACCACACAGATTCTCATGGCTTGGCTCCTCACTCGTTCACATAGGTGTTGTGGAGTTCGCCGATGCCCTCGATGGCGATCGTCACCTCGTTGGTCGGCTGCTTCATCGAGCCGACGCCGATCGAGGTGCCGCAGGCGATGATGTCGCCGGGCAGCAGCGTCACGTCGTGCGACAGCAGGCTCACCAGCCGGTGCGGCGGGAAGATCATGTCGCTGACCGGGTAGTTCTGCCGCTCGTCGCCGTTCAGCACGGTGCGTACCGACAGCGTCATGGGGTCGATGTCCGTGGCGATCACCGGGCCGAAGGCACCGAAGCCGTCGTAGCTCTTGGCGCGGGCCCACTGGGCGAAGGTCGGATCCTTCTGGATCACCGTGGCCGCCGTCACGTCATTCACGCAGGTGTAGCCGAAGATATGCGCGGCGGCCTCGTCCTCGGAGATTTCCCGGCAGGCCTGGCCGATGACGATGCCGAGTTCGCCCTCGTAGACCACGGGCCCGTCGTAACTCTTGGGCCGCCGGATCGTGGTGCCCGCCGCGGTGAAGGCGGAGGGTGCTTTCAGGAACCACAGGGGTTCGGGCGGCTCGGCGACCTCCAGCTTGGCCGCCAGGGCGTGGAAGTTGTTCCACAGACAGATCATCTTGGAAGGTTCGCAGGGCATCGTCAGTTCGACGTCGGACAGCTTTACGGTCTGTCCGGTCGGCGCCGCACCGTCGAAGATGTTGCCTGAATAGACTTTGATGCTCTCACCGTCGAGTTGGCCATAACCCACGTGGCCACCCCGGCGGAAACGGACCCACCGCATGCTTTCCTCCCTCATGTGCCGTTTTTTCTTTTCAGCTTAGCACCGGAATTGCCGACTGCCGACAATTGAAGCGGCTTGAAAAACAGACCGGAGGGTCACATTTCCCCCACCCGGCAGGCGCGCACCCTGTTGCCGCAAACGGCTGTCGTCCCGGGGCTTGACCCCCGGGACCCATTGGCGTCTCATGTGCAACATCCCAGGTTGGTGTGGCGACGATTGTGCACGCGGATGGGGCAATGGGTCCCGGCATCAAGTGCCGGGACGACATCCTTTGAATGGCAATGGTAGAGCGCCCTTACAGCGACGCGTCCAGCGCCTTCATCAGCTTCTCGATCTCCTCCGGCGCCGTGTAGTGCACGAAGGAGAGGCGCAGCACGCCGGCTTCGGGATCAAGACCGAGGGCCTGGACCAGGCGGTAGGCGTAGAAATTGCTGACCCCGGCGGCGATGCTGCGCGCGGTCAAGGCCTCCAGCACCGCCTCGGCCGGCTTGTTCTTCGGGTGGATCGCCACCGTGGGCGCGCGCTCGGCGGGGTCGGTCGGGCCGAGGACGCGGATGTCGTTGCGCTGGCGGAGGTAGTCCAGCAGCGGCGCCAGCAGCGTTTTCTCCTGCGCCTCCATCAGGGCGTGGACGCGGCGGCCGCGCTCCGCAGCCTCGGTGACGCCCTTGCCCCGGCTGTCGAAATGATGCGCGTAGAGGGCGTCGAAGTAGTCGGCGATGCCGGCGGAGGCGGCGATCTGCGCATGGTCCGGCCCGGCCGGCGTCAGGCGCTTCAGCACGCTGCCGGCGTTGAAGAAGTGGCCCTGGTTGGGCAGCCGCTCGGCGAGATCCTTCTTCACCACCATGAGGCCCTGGTGCGGCCCGTAGGTCTTGTAGAGCGAGAAGAGATAGATGTCGGGGCCGAGCGCTTTCATGTCGGAGAAGCCGTGCGGCGCATAGGAGACGCCGTCGACCACCGAGACGGCGCCGGCGGCGCGCACCCTGGCGCAGATCTCCGCCACCGGGTTCACGTGGCCGACGATGTTAGAGCAGTGCGGGAAGGCGACCAGCCGGGTCTTCTCGCTGAGCAAGGCGTCGAGGCCGGCGGGATCGAGCCGCCCGCTCTCCGGGTCGACCTGCCACTCGTGCACCGTGATGCCGCTTTCCGAGAGGCGGCGCCAGACGCCAGAGTTGGCCTCGTGGTCCTGGTTGGTGACAATGATCTCGTCGCCGGGCAGCAGCATCTGCCGGAAGGCCTGGGCCAGGACGTAGCTGTTCTGGCTGGTCGAGGGGCCGAAGTGCACCTCGTCGGTGGCGACATTCAGGTAGCCGGCGAGCCGCGCCCGCGCTTCGTCCATCTCCTCGCCGGCGCGCTTCGATGCCGGGAAGGGACCATAGGGCTGCACCTTGGTCTCTCGGTAGAACCGCGTCAGGCGATCGATCACCGGCCCGCAGGCATAGGAGCCGCCGGCATTCTCGAAGAACGCCCAGTTCTTGAGCGAGGGCTCGGAGAAGGCGGGGAACTGATTGCGGACGAAGGCGAGGTCGAGCTGCGGCACGGGAATTTCCTCGGATTGGGGATTACTTGAGGAAATCGATAGCCTGATTGCCCAGGACCTTCAACCGAGCTTCCACCTTCGGCATTTCCGAAATCACCTTGCCGCGCCGGATGACGAAGAGGCGAGCAGGCTTCAGGCGCAGGGCCTCCAGCACGTCGCCGGCTTGCAGGATCACCATGTCGGCGTGGCAACCGGGCGCGAGGCCGTAGCCTTCCAGCTGCATCACCCTGGCACCGTTTTCCGTGACGGCGGCGAAGCAGGCCTTTTGTTCCTCGACGCCCGTCATCTGGCCGACGTGGAGGCCCATGTGGGCGACTTCCAGCATGTCGTGGCTGCCCATCGAGTACCAGGGGTCCATGACGCAGTCGTGGCCGAAGGCGACGTTGATCCCTTGCTGAAGGAGCTCCTTCACCCGGGTCATGCCGCGGCGCTTCGGGTAAGTGTCGTGGCGGCCCTGCAGGGTGATGTTGATGAGCGGGTTGGCGACGGCGTGGACCTCAGCCTCGCGCATGAGGGCCATCAGTTTGGTGACGTAGTAGTTGTCCATGGAGTGCATGGAGGTGAGGTGCGAGCCGCTGACGCGGCCCTGCAGGCCCAGGCGTTGGGTCTCGAAGGAAAGACTCTCGATGTGGCGCGACAGCGGGTCGTCGCTCTCGTCGCAGTGCATGTCGACCAGCAAGCCGCGCTCGGCGGCGATCTCGCAGAGCAGGCGTACGGAAAAGGCGCCGTCGGACATGGTGCGCTCGAAGTGCGGGATGCCGCCCACCACGTCGACGCCCTTGTCGAGCGCCCTGGCGAGGTTCTCCGGCGCCTTGCCGTAGCGCAGGTAGCCGTCCTGCGGGAAGGCGACGAGCTGCAGGTCGATCCAGTCCTTCACCTCGTCGCGCACTTCCAGTAGAGCGTCCACGGCCAGCAGCCGGTCGTCGCAGATGTCGACGTGGCTGCGGATGGCCAGCGTGCCGCGGGCGACGGACCAGCGGCAGAGGGCGAGGGCGCGCTCTTTGATCGCCGCGACGGTGAGGTCCGGCTTCAACTCGCCCCAGAGCGCGATGCCCTCCAGAAGGGTGCCGCTCTGGTTCAGGCGCGGCAGGCCGAGGCTCAGCGTCGCATCCATGTGGAAGTGGCTGTCCACGAAGGGCGGCGTCACCAGATGGCCGCCGGCGTCGATGGTTTGCGCGGCTTCGGCTTCGACGTTGGGCCACACCTCGGCGATGCGGCCGTCCTTGACGGCGATGTCAACGCCGGTTTCGCCGGAGGGCAGGGTGGCGTTGCGGACGATGAGGTCGAGCATTCAGAATTCTCCTTACGGGAGCCTCGCCCTTCGAGACGGCCGCCCACATTGCCTCTGCGCGGCCTCCTCAGGGTGAGGCTCACTCTCTTCCGTCACCTCTCCCTCATCCTGAGGAGCCGCGCAAGCGGTGTCTCGAAGGATGGATAACCGGCTCACCGCTCCCCCTTTCTGAACGGCACCAGCAGGGCCTTGGGGTAGGCCGCGCGGCGCGACATGACGATCATGGCGAGGATACTGAGGACATAGGGCATCATGAGGAAGAACTGGTAGGGGATGAAGGCGGACGACGCCTGCTGCACGCGGATCTGCAGCGCCTCGAAGGCGGCGAACAGCAGCGCGCCGGCCAGGGCCTTGCCGGGGCGCCAGGAGGCGAAGATGACCAGGGCGACGCAGATCCAGCCGCGCCCGTTGATCATGCCGATGTAGAAGGCATCGAACACCGAGATGGTGAGGAAGGCACCGCCGACCGCCATGAAGGCGCTGCCCAGCATGACGGCGGCGGTTCTCAGCCTGTGCACGTCGATGCCTTGGGCCTCCACCGCCAGGGGGTTCTCGCCGACCATGCGCACGGCAAGCCCCAGCGGCGTGCGATAGAGGCCGTAGCCGACGACCGGTACCAGCGCGAAGGCGAGATAGGTGAGCGGGCTCTGGGTGAACAGCACCGTGCCGAGGTAGGGGATTTCCGACAGCAGCGGGATCGCGAAAGGCTTGAAGGGGTCGATCTTCGGCGGCGTGGTGACGTTGGGCAGCAGCATGCGGAAGGCGAAGTAGCTGAGCGAGGACGCCAGCAGGGTGATGCCGATGCCGGTGACGTGCTGCGACAGACCCAGGTACACGCTGAAGACCGAATGCAGCAGGCCGAACAGCGCGCCGGCGGCAGCCGCCACCAGCACCGCCGTCCAGAGGTCGCCGCCCTGGTAGACCCAGAACCAGGCGACCATGGCGCCCATGGTCATGATGCCCTCGATGCCCAGGTTCAGCACGCCCGCACGCTCGCAGATCAGCTCGCCCAGGGTGCCGAAGATGAGCGGGGTGGCCATGCGGACCAGAGCGGCCCAGAAGCCGAGGGTGACGAAGATCTCGAGGATGTCCATGCCGCCGCCCTCCTATCGCAGCCCTAGCGCCACTGGGGCCGGAAGCGCACGAAGAGCACGCTCGCCAGCACCAGCAGCAGGGCCGTGGCAGTCAGCACGTCGGCCAGGTAGTTGGAGATCGACATGGCGCGGCTCATGGCGTCGGCACCGTTGTAGATGGCGGCGACGAAGATCGCGGCGGCGACCACACCCAGCGGATGCAACCCCGCCAGCATGGCCACGGCGATGCCGGTGTAGCCGAAGCCCGGCGAGATATCGATGGTGAGATAACCCTTTGCCCCGGCCAGCTCGCAGACCCCGGCCATGCCGGCGAGTCCGCCGGAGAGCAGCGCCGTGCGCAGCACCGTGGCGCCGATCGGCATGCCGGCAAAGGCGGCGGCTTCCGGGTTGTAGCCGACGGCGCGGATCTGGAAGCCCCAGCGGGTGAAGCGAATGAAGGCCCAGGCGAAGACCGCGAAGGCCACCGCCCAGATGAGCCCGGAATGCAAGCGCATGCGCGGCACCAGGGTGCCGAGGATCCCTTCGTCGATGATCGGCGCCGCCTGCGGCCAGCCCATGGCCAGCGGGTCCTTCCAGGGGCCGAACAGCAGGTAGTTGGCGAAGAGAATGACGACGAAATTCAGCAACAAGGTGGTCACCACCTCGTCGACGCGCAGTTTCAGCTTCAGAATGACCGGCAGCAGCAGCAGCAGGCCCCCGGCGACGGCACCGACGAGAAACAGGAACGGCACCATGAGAAAAGGCGGCAGATGGACCATGCCGGTTCCCACCCAGGTGGCGGCCAGCGCGCCGGCGTAGAGCTGGCCCTCGCCGCCGATGTTCCACAGCTTGGCGCGGAAGGCGACCGCGGCGGCGAGGCCGGTGAAGATCAGCGGGGCCGCGCGGGTCAATGTCTCGGTGAGCGCGAAGGTCGACCCGAAGGCGCCCCTCAGCAGGGCTGCGTAAGAGTCGATGATCGGTGCGCCGCTCCACAGGATCAGCAGGGCGCAGAAAGCAAACGCGAGTCCGATGGCGGCGATGGGAGCGGTGAGGTTCAGCCAGAAGGGAGCGTGAGCGCGCGGTTCAAGCCGCATGGCCGGCCTCCCGGCGGTAACGCTCGAACTCGCCGTGGCCGGACATCAGCAGACCGAGCGCCGTGAGGTCGGCCTCCTCGGCCGGCACCGGCTGCGAGAGGCGGCCCTGGTACAGCACGGCGATGCGGTCGGAGACCTGCAGCAGCTCTTCCAGGTCCTCGGAGATCAGGATGATGCCGGCACCCTCGGCGCGCGCCTCGAACAGCAGCTGCTGCACCTTGGCGGCGGCGCCGACGTCGAGGCCGCGGGTCGGCTGATTGGCCAGGATCACGCGGGGCTTGGCGCTCAGCACGCGGGCGAGGATCACTTTCTGCATGTTGCCGCCGGACAGCGCCCGGGTGGTTGTCGTCGGGTCGGCACCGCGGATGTCGAAGCGCTCGATGAGCGCACGCGCGTGGCGGCGGATGACGCGGCCCTTGAGGATGCCGAGACCGCAAAAGCGGCGGTCGCCGGAGGCTTCCAGGATGAAGTTTTCCTCGACCGGCAGATCGCCGACCACGCCCACGGCGTGGCGGTCCTCCGGGATGCGGCCGACACCGCGGCGCTGCATGCCGGCGGGCGAGGTGGTCGTCACGGTTTCGCCCAGCAGCTCGAAGCTGCCCTCGTCGGGCAGCGCCAGGCCGCAGAGCAGCGCCGCCAGCGCGCCCTGGCCGTTGCCCGAGACACCGGCGATGCCCAGGATCTCGCGTCCGTAAAGCAGCAGGTGAAGGTCCTGCAGCGGGGTCCGGCCGCCGCCTCCCGCCATCGACACCCCGGCCAGCTGCATGACGATCTCGCCGGGCGCCAGCGGCTCGCGCTGGGGCAGCGCGATGGCGCGGCCGACCATCGCGTGGGCGAGGCTCTCGTTGCTCGCCTCGGCGATCGGCATCCCGGCCACCAGCCTGCCCTGGCGCAGCACGGCGACGCGGTCGGCGACCGCCATCACCTCGTTCAGCTTGTGGGAGATGAAGATGATGGAAAGTCCCTCGGCCACCATGGCCTTGAGGGTGGCAAAGAGGGATTCGACCTCCTTGGGCGCCAGCACCGCGGTCGGCTCGTCGAGGATCAGGATGCGGGCGCCGCGATAGAGCGCCTTCAGGATCTCGACCCGCTGGCGCTCGCCGACCGAGAGGTCCCGCACCAGCTTCCGGGGATCGACGGCGAGGCCGAAGTGTCGGGCGAGGTGTTCAACCTTCTCGCGCGCCTCGGCGCGGCCCTGCGTCGGCTTCCACAGCGATTCGGTGCCGAGCACGATATTGTCGAGCACGGAGAGGTTCTCGCCGAGAGTGAAGTGCTGGTGGACCATGCCGATGCCGGCGGTGATCGCCGCCTTGGGCGAGCCGGCCGGCAGGCGCCTGCCGAAGGCCTCGATGGTCCCTTCGTCGGCGACGTAGTGGCCGAAGAGAATCGACATCAGGGTGGTCTTGCCGGCACCGTTCTCTCCCAGCAGGGCGAGGATCTCGCCGGACTTCAGCGCCAGCGAGATGGCGTCGTTGGCGGTCAGCCCGCCGAAGCGCTTGGTGATCCCGTCCAGACGCAGCACGACCGGTGCGCCGCCGCCGGCACGCGCTGGTTCATCGACTTCTGGCATCGCCAGTGTTCCCCCGCAGGCATAGACGGCCGGATCATCGCACCGACGGCGCCACCCCTCAACTGTCACCCTCGGGCTGGACCCGAGGGTCCATGGCAGGGGGCGGGCGCCAAGCCCTGCCATGGATCCCGGATCGCGCTCTCCCGGTAACGCTTCTGGGACGCTCGCTTGTCCGGGATGACAACCGGGGGTCCGGAAACCTATGCGATCAGAATGTCGACTTCGGCTCTTCGTCGTTGATCTCGACCACCAGGTCGCCGGCCTTGATCTGCTGACCGAGGGCCTCGATCTTGGCCTTGGTCTCCGCCGGGATCTTGCCGTCGAACTCATAGAAGGGCGACAGCGAGGCGCCGCCGGCCTTCATCATCGTCCATTCCTTGTAGTCCTCGGCCTTGAAGGTGCCGGCCTTGACCTGTTCGATGGCGTAGTCGATCGCCGGCTCCATGTGCCAGAGCGCGGAGGCGACCACCACGTCTGTGCCGTTCTCCAGCTTGTTCATGTCGTTCACGTTGCCGAAGGCGAGGATGCCCTTCTCACGGGCGGCATCGACCACGCCGGCGCGCTCGGCGTAGATCACGTCGACGCCGGACTCGATCTGCGCGAAGGCGAACTCCTTGGCCTTCGGCGGGTCGTACCAGGAGCCGATGAAGGCCACCTTGAACTCGACATCGGGGTTCACTGACTTGGCGCCCGCCATGAAGGCGTGGAACAGGCGGTTCACCTCGCCGATGGCGTGACCGCCGACCATGCCGATCTTGTTGGTCTTGGTCATCGAGCCGGCGACGACGCCCATCAGGTAGCAGGGCTCGTGGATCCAATTGTCGAAGACCGCGAAGTTGGAGCCGTGCGGACCACCGGAATCGCCCATCAGGAAGGCGACCTCCGGGTAGTCGTCGGCCACCTTGCGGGCTTCGCGGGCGACGCCGAAGGCTTCGCCGACGACCAGGTCGACGCCGCCTTCGGCGTACTCGCGCATGACGCGGACGTAGTCGGTGTTGGAGACCTTCTCGGAGAAGCTGTACTCGATCTCGCCGCGCTCCTCGGCCGCGGTCAGCGCCCGGTGCAGCGTGCCGACCCATTTCTGCTGGATCGGCACGGTGTAGATGCCGGCGACCTTGATCTTCTGCTGCGCGACAGCCGCTTCGCCGGAGAGTCCGACGAAAGCGCATGCGGCGAGCGCCAGCGCGGCCGCCTTCAGCATGCCGCGGCGGCGCAAAGCGAACCCATTCCCCTCGTTGAGAGACGTCATGCCCCCTGTACTCCCTGTTCTGACTGGTTGTTTCAGCTACATCCGATCGACCGCCACCGGGGCTTTGGCCTCGTGCTGGCGGTTTATGGCCTGGTAGTAGGACGGGAAGGTCGGACGGTCGACGTAGCGGCCGGCGCCCTTCACGGTGCGGACGTCGCCGTCCTGGTAGACCACCTTGCCCTGGCTGATCGTGATGGTGTTGATGCCCTTGACGGTCATTCCCTCGAAGATGTTGAAGTCCACGTTCTGATGGTGCGTGTCCTTGGAGATCGTGCGTTCTTTCTCCGGATCCCAGATCGCGATGTCGGCATCGGCGCCGATCGAGATGGAGCCCTTGCGCGGATAGATATTGAAGATCTTGGCCGCGTTGGTTGAGGTGATGGCGACGAACTCGTTCATCGTCAGACGCCCGGAGTTGACGCCGTGGTGCCAGAGGACGTGCATGCGGTCCTCGACCCCGCCCGTGCCGTTGGGAATCTGCGTGAAGTTGTTGTGGCCCATGCGCTTCTGCGGCGCGCAGAAGCAGCAGTGATCGGTCGCCGTGGTCTGCAGCATGCCCGCCTGCAGGCCGCGCCACAGCGCCTCCTGGTGCTCCTTGGAGCGGAACGGCGGGCTCATCACGTGGGCCGCCGCGTAGTCCCAGTCCTTGCTGCGGTAGACTTCGTCGTTCACCAGCAGGTGGCCGGCCAGCACCTCGCCGAAGACGCGCTGGCCCTCGTTGCGCGCGCGGGTGATCGCCTGCAGCGATTCCATGCAGGAGTTGTGGACGATGTAGAGCGGCACGTCCAAGACCTGGGCGACCCGGATCGCGCGGTTGGCGGCCTCGCCTTCGACTTCCGGCGGGCGGGAGAGGGGATGGCCTTCGGGCCCGGTGATACCGCGCTTCAGGATCTCGTTCTGCAGGTGGAACACCAGCTCGCCGTTCTCGGCGTGTACCGTGCAGATGGCGCCCAACTCGCGCGCGCGGGTGAAGGAGTTCACCAGCACCTCGTCGTCGCACATGATGGCGCCCTTGTAGGCCATGAAGTGCTTGAAGGAGTTGACGCCGCATTCCGTCGTCAGCGTCTCCATGGCGGCTTTCACCGTCTCGTCCCACCAGGTGATGGCGACGTGGAAGGAATAGTCGCCGGCGGCCTTCTCGGCCCAGCCGCGCCAGGTGCGGTAGGCCTCCATGACGTCCTGCTTGGGGCTCGGGATGACGAAGTCGATGATCATGGTGGTGCCGCCGACCATGCCCGCCGAGGTGCCGGAGTAGAAGTCTTCCGAGGCGACGGTGCCCATGAAGGGCAACTCCATGTGGGTGTGCGGATCGATGCCGCCCGGCAGCACGTAGGCGCCGCCGGCGTCGACGACCTCCGCGCCCGCCGGCGCCTCCAGGGACTCGCCGATGGCGACGATCTTGTCGTCCTGCGTCAGCACGTCGGCCCGAAAGGAATGGTCCGCGGTGACGACGGTGCCGCCCCTGATGAGGATCGCCATGATGCCTGTCCCTCCTGCTTCCCTGTTACACGCTTTTCGGATCTGAAACTTGTCCATTTGGTCAATTTTGCACGATGTCGCGGAGCGAAGCGAGTCCGCTTTTCGGGCGCGAAGCCCTTTTCCGCCGGGCGTTACACGCCAACGAACGACTTCGGCGGGACAAGCCCCTTGCCAGCGATCCTGACCAAATGGTCAAATCTCGGCAAGCACGCGAAACGCGTCCGACAACGCTTCCGACAGGGGAGACGACACATGGCGACGGTCAGGGCGGGACTCATCCAGATGGCGTTGAAGGCGGACACCGGCGACAAGCCGCAGGCGATCCGCGACAAGATGAACGCGGCGCACCTGCCGCTGATCGACGAAGCCGGCAAGAAGGGCGTGCAGGTGCTGTGCCTGCAGGAGGTCTTCAACCAGCCCTACTTCTGCCCCAGCCAGGACGCCAAGTGGTACGCCGCCGCCGAGAAGATCCCCGACGGGCCGACGGTGAAGCTGATGCAGGACTACGCCAGGAAGTATTCCATGGTCATCGTGGTGCCGATCTACGAGGAGGACATCACCGGCGTCTACTACAACACCTGCGCGGTGATCGACGCCGACGGGTCCTACATGGGCAAGTACCGCAAGACCCACATCCCGCAGGTCGCCGGCTTCTACGAGAAGTTTTTCTTCAAGCCCGGCAACTCCGGCTGGCCGGTGTTCGAGACGGCCTATTGCCGCCTCGGCGTCTACATCTGCTACGACCGACACTTTCCCGAGGGCTGGCGCGCGCTGGCCTTGAACGGCGCCGAGTATATCGTCAATCCCTCGGCCACGGTGGCGGGCCTCAGCCAGTATCTCTGGAAGCTGGAGCAGCCGGCCTCGGCGGTGGCGAACGGCTGTTACATCGGGGCGGTGAACCGGGTCGGCACGGAGGCGCCGTGGAACATCGGCAAGTTCTACGGCTCCAGCTATGTGGTGAGTCCGCGCGGCGAGTTCCTGGTCGAGGCCAGCGCGGACAAGGACGAGTTGGTGACCGCCGACATGGACATGGACAAGGTGCGCGAGGTCCGCAATCTCTGGCAGTTCTTCCGTGACCGCCGGCCTGAGACCTATGGGCCGTTGACCGCGATTTAGGGGAGCCGGTGCACGGCAGCTTGCATTCCCGGATCTTTGGTCTAAGTGAAGATCGAATTAATTCAAGAAGATCGAGGGAGCGTACAAAGATGCGTGCAGCAATTCTGGCCGCCGGTTTCGTGCTCGTTGCCGGTGCCACCCTGGCCGGTGCCGCCCTGGCCGGTGAGACCCCGGCACCGGCCGGCGCTGAGCTCTATTTCATTTCGCCGCAGGACGGTGCGACGGTCACTTCGCCGGTCACCGTGCGCTTCGGCCTCAAGGGCATGGGCGTCGCGCCGGCCGGGGTGGAGGACAAGGCGAACACCGGCCACCACCACCTGCTGATCGACACCGAAGTGCTCTCCGGCGCGGCGCTGGACGAGCCGATCCCCGCCGACGACCACCACAAGCACTTCGGCGGCGGCCAGACCGAGACCACCATCGAGCTGACGCCGGGGACCCACACCTTGCAGCTGGTGTTGGGCGACTGGAGCCATATCCCGCACAATCCGCCGGTCATGTCGCCGAAAATCACCATTACCGTGAAGTAACCCCCGGCGCGGCCGGAACTTGAAGGGCCTCGGGCGTCGGAATCCCGCCGCCGGGGCCCATTCTCGTTCGTTCTCTATCTAAATTGCCGCTGTGATGGCCCTCTTGGGGGTTATTCAACCGCGATTAAGCGCGATTCTGCGCTGATTCCCCGGTTTCTCTTGGCACCGCGGCGCCAAAGCCGCTACGCTTTTTGATTATGGCCTGCTTGGGGGGACGTCAATGACGGCCAACGGGCGCAAAAAGCGGTTCGGGATCGAGCTTATCAAGCCGTCGCACTATGACGACGACGGCTACGTGATTCAGTGGGCCAAGGCCTGGGTTCCGTCGAACACGCTCTCCAGCCTTTACGGCATCACCCTGGACGTCATCGACCGGAAGCTGCTGGGCGAGGACGTCGAGGTCGTGCTGAACGGCTACGACGAGACCAACACCATCATTCCGGTCGAGGACATCATCGCCCGCCTGCAGGCGCCCGGGACCACCGGGGTGGTCTGCCTGGTCGGCGTGCAATCGAACCAGTTCCCGCGCGCCATGGACCTGGCCCGCCGGTTCCGCGCTGCGGGCCTGCAGGTTGCCATCGGCGGCTTCCACGCCAGCGGCTGCATCGCCATGCTGCCGGAGTTGCCGCCCGACCTGCAGGAGGCGCTCGATCTCGGCATTACCCTCTATGCCGGGGAGGGCGAGGGGCGGTTGCACGAGTTCTACCACGACGCCCTCTACGGCCGCCTGAAGCCCCTCTACAATTACATGAGCGATCTGCCTGGGCTCGACGACCAGCCGACGCCCTACCTGCCCGAAGCGATGGTGCGGCGCTACGGCGGCTCGGTCGCCTGCTTCGATGCCGGGCGCGGCTGCCCGTTCCAGTGCAGCTTCTGCACCATCATCAACGTGCAGGGCCGGAAGTCGCGTTTCCGCACCGCCGACGATGTCGAACGCCTGGTGCGCGCCAACATCGCCCAGGGCATCAACCGCTTCTTCATCACCGACGACAACTTCGCCCGCAACAAGAACTGGGAGGCGATCTTCGATCGTCTGGGGGACCTGAAGGAGGAGACCGGCCGGCCGTTCTCCATCATCATCCAGGTCGACACCCTCTGTCACAAAATCCAAAACTTCATCCCCAAGGCCAAGCGGGCCGGTGTGGCGCGGGTCTTCATCGGCCTGGAGAACATCAATCCCGACAACCTGATGGCCGCCAAGAAGCGGCAGAACCGCATCACCGAGTACCGCGCCATGCTGCAGGAGTGGCGCAATCACCAGATCCTCACCTATGCCGGCTACATCCTGGGCTTTCCGGCCGACACGCCGGAGAAGATCGCCCACGACATCGAGGTGATCAAAAGGGAACTGCCCATCGACATCCTTGAGTTCTTCTGTCTGACACCCTTGCCGGGCTCGGAGGACCACAAGAACCTCACCTTGAAGCAGGTGCCGATGGACCCGGATATGAACATCTACGACCTGGAGCACGTCTGCACCGGTCATGCGCTGATGTCGAAGGCGGAGTGGCAGGGAATCTACGACGCGGCCTGGGAGCTCTACTATTCCGAAGATCACCTCGAGACGCTGATGAGGCGCATGGTGGTGAGCGGCAACAAGCCGGAGCGCATCTGGGCGCACGCGCTGCAGTTCGCCGGCTGTATCCGTTACGAGAAGGTGCATCCGCTGCAGGGCGGCTATTTCCGCCGCAAGGTGCGGACCCAGCGCCGGTCGGGCCTGCCGCTGGAAGCGCCACTGCCGTTCTATGCACGCCGGCTGTGGGAGATCGCCGCCACCTACGGTCCCTTCGCCTGGTTCGCGCTCAGGCTTTGGGTGAAGTGCCAGATCATCAAGCGCGATCCGGCAACGCAGCGCTACACCGACCAGGCGCTGACCCCCGTCGTCGACCACGGCGAGGCGGAGGAACTGGAAATGTTCGCCCTCACCGAGTCCGCCAAGGCCGCCGTCGCCAAGGCCCAGCGCGAGGCCGCCGCACGAGAGAAACACGCCAAGGCGGTGACGGCGGCGGAGTAGGCAGTCATGGTTCGAGACGGCGCTGCGCTTCTCCTCACCATGAGGCTCTAGTATTGCTTCACCCTGAGGAGGCCCCGGAGGGGCCGTCTCGAAGGGCGAGGCAAAGCGTTCTCAAAGGGCAACCGACTACGCCCCCGATACTGCGATCACCGCGAGAGTGTCGCCGCTCTGCACCAGGCCGGGATAGTGCCGGCCCGCCACCACGCCGTCGCGGTAGGCGGTGTACTCAACTGGCCGCCAGCCGCTGCGCTCGGTGTCGTAGACGCGGGCGATGAGGTCGCCCTCGGTGACGCTGTCGCCCAGATCCACCATGAATTCCAGGATACCGGCATGCTCGGAGGTGACGAAGCAGCGCTCGTCCGGCATGTCGAGCTGCACGCTCGGCCGCATCTCCACGGCGCCCGGCAGGATGCCGACGTGGTGCAGCACGTTGCGCAGGCCGCGCTTGGCGACCTCGACGGTGTGCGGCGTCGTGCTGCCGCCGCCGCCCAACTCGGTGGTGACGAACAGCTTGCCGCGCGCTTCCGCCTCGGTGTCGAACATGCCGACGGCATCCAGTTCCAGCATCACCATCGAGTAGGGCGCGTTGAAGGCCTGCATGGCCGCCGCGCAGCGTGTCTCCAGCGCCGGATCCTGCGGCAGGCGGTGGCAGGCCGCGTAGGGCACGAACTCCAGGGTCTTGCCGCCGGAATGCAGGTCGACCACGACGTCGGCCTGCGGCAGCAGGGTCGCGGTGACGTAGTCGGCGATCTTCTGGGTGATGGTGCCGTCCGGCTTGCCGGGAAACAGGCGGTTCAGGTTGCCGCCGTCGATGGGCGAGGTACGCCGTCCCGCGCGCACCGCCGGATAATTCATCATCGGCAGCAGGATGACGCGGCCGGTGATCTCGGAGGGCTCCAGGGTGCGGGCCAGGTCGAGCAGGGCGATCGGCCCTTCGTACTCGTCGCCGTGGTTGCCGCCGGCGAACAGCGCCGTCGGCCCGTCGCCGTTCTTGATCACGGTGATCGGGATGAGGATGGCGCCCCAGGCGGAATCGTCGCGCGAGTAGGGCAGCTTCAGGTGGCCGTGCTGGACGCCGTCCTGGTCGAAATCGAGGGCGCAGGAGATCGGATTGACGGCCATTGCTAGTCCTTGACGAAGAGTTTGCGCGGCACCTCGGCAAGGCAGCGGGCGCCGTTTTCAGTGATGACGATGCTCTCGGTGGTCTCGAAACCCCAGTCGTCGAGCCACAGGCCGGTCATGAAGTGGAAGGTCATGCCCGGCCGCAGTTCGGTGGTATCACCGCCGCGCAGGCTCATGGTGCGTTCGCCCCAGTCCGGCGGATAGCTGAGCCCGATGGAGTAGCCGGTGCGGTTGTCCTTGGCGATACCGTAGCGGGCCAGGACGGCGAAGAACGCCTTGGCGATATCCTCGCAGGCCCGGCCGGGGCGCGCCTCGGCAAGGCCCGCCTCCATGCCCTCCAGCACCGCCTTCTCGGCCTCGACGAACTGCTGTGACGGCTTGCCCAGGAAGACGGTACGCGACAGCGGACAGTGGTAGCGCCGGTAGCAGCCGGCGATTTCGAAGAAGGTGCCCTCACCGGACTTCATCGGGCGGTCGTCCCAGGTCAGGTGAGGGGCGGCTGCATCGGAGCCCGAGGGGAGCAGCGGCACGATGGCGGCGTAGTCGCCGCCGGCGTCCTCGGTGCCCAGGGCGCCGGCATGCAGAATCTCCGCCACCAGGGCGTTCTTGCGCATGCCCGGTTCGATGGTTTCGAAGATGCGGTCGTGCATGCGCTCGACGATGCGCGCGGCCTTCTCCATGTAGGCCAGTTCCTGCGGCGACTTCACCGCGCGCTGCCAGTTCACCAGGGCAGTGGCGTCGTGGAAGCTGGCGTTGGGCAGTTCCTGCTGCAGCACCGCGAAAGCCTTGGCGCTGAAATAGTAGTTGTCCATTTCGACGCCGATGCGCCGCTTGTCCCAGCCGCGCCGGCGGATGATTTCGGCCAGCACCTGCATGGGGTGGCGCTCGGTGGACTGCACGTAGTGGTCGGGGTAGCTCTCGATGCGCTCGGGCGGGATCCAGGCGGTGCGCTTGGCCCCGTTGGCGTCCTGCTGGCGGCCAAACCAGACCGGTGCGTCGTCGCTCGGCAGGACCACGGCCTGGTGGACGTAGAACGACCAGCCGTCATAGCCGGTCAGCCACGCCATGTTGGAAGGGTCGCTGACGATCAGGGCGTCCAGGCCGGCCTTCTCCATGGCCTGGCGGGTCTTGTCGGCGCGGGCCGCGAACTCCTCACGGCTGAAATGCAAAGTCGGTGTCATGCCTGCTCCTGCAAAGGCGCCGCCGTGCTGCTGCCGACGCGGCCGCCGAAAGGCCAACTGTAGGGGAACCTGTAGCCGGCTTTAAAGCCTCTTACCACAATCTGTAGGGTCGATTTCGGGCGGTATGCGCCGGCAAGAGGGCGGAAAGCGCCGTTCTTTGGTCCTCTTGCCAAGCCTGGGGCGCGGCTGTGATACTTTGCCGAAGCGGGACTAAACAAGCCGACGAGCAGGTCTTTAGTGAAGCTGTGGGAGTCTGTCTTGGCCAAACGCCCCCGAAGGGCCCACCCGCATGGCTGAGGTGCCCGGCGAGGAAATGCGGCGCACTGACGCGCGGGCCTGGCTTGAGGCGGAGGCGCCGATTTCGCCTCTCGGCCGCGAGTTTCTAGCTTATTGGCACGACAAGTGTCCGCTGCCGGAGGCGGGCGGCGGCTTTCCCGCGCGTGCCGACATCGCGCCGGAGGACATCCTCAGGCTGCTGCCCTACATTTTCATGCTGGACGTGGTGGAAGAGGGGGGGACGCAGGACTTCCGATTCCGCCTGGTCGGGACCGCGATCGTGGAGATCGAGGGCGAGCATACCGGACGCCGGCTCAGCGAGATGTTCCCCGACCGTGAGGCCTACCGGGTGCTGTGGCAGCAATACCATGACGCGGCGGCCGGCAAAGTCTGGGTGCGCCACGAGACCCTGCACTGGCAGGGCCGCGACCACCTGCACTACGAGGTGATCCTGGCGCCGCTCCAGGACGAGGCGGGCGACGTCACCATGCTGATCGGCATCGCCCACGCGCCGGCGGGTTAAGGAGCCTCACCGCTTCCGGCCCCCGCTTGCAGACGGGTGCTGCGGCTTCAGGCCTTGGCGACCTTGGTTGCCTCCATCAGGGCGTACCAAGCCCACCAGCGGCAAGCGGGCAGGGTGAAGAGCGCTTTGTCGATGCTGCGCGTCACGGCGAGTAACGGACCCTTCGCCCGGCTGTTTCGGAAGGGAACGGCCGCCAGGGTCGTCAGCCCGTAGAAGCGGCAGTCGCTCGCGCCGAAGGCCGCATCGAAGCGGTCAAAATCCGATTTCAGCAGAGGGTGCTCGTCGGGGGTGCGGGCCCCGGGGGTCAGGCGCCGGTACAGTCCGATGGCGGGGTTGTGTCCCAGCGGTTCGACAAACACGGCGCGCCCGCCCGGCCGCAGGACGCGATTGATTTCCCCAAAGGCGCGCTCGACGTCGAGGTGGTGCAGGATACCGCTGCCGAAGACCAGATCGAAGGTGTCGTCCGGGAAGGTCATCGCCTCCGCGTTCATGGCTTCGAGACGGACATTGCTGAGGCCGTTGTCCGCCGCCCGAAGGCGGCCGCGCCCGATCGCGACATCGGAGATATCGATTCCACAGGCAGTGCGGGCACGCGGCGCAAGACGCAGGGCGTTGTCGCCATAGCCACACCCGTATTCCAGGATGTCGGCATCGGCAGCGAGTTCGTGCACCCGCGCCCCGTAGGCGCGGAAACAGTCACCGATGGCGTCATAGTACTTCAGCTGGGCATCGCGGTCGTCATGCTCGAAACGGGAGTTATGAAAATCCCGCTCGCGCGCCACCCGCGACAGGTCACTCTCAGATTGCGAAAATGTCTGATCCATCCTGCGCCCCATCGGTTGCACCGCCTCCCAACAGGCGCACCGAACCGGGGGTTGAGGTCAAGTGTCATTAAGGCGACTTAAAGAGAGGGGCCGGCCGGTTCGGAATGTTGTTTGTGCGCAAGTAACGGACCGGCGATCCTGTCCCCATCTGGGGGTCGACGTATCGCGCGCCGTGCGGCATAACCTGCAGTGTGGGAATTGCCGCGGCCGGGCCAGCCGCGGGCTGAATACCGGAAGGGGCTTTCAGGGGTGTTTTTGTCTCGCCGCGCCGCGCGTTGCGCCGGCTGTCTCATTGCGATTGTCTTTCTTTCTGTTTCCTCGTTAGCGCGAGCCGACTCGCCGGATGACGGCAAGAAGGCAGGGATGGCGGCGGACGCCCTGCGCCTGCTGAACCAGGCCGACGGGCTGAAGGCCGCTGCACCGGCCGACCCAGCCGCTGGCTTCCTGTCGCCGACGCCCGCCGCGACCATCGCCGACGAAGACTACGCGCGCGTGCTGCGCTCCGGCATCCCCCTCCAGGGCATCCAGGTGCGCGACGACCCCGTAGCCCCCGCCGCACTGGACCCCTACTTCGAGGGCAGCTTCAAGCGCACGCACCATGTCTACATCGGCGAAGACCTGGTGACCTACGACAAGGGCGTCTACGCGATGCCGGGCCAGGCGGCCTACGTCGGCACCTTCACCTATTTCGGCCAGCCGACGCAGACCGACGTCGCCTTCGTCTTCCCCAAGGGCAGCTTCGTCGTGGTCGGCAAGAAGCTGACGCCGGACGGCAAGGCGGAGACCGGCATCTATATCGCCGAGGACGCCGTGGCCGGCTTTGCCCTGCGCTTCGTCAAGGCGACGCCGGAGTACCTGGCGGACTTCGAGCGGCACCACGCCCGCGCCGCCGACGCCTACCGTCGCCAGCAAGCCGAGGCGGCCGCAAACGGTGGCTTCAGCTTCGGCCAGGCCCTGGCCCTCGGCCTGGGCGCGGCGGTTATCGGCGGCGCCGACCTGCCGGGCCTCGACAAGATGCAACTCGGCCAGGCTTTCGTCAGTGATGTGATGGGCGGCGGCGACGGCACCGCCCTGATGAGCAGCTTCATGGGCGCGATGCAGGGGGCGACCGGCGGCGAGTCGCTGTTCTCCGGCGGCATGGACTTCCAGGCGCCGGGCCTCAACGGCATGCTCGCGAACCTGATGCAGGGCAACGGCGCCGGCGCTGGCGGCACTGTCGGCGCTGCCGGCAATAGTGGGAGTGGAGGTGGGGGTGCCGCTGTCCCGGCACCCACGCCCGCTCCCGCATCCCCTGGGGTGTCCGCTTCCGCCGGCGGCGCCGGACCGGCCAGGAGCGAGAGCTACAGCTTTTCCTGTCCCAGCGGAGCCAGCTATTCCATCCCGATCAGCTACCGCCAGGCCGCTTGCGGTGAGGCGATGAAGAATTTCGCCAGGGTTTATTCCTGCAACCTGATCGGCGACTTCGCCGCGGCGGGCCAGCGCTGCCAGCAGGCCTGCGGCAACGCCCAATGTGCCGAGAAGTAATCCCAAGACATCGATGCTTTCCTACGGAGTGAAAACATGAATACCCGATGCCGCGCCTTGCTCGCGGGCAGCGCCCTGCTTTGCGCCGTCTTCGTTCTGGGCGCCTGTCAGTCGATGGGTGAGGGCATGGCCGAAAGCGCTGCGCGGGCGCGCGCCGAACGCTATGCCGCCCAGGGCAACCCGCAGTTCTCGGACCCGCAGCTGCAGGCCGTGGTGAAGGACTTCGAGGCCCGCTACGCGGTCATCGGTGTCGATGCCGACCGGCTGGGCCTGGACCAGGGTCGGCCCTGTCCGGTCAGCAAGGCGACCGCGTTCACGGTGATGAAGGGCATGAGTTACGAGGCCTATCAGAAGATACAGCTGGATATTGCCGCAAAGGTCCCCGGCTACACAGGCATCTCCGATCCGGACGCGGTTCGGGTGGTGTCGCTGTCCGGCTTCTGCGGGGAGAACGGGCCGCAAGGCCCGGCGGTCATCGTCGGCACCACCCGCGACATCTCGCGCTACCGCGGCGAGGGTTACAGCACCGTGACGGTCTCCGACACGGTCAGTCGGATCGAAGCGACCTGGGCCGAGGGGCAGCGGCGCGGTGAGCAGACGATCATCAGCATCATCCGTTCCGCCCAGTTCAAGGAGACCGGCGATGGGCAGCTGGCCGAGAACATCCAGGACTGGGACTACCTCAACGAGATCCGCGACGCGCCCTCCGCGAACTACACGTACCTCGTGCCCAAGGCGGATGGAACGCCGCGCTACACGGTGAGCTTCGGGCGCAACCCCACGATCGGCACCTATACGACGACGGTCGCCGAGCATCTCGACACCCGGCTTACTTACACGCGAACCTGGCAAGGAACTGAGTTGCTGCAGGAAAACCGGATGAAGGACGGCCAGCTGCATGGCTGGATGATCATCCATCCGACGGTCTACGACGGCACCCAGATCCCCGGACGCCGCGACTGCTACCAGAACGGCGAGCTGGTGAAGGCGCTGGAGTGCCCGTCCAGCTGACCTGCGCCTCTGCCGCCATCCCTGAAGTTTGGCGGTTTGCGGAACGCGGACGCACTTGCAGGGTTGATTCTCGCCGGCCGTCGCCGAACACTTGCGGCTGGAAATCAATCGCGGGGGCGATTTCGTCATGTTGCGGCTGCTTTCGGCCTGTGGGCTGGTGCTTTTTCTGGCCGCCTGCGCCACCCTGCCGGCAGAACTGCCGCAGGGACCGGAGGAATTCGCGCTGGCACCGCAGCCGGACGGACTGCTCGCATCGGTTGAAAAGTCCTTCGCGATGCCCGTCGGCCCCGACGTCTCCGGTTTCCGCCTGCTCGCATCCAACGAAGAAGGCCTGCGCTGGCGCCTGGCGCTGATCGATTCCGCGCGCCACAGCCTCGACCTGCAATACTACGTCTGGTGGGGCGACGAGGCCGGCGCGCTTTTGATCAAGCGCGTCATCATGGCGGCGGACCGCGGTGTGCGGGTGCGCATCATCGTTGACGACCTAAGCACCATGCTGGCCGATGCGACAAACCCGAAGCTGCGCGACGGTGCCGCCGCGGTCATCGACGCCCATCCGAACATCGAGATCCGGTTGTTCAATCCCTGGCGCGCGCGCAGTCTTGTGGGGCGGGTTTTCGAGTCCGTGCTTCACATCGAACGCGTCAACCAGCGCATGCACAACAAGCTGATGATCGCCGACAACCGCGCCGCGGTGATCGGCGGGCGCAACATCGGCAATGAGTACTTCGGGCTGTCGCCCGAGTTCAATTTCCACGATTTGGATACCCTCGGGATCGGCCCGGTGGCTCGCCAGGCCTCGGGCGTGTTCGACCGCTTCTGGAACAGCGAACTGGTCGCCCCGGCCGGGGCCCTCGGCCTGGAGGCGACACCTGAGGACCTGGAGGCGGGCGTTGCGCTGGTCACGCGGCGGCTCGACGCCTCACCCGTACTGTCGCACTTCGCGATCGAAGCGCGTGACTGGCAGGTCGAGCTCGCCGAGCTGCCGGACGCGCTGCGCACGGGCACCAGCCGCGTTTACACCGACAGCCCGGAGGAGGACGGCGTCGACCACCTGATGCCGCACGCGATCCGCGAGCTGCTGGAGAGCGCTGAGCACGAGGTCCTCATCACCAACGCCTACATCATTCCGGGCGAACCGACGATCGAATGGCTGAAGTCGCAGACGGCGCGCGGCGTGCGCTATCGCATCCTCACGAACTCCCTGGCCTCGCACGATGTGCCTGCCGTGAACGCGCATTACAAGCTGTGGCGCCGCGACCTGCTGCAGGCCGGTGTCGAGCTCTACGAGATGCGGCCCGATGCCGCCATCCAGCCGCTGCTGGTCGACACGCCGCCGGTGACCGCCGAGTTTATGGGGCTGCACACCAAGGCCGTGGTGGTGGACGGCAAACGCGCCTTCATCGGCTCGATGAACTTCGATCCGCGCTCGTGGCGGATCAACAGCGAGATGGGCGTCATCGTCGAGAGCACCGGCCTCGCCGCCGACCTGCAGAGCGCCATCGCGCGCGACATGCAGCCGGAGAACGCCTGGCAGGTGAGCCTGGCGCCCGACGGCCAAATGCTGTGGACCATCGACGACGAGGTTTGGCGCTGGCAGCCGGCCCGCAGCTTCTGGCAGCGTGTCGAAGACTTCATCTTCATGGCGATGCCGAAGGAGCTGTATTGAGGGGCGCTGCCTCTATGGAGCGTTCCTATCGAAACGCCTAATAGGCGGGGACGCCGTCCACCCGGCAGTCGCCGCGGGTATAGGTCTGATTGACGTAGGCGGCACGGTTCATATCAATCACCAGCCACCCGCTGCAGCCGTTGAGGCGGATCCAGGCCCTTGCGCCGCGAATGGGCGGCCCGGCCTTGTCGGTCATGTTCCGTTTGATCTTGTAGTCGATCGACCGCACCTCGGAATCGCTGATCCGCAGTTCCGCGAGGCGTTCCGCCGTCGCCTCCGCGAACTTCTCCGTTTGGGCTGCCGAGGTGGCAGGAAGCGCGGCGATGGCCAGGGCAAGGACGGCGGGCCCGATGCAGTGCTGCAGAAGAGCATATCTCATAGCGAAACCCTCTCGGTGACCTCTACAGGCAAGACTTAGTGTTCCCTGCAACGTTCCCAAGGTCTTCCGAGGGTTTTCGTTCACTCCAGTCTGTCGGCAAGGTGAAAAAGCCGGCTGGCTGATCTTGCAATGGGAAATGCCTGGGCTTTCTGATGTGGCGGAGGGGGTGGGTTAGACGGCGGTCTGCTGACCGCCGCCCGCCTCGCCAACTCGGCGGGCGCTTCGCTGCGCTCCGCGTCGCCGGCGTCCTGCTGACGCCGACACGAACCTGGGTCCGTTCACCGCACCCGCTCACCCAAATCAAAAAGCCCCGGACCATGCCGGGGCCTTTTGATTTGGCGGAGGGGGTGGGATTCGAACCCACGATGGGCTTCCACCCATGCCAGTTTTCAAGACTGGTGCCTTAAACCGCTCGGCCACCCCTCCTCCGGGGCCCGAACGGGCCCTGAAGACTCTCAAGTGCCCGCCGCCGATCTTGGGGCAGGGGCCGAGAGACGGCGGAGAGTTAGCAAAGCCGCCGCCGGCTGCAAACCCTGAATCGCCGCCCCAAGCCCGCGGAGCGCGGTCAGGGTGTTGCAGCGCAACACGAACCGGGCCAAACTCGGGCAACGAAATTCGCCAAAAAACAGGGGGTGCGGTCATGGTGAAGGTTTCTCGGCGCCGGGTTCTGGCGTCCGGTGCGGCGGCGGCCGGCGTGGCGGCAGGCATGACGGCATTGCCCGGCCTGGCGACGCGCGGCTGGGCGGCCGATCCCATCCGGGTCGGCGCGGTGCTGCCGTTCTCCGGCGGGCTGGAGCTCTTCGGCAACCAGGCGAAGCTCGGTCTCGACCTGGCGATGCAGGAGATCAACGCGGCCGGCGGCATCCTCGGCCGCCCGCTGGAGGTCCTCTACGAGGACAACAAGACCGACCCCAAGACCTCGGTGGAAAAGGCCCGCAGCCTGATCGGGCGCGACGGTGCCATCGCGCTGACCGGGCCGATCCTCTCGTCGTCGCGCGACGCCATGGCGGCGACGGTGGAGCGCTCCAAGGTGCCGCTGCTCTACGCGACGAACTACGAGGGCGGCGCCTGCAGCCGCTACATCTTCTCGTTCAACACCGTGCCGAACCAGGAACTGGCGAAACTGCTGCCCTACATGCACGAGAATTTCGGCGGCAGCACCTACATGTTCGGCGCGGACTATGTCTGGCCGCAGCAGATGTTCGCCGCCGCCGAGGGCATCGTCGGGCAACTGGGCGGCAGCGTGGCCGGCAAGGAGTTCACGCCCTGGGGGGTGAAGGAGTTCGCACCGGTCATCCGCCGCATCGCCGACAGCGGCGCCAAGGTGCTGCTCTTCGCGCTGCCCGGCGGCGACGGCATCACCTTCATCAAGCAGGCCGAGGCCTTCGGCCTGTTCGACAACGTGACCGTGGCGTTCCTCGGCTTCGCCGAAACCTACCTCGGCGCCTTCGGGCCGGGCGGCGGTCAGAATATGTGGGTGACCGTGCCCTTCGTCGCCTCCGGCCAGCAGCCGGGCGTGCAGGACTTCGTGGCCCGCATCCGCGCACAGGCCGGCAACGACGTGCCGATCTCCCACTACGTGATGACCCACTACAACGCCATGAATGCACTGCGCGACGCGCTCACCCGTAAGGATGCCGTGAGCGCCGAGGCCGTGGTCGACGGGCTGGAGGGCCTCACCGTGTCGACGCCCACCGGCCCGGTGAGCATCGGCGGCGTGGACCACCACGTCACCCTGCCGATGTTCCTCGCCAAGACCGAGGGCGCGGGCCTGGTGACGGTGCAGGATCTCGGCCGCATCGCGCCCGAGGCCGGTTGCAGCTAGGCCGGTTGCAGTTAGACTGACCCCGCGACCCCCGTCGGAGGAGGCCCGATATGCCGGACAGCTTCGATCTGCCGCAATTGACCCGCCAGGTGGCCGCCGCCCTGCCGGTGGCGCCGTCGCGCCTCACATTGGCCGGCGCGCAGGCCGTCGGCCTGGTCATCGTTGACGAGGTGAACGGCTTCGCCACGGTCGGTGCGGGCAACCTGGCGCCGCCGGTCCACAATCCGCAGGTCTCCGCCATGGTGGCCGAGACCGAGCGCCTGGCCCGCGCCTTCAGCGGGCAGGGCTGGCCGATCCTGGCCTTTCTCGACACCCACGTGCCGGGCAAGCCGGAGCCGCCCTATCCGCCGCACTGCGAGGCCGGCACCGGGGAGGAGGACCTGGTGCCTGAACTGACCTGGCTGGGGCAGGACCCCAACGCCACCCTGGTGCGCAAGGACTGCATCAACGGCTTCGTCGGCGCCATCCGCCCGGACGGCAGCAATGCCGTGGTCGACTGGGTGAAGGCCCACAAGCTGGAGCGCCTGCTGGTGGTCGGCATCTGCACCGACATCTGCGTCATGGACTTCGTCCTCACGCTGCTGTCGGCGCGCAACCACGACCTCATGCCGAGATTGAAGGACATCTCGGTGCATGCCGGCGCCTGCGCCACCTACGACCTGCCGAAAGAGGTGACGGCGCATCTCGGGCTGCCGGAGACGGCGGCGCATCCGCAGGATCTCACCCACCACCTGGGACTCTACTTCATGGCTTCGCGCGGCGCCGAGATCGTCGGCGACGTCGTGCTGCCCGGCTGAGCGTCAGAACAGCTTCCATGACGCAGCTGCTGGAGGTCGCCGAAGTCGAGAAGGATTTCGGCGGTGTCCGCGCCGCCGCCGGCCTCTCGCTGACCCTTGCCGAAGGCGAGATGCTCTGCCTCATCGGTCCCAACGGCTGCGGCAAGACCACGCTGTTCAACCTCGTCACCGGCGCGCTGAAGCCGGACAGCGGCAGCCTGCGCTTTGCCGGCAAGGACCTGATCGGCCTGGAGCCCTATCAGGTCGCGCGCCTCGGCATCCTGCGCAAGTTCCAGGTGCCCGGCATCTATCCCGAGCTTTCGGTCGCCGAGAATCTCACCGTTGCTCTCGTCGGCAGTGAGGAGGCGGGCGACGCGCGCCTTGCCGACCTGCTGGCACTGGCGCGCCTTGAGGGCAAGCGCGGCCAAGAGGCCGGCCGCCTGGCGCACGGCGAAAAGCAGTGGCTGGAGATCGCCATGGTGCTGGCGCGGCGACCGCGCCTGCTGCTGCTCGACGAACCGACCAACGGCATGACCGCAGCGGAGACGGCGGCCACCGTCGCGCTGATCCGCGACCTCCACCGGCGCTTCGGCTGTGCGGTGCTGGTCATCGAACACGACATGGGATTCGTGCGCGAGCTCGGCTGCCCGGTCGCCCTCATGGTCCGCGGGCGCATCGAGCGGCGCGGCTCCTACGAGGAACTGCAGGCCGACCCGCTGGTGCGCGAAGTCTATCTCGGAGCGGTGGAGCCGGCATGAGCATGCTTGACGTACGCGGCCTGGAGAGCGGCTACGGCGGCAGCCGCGTCCTGCGCGGCATCGACCTGGCGGTGGCCGAAGGCGAAAGCGTCGCGCTCCTGGGGCGCAACGGGATGGGCAAGACCACCCTGCTGAAGACTCTCATGGGCCTGCTGCCGGCGACCAAGGGCGAGATTCGTTTTGCGGGGCGCCGCCTCGACGGTCGGCGGCCGGAGCAGATCGCCCGCGCGGGCATTGCCTTCGTGCCGCAGGGCCGCGAGATCTTCGCCGACCTCAGCGTCGAAGAGAATCTGCTGCTGGGCGCCATGGGGCGCGGCGGACTCGGCGCCGCGGTGCCGCAGGCGATCTACGCGCGCTTTCCCATCCTGGCGGAGCGGCGGCATCAGCGCGGCGGCACGCTCTCCGGCGGGCAGCAGCAGCAATTGGCGATCGGCCGCGCGCTCGCCGGCAAGCCGCGCCTGCTGCTGCTGGACGAGCCTTCCGAGGGCTTGCAGCCCTCCATCGTCATCGAGGTGGCCGAGGCACTGAAGCGCGAGGCGGCGGAGGAGGGGCTCACCCTCATCACCGTGGAGCAGAACGTCGATCTCGCCCTGCGCGTCGCCACGCGCTGTCTTTTCATCGAGAATGGCGGCATCGTCGCCGAAGCCGCGAGTGCCGAACTGCGCCGCGATGCTTCCGTCCTCCACCGGCACCTGGCAATCTGAGGGGTCGATCCGACGATGAACGAGGCGCTGCTCCTGCTGCTCGACGCCGCCAACTACGTGCTGGTCATCGTGCTGGTCGCCATGGGGCTGGTCATCGTTTTCGGACTCATGCGTGTCATCAACATGGCGCACGGCGAGCTCTTCCTGCTCGGCGCCTACACCCTGGTGATGCTGCAGCAGGCGGGCGTCTCATACTGGGTCGGGCTGATCGCCGCGCCGCTGCTGGTGGGGATTGTCGGCCTGCTCATCGAAGAGCTGGTGATCCGCCACATCTATCATCGCTTCCTCGACACCATCCTCGCGACCTGGGGCCTCTCGATCATGATCAAGCAGGGCGTCATCCTGCTTTTCGGCCCCGGTGCGCAGTCGACCGCGGCCCCCTTTGCCTTCCAGCTCGACCTTCTCGGCACGCCCTATCCGGCCTACCGCCTGTTCATCATGGCGGTGGCGTTGCTGGTTGTCGGGGGAACGTTCTATCTCTTCTTCCGCACCCGCTTCGGCCTTGCCGCGCGCGCGGTGATCGCCAGCCGCGACACCGCCGCCTGCCTCGGCCTCTCGACCCGCGCCTTCGACCGCGCGACCTTCGCCTATGGCGCGGCACTCGCCGGGCTCGCCGGCGCCGTCATGGCGCCGATCATGAGTGTCGACCCGCAGATGGGCCTCGGCTTCCTCATCCCGGCCTTCCTCGCCATCCTGGTCGGCGGCGCGGGGCACCTGGCGGGACCGGTGCTGGGCGCCGGCCTTATCGGCGCGACGGACAGCGTCACCGCCAGCCTGTGGTCGCCGGTGCTGGCCCAGGTCGTGGTCTTCACCATGGCCGTCGTCGCCATCCGCCTCTTTCCGACCGGCATTCTCGGGAGCGGGCGCCAGTGAAAGCGCTCGTGAAGGACCGCCGACTTGCCGTGGACGTCGTGGTCTGGGGCGGCCTCGCGCTGCTGCCGCTGGCGGTCGGTGAATGGCAGGTGGGACAGATCGCGCAGTACCTGACCTACGGCATCTTCGCCATGAGCCTGGCGCTCATCTGGGGGCAGTGCGGCCTCCTGTCCTTCGGCCACGCTGTCTTCTTCGGTCTCGGCGCCTACGCCATGAGCCTCACCACTCTCGGCATGCTGCCGGGCCTGGAGTCCTGGACGTCCAGCTACCTCGGCGTGGCCCTGGCGCTCATTGTGCCGGCGCTGGCCGCCAACATCCTCGGGCGCTTCCTGTTCTACGGGCGGGGTCTGCAGGGCGCGCAGCTCGCCATCGTCATGCTGGCGGTGGCGGTGGTGGCCGAGCGCATCATGACGCGCTGGCCCTACGCCGGCGGCATGAACGGGCTGATGAGCGTGCCGCCGGTGAACCTCGGCGCCTTCGGCCTCAGCTACGAGCTCTACGATCCGCTGCCGCTGTTCTACGGCACGCTGATCGCGGCGCTTGTGATCTACGGGCTGCTGGAAACCCTGGTGCGCTCGCGCCGCGGCGTGGTGCTGCGCGCGGTAGGCGCCGACGAGGCGCGCACCGGCTTTCTCGGCCACGACACCCGCGCCCTGAAACTCGCGGTGTTCACGCTGTCGGCCGCCGTGGCCGGTTTCGCCGGGGCGCTCTTTGCCGCCCAGTTCGGCTTCGTCTCACCGCCGCTGATCGGTTTCAACCTCTCCACCGAGGTGCTGATCTGGGTGGCGCTCGGCGGCCGCCGCGCCCTCATCACGGCGTTTCTCGGCGCCATCGCGGTGCGCCTGGCGGAGAACGCGCTGGGCGATCTGTTGGGCCCCGCCTGGCTGCTCGGCCTCGGTCTCGTTTTCGTGCTGTGCATGATCTTCCTGCCGCGTGGCCTCCTCGGCGAGGCCTACTGGCGCCTCATCGGGCGAGGGGGCGCCCGATGAGCGCACGCTCCTCGCAGCGGATGCGCCACGCCAGCACGGCGGCGTTTGCGAGGGAGAAGATCACCGCGATCTCCCATGCCCCGAAGGCCAGCGGCAGCACGGCGATCTCGCCCGCCACCACCAGATAGTTCGGGTGCCGCAGGAAGCGGTAGGGGCCGCGGCGCACCAGCGGCGCGCCGGGCAGGGTGATGATCCGCGTGGTCCAGAAGCGCCCGAGAGTCGCCAGCACCCAGAGCCTGAGGGCCTGCAGCACGACGAAGACTCCGAGCAGCCACCAGACCGGTTGGGTCTCCGCCGGGATGAAAAGCGCGAGGGACAGCAGCCAGAGCGCATGCACGGCGACCAGGAAGGGATAGTGCGCGGCCCCCACCTCGTAGGCACCCTCAGCCAGCAGATAGCGCGTGTTGCGGCGGGCGTAGACAAGTTCCGCCAGCCGCTGCGCCGCCACCAGCAGCAGGACGATCCAAAGCACGCTCATGAGTTCACGCTTCCAGGATCTGGAAGCCGGCGGTGAAGCCCGGGCCGAGGGCCGTCATCAGGTAGCGGCCCTTCAGGCCCGCCTTGTGCAGGCGCTCCAGCACGAAGAGCACGGTGACCGCCGACATGTTGCCGTAGTCGCGCAGCACGCCGCGCGCTGCGCTCAGGCCGCCCTCGGGCAGGCCGAAGACCTCCTCCAGCGCGCCGATCACCTTGGCGCCGCCGGGATGGCAGATGTAGCCGTCGATCGCGTCGCGTGACAGGCCGTGGCGGCCGAGGAAGGTGTCGACCGCCGGGCCCATGCGCTCGTGGATGTGGGCCGGGATGTCGCGCGAGAACAGCACGCCGAGGCCGTCGTTCTCCATCTCCCAGCCCATGACGTCGAGCGACTGCGGCCAAGTGTATTCGCCAGCTGGGCCGAGCTTGGCGCTGCCTGCGGCCATCTTGCCGTCGGGCGCGGCTTCCAGCAGCACCGCCGCGGCGCCGTCGCCGAAGAGGGCGGCGGCGATGACGTTGCTCTTGGAAGGGTCGTTGGCGCGAAAGGTAAGGCCGCAAAGCTCGACCACCAGGCAGAGCACCTTGGCGCCGTCCTTGCGGCCGACGGCAAGACTCTGCGCCAGCGCGGCGGCGCGCGACAGGCCGAGCACGCCGCCGGCGCAGCCGAGGCCGAAGACCGGCAAGCGGGCGACATCGCGGCGGAAGGCCAGGCGCTCCATCAGGCGGGCGTCGAGGCTTGGGGTGGCGATGCCGGTGGTGGAGACGGTGACCAGGCCGTCGATGGCATCGCAGGAGAGGCCCGCCTGAGCGAGGCAGGCCTCCGCGGCTTCGGCCAGCAGGTCGATCGCATTGTCGATGAAAAGGGCGTTGCGCGTCTTCCAGTCGCTCGGCTCCAGGTACCACTCGATGGGCACGCAGGAATGCCGCGTCTCGATGCCGGCGTTGCCAAAGGCCGGTAGCAGGCGCTCGATGTCGAGGCGCCGCTCACCGAACAGGGCGCGGACTCGGCGCACCACGTCCTCCTGGCGCAGCAGATGGCGCGGCGCGGCAGTGGCGACACCGCCGAGCATCACCGGAGGCGGCGCGGCGGGCGCCGGGCCAGGGGCAGGCGCGGGGCCAGGTGTCGACTCGCCGGCGGCGCGTCGTTGGGCCGGGGCATCCAGGTCGAGCATGCGGCGGTATCCTTCTCTCAAATCGGTCAACCTCTTCCAGCACCTACGCTTCTCGCGCGGGCTGGGTTTCACGTCCGGTTAACCGCCGATTCAGCAAGGGTCTTAACCCGAGGCTAGCGGAACTGCGTTACGCTAGGGACGGCTCAGGAGGAGTCATTTTTTGCCATGTCCTGGTAGGTAGCCTTGGTTAAGTTATTGACATCTATCGGCCTTCTGGCGGCCTTGGTGCTGCTGGGCAGTGCGGTGCCGGGCGTCCGTGCCGTGGCGGCCGACCTGATGGCGACCGACCCCAGCCATTACGCCAGGCCCGGCGAATCCCTGCGCGGCGGCTCCTCGATCTTCGACCGCCCCAAGCAGGTCCGCGCCGGATCCAACGTCATCGTGCGCGACGATGGCAAACTCTTGGAGCGCTGGGTCATCAATGCCGATCTCAGCCGCGCCTGCAACCGGCGCCAGTTTCGCCAAAAACGCGATCAGTACCTGGTCGGCGTGGTCGATGGGCGCACTTTCGGCGCGGCGGTCGGCGGCCATAGCAGCCTCTATGACCCCGCGCAAATGTCTGAAAAACAAGTGGTTTATCTGTTCCGCGGTCAGGGTAGCACCGATTGTCGCGTCTACCATCGGACCAAATAACGAATTTTAAGAAATTTTCGGGTTTCGTTAACCTTTTGTTTACCATGCGGGCCCAATACTGAAATCACGGTTCATCGACCGTCTCCTGAAATTGATTGCATCGACCTCTCAAAAGCCCCGCCTTCCCCGGCGGGGCTTTTTTCTGCTCCACTTCGGGCTTCGGCCATTCCAGCCGTCTCGGCCTTGCCGCGGCTTGAGGCTGCGGCTAGACAGGGGCGACCGCCGACACCAACGGAACGCACCGACAGATGAAACTCGTGAGAACCTTCGCCGCCCTCGTGGTCCTGCTGGCGCTTGCCGCCTGCTTCGCGCCGAGCAAGGCGGACCTCATCAAGAAGGCCAAGGGCGCGGACACCCGCGACCAGTTGGAGGCCGCCCTCGGCGAGCCGAGCGAGGTGTCGAAGCTCGGCCCGCTCGAGAAATGGACCTACCAAGCCTCCGACGGCAAGGTGGTCTATGTGCTGGCCGGCGACACCGTCACCCTGGAAGTGACCGAGAGCAACTGAGGCCTTCAGAGCACGGTCTTCGTGGGGGCCGAGGGGCGCGCGCCGCGCACCCGCTCGCGCAGCGAGATGTAGACGCCGCTGCCGATGATCACGGCGATGCCGGCCCAGGTCCAGGAATCCGGAAAATCCCCGAAGAACACGAAGCCCAGCAGCGTGGTCACGATGATCTCGCTGTAGGTGAAGGGCGCCAGCAGCGAAGCGGGGGCGAAGTCGAAGGACTTGATGAGCAGGAAATGGCCGCCCGCCGCGATCGCGCCCAGCATCACCATGCCGGCGAGATCGGTCGGGCTGGGGACGACCCAGACGACGGGGGCGACGAAGCTCATGATCAGGGCGCCGGCCGCCGCCGAATAGGTGAGGGTAACCAGGGGCGGCGCGGAGCCGGCCAGCCGCCGGGTGGTCAGCAGGTAGAGACCGAAGACGACGCCGGCACCCAGCGCAAGCAGGGCGGGCCATTGGATGGCGCCGACGCCCGGGCGGATGATCAGGAGGGCGCCGAGGAATCCGACCAGCACGGCGAGCTTGCGGCGCGGGCCGACGCTCTCTCCCAGCACCCAGGGCGACAGGGCGGTAACGAGCAGCGGCGAGACGAAGATGAGCGCCAGGGCATCGGCCAGCGGCATCTCGGCGATGGCGGCGAAGAACAGGATGGTCGAGGCCAGCAGCAGGCCGCCGCGCACAAGTTGCAGCAGCGGCCGCGGCGGGATCATCCGGCGCGGCCCGTAGCGCAGCAGCACGACCGGGAAAATCAGGCAGAAATGAAAGAAGTAACGCGCCCAGACCAGTTGCAGGACCGGCAGGTGGCCGCTCAACTGCTTGGCGATGGCGTCCATGAAGGGAACCACCGACATGGCGCCCAGCATCAGCAGAATGCCGACCAGCGGTCGGTCGCCGGGAATGCTGGACGCCGCGGGTGAAGGCGGCAGGGAAGCTGTCATGGGAGCGGAACGCGAAAGCAAAGGGGCGGGCGGATTGCCAAGGTTAACAGGCTTATGGCACAAGTGCCCTGCAAACGCATCCGCTTCGCGCCCGCGTCGCCCCGGCAACGCGCGAGGGGCCCCGGGACGCAAATGGAGGCGCCGATTGGGGCGCCCGCCCGTGGGGCGCCGCCGGTCCGCAGTAGCAAACGCAGTCTGGGAGAGAAGGCGAGTGACATTTCAGCGTATGACCTCGGGCATCGGCAAGACCTTGGGCAGGGTCCTGCGGTCCGCCGCCGGTCCAGTATTCGCCGTCCTGCTGCTGCCGCTGGCGGCCTGCGCCCAGACCTCTGCGAGTCCGGCCCCGGCGGGCCCGGAGGCTGACTTCGACAGCTTCCTGGCAGGCCTGAAGCAGGACGCCGTCGGCCGCGGCATCCGTGCCGCGACGGTGGACCAGGCTTTTGCCGGCCTGCAGCCGCTGCCCGAGGTGATCGAGCGTGACCGCAGCCAGCGTGAGTTCACCCTGACCTTCACCCGCTACATGCGCTCCACCGTGAACGACGCGCGCGTCGCCCAGGCGCGGCGCCTGCTCGACGAGCACCGCGTGCTGCTGGACAAGGTCGCCGCCGAATACGGCGTGCAGCCGCGCTTCCTCGTCTCCTTCTGGGGTCTGGAGAGCAACTTCGGCCAGCACACCGGTGGCTATTCGGTGATCGCGGCGCTGGCCACCCTTGCCCACGAGGGCCGCCGGCACGACTTCTTCCGCGCCCAGCTGCTCGACGCCCTGCAGATTCTCGACGAGGGCCATATCAGCGTCGGCGAGATGACCGGCTCCTGGGCCGGCGCCATGGGGCAGCTGCAGTTCATCCCCTCGACCTTCGTGAACTTCGCGGTCGACTACGACGGCGACGGCCACCGCGACATCTGGCACTCGCTGCCGGACATCTTCGCCTCGGCCGCCAACTACCTGTCGCAGGAAGGCTGGCGCGGCGACCGGACCTGGGGCCGTGAGGTGACGCTGCCGGCGGGCTTTGACTACGGTCTCGCCAATCTCTCGGTGCAGAAGCCGCTGGCGGAGTGGGCGGCCCTCGGCGTGCGCAGCCACGACGGCAGCCCGCTGCCGGCCGTCGACGGGCTCGAGGCTTCGCTGGTGCTGCCGGCGGGCCACGGCGGCCCGGGCTTCCTGGTCTACGAGAACTTCCGCACCATTTTGGTGTGGAACCGCTCCATTCTCTACGCGCTGTCAGTCGGCCACCTGGCCGACCGCATCGACGGCGCCCCGGCGCTGAGCCCGGCCTCGCTGCCTGACGAGGACCCCCTGAGCCTGAAGGCGATCGAGGAGATGCAGGCGATGCTGAACCAGCTCGGTTACGAAGCCGGCACGCCCGACGGCCTGGTCGGCCCGATGACCCGCGAGGCGCTGCGCGCCTATCAGCAGTCCTTGGGGCTGCCGGCCGACGGCTACCCGACCCAGCAGATCATCCAGCGGCTGCGCGCGGCCACCGGCGGGGCGAGCCAATAGGGCCCGTGCGGGTTGTCTCGCCGGGGCAAGACTCATAGGATACAAGATCGGGTAGGGGTACGGATGCGGAGCACAAAATGAAGGCGACTGGCCTGAGACGTGGCGCGCTCTTGCTCGCCCTGCTCGGTACGCTGCTGGGCTGCGCCGAGACTCAGCTGGCGGTTCACAACGTCAAGCGCCTGGACGAGCCCGCCGCGACCGCCACCACGGTGCCGCAGACGGGGACCTACAAGGTCGGCAAGCCCTATCAGATCGCCAACGTCTGGTACTATCCGCGCGAGGATTTCGGGTACGACGAGACCGGCATCGCGTCGTGGTACGGCCCCGGTTTTCACGGCAAGTACACGGCGAACGGCGAACTGTACGACCAGAACGCCATGACCGCCGCACACCGCACGCTGCCGCTGCCCTCGCTGGTGCAGGTCACCAACCTGGAGAACGGCCGATCGGTGCGGGTGCGCGTGAACGATCGCGGCCCCTTCGCCCACGGCCGCATCATCGACATGTCGAAGCGGTCGGCGGAGCTGTTGGGCTTCACCAACCAGGGCACCGCCAAGGTGCGGGTGCAGATTCTCGAGACCGAGAGCCGCCAATTGGCCATGCTGGCGAGCGGCGGCACGGCCGGCGGGGCGCCGCCACCGCCGGCGGTGCCGGTGGAAAACGTCGCGGTGCAGGAACTGCCGCCGGTCGGCGGGGGCGCCGCGCAACCGGCGCCGCTGCGCACCGCATCCGCCGAGCCGGCGCAGACCGGCGCAGCGCTGTCGGACGCCGGGCCGCAACGCCTGCGTACGGCGACGCTGCCGGACCAGGAACCGGTGGTCACCCAGGTGCCGGTGCGGCGCACGGAGATCTATGTCCAGGCCGGCGCCTTCACCCAAGTCGGCAACGCGGTGCGCCTGCGCGCCCGGCTGTCCTCCCTGGGCGACGTGCAGATCGCCAAGGCGTTGGTCGGCGAGGACGCTTTCTATCGGGTCCGGCTCGGTCCCGTAGCGAGCGTCGAACAGGCCGACCGGATGCTCGAGCTGCTGTTGGAGAACGGATTTAAAGATGCGCAGGTGGTGGTCGATTGAACGGCCTTGCCCAATCATGATGCCGACACATTTGCGGCTGAAACTCTCTCATGGCCGGTGCCCAGCGCCCGTGCCGCCGCAAGGCATAGCGGAGTCTTCCTATCCATGAAACGCTACACACGCTTCCTCTTCGCCCTCGGTCTCGCCGCCGGTCTCTCCGGTGCCGTCCTGCCCGGTGCTGCCCGGGCCGCCGCGACCATCGATACCCAGGCCTCGCAGGCCTTCCTGGTCGACTTCGACACCGGCGCCGTGCTGCTCGACAAGAACGCCGACGAGCTGATGCCGCCGTCTTCGATGAGCAAGCTGATGACCGCCTACATGGTGTTCGACCGCATCGACGACGGCCGCCTCAGCCTCGACGACAAGCTGACGGTCAGCGAGAAGGCCTGGCGCAAGGGCGGCTCCAAGATGTTCGTCGAGGTCGGCAACCAGGTGCGCGTCGAGGACCTGCTGCGCGGCGTCATCGTGCAATCCGGCAACGATGCCTGCATCGTGCTGGCCGAAGGCCTTGCCGGCAGCGAGGAGGCCTTCGCCGATCTGATGACCGAGAAGGCGCGCGAGCTGGGCATGGCCAAGAGCACCTTCCGTAACTCGACCGGCTGGCCCGATCCCAACCACCTGATGACGGCCCGCGAGCTCGCCATTCTTGCCAAGCGCATCATCCTCGATCATCCCACGCACTATCACTACTACGCGGAGAAGGAGTTCACCTGGAACGACATCCGCCAGGGCAACCGCAATCCGCTGCTCTATCGCAACATCGGTGCCGACGGCCTGAAGACCGGTCATACCGAGGACGCCGGTTACGGGCTGACCGCTTCGGCGGTGCAGAACGGGCGTCGTCTCATCCTGGTGGTCAACGGCCTGCCCTCCATGCAGGCGCGGGCTGACGAGTCCGACCGGCTGCTTTCCTGGGGCTTCCGCGAGTTCGACAACTATGCCCTGTTCAAGGCCGGCGATACCGTCGACGAGGCGCCGGTGTGGCTGGGCGCCGAGGAGACCGTCCCGCTGGTGATTCCCTCGGACCTCAAGGTGACCCTGCCGCGCAGCGATCGCAACGGCATGCAGGTGGCGGTGGTCTACGACTCGCCGATCCCGGCGCCAGTGCCGGCGGGCCAGCAGATCGCCAAGCTGCGCGTCACCTGGCCGGACGGCGTGCCGGTGGAGGTGCCGCTGCAGGCCGGCACGGACGTCGAGCAGCTCGGCCCCTTCGGCCGCATCGCCGCCAGCGTGAAGTTTCTCCTGCTCGGCGCCCCCTGAGCCCCCTGCCGTGAACGCAAGAGGGCGCTTCATCACGCTGGAAGGCGGCGAGGGGGCAGGCAAGTCGACCCAGCAGCGCGGCCTGGCCGCATGGCTGCGTGCCGGCGGCCTGGAAGTCGTCGAAACCCGCGAGCCGGGCGGCAGTGCCGGCGCCGAGGAGATTCGCAAGCTGCTGGTGACCGGCGAAGCGGCGCGCTGGGACCCGATGACCGAGGCGCTGCTGATTTTCGCCGCGCGCCGCGATCACCTGCGCCAGACCATAGAGCCGGCGCTCGCCCGGGGCGCCTGGGTGGTCTGCGACCGCTTCGTCGATTCCACCATGGCCTACCAGGGCTACGCCCAGGGCCTCGGCCGTGAGGCGGTGGAGACCCTTTACAGGCTGGCGGTCGGCGACTGGATGCCCGATCTGACGCTGGTGCTCGACCTCCCGGTCGAGGAGGGCCTGAAGCGCGCCAAGCACCGCAACGGCGGCACCGCGGTGGCCGAAGACCGCTACGAGCAGATGGACATCGCCTTCCACCAGCGCCTGCGCGCGGGCTTTCACGACATCGTCGCGCGCGAGCCGGCGCGCTGCGTGCTGATCGATGCCGCGGGCGACGCCGATGCGGTGGCGGCGCGTGTCGCCGCGGCGGTGAGCGAGCGGCTGGGCGTGCCGGCATGAAGAAGGACGAGACCACGGAAGAGACCGCATGGCCGCACCCGCGCCGGACGTCCGAGCTGCGCGGACAGTCGGCGGCGGAGGGCGTGCTGCTGCGCGCGCATGCCTCCGGGCGGCTGCCGCACGCCTGGCTGCTGTCGGGCCCGCGCGGCGTTGGCAAGGCGACGCTCGCGTTCCGCTTTGCGCGCTTTCTGCTGGCACCCGACTGCCAGGGCGGAGGCCTGTTCGGTGGCGCTCCGGACAGCCTCGACGTGCCCGCTGAACATCCCGTGTTCCGCCGCGTCGCCGCCGCCGGCCATGCCGACCTGATGACCCTGGAGCGCGGCGAGGACGACAAGGGCAAGCCGCGCAGCGTCATCCCGGTGGAAGATGTGCGCCGCCTCCTTTCATTCGCCCGCATGACCGCCGGCGAGGGCGGCTGGCGGGTCGCCATCGTCGACGCGGTCGACGAAATGAACCGCAACGCCTCGAATGCGCTGCTGAAGATCCTGGAGGAGCCGCCGCCGCAGTGTGTCCTGCTGCTGGTGAGCCATGCGCCCGGCAGCCTCCTGCCGACCATCCGCTCGCGCTGCTGCCAGCTGCCCCTGGCGCCGCTGGACGAGGCGGTCGTGGCCGACCTGCTGGCGCGGCACCACCCGGACCTCGCGGCCGAGGAGGTCGCCGCCCTGGCGCGCCTGGCCGACGGCAGCATCGGGCGGGCCCTGGCGCTCGCCGCCCACGGCGGTCTCGATCTCTACCGGGAGCTCATCGGGCTTCTGGGCACCCTGCCGCGGCTGGACGTCCAGCGCCTCCACAAGCTGGCGGAAAAGTGGGGCCAGGGGAAGGATCCCCAGGCCTTTCAGACCGGCATGGAGCTGCTGATCTGGTGGCTCGGACGCTTCATCCGGGCCGGTTCCACCGGCCGTCCGGCGCCCGAGGTGGTGGACGGGGAAGCGGCCCTGGCCCGCCGCCTGCTGGAGGGCCGCCCCCTTGCGCAATGGCTTGGCCTGTGGGAGAAGATCAGCCGTCTTTTCGCCCGGACGGAGGCGGCCAATCTCGACCGGAAGCAGGCAGTCCTGAGCGCCTTTCTGGACCTGGAGAACGCGGCGCCCTAGAGCCGGGCCTTTGCTGTCGTGCGCGCCCTGCGCGGGAGCCGAGCCCTTTGGAGATCCGCGATGACGGCAGGCAAGCCGGCATATTACATCACGACCCCGATCTACTACGTGAACGACGACCCGCACATCGGGCACGCGTACACGACGCTGGCCTGCGACGTGCTGGCGCGTTTCAAGCGCCTGGACGGCTTCAACGTGCGCTTCCTGACCGGCACCGACGAGCACGGCCAGAAGGTGGAAAAGTCGGCGGCGAAGGCGGGGGTCGATCCGCAGAGCTTCACCGACCGTGTGTCGCAGAACTTCCGCGATCTCTCCGCGCTGCTGAACTTCTCCAACGACGATTTCATCCGCACCACCGAGGAACGTCACAAGGTTGCCTGCCAGGCGCTGTGGAAGCAGCTGGTCGCCGCCGGCGACATCTACCTCGGCAGCTATGCCGGCTGGTACGCGGTGCGCGACGAGGCCTACTACGCCGAGAGCGAGCTGACCGACGGACCGAACAACACCAAGATCGCGCCTTCGGGCGCCGAGTGCGAATGGGTCGAGGAGGAGTCCTACTTCTTCAAGCTCTCCGCTTGGGGCGAGCGGCTGCTGAAGCTTTATGACGAGAACCCGGACTTCATCCTGCCGGCGAGCCGGCGCAACGAGGTCATCAGCTTCGTCAAAGGCGGCCTCAAGGATCTCTCGATCAGCCGCACCACTTTCTCCTGGGGCATTCCGGTGCCGGATGCGCCGGCCCACATCATGTACGTCTGGCTCGATGCACTGACCAACTACATCACCGCGGTGGGCTATCCCGACGAGCAGTCCGAGAGCTTCAAGACTTTTTGGCCGGCCGACGTGCACATGGTCGGCAAGGACATCCTGCGCTTCCACGCGGTCTACTGGCCGGCCTTCCTGATGGCCGCCGGCATCGAGCCGCCCAAGCGCGTCTTCGCCCACGGCTGGTGGACCAACGAGGGCCAGAAGATCTCCAAGTCGCTCGGCAACGTCATCGTGCCCAAGGAACTGGTGGCCACCTACGGCCTCGACCAGGTGCGCTATTTCCTGCTGCGCGAGGTGCCCTTCGGCAACGACGGCGACTTCTCGCGCAAGGCCATGGTCGGGCGGATGAACTACGACCTCGCCAACCAGTTCGGCAACCTGGCACAGCGCGTGCTCTCGATGATCGCCAAGAACTGCGAGGCGCAGGTGCCGCAGCCGGGCGCCTTGGAGGCGGCCGACGAGGAACTCCTGAATGCCGCAGCGGCGTTGCTGGGCGACCTGCGCGGCGAGATGGACCGCCAGCAGTTCCACATCGCGCTGACCAAGACCTGGGAAGTGGTGTCGGCGGCCAACCGCTACATCGACCACGCGGCGCCCTGGACCCTGAAGAAGACCGACCCGGCGCGCATGGCGACGGTGCTCTACGTGCTGGCCGAGACGGTCCGCCGTCTGGCGATCCTCTGCCAGCCGGTGATGCCCGACGCCATGGCCAGGATGCTCGACCAGTTGGCGGTCGACGCCGGCGCGCGCGACTTCTCCACGCTCGACAGCCGCCTGGTCCCCGGCGCCGCGCTGCCGGCGCCGCAGCCGATCTTCCCGCGCTACGTCGAGGAGGAGGCGCCGGCGTGACCGCTGCAGCGCAAGCGGTGGCCGCGCGGCCCCTGGTCGACTCGCATTGCCACCTCGACTACCTGGAGCGCGACGGCGACATCGCGCCGGTGGTGGCGCGTGCCCTCGACGCCGGCGTTGGGACCCTGGTGACCATCTGCACCAAGCTCAGCGAGTTCGACCGCATCGAAGCCATTGCCCAACGCTTCCCGCGCGTCTACTGCTCGGTCGGCGTCCATCCGCACGAGGCCGACAAGGAATGCCAGGAGACGCCGGACCGACTCCTGGAACTGGCGGCGCACGACAAAGTCGTGGGCATCGGGGAGACCGGCCTCGACTACTACTACGAACATGCACCGCGGGACGCGCAGCAGGTGAGCTTCCGCTCCCACATCGCCGCGGCGCGCGAGACCGGGCTGCCGCTCATCGTGCATGCGCGCGACGCCGACGACGACACGGTTGCCGTGCTGAAGGAAGAATATGCCAAGGGGCCTTTCCCGGGCGTCATCCACTGCTTCACCGCAGGCCCTGAGCTGGCGAAAGCGGCGCTGGGCATCGGCTTCTACATCTCGCTGGCCGGCATCGTTACCTTCAAGTCGGCCGAGGCGCTGCGCGAGACGGTGTGCAACGTGCCGCTCGACCGCCTTCTGGTCGAGACCGATTCTCCCTACCTCGCGCCGGTGCCCAAGCGCGGCAAAACCAACGAGCCGGCCAACGTCGTTTACACGGCCGATGCCATGGCAAAGCTCTGCGGCGTCGAGATGGCCGAGTTCGCCGACATGACGACCGACAACTTCTTCCGCCTCTTCACCCGCGCCGCGCGGCCGTGAGCGGCGGGCAGGGCGGAACGATGAAGCTTACGGTTCTCGGCTGCGGCGGCTCCGGCGGCGTGCCCCTGGCGGGACGCGATCCCGGCGGTTACTGGGGCAATGCCGATCCGGCCAATCCCAAGAACCGACGCAGCCGCGTCTCGGTGCTGATCGAGGCGCCGAACCCGGCCGGCGGCAAGCCGGTCCGCATCCTCATCGACACCGCGCCGGACCTGCGCCAGCAGATTCTCGACAACGGCATCCACGACATCGATGCGGTGCTCTATACCCATGCGCACGCGGACCACGCGCATGGCCTCGACGAGCTGCGCGGCATCGTCTATGGGCGCGGCGCGCCGATCGACGCCTACATGGACGCGCGCACCCATGCGCTGCTGACGACCCGCTTCGACTACGCCTTCGCTTCCAGCCGGACAGCGAGCAACCTCTATCCGGCGCTGATGACCGACCACGTGGTCGCCGGCACCTTCAGCGTCGCCGGCATCCCGGTGCAGTCCTTCGTGCAGGAGCACGGGCCCGACACCTCGATCGGCTACCGCATCGGCGACATCGCCTATTCGACCGATGCCAGCGCGCTGGACGACAACGCCTTCGCCATCCTCGCCGGCGTGAAGCTCTGGGTGGTCGACTGCCTGCGCGACGACCCCCACCCGACGCATTCGCACACCGCGCAGACCCTGGAATGGATCGCGCGGGTGAAGCCCCAGCACGCCATCCTCACCCACATGAACGAGCGCCTCGACTACGAAGAGCTCAAGGGTCGCTGCCCGCCCGGGGTCGAACCCGGCTATGATGGGCTGGTTGTCGAGGTCTGAGGGGAAAGGGCGCAAGGATGCGCTTCATGGTGATCGAGCGCTTCCGCAAGGGCGATGCCGGCCCGGTTTACGCGCGCTTCCAGGCGCGCGGGCGCATGCTGCCGGCCGGTGTCACCTACGTCGACAGCTGGGTCGCCGCCGACGGCACGCACTGCTATCAGCTGATGGACTGCGAGACGGCGTCGGCCCTGCAGCCCTGGCTCGATGCCTGGTCTGACCTCGTCGATTTCGAGGTGATTGAGGTCACAGACAGCGCGACCGCGGCTGAGCACTTCGGGCGGTAGCGCACATCGGCTACTCGCACTTCACGCTGTCATCCCGGGGCTTGACCCCGGGATCCATTGGCGCTTGCAACAGGCGAACGCTTTTCCCGTCGACGTCGGTTGAACGGCGCGGGCAATGGGTCCCGGCATCAAGTGCCGGGACGACAACCAGTATATGACGGCCTATGTGCCAGACCCATGCCGCTTCCGGATGCTTTCCTTCATCTGCTCGTCAAGCAGCATGTACTCGTGCAGCAGTGCATCGCAGGCTGTCTTGGTGGATTGACAGATCAAATTTGTCCGGACGTTCCAGGCCCCATCGGCATTTCGACATCCCATTCTCCTGGCCACGCTGGGAAAGGCCGGGTGATCTTTCGGGGTGAACGTCCAGAACTCGGTCAGGTCCCCATTGCGCCTCTCAAACACGGCCCACCCGCCTCGAACGGAGCTCGTTGCCGAGGGGTCGGCAATGAGACTTTCCATCGCTTCACGGGCTGTTTCGAATGGCATGGGCCCGCCGCATGCCTGGGCAGAAGCGGAGTTGATCGGCAAAGTCACGAGCAATCCGAACGCAGCCGAAAAAACGACTGCCGTGATGTAGGTCGCGCGCACCTCCTACTTATCGAACCAGAAACGCTCCGGGCGGTACATGCCGAACTGCGCGCCGGGGTCCCAGTTGTAGATGCCTTGCTCCGGCACGTTGCGCAGGGTGTCGGCCACCACGATGGGCTGCGGCACTTCGGCGACGATGCCGATGGTGTAGATCTCCTCGGCATGGATATCGAGGATCTCGTTCCAGGCGGTGACCTTCTCGCCGCGCGACTTGGCGGCGATCCACTGGTCGTAGAGCGCCAGCAGGCGCTTGGGCTTTTCCATGTCGACCGGCTCGCCCGCGTTGCCGGTGGTCTCGGCGTACTGGCCCCACATCGGCCAGTGGTAGCTCTGCTGGTGGATCGGCACGAACTCTTCCGGGCTGCTGTAAGGCGTCGGGATGCCGTTCTCGTAGCCGTACCACATGGCCATCACCGTCTCGCCGGCGAAGATGCGGTTGCGCAGCACGTCGCGCTGCGAGGGCTTGGTGAACAGCTTGACCCCGATTTGCTTCCAGGAATCGCGGATCAGTTCCAGGACGTCGACTTCCTCGGTGTTCTCGCCGGCGGTCTCAACGATGATCTCCAGCGGGCGGCCGTCCGGCAGCAGGCGGATGCCCTCGCCGTTGCGCTCGGTCAAGCCGATCTCGTCGAGCAGCGCGTTGGCGGCATCGGGATCGAAGGCGGTGAAGGCCTCGGCGTACTCCTCCTTGAACAGCGGGCTGTCCGGCAGCACCAGGTTGTTCGCCTCCAGGCAGAGCCCATAGTAGATCACCTGGTTGATCTCACCGCGGTTGATGCCGAGCGAGAGCGCCTGGCGGAAGCGGGCGTCGCGGTTCAGCGCGCGCCACACCGGGTCGGCCGCGTTCATGTTGGGATAGAGCGCCAGCTGCGAGCCGCGCACGGTCTTCCAGAGGCGCACCTGATAGCCGCTGCGCTCCTCGGCAGCCTTCAGGAAGGTGTAGTCGGAAAAGCTGAGGCCGCGGGACTGCAGGTCGGCCTCGCCGGAGGCCGTCTTGGCGGCGACCAGCGAGCTGCCGACCACATCCAGCACGAAGCGATCGGCATAGGGCAGTTGCTGCCCGTTGGCGTCGATGCGGTGGTAGTAAGTGTTTCGTTCGGCGACGAAGCGGGTCGCCGGCGGCGCCGTCACGTTGTTCCACGGCTGCAGGGTCGGCAGGTCCGGATTGACGGAGTTGTAAGTGTTGCCGATGCGGTTGAAGAGCTGGGCCCAGTTGCGGGCGCCGGCGGCCTCCACGGCGGCGGCGATCTTGGTGGCGTCGCCGTACTTCGGGTGGAACTGCTTCAGGTAGTGGGCCGGCACGAAGAGGTCGAGCGGGCGCGCGCCGGCGAGCGCCGGGATGAAGAAGGGATTGGGAGTCTTCCAGCTGTAGCGGATCGTCGTCTCGTCGATGATCTCGACCGTCGGCAGTTCGCCGTCGATCCGCAGCGTCACTTCCGGGCCGACCGGGAAGAGCTCCTCGTTGTTGGCGACGTCCTCCCAGAAGAAGCGGAAATCCTCGGTGGTGAAAGGTGCTCCGTCCGACCAGCGGTGGCCCTCGCGCAGCTTCAAGGTGAAGACGCGGCCGTCCTCGACTTCCATCCATTCCAGGATGTCGGGCTCGATCTCCAATTCCTCGTTGTAGCCCACAAGGCGCGCATAGCCGTAGACGATGAGCATGCGCACGTCCTTGTCGCGGGTCACCAGCATGCGGATGTCCCCGCCGGGTTTGCCGACCGAGAGGTTCGGGCCGCTCACCGAGACGCGGGGAACCGCCGGGAGGCGCTCGCCGACGGGGGGCAGGGCCTTGGCCTCGACCTGGGCCTGGAGCGATGGGATTTCCTTCAGCGCGGCGATGCGCGGCGCCTCCGGAGCCTCGTAACGCACCACCTCCGCGGCGGCACGATCTGCTGCACCCCCCACCGCCAGGGTGAGAATCCCTGCGACGGCCACTACCCAGGCCTTCGGAAAAATCCGGTCAAACATGAAGCGTGTCCCTGAACACATTGTTATTACAGGGATTTTATCCCCGATTACCGCCGATTATAGAGCGGCGGGAGACGGAGCGCTATGTAAGATAATGTGACAGGGGGGCGTTGGGAGGCGGCCAGGAAGTGCCGTCGGCGGCATTTTTCAGCTGATTGTGCGGTGCGCGCGAAGAGGCTTACGGGATCGCGAACTGCGCCAAAGTGCTGCCAATAGAGCACTGGAATGGTTTACGTTTTCTTTAAATGGCCATGACTTTGGCGCATTGCTGCGGTGCAACATATGCGCTCGTCGCATGGCTCGATCAGGCACATATTCTCTCCATCACAAGCACCCCGCCCCACCATCCCAGGAGCCGCCGTTGGACGGCGATATCCGTCGGGATCACATTTTGGGCCGCCGTGCAGGCACTGGCATTCGCCGCTTCTGACAGGCGGCCATATTTAGGACGAAGACAATGGATACGAACCAGTTCAACAACATTCAGGACCCCATCGCGCGGGCCGAGGCCATGCGCGCCCAGGCGATCGCCGACATGGTCAGCGACATGATCACCGGCGTTGCCTCTCTGGTTAAGTCGGCTGCCGCCAAGCTGACGGCCTACATCGAGTATCGCCGCACCTTCGACGTGCTGGCCGGCATGACCGACCGCGAGCTCGAGGACATCGGCATCAGCCGTGGCGACATTCCCGCCGTGGCCCGCGGCATCGATCCGCGCCCGCAGCGCACCCTGGTTCCGGGCGACGCCCTGGCGCGCCGCCTGGCTCTGGCCGAGGTCTTCGAGGAAGAGAAGAAGGCCGAGGTGGTCGGCTTCCGCGCCAACGACAACCGTCCGGCCGCCGCTGCCTGAGGCCTTGCTGCTTCAGGCGCCCCGGAACGGGCTGTCGCTTAAGAGTACTTCGTCCTAGGGCAGACTTCCCCGGCGTCCTGCACGCCGGGGAAGGCCTCCCGAAGGACGCCGCCAGAGGGCCGCGCACTGCGCGGCCCTTTGTCGATTCGGGGTTCGGGACTGAGGAAGCGCCGCTCAGTGGCCGGCGCCGCCCGTCACGGCACCGGGCCGCCGCATCAGCGGGGCGGCCAGGACCAGCACGACGAAGAGGGCCGTGAGCGCCAGGAAGACGTCGCTGAAGGCCATCACCTGGGCCTGGTCGCGCACGGTGGCGGCGAGTTCCTTGATCGCCGCCGTGTGCGCCAGGGGGCCGAGGCCGGCGAAGCTGTCCGTCAGCGACGAGAGTGCCTGCTCGGCTTCGTCGCGGCCCCAGGTGACGCTCTCGCGCAGGCGCAGCAGATGCAGGTCCATGCGGTCGTTCAGCAGGGTGTTGATGACGGCCAGGCCGACCGCGCCGCCCAGGTTGCGCGAGACATTGAACAGACCCGAGGCGTTCTTCACCTGGTCCAGGGGCAGGGTGCCCAGCGAGACGTTGGTGATCGGCACCATGCACAGCATCAGCGAGACGCCGCGCAGCACCTGCGGCAAGAACAGCTCCCAGAAGTCCCAGTCGACGGTGATCTTGGAGGCCTCCCACGTGCCGAGCCCGAAGCCGAGGAAGCCGACGGCGATCAGCAGGCGCGGATCGACGCTGCGGGCGAGGCGGCCGGCCACGGGCGCGGTGAGGAACATGCACACGCCGGTGACGAACATGGTCTCGCCGATCATCAGCGCGTTGTAGTCGCGCACCCGCGCCAGATAGACGGGATAGAGGTAGGTGAGGCCGTAGAGGCCGATGCCGAGGACGAAACTGAAGGCCGAGCCGACGGCGAAGTTGCGGTCGGTGTAGGCGCGCAGGCGCACCACCGGCTCGGCGGCGGTCAGCGCGCGCCAGAAGAAGCCGACCGCGGAGACCGCGGCGACGAAGGAGAAGACCACGATCCACTCGTCGTCGAACCAGTCGTTGGTCGGGCCTTCTTCCAGCACGAACTCCAGGCTTCCGAGGAAGCCGGCCATGAAGAAGAGGCCGGACCAGTCGAAGCGCTGCAGCAGCGACAACTCGGGCTCGTCGAAGTCGACCAGCAGCCAGGTCGCCACGGTGACGACGATGCCGGGCAGCAGGTTGCAGAGGAACAGCCAGTGCCAGGAGAACAGCTCGGTCAGATAGCCGCCGATGGTCGGCCCGATGGTCGGCGCGAGGGTCGCCACAAGGCCGATGACCGGCGCGACGATGTGCTGCTTGTCGCGCGGGAAGACGGTATAGGCGGCGGCGAAGACGGTGGGGATCATGCCGCCGCCGATGAAGCCCTGCAGCGCGCGGTAGACGATCATCTGCTCGATGGAGGTCGCCGTCGCGCAGAGCACGCTCATGACCGTGAAGCCGGCGGCCGAGGCGACGAAGAGCCAGCGGGTGGAAAACGCCCGCGAAAGGAATCCCGACAGCGGGATCATCACCACCTCGGCGATGAGGTAGGCGGTCTGCACCCAGGAGATCTCGTCGGCGCTGGCCGACAGCCCGGCCTGGATCTCCGACAGCGACGCCGAGACGATCTGGATGTCCAGGATCGCCATGAACATGCCGAAGACCATGCAGATGAAGGCCACCATCCGCCGCGGCTGAATGCCTGAAGCGGGAAGGGGGGCGGCAAGTGCTCCTGAGGGGGAGGCGGCTCCTGCGCTCACGGCGAAGTCGCCTTAGCGGCTGGCGGCCAGGCGCGCGGCTTCGGCGTCGGTCGCGAGCGGGGTGGACGTGGTCTCTGGCCTCGCTGCAGGCAGCTGAGCTGTGGCGACCGGTGTCGTGCGGGTGTCGACGGTGACGACCACCGACATGCCGGGCCGCAGGCCGTGCTCCTGGGTCACGTCGCGCGGCAAGCGGATGCGCACCGGCAGGCGCTGCACGATCTTGGTGAAGTTGCCGGTGGCGTTTTCCGGCGGCAGCAGGCTGAAGAGCGCGCCGGAGGCCGGCGAGATGCTCTCGACCCGGCCCTGGATACGGCGGCCGGGGAAGGCGTCGACCTCGACGTCCACGGTCTGCCCGGCATGGATCCCGGCCAGCTGGGTTTCCTTGAAGTTGGCGTCGATGTAGACGTCGTCCAGCGGCACGACGGCGGCGATGCGCGTGTCCGGCTGCACCAGCTGGCCGAGCTCGACCGACTTGTTGCCGATGATGCCGTCGATGGGCGCGCGCACCACGGTGAAGGAGAGGTCGCGCTCGGCCTGGGCGAGATCGGTCTTCAGACCCTCCAGGCTGCGCTCGGCCTCGACGCGCTGGGCCTCCAGCACGGCGACGTTGGCCTTGGCGGCGGCAAGCGCGGCCTTGGCCGCGCTCACGTCGGCCGCGGCCTTGTCGTGCTGGGTGCGGGCGTTGTCGAGGGCCTGGCGGCTGGCGAAGTTGCTCTTCTCCAGTGTGGTCTGGCGGGCAAGGTCCAGCGCGGTGCGCTCGAGATCCGCCTCCGCGCTGGAGATCTGCGCCTTGGCCTCGTTGACATCCGCCCTGGAGGCGTCCGTCTGCCGGCCGATGCGGTCGATGGTGGCCTCCTGGGCGGCGATCTTGTCGCGGACGGCCTGGACGGCGAGGCGGTAGTCGCCGTCGTCGATGCGGGCGATCACGTCGCCGGCCTTTACCGCCTGATTCTCCTCGACCTCGACGGCGACCACGTGGCCGGAAACCTTGGCGGCCAGGATCGAAATGTCGGCGCCGAGGTAGGCGTCGTCGGTGGAGACCTCGAAGCGGCCCTCGGTCCACCAGTGGAAGCCCTCGTAGCCGCCGGCGCCCAGCGCAACCACGGCCAGGGCGAGCAGAATGAAGCGCTTGCGGACCGGTCTCTGGCCCGGATCCTTGCGGGCCGGCGCCGGGTTGGCTGCCTGGTCCGCGCTGTCTGTGTCTAAGCCCATGATTCTACCTGAGAATGACTGAACGGTTCGGTCAGTAGTCGCGGACTTTAGCATTGACCGAACCGTTCGGTCAATGGCATATTGGGTCCCTGGCCGGGAGCCGCAAGCCCGGCACGGCCTGTCAGAGAAGAGAGATCCTAATGTCCGACCAAGTGCGTGAATTGCACAAAGCCGCCGCGGCGGGGGCCGACGGCCCCAAGAAGCGGGAGATCCTGGAGGGCGCCCGGCAGGTATTCCGGGCCGAGGGTTTCGACGGCGCCAGCATGGACAAGATCGCCCGCGCCGCCGGCGTCTCCAAGGGCACGCTCTACGTCTACTTCCGCAACAAGGAAGAGCTGTTCACGGAGATGGTCTCGGTCGACCGCCGCGAGGCGGCCGAGCAGCTGTGCAACTTCGACGACGATAGCGGCGACGTCACGGCGATGCTGCAGCAGGTCGGCGAGAACTTCATCGCGATGATGATCCGCCCGGAGCACATCGCGCTGATCCGCATGGTGATGGGCGCGGCGGAGAAGTTTCCGGAAGCGGGACAGCTGTTCTTCGAGATGGGGCCGCGCTGCGGCATCGGCCGCCTCTCGGCCTACCTGGAAAAGCAGGTGGCGGCGGGCCGGCTGGCGATCGACGAGGACATCGAACTGGCCGCGGCGCACTTCCTGAATCTGTGTCAGGGCAACCTGGTGAAACCGCTGCTGTTCAACGCCGGCGGAGCGCCGGACCGGCAGCAGATCGAGCGCACCATCGCCAGCGCCGTGCGCATGTTCCTGAAGTCCTACGGGACCGCTGCCCGGCAGGCATAGTTCGGCGTGGGATCGGCATAGGGCTGGCGCGGCGGGCTGCCGCCCTATAAAACCTCCGCCAAAGCAAAAAAAATCGCGCGGTGGAGGAGACTTACGGTCATGAGCGTATCCGGCACAGCAAGGCCCGTGGGGCTGCCCGAGATCGCCCAAGCCAAGGGGGCCAAGGGCGCCACGCCGATCGTGTGCCTCACGGCCTATACCACGCCGGTCGCCCGGCTGGTGGACCGCCACTGCGACATCGTGCTGGTCGGCGACAGCCTGGGCATGGTGCTGCACGGCCTGGACTCCACCCTGGGCGTCACCCTGGAGATGATGATCCTGCACGGCAAGGCCGTGCGCCGCGGCACCGAACGGGCCCTCATGGTGGTCGACATGCCCTTCGGCAGCTACGAGGAGAGCCCGAAGCAGGCGTTCCGCAACGCCGCGCGGGTGATGGCCGAGACCGGCTGCGCGGCGGTGAAGCTGGAGGGCGGCACCACCATGGCCGAGACCATCGGCTTTCTGACCCGGCGCGGCATCCCGGTGATGGCCCACGTCGGCCTGACGCCCCAGGCGGTGAACGCGCTGGGCGGCTACAAGGTGCAGGGCCGCGGGCCCGACGCCGAGCGCATCCTGAACGACGCCCGGGACGTCGCCGAGGCCGGCGCGTTCTCCGTGGTGCTGGAAAAGGTGACCGAGCCGCTGGCGCGGCGCATCACACAGGAGATCGCAATCCCGACCATCGGCATCGGCGCCTCGGCGGGCTGCGACGGCCAGGTGCTGGTGATCGACGACATGCTGGGCATGTTCACCGACTTTCAGCCGAAGTTCGTGAAGCGCTACGCCGAACTCGGCCGCGACGCCGAAGCCGCCATCGCGGCCTTCGCCGACGATGTGCGCAGCAGGCGCTTTCCGGGACCGGAGCACGTGTTCGGGGACAAGTGAGCGCCGAGCATTCCCACTGATACCAATATTTTCCATAATATAAATTATGCGCGAAACAGATATCTTGAAAAGGCGGGAATCTCGCGCCTTGTTGGCCGCTTCGCGTTGCGCCCTTCTCACGCCTTCAGCTAGTCTTGCGGCAAGGAATAAGCCTCGAGGTTGTGCACGCAGGGAGCGTCGGATGCGCGTATTTTCTTTGATCCTTTCATTGCTCGCGTTTCTCGCCGGCGGCGGTGCCGCCCAGGCTGGTATGCTGGCGGCGCCGGGCCCCAATCCGAACTGGACCGAGATGCAGCAGTTCGAATGGTATCTCGGCTACATGTCACTCGCCGCGCGGACCTGCGGCAGCTACCAGGAAGCCGACGTACTGCATCGCCTTGCCCGCATGACGCCCTATGGCGACATCGGCCTCGGCTCGGTGACCGCCGACGGCTTCTCCGGCCCCGTCTGCGGGCGCCTCAACAACAAGGCCAAGGAGTTGGCGGCCGACGCCGACGAGATCGAAGCTTACATCGAGGCGACTTACAGCTGCGCCGACGAAGCATGCTACGGGCAGAAGTTCGTCTCATGGAAATCTCACGTCTGCGCCGACGACCTGATGATGCATCTCGCCAAGCGCGATGTGACGGAGCACGACCTGCGCGAGGTGACCTTCATTACGGACCGCCTGATGACCGCTGTGTTGAAATATCAGGCCCGGGTGCGGCTGAAGCGCTGCGAAGGCTCGCTCAATGTCCACATGAACGATAACTGCCGCATCGACAAAGACTACACCCTCGGTGACTGCGAGGTCGCTGGGGTGGCGGGCTATTGAGCGCCCTTCCCTGGGTTGTGGCCGCCTGATTTCTCTTTATTTTAGGGCGATTCCTGGAGTTTCTTCACTTCGAAATCGAAGTGCCGCACCAGCGCATCCTCGATATAGACGTCGATGCTGTGGGCGCCGTCCGGATCGCCCTCGACGATGCACCAGCTGCTCTCCAGCCAGCCGTCCTGCGGGGCCTTGTATTCCTCGGTGATGGCGGTGGTGCGGTCGGCCGAGAAGGTGTGGGTGCTGTAGGCGTCGTCCTCGCCGCTCCAGAACGCCGGCGCCTCGGGCAGCTGCAGCACCTCGCGCACCCGCACGACGGCCGGCGGCTCGGCCAGGCGCAGGCGCCAGCCGAAGCACGCCCGGTTGGGCAGATAGGGCACGATATCGCCGACGGCGCTGCGCTGGTTGCCTTCGCCGTCGCTGATCGAGACCACGAACTCGGCGACTTCGACGCTGTATGGCGCCGCGGCGGCCGGTCCGCTGGACAGCGGCGCCAGGGCCAGCCATGCAACCGTCGCCGCGCCGAGGCGCGCTCGGGCCGCCATTCGGGCGCCCCCGTTCTTCTGCCGCAGGGTCATCGCGTCGACCTCTCCCGATGTCACCGGCCTACTATAGCGGTCCGCGGTCGCAGCGTCCCGGCCTGAAACCGGCGCACGGTGCCCGCGCCATCTGGTGACTCCTGGACCTAAGAGTGTCCGATAAGTCCCTGGAAAAATTCAGATCGAGGCGCTGATTTGCCGGCGAGCGACGGGGATCAGGAAGCCAGCGCGGCGACGATGCCCGGCAGGTCGGCGAAATCGCCGAGAGCCGCGTGGTGGGCGATCTCCGCCACCGGCGTCTTGCGGTAGCCCTCGGTGAAGAGCACGAAGCGCACCTCGGCGGCGGCGGCTGTGGCCGCGTCCACCTCGCTGTCGCCGACGTAGGTGACGGCGGCGAGCTCGACGCCCAGCAGAGCGGCCGTGTGGCGCAGGGGCGCCGGGTCGGGCTTGCGCAGCGGCAGGCTGTCCCCGCCGGTCAGCGCCGCGAAGAAACCGGCGATGCCGAGGTCCTTCAGCATCCGACGGGCCGGCTCCTCGGGCTTGTTGGTGCAGACACCAAGGGAAAAGCCAGCCTCGCAGAGCGTCGCAAGGGCGGTCGCGACGCCGGGGTAGAGCCGTGACAGCGCGGCAGGTGCGGCGCCGTAGATCGCGTTGAAGCGCGGCAGCGCCGCCTGCACGCTCGCCGGGTCGGCCGCCTCGCCGACCGCCCGCAGCACCCGCTCCAGCAGCACCGGCACGCCGTTGCCGACGAAACCGGTGACCGTGGCGAGGTCGAGGGGCGGATGGCCGCGCTCGGCCAGGAAGGCGGCGACGGCGGCGTGAATGTCGGGAACGCTGTCGACCAGAGTGCCGTCGAGATCGAAGACGATCGCGCGCGGGCCCTGCCCCGCAGGCCGACCGTTGGCCCCGGCAAGGGCATCAGGAACAAAGGACATCGCTAATCACTGTGGCCAAGGAAACTCTGAACGGCGCGGCGCAACAGGCTGGCTATCGCAACCCGCCCCGTCCCATAGCCGAGAACGCGGCCGAGAGCAAATCCCGCCACGGGGCCGGCCGGCTGAAGCGACGCTAGAACGCCTTGCGGGGCAGCACGTCGTTGGCGATATGGATGACCTGCCTGTCCTTCACGGCACTCCCGCGGGGCGCGCCGCCGAAATCCGGCCGGTTGTCGTCCTCGATGCGCGACAGGCAGCCGAGGATCAGGCGGCGGTCGCCGTTGCTCTTGCACAGCGGCAGGCGGACGATCTCGACGCGCAGGTAGCTGCGGTCGCTGTAGGTCAGGCCCTCGATCGAGCGGATGCCGACGCCCTCGCCCAACACCTGGTCGAACATGGCCGAGACAGTCACCAGGTCCTCGCCGTGCAGCAGCTCGTCGAGGAAGTGGTTGGTGTTCTCGGACCCCATGATCTCGCGGATGCCGGTGCCCGACAGCCTGAAGAAGAAGCGGCCGGTGTCCTTGATCTTCTCGACGATGAAGATGTGCGGCAGCAGCGGCAGGAGGCGTGCCGGATCGATGTCGTCCCGTAGGGGTATGCCGCCGCGCTGCTGCGCCAGGCGCCACCAGTAGGCGCAGAAATCGCGCGAGATGGGGCTGAAGAAGATAGTTTCGGGGTCTTCCTGCGCCAGCGGCTGTGCTCTCAACATCTTGCCAGCTTTATACAACAAATGTTTGTGGTTTGTTAACGAGAAACGCGGCGGTCGGGCTGCCGGACGCGGCGTTGATTTCGGCGCGCCATTGATTAGTGTGGCGCTCATGACAGACAGCAGCCCGCCCGCACCCGACACTTCCCCCCGCTCCCGCAACATCGACCGCCTGCTCGCCGTCATGGCGCGGCTGCGCGATCCGGCCGGCGGCTGTCCCTGGGACTTGGAGCAGAGCTTCGCCACCATCGCCCCCTACACCATCGAGGAAGCCTACGAGGTCGCCGACGCGATCGAGCAGAACGACATGGCGGCCCTGAAGGACGAACTGGGCGACCTGCTGCTGCAGGTGGTCTTCCACGCGCGCATGGCTGAGGAAGCCGGCCACTTCGCCTTCGACGACGTGGCCGCGGCGATCGGCGACAAGATGGTGAGCCGCCACCCCCATGTCTTCGCCGACCAGCATGCCGCGACGCCGGACGACGTGAAGGTGACCTGGGAATCCCGCAAGGAGGCCGAGCGCGCCGCCAAGGCCCGGCGAAACGGCGGCGGCGAAGCCCTCAGCGCCCTCGACGGGGTGACCGCCGCCCTGCCCGCCCTGCTGCGCGCCGAGAAGCTGCAGAAGCGCGCCGCGCGGGTCGGCTTCGACTGGCCCGAGGTCGAGCAGGTCTTCGCCAAGCTGGACGAAGAGCTCGGCGAGATCCGCGCGGAGATCGTCGCCGACGGCGGCCACGACCGCCTGGAGGACGAGGTCGGCGACCTGCTGTTCGTGGTCGCCAACCTGGCGCGCCACCTGAAGGTCGACCCGGAGACCGCGCTGCGCCGCGCCAACGCCAAGTTCGAGCGCCGCTTCCGCGCGATGGAAGCCGCTCTCGCCGCGGTGGGGGAACAGGCCGGGGACCAGAGCCTCGAAGACCTGGAAGAACTCTGGCAGGCCGCCAAGAGGGCGGAGCGCAGTGGCTGAAGTAACTTCGCGTCCGGTTTTTTGGCTGATTGCCCTGGTGGTGGCGTTGGGGATGGTGGCCTCGATGGGGGGTGCTGTGCAGGCTGACGACTATGAGCTCAGAAACCTTGATAGCGCCCGCTCCTACCCACCTGAGGAATACCGGCAGTATACGGAAGTGGCGGCAACCCAGGCAGCGCTGAAAGGAGCGCTCAGGCGGTTGCGGGCCCAGGGCGCTGCCGAGGGAGACCTGAAGGTTGTGCTGCACTTGGCGCATTGGGTGGTGCCGAATGGAAAGGCAAGACAGGTATGGCCGACTGCTGACGTTGACGCGATGCTGGTGTCTCCGTGGATCGCCCTGATGTCGGAAACGCATGCTGACTCCGTTCGGCTCAGCGAAATCCACGTGCTTGCCTTCCAACCGCGGCTGATGGCGGACCTCTACGCCTGGCAGCACCCGGATCACTTCCGGACCATAGGAACGGCGCTATCGTCGATAGAAGCCAGATGCTTCCGGGATGCCGTCAATCGCTACATCGATCTTGCCTCGACGCTGGGAAGCATTTTTCGATACGCGGGATTCTACGACGACCTGATCTGCCTGCCGCAGCCGCAGCGTGACCCGCTCGTCCACTTCTTCGAACTTTCGCCCAATGCGTATCGAGCCCCCTTCGACCAATCGATTTACGACACTTTCAAGAAATGCTGGGCAGCCAATCAGGACTTCTACAGCCGCCTCTATGAAGCGATAATCCTGCGCGCCCTCAAGCTACGCGCGGCTGCGGAGAGCCCTGGCGAGGATTGGTGGCGCCCCGCGGCGGACGGGCTAAAAATGGCGCCCTGCAGTACGACGGCGCTTTAGGCGGCAGGGGCCAGCCACACCCCCGCATAGAGTGCCACGCCATACACGATGTGGTTGGCCAGGGCGTTGAACATGGGCACCCACGGTTTGGGCGTCCGCCATCCCATGACCCCGAGACCGAGGCCCGGCTGCAGGATGAACCAGGGAATCATCACCGAGCAGAGACCGAAGACGAAGCCGTTCAGCAGGCTGGGCTGGCGGTCGAGGCCGTAGACCATAAGCCCGACATAGGCGAAGCCATAGGCCAGGCCGATGAGGTAGTGCAGCGTCCAGCCGAGCGCCAGTTCGCCCTCGATGGGCGGCGTGTCTGCGATCGGCCGGTGCACCAGCCTTCCCCGCGGAATGTAGGCGAACCAGCGGCCGACGAAGGCCCAGTTGGCCGGCGGGATGCCTGCCACGGCATGAACGAGGCGCTGCCAGAGATCGAGCATGACCGTGGCAAAGAGGCCCGACACGCAGGCCACGATGACGAAAGTCTGGAGGGGCATCAGCGCCCTTCCCCTTCAGGCGCGCCTTCCCTTCAGTCAGTCCTTGGCCAGCAGCTGCATCAGGCTGGAGGTGTCCCAGCGGTTGCCGCCGCGCGCCTGAACCTGGGCGTAGAACTGGTCGACCAGGGCGGTCACCGGCAGGCGCGCGCCGTTGTTCTTGGCCTCGGCGAGGCAGATGCCGAGATCCTTGCGCATCCAGTCGACGGCGAAGCCGAACTCGAACTCCCCTTTGCACATGGTGCCGCCGCGGTTGTCCATCTGCCAGGACTGGGCGGCGCCCTTACCGATGACGCCGACCACCTTCTCCATGTCGAGACCGGCCTTGAGGCCGAAGTTCATGCCCTCGGCGAGGCCCTGCAGCAGCCCGGCGATGCAGATCTGGTTGACCATCTTGGTGAGCTGGCCGGCGCCGGAGGGGCCCATCAGGGTGACGGCGCGCGCGAAGCTGTCGATGACCGGCTGCGCCCTTTCGAAAGCGGCAGCGTCGCCGCCGCACATGACCGTCAGCGCGCCGTTCTCGGCGCCGGCCTGGCCGCCGGAGACCGGCGCGTCGATGAAGGCGATGCCCTTCTCTTTGCCGATCGCCGCCAGCTCGCGGGCCACTTCGGCTGAGGCCGTGGTGTTGTCGATCAGGATGCTGTCACGCCCCATGCCGGCGAAGGCGCCGTCGTCGCCCAGGATGACCGAGCGCAGGTCGTCGTCGTTGCCGACGCAGCAGAACACCATTTCGGCGCCGGTGGCGGCCTCGCGCGGTGTCGCCGCTGCCGCGCCGCCATGCCCCTTGCCATGTTGGGCCACCCAGGCGTCGGCCTTGGCGGCGGAACGGTTGTAGACGGTCACGTCGTGGCCGGCGGCGGCCAAGTGTCCGGCCATGGGAAAGCCCATGACGCCAAGCCCGAGGAAGGCAACCTTCGTCATCTCGCTAAATCTCGCCTGTTCAATGGATATCGCAGAGGGGCGCAGCCTACTTGAGGCCGCCGAAGGCCCGCAAGCGGTACGGTCCCCGAACCACGCAGCCGGACCCTGTCGAGTAGCCGCCGCGCGGCGGCAGCGGCAGCGTGCGAACAATTGGTATTACCAGTTATGCAGCCATGGTATACCAGGCTTGCAAAAATCATATTGCATTGCAGCATTTTTGGCTTGCCGTGGTATACCACGGATTATATATATCTTTCAGACGGTTCATTTGACGTTCAGCGATTATTCGAGGTTGAAAGGTCTCCCATGTTTGCATCTGCAACAAAGAATTCCGGCTTCCACGCTCTCGATGAGCTGGGCCATGCCCTTGCCCGCATCGGAGCCGCCTTCGTCGGCGCGCAGGAAGCGACGCGGGTCTACAGCACGCTGTCGCGGCTGTCGTCCGGCCAGCTCGCCGCCCGCGGCCTGACCCGCGAGGACATCAACCGCATGACCCTGCAGGTCCTGAACGACGCCACCGACCGCTAGAGCGGCGCGCGACGCGCGGCGCCGATCTTGGGCCCTGGGCCCTGAGCCCGGTCTTTCCGTCAGGTTTTACACGACTGCTGATGCGCAACGGCGCCGGGCTTGCCCGGCGCTTTGCATTTGGGCAATTTTGCATTTCGGGCTGCCTATGCAACCATGCCGGCGCAAGCGGGGGCCTCGGAAACAGGGGTCCGGAGAGAGGGGGCAGCGGCATGGTCAGGTTGGCACTAGTGCCGGGAAAAGGGCGCGGATTGCTGGCCTGCGAGGCCATTGCCGCCGGCAGCCGCATCGAGCGGGCCCCGGCCGTGCGTCTGGCGCCGGCGGACCGCGCCGTGATCGACCGCACCGCCCTCTTCGCCTACACCTTCGTCGAACCGGATCGCTTCGGCAGCGACGACCACGGGTGCCTGTTGGCCTTCGGCCAGCTCACCTTCTGCAACCATTCAGAGCATCCCAACGCCGTTATACGCTGGTGCGAGGACGACATCGGTCCCTGGGCGGAGCTGGAGGCGCTGCAACCAATTGCCGCGGGCGAGGAAATCACTTTGTTCTACACAAACATTTCCGAATATTCGGCCGGCGATCTTTTCATCTGATCCTGCTGACTTGAAAGTAATTGCGAATCGATTGCGCGCATTTTGGCAATCGCGCATCACCTGACGGTTGTTACAGCTCTTTTCCTTTCTGGAAAGGAAACTTAAAGGACCAAATGCTTGAATAGTGGCCAGTTCAGGTAAGCTGCCCCGGTATTGGGCCGGGGCTGGGGAATCAACTCATGGTATCATCGTCCTCTCAGGCCCTGGCCGGGACCGAGCGCAAGGCCGAGCAGGCCGGCGGTTCGGAAGCCGGCGCTGTGCCCGGCACGGCGCGCAAGGCCGGCGCCAGAGGGGCGGGTTTCACCGGCACCTATCGCCTGCTGGTGAAGGGCAAGAACATCAACCAGAACACCCTGCTGGCGACCGACTACCTGAACCACTTCAACGAGATCATCATGCTGCTCGAAATGGTGCCCTCGATGCCCGAGTGCTACGAGGATGCCGCCGAGTGGAAGCCCAAAACCTACGCCGACCACTTCCGCGACAGCTGCTTCTCCGACGCCGAGTTGGCCATCCTCGCCTACGAGAATGCGCCGGAGAACTATCGCCAGGCGTTCGATGCCACCATCGAGCAGATGGACCGCCTGGTGCTGGACGCGATGCCCCGGATCAAGACCCTGATCGAGGCCGGCGACGAGGGGCCGCTGCAGGTCGGCATCGAGAGCGTCACCCGCAAGCTGGAAAGCTTCGTCGATGTCGCCTCGTCGATCATCAACGGCAACATGGATACCCTGGACCAGGGGCAGATCGACCAGGTTATGAACGGCTGATTGCCGCCCGCCTTCGCTTTTTCCTCAGGCCCCCAGTTCCATCGCCCGCGCCACCAGGCGGCTAAGGCCCTCCAGGCCCGGCCCGATGCGCTCCGGCTCGATGGAGGAAAAGCCCAGACGCATGAAATTGCGCGGCGGCTTGGCCGACAGAAAGTGTGCCGAGCCAGGCTCGATGACGATGCCCTCGGCGAGCGCCTCGCGTGCCAGGACATCGGTATCCAGGCTCTTCGGTCCTTCGAGCCAGACCGAGGTGCCGCCGCACGACGGCCGCGGCTTGAACTGCGGCAGCAGGCGTTCCAGCCCCTGCCCCATGGTCTCCCAGCGGGTGCGGAAGTCGCGCTGCAGACGGTGCACCAGGGCGTCGTAGTGGCCGCCGGCGATGAACAGCGCCAGGGTGCGCTGGTTGTTGGTCGCCGGATGGCGCAGCATGAGGCGGCGCAGCAGCCGCGCTTCGAGGATGAACTCCTCGGCGCCGACCATGTAGCCCATGCGCAGGCCCGGGCCGAGGTATTTCGAGAAGCTGCCGATGTAGATCACCCGCCCGCTGCGGTCCATCGCCTTCAAGGCCGTGGTCGGGGCGTGCAGGAAATTGGACTCGGCCTCGTAGTCGTCCTCGATGATGAGGAAGTCGGAGCGTTGCGCGCGCTCCAGCAGTGCCATGCGGCGCTCCAGCGGCAGGGTAACCGTGGTCGGTGACTGGTGGCTGGGTGTCACGTAAGCGCAGGCGCAGCCGTCCAGGCGCTCATCCACCACCATGCCGTCGCTGTCGACCGGAATGGGGCGCAGCTCCGTGCCGTGCAGGCTGAAGATGTTGCGCACGTCGACGTAGCCGGGGTTCTCCACCGCCAGCACCTTGCCCGGACCGGCCAGCAGCTGGGCGATGAGGAACAACGCGTTCTGCGCGCCCAGCGTCACCAGGATCTCCGAAGGCTTCGCCTTGATGCCGCGGCGCGGCAGGACGCGGGTGCGGATCTCCTCGATGAGACGCGGATCGTCGTCGTTGAAGTTGTCTTCCGTCCAGGTCTGGATCGCCTCGACGCCGAGCGCCTGGCGCGAGCACATGCGCCAGGTCGACACCGGGAACAGCTTGGGGTCGGGCTGCCCGTAGATGAAGGGAAAGGGATAGCGCCGCCAGTTGCGCGGCTTGGTCAGGTGATGCTGTTCGGAGGGGCGCAGGCGCAGGCGGTTGAACCAGTCGACATTGGTGGCGCTCTCCTGCTCCGGCAGGGTCACGTGGCCGCCGGCCTGCTGGAACACCATGTCGGTATTCACGAAGTAGCCGATGCGCTCGCGCGAGATCAACAGGCCCTCGTCGGCCAGCGCCTGGTAGGCCAGCACCACGGTATTGCGCGAGACGCTCAGCGAATGGGCCAGCCGCCGGCAGGACGGCAGGGGGTCGCTGCCCGACAGGCGCCCGTCGAGGATGGCGTCGATGAGCTGGCGCCGCAGCTGGGCCTGCAGGCCGAGGTCGCCGTCGTGGCGAACCGGAAAGATGAAATCGCGCAACGGTGGCCTGCCTTCTTGGCTTTTCCTTCGGGCGACAGCTTAGAAGCGCGCCGGAACCTTCTCAAGGGCCAGGGGCGCAAGGCGCAATGGTTGTTAGGGCTGCCCGGCAATCGCCCGGAAGTGGCGGGCCGCCTGCTGACCCTCGTCGGCGCACCATGCGCGCTGGCCGCCAAGGCCACGATTACGCCACTCGCGCTCGGCGGCGATCCAGCCCTGGATCCTCTGTTGCCGGGCGGTTTCGTCGTCGAATCCGCCCGCTGCCGTGATCTGCGCAAGCTCCTTGCGGAAACCCGCTTCGACCGCGGGAGTCAGGGTTCCGCAATAGTTTGTAACAGCAAATTCATAGACGACATCGGCAAGGCCGCGCGCCTCGGCGAAACTGCTGGAAGCCGAGGCCAGGACTATGCAAGCGCCCGCCAGCAAGACGACGCGTCCGCATCGCAGGCCCCATTCGTACACGCCTGGCACCATCAGCTGTCCCGAGTTGGCCTTGACTTGTTTTCAAAGCCGCTGCCAGAGTCAAAGAGTCAAAAGCTAGGCTCAAAAGCCACTTAGAAAATTTGAGCTAACGGGAGGGGCGGCGAACGTGCGCCCCGGGCTTCGTGTCAACGTCTTGGGGAGAACTAGCGTGAAAAGGTCTGGAAAGCCAACATCAAGCGAGAAGACGCACCGCGCGGTGCGGACCTTCACGCGCCGTAACCTGCTGAAGCAGGCGGCGGCTGGTGGCGCTATCGTCGCCGTTGCGCCTGCCATTGTCAGCCGGAAGACGCTTGCTTCTTCGGGTGAACTGAAGGTTATGAACTGGTCGGACTACCTGCCGAAGTCCTTCCTGGAGGGCTTCGAAAAGAAGACCGGCATCGTCATCAAGCACACCCCCTACGGCTCCAATGAAGAGCTGCTGAACAAGATGCGCGCCACCAAGGGCCGCGGCTTCGACCTGGTCGGCCCGACCCTCGACCGCGCCGGCGAGTGGAAGCCGCTCGGCCTGTTGCAACCCTTCGACATGAACCGCGTCGATACCTCCAAGATCGTCCCCGGTATGCTCAAGGGCTCGACCGGTGCCTGGACCTGGGACGGCGGCAACCACCACCTGCCCTACCACTGGGGCACCGAGGCACTGTCCTGGCGCACCGACAAGTGGCAGCAGGAATACTCCAAGCTGTCCTACGGCGACCTCTGGACCCCGGAGATGAAGGGTAAGATCCAGGGCCGCCCGCATTCCATGATGGCCGGCATCGGCCTCTACCTCGATGCCTCCGGCAAGGTGCCGTCCAACCGCATGCTCGACGCCTACAAGGACGAAGCGAACATGCGGCGCATTTGGGAGGAAATCACCAAGTTCGCGGTCGAGCACAAGTCCTGGGTGAAGCAGTTCTGGAACGACGCCGACGCGCAGATCAACGGCCTCATGCAGAACGACGTCGTCATCGGCCAGACGTGGGAAGGTCCAATTCTACGCCTGAAAGGTGAAGGCCAGCCGGTGACCTACATGGCCCCGCAGGAAGGTGCCTTTGCATGGTTGGACGGCCTGTCCATGCCGATCGGCGCGGAGAACATCGACGAGATCTACGAATACATCAACTACGTCTACGACGCGGAAGTGAACGGCCTCATCGCCAACGAAACGAGTTACAACCCGGTGGCGGTTGGGGCGGAAGAGTATCTCAATCCCACGTTCAAGAAGAACTTCAGCGAGGCCTATCCGGGCGATGCGCTCGACCGCCTGTGGTGGTGGCCGCCGTCTGAGCCCTGGTACACCGAGATCCGCGCCGAATACAGCGACAAGTTCGTGGCCGCCTGACCGGCGCACGGCGTATCGGTTTGAGTGAAACGGGTCCCGGCTGTTAGGTCGGGACCCGCTTTCCCATCAGGGTCCCGGCAGCGGCCCGTAGGTGGGATTTGCGACCGCAGAAGGCGGCCGGCGGTGAACGTCCAGTGAAGAGGCGTGACAGCGCGGCTCCCGAGCGGCAGAGGCAGGGCGGTTCCGCGGGTGCCGGGGATGCACCCCGCGGGCGTTACATTGGGGGCGGGCTGGTATGAGCGCAGATGTCGAGCTCGATCACGTGACGATTCGCTTCGGCGAATTCACGGCGGTCGACGACGCGAACCTGAAAATCGAACACGGCGAGTTCTTCAGTTTTCTCGGACCGTCCGGCTGCGGCAAGACGACGATCCTGCGCGCCGTTTCCGGCTTCCTGGAGCCGACCCTCGGCGAGGTGCGCATCGGCGGCCAGAACATGAAAGGCATCGGCCCCAACAAGCGGCCGACCGCGCTGATCTTCCAGAACCTCGCCCTCTTCCCGCTGATGTCCGTCGCCGAGAACATCGCTTTCGGGCTGGAAGTGCGCGGTGTCGGCAAGGCGGAGCGGCGCAAGCGGGCCGATGCGCTGCTGGACCTCATCGCCCTCGACGGTCAGGGCGACAAGAAAGTCGGTGAGCTTTCCGGCGGACAGAAGCAGCGCGTGGCGATCGCCCGCGCGCTCGCCGTCGAGCCGCAGGTGCTGCTGCTGGACGAGCCGCTGTCGGCCCTGGACCTGAAGCTGCGCCAGCATATGCGCACCGAGCTGCGCGCCATCCAGCAACGCGTCGGCATCACCTTCATCTATATCACCCACGACCAGGGCGAAGCGCTGACCATGTCGGACCGCATCGCGGTGATGAGCCAGGGCGTCATCCAGCAGGTCGGCACCGGCGCCGAGGTCTACGAGAACTCGCAGACCGCCTTCGTCGCTTCCTTCGTCGGTGAAAACAATCCCTTCCACGGCAAGGTCGCCGGGGTCGACGGCAAGCATGCCCTGGTCGATACGGCATTCGGGCGGCTGCGCGGGCGCAACGTGCGCGGCATGAACGTGGGAGAGCCGGCCATGCTGTTCGTGCGGCCGGAATCACTCGGTCTGGTGAACGGCGTACGGCCGGCGGAGAACGTGCTGCAGAGCACGGTGTTGCACAGCGAGTTCGAAGGGTCCTTCTTCTCCGTCTTCCTACGCGGCGACGGCGACAAGGACATCGTCATGTCGATGACGAACTCCGGCAACCTGCCCAAGTTCACCCCGGGCCAGCAGACCAGCATCGCCTTCAATGCCGACCGCGCGGTCGTCCTGCCGGTGGGCGAGGTGGCCGATGAGTAGGGCAACCCGAACTGTCATCCCGGCCAAGCGAGCCTGCGAGCGCGAGCCGGGATCCATCGTTGGGCCAGGCGCCCGAGATACGAAGACACAGTCGGGAGCCGGGCAGTGCCGTGGACCCCGGATCGCACGCGCTGACGCTCGTTTGTCCGGGGTGACAAGCTGGGCGGGACGGACGCAGCCGGAGGCCGGCGCATGAGCGGCTTCTTTCAGCGCAACGGCATCATCATCTCGACCTACCTGATCGTGGCGGTGGTGTTCTGGGTGGTCATCATGATCGTCCTGCCGCAGGCCTACATGCTGGACTTCTCGTTTCGGCACAACCTGCCGCCGGCCAAGATCGGCGGGCCGGAGGACGTCTACACCTTCGACAACTACCGCTATCTGCTGTTCGGCAGCCCGGGTTCGTCGGATGCTTTCAACTACCTGCACCTGGAAGTCTTCCTGCGCACCATCATCGCCTCGATCTTCGTGACGCTGATCGACTTCGCGCTGTGCTATCCCATCGCCTACTACATTGCCCAGGTGGCCAAGGGCGGCTACGCGCGCTCGATGATCCTGCTGCTCATCCTGCCGTTCTGGGTGAACGAGATCCTGCGCGCCTTCGCCTTCCGCATCCTCTTCGGCACTTCGGGCGTCATCAACGCGTTCCTGCAGACCCTCGGCATTATCGATCAGCCGATCGACTTCATGCGCGCCGACGTGGCGCTCTATGCCGGCCTCTCCTACGCTTACATTCTGCTGATGGTGTTCCCGCTCTACAACGCCATCGAGAGCCTGGACCACAACCAGGTGGAGGCGGCGCGCGACCTCGGATCGCCGTGGTGGCGCATCCACTGGCGTGTGGTGATGCCGCACGCCAAGCCGGGTATCGCCTCGGGCTGCACCCTGGTGTTCATGCTGGCGGCCGGCGCCCTGGCGGCACCGCAGATTCTCGGCGGGCCGTCCAGCCTGTGGTTCACGCAGATCATCTACCGCTGGTTCAACACCGGCGGCAACTGGCCCCAGGGCGCCGCCTACGCCATCGTGCTGCTGCTCGCCTGCCTGGTCTTCGTGCTGGCGGTGATGAAGATCTTCAAGGTCAGCCTGGGGGAGATCGCACGATGAGCTCCGGGCGCATCCAGAAGCTGCTGGTCGGCTTCTATATCCTGATCTTCTTCCTCTACCTCTTTGCCCCGCTCATCATGATGAGCATGGCCGCCTTCAACGACGTCGACTTCCCGCAGGTGGTGCCTTGGGAGGGCTTCACCTGGCGCTGGTTCCCCGCCCTCTTCGACGACGCGCTGATGATCGAGGGCTTCGTGAACTCGATCTGGATCGGCATCGGTGTCATGGCCGTGTCGGTGCCGATCGGCCTCGCCGCGGCGATTGTCATGACCCAGGTCCACAAGAAGCTGCAGACGGTCTACTACACCGTCGTCGTGTCGCCGGTGCTGATGCCCGGCGTCATTCTCGGCATCTCGACCCTGGTGTTCTGGGACCGCCTTGGGACCATCGTCGATGCCGACTACGAGAGCTTCTACTACAGCGGCATGTTTCTCACGATTGTGGGTCAGTCGACCTTCATCTCGGCCTACACCATGCTGGTGTTCCTCGCCCGCCTGCAGCGCTTCGACCGCACCCAGGAGGAAGCCGCGCTCGATCTCGGCGCCACCCACGTGCAGGTGTTCTGGAAGGTGCTGGTCCCCTTCCTCAGGCCGGCGATCTTCTCGGCCATGGGGCTCGCCTTCCTGACGTCGTTCGAGAACTACAACACCACGGTCTTCACCATTCAGGCGGAGAGCACGCTGACCACGGTGCTGGCCGGCAAGGTACGCATGGGCACCCAGCCAGATCTCGCCGCCCTGGCGGTGCTCATCATCGTCGTGACCCTGATCGGCGCGATCGCCATCGAGGTGGCGCAGCGCCGCGAGATCCGCCGCGACCTCGCCGCCAAGGCGGCCGCCGCCCGGGCCGAGCGCGAGGCGGAAGCGGCGGCATAGTCGCCGTTCCCGACCGCCCCTAACGAAAACGGCCCGTGCATGGCACGGGCCGCTTGCGTTTGAAAGGTCTGTCGCCTTACTGCTTGGCGAGCACGCCGCGGATCTTGGTGAAGATCTCGTCGATGTGCTTGTCCTCGCAGATGAACGGCGGCGAGATCAGCAGGCAGTCGCCGGTCAGCTTCACCATGCAGCCGGCATCGTAAAGCTCCTGCATCACTTTCAGGCCACGCCCGCCCGGCTGGGCCAGCGGCGCCACATCGACACCGCCGATCATGCCGTAACCGCGGATGTCGGTGACGATGGCGAGTTCCTTCAGCCCATAGAGCGCTTCCATGAACTTCGGCGACATTTTCGCGGCGCGCTCGACGAGCTGCTCCTGTTCGAAGATGTCGCGGGTGGCCAGCGCCGCCGCGGAAGCGACCGGGCAGCCCGAGTAGGTGTAGCCGTGGAACAGCTCGATGCCGGCTTCCGGCGCCGCATCCATCAGGGTCTGGTGGACCTTGTCGTTCACCGCGACGGCACCCATCGGCACCACGCCGTTGGTCAGCGCCTTGGCCATGGTGATCATGTCCGGTATCACGCCGAAGCTGTCGGCGCCAAACTGCTTGCCGGTGCGTCCGAAGCCGCAGATGACTTCGTCGAAGATCAGCAGAATGCCGTGCTCATCGCAGATCTCGCGCAGGCGCTGCAGGTACCCCTTCGGCGGGATCAGCGCACCGGTGGAACCGGCGATCGGCTCGACGATGCAGCAGGCAATGGAGTCCGCGCCGTGCAGCTCGACGAAGCGCTGGAGGTCGTTGGCCAGCTCCGCGCCCGTCTCCGGCTGCCCGACCGTGAACTTGTGCTCCGGCAGCTGGGTGTGACGCAGGTGCAGGGCACCCGGCAGGCCCAGGCCGAAGGCCCGCTTGTTGTTGATCATGCCGGCGACGGTCAGGCCGCCGAAGTTCACGCCGTGGTAGCCGCGCTCCCGGCCGACAAGACGCAGGCGCTGCCCTTCGCCCTTGGCCTTGTGATAGGCCAGAGCGATCTTCAGGGCGGTTTCCACCGCTTCGGAGCCGGAGTTGGAGAAGAAGATGTGGTCAAGATCGCCCGGCGTGACCTGGGCGATGCGCCGCGCCACTTCGAATGAGGCGGGATGGCCGAACTGGAACGGCGGCGCGTAGTCCAGGGTGGTCAGCGCCTCGTTCACCGCCGCGGCGATCTCGGGGCGGCCGTGACCCGCGGCGACGCAGAACAGGCCGGCGGAGCCGTCAATCACCTGGTTGCCGTGATCGGTGGTGAAGTACATGCCCTTGGCGCCAGTCAGGATGCGCGGGTTCGCCTTGAAATGGCGGTTCGCCGTGAACGGCATCCAGTGCTGCTCGAGGGAATTCGGAATCGGCGGGATGAAGTTCATCGGCCTGGCTTTCCTGCGGTTTTTGCGAGTTGATACGAAACCTTAGAGTGCAGTCTAGCCCTGCCCGTGCAGGGCGAGCTAGACCCAATTGCCGCCGTTCCGTGAGGCCAGAGCGCCTCGCGGATCGGCAGTTTTCCGCCGTTCCCGGCTAAAGGCCCAGGGCCTCCTCAGCGGGCATGAAGGCCAGGCCGTGAGCATCGGCGACGGCCTTGTAGGTGACTTTGCCGCCGGCCACGTTGAGGCCGTTCTTCAAATGCGGGTCGTCAGCCAGAGCGCGCCGGTAGCCCTTGTCGGCCAGCGCCAGCGTGAAGGGCAGCGTCGCGTTGTTCAGCGCGAAGGTCGAGGTGCGGGCGACGGCGCCGGGCATGTTGGTGACGCAGTAGTGCACGCAACCCTCTTCCACGTAGGTCGGGTCCGCGTGGGTGGTGCCGCGTGAGGTCTCGAAGCAGCCACCCTGGTCGATGGCGATATCGACCAGGGCCGAGCCCGGCCGCATCTGGCGAATCATCTCGCGGGTCACCAGTTTGGGTGCGGCTGCGCCCGGCACCAGCACCGCGCCGATCACCAGGTCGGCGCCGATCACGTGGCGCTCGATGGCGTCGACCGTCGAGTAGATGGTGTTCAGCATGGCGCCGAACTGCATGTCGAGCTCGTAGAGGCGGTCGAGTGAGCGGTCGATGACGGTGACGTGCGCTTCCATGCCCATGGCCATGCGCGCGGCGTTGGTGCCGGAGACGCCGCCGCCGATGATGACGACGCGGGCCGCGGCAACGCCGGGTACGCCGCCCAGCAGCATGCCGGAGCCGCCCTGCGCCTTCTCCAGGCAGTGGGCGCCGACCTGCACCGACATGCGCCCGGCGACCTCGCTCATCGGCGACAGCAGCGGCAGGCCGCCGCGCGCGTTGGTCACCGTTTCATAGGCAACGGCGATGCAGCCGGACTTCACCAGGCCCTGGGTCTGCTCCAGGTCGGGCGCCAGGTGCAGGTAGGTGAACAGCACCTGGCCCTCGCGCAGCTGAGCGTACTCGGACGGCTGCGGCTCCTTCACCTTCACCACCATCTCCGCCTTGGCGAAGACCGTCGCTGCGTCGGGCGCGATCTGGGCCCCCGCGGCCTGGTAGTCGGCATCGGAAAAGCCGATCCCCTCGCCTGCCGTGGTTTCGACCATGACCTTATGGCCGTGATGAACCAGCTCGCGCACCGAGGAGGGCACCAGGCCGACCCGGTATTCGTGGTTCTTCACTTCCTTTGGCACGCCGACGAGCATGATAGACCTGTCCTCTCCGTGTTCATTTGTTCGCTGTTTCACCGGGCCATAGGGGAAATCTCGCCGCGCCGGTCGCCGGCGCACAGCCCGCTGGACCCGCACCGTAGGCGGTCCATTGGTCTACTTCCAGTGCCAGTTTTTCCCAGCGCGTGAGGCCAGGACGGGCGGCTCAGTCGCCCAGCAGGGTGTCCCGCAGGGCGTTCCAGCTCGCCGGGTCGGGCGCCATGAGCAGGCCCGTCTCGCGGTAGCGGCCGGCCTTGTAGGGGGTGCCGTCGAAGCAGAGGGCGGTGCCGCCGGCCTCGCTGTGCAGCAGGGTGCCGGGGACGTGGTCCCAGGGCATCAGGCGGGTGAAGAGGGAAAAGTGGGTCTCTCCGGCGGCCAGGCGCAGGTATTCGGCGCCTGCGCAGCGCAGCGACTTCACCGCGGCCACGCCGGCGCGGCGCTGGTCGATGCGGCGTGCCAGCTCCGCCGGGGCATAGCTGGAGGCATGCAGGCTGCCGGTCATGCGCGCCGGCGTGTCGGCGGCGGCGACCGTCATCCGCCGGCCGCCCATCCAGGCGCCGCCGCCGCGCTCGGCGATGCCGAAGCGACCGCTCACCGGCTCCAGGATCCAGGCCGCGGCGCTCTCGCCGGCCTGCACCAGGGCGAGCATGATGGCGAAGACCGGGCGGCCGTGGGCGAAGTTGCGGGTGCCGTCGATGGGGTCGATGATCCACACCGGCGCATCGGCGGTGACCTGCGCCATCAGGCCCGGGTCGGCGTGGACCGCCTCCTCGCCCACCACCAGGGAGCCCGGCAGCAGATCCTTCAGGCGTGCGGTCAGGCGCGCCTCGACCGCCACGTCCACCACGGTGACCAGTTCGCCGGCGACCTTCTCCTCGATTTCGTGGGCGGCCAGGGACTGGAAGCGCGGCAGGACATCCTCCGCCGCGACCTCCTCGATCACGGCGGCGATTTTGGCAACGTCGATCAAGGGAACTCCTGGCTTTGTCGGACGGGCTTGCGGGGTCGGGACCCCGAAAATAGCCGCTTGGCGGGCAAGGAAAAAGGGCCGCGGCGATGCCGCGGCCCTTATCCTTACGCTTTGGCCCGAAAAGGATGGGGCTGCCGGGAGGCGGGAGCTTAGAAGCCCATGCCACCCATGCCGCCCATGCCACCCATATCCGGAGCCGCCGGAGCGCTGTCCTTCTTTTCGGGAGCGTCGGCGACCATGGCTTCGGTCGTGATCAGCAGGCCGGCGATCGAGGCCGCGTCCTGCAGCGCCGTGCGCACGACCTTGGTCGGGTCGATGATGCCGGCCTTGAACATGTTCACGTACTTGCCGTTCTGGGCGTCGAAGCCGAGCGCCGGGTCCTTGGCGTCGTTGATCTTGCCGACGACGATGGAACCCTCATGGCCGGCGTTCTCGGCGATCTGACGGATCGGCGCCTGCAGCGCGCGGGCGACGATCTCAACGCCGACACGCTGGTCGTCGTTGGCCGGCTCCAGCTTGGCGAGCACCTTGGCGGCGTTCAGTAGGGCCGTGCCGCCGCCGATGACGATGCCTTCCTCGACCGCGGCGCGGGTGGCGTTCATCGCGTCTTCGACGCGATCCTTGCGCTCCTTCACCTCGACTTCGGTCGCACCGCCGACGCGCAGGACGGCAACGCCGCCAGCCAGCTTAGCCAGACGCTCCTGCAGCTTCTCGCGGTCGTAGTCCGAGGTGGTCTCCTCGGCCTGCGCCCGGATCTGCGCACAGCGGCCCTGGATTTCCTTCTTCTTGCCGGCGCCGTCGACGACGGTGGTCTCTTCCTTGGTGATGACCACGCGCTTGGCCGAACCCAGCATGTCGAGGGAAGCGGTCTCCAGCTTGATGCCGAGATCTTCGGAGATCACCTGGCCGCCGGTGAGGATCGCGATGTCCTCCAGCATGGCCTTGCGGCGGTCACCGAAGCCCGGCGCCTTCACGGCGGCGACCTTCAGACCGCCACGCAGCTTGTTCACCACCAGGGTCGCCAGGGCCTCGCCCTCGACGTCCTCGGCGACGATCAGCAGCGGCCGGCCGGACTGCACGACGGCTTCCAGCAGCGGCAGCATGGGCTGCAGGCCGGAGAGCTTCTTCTCGTGCAGCAGGATGTAGGGGTTCTCCATCTCGCAGACCATCTTCTCTGCGTTGGTGATGAAGTACGGCGACAGGTAGCCGCGGTCGAACTGCATGCCCTCGACCACGTCCAGCTCGGTCTCGAGGGACTTCGCCTCTTCCACCGTGATGACGCCTTCCTTGCCGACGCGCTCCATGGCCTCGGCGATCATCGAGCCGATCTCGGCCTCGCCGTTGGCGGAGATGGTGCCGACCTGGGCAACCTCGCCGGTGGTGGAGATCTTCTTGGACTTCTTCTTCAGCTCGGCGACCACGGCCTCGACGGCCAGGTCGACGCCACGCTTCAGGTCCATCGGGTTCATGCCGGCGGCAACCGCCTTGGCGCCCTCGCGGACGATCGACTGGGCCAGCACCGTCGCGGTGGTGGTGCCGTCACCGGCGATGTCGTTGGTCTTCGAGGCCACTTCGCGCACCATCTGGGCGCCCATGTTCTCGAACTTGTCGGAGAGCTCGATCTCCTTGGCCACCGTGACACCGTCCTTGGTGGTGCGCGGGGCACCGAAGGACTTGTCGATCACCACGTTGCGGCCCTTGGGGCCGAGGGTAACCTTCACGGCATCGGCCAGAATGTCGACGCCCCGCAGCATACGCGTGCGGGCATCGGCGCCAAACTTAACGTCTTTCGCAGCCATATCTGGTTCTCTTCCTTATTGCAGAACGCCCATGATGTCCGACTCACGCATGATCAGCATGGTCTTGCCATCCAGCTTCACTTCGGTGCCCGACCACTTGCCATAGAGGACCTTGTCGCCCTTCTTGACGTCCAGAGCGGTCAGCTTGCCGTCCTCGCCCCGGGAGCCCGGACCCACGGCAAGAACCTTGCCTTGCATGGGCTTTTCCTTGGCAGTGTCGGGAATGATGATTCCGCCGGCGGTCTTTTCTTCTTCCTCCAGCGGTTCAACCACGACACGGTCGTGCAGCGGCCTGAATTTCATGGAATCTACCCTGTCTGGTTTGTTGGTTCGGATGAAAGCTCACTCAAGGCTCTCATGAGCCTGCCAGTCAGCCCCGACCCGCCGGAAGAACCCGCGGGACCGGTATTAGCACTCACCAGCGGCGAGTGCTAGCGCAGCATATAGAAGGCTGGCAAAGCGGAGTCAACCGCCGGAGACGAGGTTTTCCGGCACGGCGGGCGCTTCGCTGACCAGAAGGGCCAGATTCTCCGCGTTTTCAACGCTTGCGCCAAATTTCTTAAGGAAGCGCTCCAGATCCTGCTGGGCGATGCGGACGTCGACCTCGGTGGCCAGCCCCTCGTCGCGCCGGGCCAGCACCTCGCCGTGGTCGTAGAGCCAGGCGAGCGGCGCCCCCTCGGCCAGCTTGAGGGCGACGGTGACCTGGCGGCGCCGGGCCGCCAGGTGGCGGTCGATCAGCGCCAGGACGTCGTCGCAGCCGGCGCCCGTCAGCGCCGAGCACAGCGCCCCGTTGCCCTGCTCGGCGATGCGCTGGGCAAGGTGGGCGCGGGCGGCGGCATCCAGCAGGTCGGCCTTGTTCAGGACCTCCAGCACGTGCCCGGCGGCTTCCGAGATGCCGAGATCGGCCAGCACCGCCTGAACGTCGGCCTGCTGGGCCAGGCTGTCCGTGTGGGCGGCGTCGCGCACGTGGAGGATGAGGTCGGCCTCGATGACCTCTTCCAAGGTCGCCCGGAAGGCGGCCACCAGATCGGTCGGCAGGTCGGAGATGAACCCGACGGTGTCGGACAGGATGATGGTCTGCCCCGAGGGCAGCACGGCCCGCCGCATGGTCGGGTCGAGGGTCGCGAACAGCTGGTCGCGGGCCAGCACCTTGGCCTCCGTCAGGCGGTTGAACAGCGTCGACTTGCCGGCGTTCGTGTAGCCGACCAGGGCGACCACGGGATAAGGCACGCGCTGACGCGCGCCGCGGTGCAGGCCGCGGGTGCGCTGGACCTGGTCCAGTTCCTTCTTCAGCCTGACGATGCGCTCGGTGATCAGCCGGCGGTCGATCTCCAGCTGGCTTTCGCCCGGGCCGCCCATGAAGCCGAAGCCGCCGCGCTGGCGCTCCAGGTGGGTCCAAGACCGCACCAGGCGGGAGCGCTGGTAGGTGAGCGCCGCCAGTTCGACCTGCAGCTTGCCTTCCTTGGTGCGCGCGCGGGCGCCGAAGATCTCGAGGATCAGGCCGGTGCGGTCGATGACCTTGCAGTTCCAGGCGCGCTCGAGGTTGCGCTGCTGGACCGGCGTCAGCGCCGCGTCGACCATCACCACGTCAATTTCCAGCAGCCGGAACTCCTCGGCCAGGCGCTCCACCGCACCGCCGCCCATCAGGGTCGCCGGCTTGGCCTTCTTGACCGGCACGACCTCGCTGCCCATCACCTCGACCTCGATGGCGGCGGTCAGGCCGACGGCCTCGGCCAGGCGCGCCGCGGGGGCACGCAGGCCGGGATGCAGCATGTCGGGATGCAGGACGAAAGCGCGTTCGGTCATGATCTTTGCGGTCGGTCGCGGTCCGTGGACGATGGGGTCCCTGGGCTTCGGGGTCGGCGGCGGCGCCGGGGCGCCGCCCCTTTGCATTCAGGCCTTCACTGCCTGGGAAATCAGCCTTGCCGCGACCGCCGGCAAGATCAGCCTTCGGCGGCTTCTTCTTCCTTGGTGGGATCGAAGAGCTGGACCGGGGTGGCCGGCATCACGGTCGAAATGGCGTGCTTGTACACCAGCTGCGAATGCGCGTCGCGGCGCAGCAGAACGGAAAAATTGTCAAACCAAGTCACGATCCCCTGCAGCTTTACGCCGTTCACCAGGAAAACGGTCACCGGGACCTTGTTCTTCCGGATGTGGTTGAGGAATACATCTTGAACGCTTTGGTTCTTTTCAGCGGCCATTTTCGCACCTTGTTCTTGTTCTTAAACAGCGATCGTCTGATCTTGTTTCTGGCCCTTGCACGCCTTGCCGCGGCAGCCGCTGCCCGCCCTTTTCATCACTCCGGCGGAAATGCGGCACCGCACAAGCGCGGAACCCAGACGGACCTTCCTAACACGGCTTGCGTGAAATGAAAAACCATCCTGTAGGGGTACCGGCAGCCCCACGGGCGGCACGGGCTTCGCTCACGCGAAGTCTCCTATTTGCGGTTCAACCCCTCGGTTTTCAAGGGCTTTGAGCCGGCGCTTTGCGCCAGGACTTTGAGCGTGAGTTCACTGAAGGCCGCGCAGTCGGCCACGTGGCCGCCAAGCGGCCGCCCGTCGAACTCTTCGGCCCCCGGGGCCTCGGCCCGCAGCAGGATCGCCGTGCAGCCGGCGTTGCGGGCGCAGAGGATGTCGATGTCGGTGTCGCCAACGAACCACACCGCCGGACCGGCGGCGATGCCGCTGCCCCTCAGGGCGAAATCCACCACCTCCGGCGACGGTTTGTCGCAGGCGGCATCGGTGGCGCCGACCACCGTGCTGAAGAAGCGGTCCCAGCCCAGCTCGGCCGACTCCAGCCGCAGGATATCGCCGCGCTTGTTGCTGACCACGCCGAGCAGCAGGTCGTCGGCGGCGGCCAGCGCCGCCAGCATCTCCCCGGCACCCGGCAGGGCGCGAAGCTGGCTCAGGTGGTCGGCCTCGTAGGTGCGGTAGAACACCTTCGTCGCTTCGTCGGCCCGTTCGCCAAACAGCCGGGGGAAGGAATCGCGCGCCGACTGGCGTACGTTCTGACGGGTCTCCTCCAGGGTCCAGGGCCGCTGGCCCATGGCGTGGAAGGTCGCCGTCATGGCGTGGTGGATGACGGCCCAGCTGTCGACCAGGGTGTTGTCCCAGTCGAACAGGATGGCTTTCGGGGCCGGCAGGCTCATGCGCTTTTCTTCAGGTTCTGCATGTAGTCCATGTAGTGCTGGCGCAGCTTGCCGGTCAGGATGCCGGGGTGGCCGTTGCCGATCGGCTTGCCGTCCAGCTGGGTGATCGGCAATACGAAGGAGGTGCTGGAGGTGAGGAAAGCCTCCTTGGCATTCTTCGCTTCGTCGACCGAGAAGCAGCGCTCCTCCAGCTCGTAGCCTTCCTTGCGGATCAGTTCCAGCAGCGTGATGCGGGTGATGCCGTTGAGGATCGAATGGGTGGCGTCGCGGGTGACCACCCTGTTGTCCGGCGTCACGATCCAGGCGTTGGTCGAGGTGCCTTCGGTCACCATGCCGTCGGCGTCGACCTGCCAGGCCTCGTAGGCCCCCGCCTCCACCGCGGCTTGCTTGCCGAGGATGTTGGGCAGCAGGGAGACCGACTTGATGTCGCAGCGGTCCCAGCGCTGGTCCGGCACGGTGATGACCTTCAGCCCCTCGTCCAGCAGTTGCTGGCTGTGCGGCTTCACCTGGCGGGTCGTCATCACCAGGGCCGGCTTGGCGCCTTTGGGGAACTTGTGGTCGCGCGGCGCCACCCCGCGGGTGATCTGCATGTAGACGAAGCCGTTGGTCAGGCCGTTACGCCGCATCAGCTCGCGTGACACCAGCTTCAGCGCGGGACGCGACATCGGCTCGACGATGCGCAGCTCCCTGAGCGAGCGGTCCAGGCGGTCAAGGTGCAGGTCCTCGTCCACCAGAATCCCGTTGAACACCGGCACCACCTCGTAGACGCCGTCGGCGAACTGGTAGCCGCGGTCCTCGATGTGCACGGCGGCGTCGCGATGCGGCAGGTAGCGGCCGTTGACGTAGGCTTGACGGGGCATCCGCAGCCTCTCCTTTCGACTCGGGCAGGGTTGAAGAAAGCCGGTGCGATCCTAGAAAAACTCGAGCTTTACCGCAAAGAGCTTCTCGACCTTCTTGACCGCCTCCGAACGCGCGAAGATGACCACCAGGTCGTTCGGCCGGGTGACGGTATCGCCGCGCGGGATGATGACCTCGTCGCCGCGCACGATGGCGCCCACGATGACGCCGTCCGGCAGGCGCGCCTCGCGGATCGGCACGCCGACCAGGCTGGAGGTCTCCAGCGCTTCGGCCTCGATCACCTCGCCGAAATCCTCGCTGAGCGAGTGGACCGAGCGGATGCGGCCGCGGCGCACGTGCTGCAGAATCTTGGAGACCGTGATGGCGCGCGGGCTGACCACGGTGTCGATGCCCAGGGTGCCGACCAGTGGCCCGTAAGAGGTCTTGTTGATCAGGGTCACCGCCCGCTTGCAGCCATAGCGCTTGGCCAGCAGCGAGGTGAGGATGTTCACCTCGTCGTCGTTGGAGACGGCGATCACCGTCTCGGCGATGGAGGCATTGGCCTCCTCCAGGATCTCGGTGTCGAGGGCATCGCCGTGGATCACCACGGTGCGCTGCAGCGCCTGGGCCACGATCTCGGCCCGGCGCTTGTCGACCTCGATCACCTTGAGGTTCACCTGCGGATGGTTTTTCTCAACCGCGTGCGCCAGGTTGAGGCCGATGTTGCCGCCGCCGACGATGATGACGCGGCGCGCCTCCTTCTCCTCGTGACCGAAGGCGGCCATGGTCCGCTGCAGGTGGCTGGTATCGGCAACCAGGTAGACGTCGTCGCCGGCGCGCATGTCGTCATCCGGTGTCGGCACGAAGCCCTTGCCGTCGCGCGAGATGCCGATGACCACGATGTGGAGGTCCGGAAACAGCGCCGTCAGCTGGCGCAGCGGCGTATTGATGACCGGGGTGTCCTCGCTGCAATGCAGGCCGATCAGGCTCACCTTGCCGTCGGCCAGCGGCTGCACGTCGAAGGCGCCGGGCAGCTGCAGGCGCCGCTCAATGGCCCGCGCCACCTCGATCTCCGGCGAGATGATGACGTCGATCGGCATGTGCTCGCGGCTGAACAGATCCGACCACATGGGCTCCAGGTAGCTCTGGTGGCGCACGCGGGCGATCTTGGTCGGCACCTCGAAGATCGAATGGCAGATCTGGCAGGCGACCATGTTCACTTCGTCGGCGTAGGTCACGGCGATGACCATTTCGGCGTCGCCTGCACCGGCGCTTTCCAGCACGTCCGGATGCGAGGCGAAGCCGACCAGCCCCTTCACATCCAGAGAGTCGGTGATCTTCTCGATCAACTCACGCGATTGGTCGATGACGGTGACGTCGGCGTTTTCGCTCGCCAGATAGCGCGCGATGTTGAAGCCGACCTGGCCGGCACCGCAGATAATGACTTTCATTGCCTAGATGACTCCGATGACCCGGCTGCCGCTCATTCAGGCGCGCTCCACCGTGCCGACGCCCAGCGAGCGCAGCTTGCGGTGCAGGGCGGAGCGTTCCATGCCGACGAAGGACGCGGTGCGAGAGATGTTGCCGCCGAAACGCATGACCTGCGCCTCCAGGTACTTGCGCTCGAAGACTTCGCGGGCCTCGCGCAGCGGGAGGGACATGATTTCCTCGCCCGTTTCGCCGGGCAGCGAGGCCGGCGCGGAGGCGCCGATTTCCGGCGGCAGCATATCCGGGCGCACGGCATCCCTGGGCAGGCCCGGCGCCATGATGAGGACCCATTCGATGACGTTGCGCAGCTGGCGCACGTTGCCCGGCCACTCGTAGGCGCGCAGCGCCGCCAGGGCATCGTCGCTCAGCGTGCGGGCCGGCAGGCCGGCATTCTCCGCTGCGCGGTCCATGAAATAGGCGACCAGTTCCGGGATGTCCTCGCGCCGCTCGCGCAGCGACGGCACCTCGATGGGCACCACATTGAGGCGGTAGAAGAGGTCTTCGCGGAAGCGGTTCTCGCCGATCAGGGATGGCAGGTCGCGGTTGGTCGCCGCGATCACCCGCACGTCCACGGCGATCCGCTTGTCGCCACCGACCCGCTGGAAGGTCTGTTCCTGCAGAACCCGCACGATCTTGCCCTGAGTCTCCATCGGCATGTCGGCGACCTCGTCGAGGAACAGGGTTCCGCCGTGGGCGCGCTCGAAGGTGCCAATCTTAGCGGTGTTCTCACCGTCGCCCTGCCCCGGCTCGACACCGAACAATTCCGGCTCCAGGCGGTCCGGATGCATGGTCGCGCAATTCAAGGCCACGAAGGGCGCCAGGGCGCGGTGCGAGCAGTTGTGCAGCTGGCGCGCGATGACCTCCTTGCCGGCACCCGCGGGACCGGTGATCAGCACGCGGCTGCCGGTCGGCGCCACCTTGCGGATCGCCTGGCTGACCTGGTGATACCAGTGCGACGAGCCGATGAAGTCGGACGATTGGCCGACGCGCAGGCGCAGTTCCTCGTTCTCGCTGCGCAGCCGCGCAGCCTCGATGGCACGCTGTACGACCAGCAGCAGGCGGTCCGACTTGAAAGGCTTTTCGATGAAGTCGTAGGCGCCGAGCTTGATGGCGTTGACGGCGGTCTCGATATTGCCGTGGCCGGAGATCATGACCACCGGCGTGCTGGGAAACTCCTGCTTGATGACGCTCAGCAACTCCATGCCGTCGAGCGCCGAGTTCTCCAGCCAAATGTCGAGCACCACCAGGCTGGGCTGGCGCTGGCGCAGCAGCGCGAGGGCGCTGTCGCTGTCGCCGGCGTCGCATGTTTCGTAGCCTTCATCCTGCAGGACGCCGGTAATCAGCATCCGGATGTCGACTTCGTCATCGACGATGAGAATTTCGTTACCCATTTCCCGCAGCTCTCTCCACGGCCGGGCTTTCGACCGCGGTCTCCATCTTCTGGTCCGCAGGCTCGCTGTCGGCCGCTTCGTCACGCAAGGGGAACACCAGACTGACCACGGCGCCACCCCCTTCCCGATCGCGAAGAATTAGATCACCGCCGTGATCCTCCATGATCTTCTTCACAATTGCGAGGCCGAGTCCAGTGCCGCGCTCGCGGGTGGTGACATAGGGCTCGGTCAGCCGGTGGCGGTTGGCCTCGGGCAGACCCTTGCCGTTGTCGGAAATTTCGATAACGCAATTGCCGCCTTTGTTGCGCAGCGCGACGTCTATCGCCCCCGCCGGTGTCCCCTCGCCGTCGCGCTGCTGGCGGCCCTCGATGGATTCGATGGCGTTCTTCAGCAGGTTGGTCAGCGCCTGGCCGACCTGGCGGCCGTCACAGGCCAGCACCATCGGCTCCTTGGGCGGTTTGTAGGTAAACTGAACGTTGGTCTGTGCCGTGCGCTGCAGGAACATCGCCTGCTCGACCAGCTTGCCCAAATTCTCTTTGCGCATCACCGGCGCCGGCATGCGCGCGAAGGCGGAAAACTCGTCCACCATGCGGCCGATGTCGCCGACGTGGCGGACGATGGTGTCGGTGCAGACCTGGAAGGTTTCGGCGTCGGTGGTGATCTGGCCGACGTACTTGCGCTTCAGCCGTTCGGCGGCGAGTTGGATCGGCGTCAGCGGATTCTTGATTTCATGCGCGATGCGGCGGGCGATGTCCGACCATGCCGCTTTGCGCTGCGCGGCCAGCAGCTGGGTGATTTCGTCGAAGGTGACGACGAAGCCCATGATGGCGCCGTCTTCCAGTTCGGTGGAGATGCGCACCAGCAGGACGCGCTCGTTGCCGCCGGAATCCGGGATCGACAGCTGCTGCTCGGTGCGTTTGCGGGGCCGTCGGCGCGCCCGCTCCAGCAGGTCGCCGACCTCCGGCATCACCTCGCTCAGGCTGCGGCCGTGCAGCGCCTTTGCGTTCTCGCCCAGGAAGTCGCAGGCCAGACGATTGACCAGGTCGATGCGCCCTGTCGCGTCGAGGCCGATCACCCCCGCGGATACCCCGCCGAGCACCGCTTCGATGAAGCGGTTGCGGTAGTCGAGCTGTTCGTTGGCCTCCAGCAGGGCGTCCTGCTGGCGCTCCAGCTGGCTGGTCATCTTGTTGAAGGCGCGCGACAGGTTGCCGATCTCGTCGCGCCGGGGCTGGCCCAGCACGCGCGCTTTCAGATCGCCCTTGCCGACCCGTTCCGCCGCGGCGATCAGGCTGCCGATCGGCCCGGTCATCTGGTTGGCAAAGGCGAGGCCGATCCACACCGCCACCAGGAGCAGCAGCAGCGCCACCACCAGGAATATCAGCGCGAAGGTGATCTGCAGGCTGAAGCGATTGCCTTCCAGATCCTCGTAGCGCTGGACCGCCCAGCGCGTGCTCTCCATGTGGCCCAGCACGCGCGGATCGACCAGGCGGCCGATATAGAGATAGGCGTCGGCCGCGAGATCCAGCCGCACCAGGGCCCGCACACGGTCCTCGTCCTCCGAGGTCATGATCGCCATGCCCTCGGTGCGGGCGCGATCGAAGGCCCAGTCCGGGATGTCGGGATTGAAGGCCAGCAGGAAGTTGGAGGCGCGCGCCAGCATGCGCCCGGAGCTCTCGTAGACGGCGGCCTCAGTGAGGTAGCGCTGGCCGGCCTGGCGCGTCATCACGCTGTTGAAGAGCGCGGGATTGTAGACCAGCGACGGTCCGCCGCGGTTCAGCACCTGGGCTATGGCGAAGGCGTCCGCGGCGATGGTGCGCTGGTGCTCGTCCAGATAGGCGGCGGCGACGGCACGCGAATTCTTGATGGCGGTGGACACCCGCTCGCTGAACCAGAACTCGAGGCCGAGGTCGAACATGATGACGGAGAACGCGGCGACCAGGATGGTCGGTGCCACCGCGACGACGGAGAACAGGGCCACGAGCCGGCCGTGCAGGCGCGAGCCCGCCCTGCCCTTCTTGCGTTCGATCCTGAGGATGGCCAGGCGGCGGGCGATCAGCGCGGCGAGGCCGAGACTGATGATCAGGTCGGCCAGCAGCAGCAGCAGGATATGCCTGGCATTGCTCGCCACCGACAGGTTGCCGGTCATGGCGACGAAGGTGGCGATGCCGCAGGAGAGACCGGCGGCGAGCAGCACCAGGGCGATGGTCCGCTCGATCTTGATCTGCCGCAGCCAGTGCATCAGCCGGGCGAAGCGGTCAGCGCCTTCCGGCGCCGCGTCTGGCGCACCATCTGGCGCAGCGTCGGGCGTCGTTTCGTCGGCCATGGGGTCGCCACGCGCAGGCGCGACGCCCTCACCGGTCTGTTGTATATTTGCCACAGGCTATTTAAGGCCGCGAATCACCTGGATGTCCAGGTCCCGTATTTTTTTCCTGAGGGTATTTCGGTTGAGGCCAAGGAGCTTTGCCGCGCGGATCTGGTTGCCCCTTGTGGCGGAAAGCGACAGCTCGATCAAGGGGCGCTCGACTTCCCGCAGGATCCGGTCGTAGAGACCGGAGGCCGGCAAGCCGTCCTCGTGGGCGGCGAAGTAGGAGCGCAGATGATGCTCCACGGCGGCGCCCAGCGACTCGGCGGGGGCCGCCACGGCCTTCTCGGCCGCCTTGCCCTCGCTGAGCTCGCTCTCGATCACCTCGCGGTCGATGGTCTCCTGGCTGTAGAGCACCGCCAGGCGGCGGACCAGGTTCTCCAGTTCGCGCACGTTGCCCGGCCAGTGGTAGGTCTTCAGGGCGTCCATCGCCTCGCCGTCCAGGGTCTTGCCGGAGAGGCCTTCATCCTGCGCCTCGGCGAAGAAATGGCGCACCAGCTCCGGGATATCCTCGGTGCGCTCACGCAAGGGAGGCAGGCGGATCGGCACCACGCTGAGGCGGTAGTAGAGGTCCTCGCGGAACAGGCCCTGGCGCACCATCTGGCGCAGGTCGCGGTGGGTCGCGGCGATGATGCGCACGTCGGCGCGGATCGCGGTGCGGCCGCCGACGGTGGTGTACTCGCCCTCCTGCAGGACGCGCAGCAGGCGGGTCTGCGCTTCCAGCGGCATGTCGCCGATCTCGTCCAGGAACAGGGTGCCGCCGGCGGCTTGCTCGAAGCGGCCGGACGAACGCACCGTGGCACCGGTGAAGGCGCCTTTTTCGTGTCCGAACAGCTCGCTTTCGATCAGCTCGCGCGGGATCGCCGCCATGTTGACGGCGACGAAGGTGCCGCGCCGGCGCTTGCCGTAGTCGTGCAGGGCGCGCGCCACCAGCTCCTTGCCGGTGCCCGACTCGCCGTAGATCATGACCGTGAGATCGGTCGGCATGAGCCGCGCCAGCACCCGGTAGATCTCCTGCATCGCCTGGGAGCGGCCGATCAACGGCAGCTGCTCCTCGCCGTCCGCGTCGACGGCATGAGCCTTGGCCTCGGCGCCGGCGGGCTCCGAGAGGGCGCGGTCGACGACGGAGATCAGCTCGCGCAGGTCGAAGGGCTTGGGCAGGTATTCGAAGGCGCCGCGCTCGGTCGCCTTGACCGCCGTCAGCAGGGTGTTCTGCGCCGACATCACCAGGATGCGCAGGTTGGGCCGCAGCTTCTTGATGCGGGGGATGAGGTCCAGACCGTTCTCGTCCGGCATCACCACGTCGGTGATGACCAGGTCGCCCTCGCCTTCCTTCACCCACTGCCACAGCGTCGCGGCGTTGCCGGTGGTGCGTACCACGTGGCCCTGGCGCCCCAGCGCCTGGGTCAGCACCGTACGGATCGCGCGGTCGTCGTCGGCGATCAGGATCGTCGCGCCGCTCATGCCGGGGTCAGCTCTTCGGCCATCTCGTCGGCATCGATGACGTCGCCCTCTTCGCGCGGCGCCATCGGCAGCATGACGCGGAACAGCGTGCGCCTCGGCTGGCTGTCGAACTCGATGACGCCGCCGTGGTCGCCGATGATCTTGGCGACCAGCGCCAGACCCAGTCCGCTGCCGCCGGCCTTGGTGCTGACGAAGGGATCGAAGAGATGCGGCTGCAGGTCCTCGGGGATGCCGGGGCCGTTGTCCTGGATCAGCACCGCGAGCGGCAGGTCGACCCGGCTGCCGCTGCCGGGAATGGCAAGACGCACGCCCTGCTGATAGCGCGTCGAGAGGGTGATCTCACCACCCTCCTTCGGCACCGCCTCGGCGGCGTTCTTCACCAGATTGAGGATCGCCTGGATCAGCAGGTCGCGGTTGCCGTAGACCGGCGGCAGCGACGGATCGTAGCTCTCGACGAAGTGGACGTGCTTGGCGAAGCCGTTTTCGGCGAGACGGCGCACGCGCTCCAGCACCACGTGGATATTGACCGGCTCGCGCGACAGCGGCGCGGTGTCTGAGAACATCTCCATGCGGTCGACCAGCGCGACGATGCGGTCGGCCTCCTCGCAGATCAGGTTGGTGAGCTGGTGATCTTCCGGGCTGGCGTTTTGCTCCAGCAGCTGCGCGGCGCCGCGGATGCCCGAGAGCGGGTTCTTCACCTCGTGCGCCAGCATCGCCGCCATCGCGGTGACCGAGCGGGCGGCGTTGCGGTGCACCAGCTGGTGGTCGATCTTGCGCGCGATGGAGCGCTCGTGGATCGAGATCACCACGCTGCCGGGCCGGTCGTTCAGGGCCGCCGCCTCAATCGACACGAAGTGCGAGCCGATCTTGGGGCTGGAGATGGTGACGCCGTACTCCGACACCGAATAGCTGCCGGCGCGCACCTGGTGGATCAGGCCGAAGATCGGGTTGTCGTCGGGCAGGATATCGCTCAGCGGCTTGCCGACCAGGTTGGTGGTCGAGGAATCGAAGAACTGCTCGGCCGCCTGGTTGACGAAGGTGAGACTGTCGTCCTCGTCGACGACGAACAGCGGCACGGAAATCGCCGCCAGGATCGAGGCCTGGTCGGGCGTCCCGCCGCGAGTCAGCCGCCGCGCGAAAATGTCGGATACCTTCGCCATCATGCCGCCACCTTTTGCTGTCCGGGCGCAAACAGCGCCTGGATCATTTTTTTAACGCGGGCCGGATCGTCCTCGCGGTTCACCTCGGCACGGAACGCCGCTGCCCCGTCGATCCCCTTGGCGTACCAGCCGAGATGCTTGCGCGCGATGCGCACGCCGTGCCGGCTGCCGTACAGCGCCAGCAGGTCCTCGTAGTGCTCCAGCATCACCTCGATGCGCCGTGCCAGCGGCGGTTCCGCCGTGCGGCCGCCATCCTTCAGGTAGTCGATCACCTGGCGCAGGAACCACGGCCGGCCGTAGGCACCGCGCCCGATCATCACGCCGTCGGCGCCTGACCGGCTGAGCGCCTCGGCGGCGCCTTCCACGGTGACGATGTCGCCGTTCACCACCACCGGCAGCGAGACCGCGTCCTTCACTTCGCGCACGAAAGCCCAGTCCGCTTCGCCGGCGTACTTCTGGCAGCGGGTGCGGCCATGCACGGTGAGCAGCCGCACGCCGCAGGCCTCGGCCACGCGGGCGATCGCCGGGGCGTTGCGGTTGGCGCTGTTCCAGCCGGTGCGCATTTTCACCGTCACCGGAATGTCGACCGCCTCGACCACCGCGGCCATGATGCGGCCGGCCAAGACCTCGTCCTGCATGATGGCCGAGCCGCAGGCCTTGTTGGTGACCTTCTTGGCCGGGCAGCCGAAATTGATGTCGATGATGGCGGCGCCGCGGTCGGCGTTCAGCCGGGCCGCTTCGGCCATGATCTCAGGATCGCTGCCGGCGAGTTGCACCGACAGCGGGAACTCGGCCGCGCAGTCGCCGGACATCTTGCGCGACTCCTTCACCGACTCCCGCATCTGGCGGATCATCGCGGTGCTGGCGATCATCTCGGACACCACCAGCCCGGCGCCGAAACCCTTCACCAGGCGGCGGAACGGCTGATCGGTGACGCCGGACATCGGCGCCAGGATCACCGGCGCCTCCAGCGCGATCTTGCCGACGGAAATAGCCATTCCTTGTGTCTCTCTCTGCATGGCCCTTGCAGGACCGTGGCCGCCCAAAAGTGCAGGCCCCGTGCCGGCCACCAGGCCGCTCACGCCGGAAATCTGCCTTGTGGGAGGCGCTCAACCCCATCCGAAGGCGGGATTGATGCACAAAAAATGGGCGCTGTCACGCGAGTTTGCCCGCCTGCGCATAGCTCACAGCGCTGGTTGCTCGAAAAACGGGCATTGTAACCGAAGGATCATACGGCCGGTTGACCTGTTCGCCCCCTTCGGCCCGGAAACTGCCGCGGGGCGCTAGCCCAGCAGCACGTCGGTGACGAACTTGACCCCCGGATAGGCCAGGGTCAGCAGCAGATAGGCGACCAGCACCAGGCGCGCCGCGCGCCGCCCGCGCAGGCCGCTGCGGTAGTGCAGCAGCAGCAGCACGCCGATGACCAGGAACGCCAGGACCGACAGCAGGGTCTTATGGCTGACGGTGAAGAACGCCCCGGAAGTGACGTAAAGCTCTGATATTCCCGTCGCGATCCCAATCCCGAGGATGACCTCCGACGCGGCCAGCAGACGGACTTCCAGTCGTTCGGCGTCGGTGACCGAGGGCAGCATGCGGGTGAAGGCGTTGGGGCTGCGGCGCTTCAGCGCGCGCTCCTGCACGAAGACGGCCGCGCTGGCCACCGCGGCGATGGTGCACAGGCCATAGGTCGCCACCGAGACGGCGATGTGGACGACCAGCCAGGTATCGGGGGCGCCGGCCAGCGGCTCCGACCCGGTCCACGGCCCGAAGGCGGTGGCGAGCGCGCCGAGGATCAGCAGGTAGGGCAGCAGCAGCGGTGCGAGGCGGGCGGCCTCCCGCTGCCACAGCGCCACCAGGGCGAACAGCGCCAGCGATACCGCGACGGCGAGCCACAGGGTGGTGGACAGTTCGGTCTGCCAATGCGCGGCCAGCGAGACGGTGCTGAGCGCGGTGGCGCCGGCCAGCGCGGCGCCGAGCAGCAGCCAAAATGCGGCGTCGGCACGGGCGGCATGGCGCACGAAGGGCAGCAGGGTGGCCGGGATCAGCGCGGCCAGGGCCGAGAGCGACAGAACCATGGTATTCATGGGCCCTATATATCATCTCTTGGCCGCGCCACCAGGGGCCACTAGTCTCGCCGCCAACATCCGAAAGCGGAAACGCGGAGTCCACCGTTTGAGTTCGACAGCCGGAACACATTGCGACGCGCTGATCGTCGCCGCCGGGCGCGGCCAGCGTTTCGGCGCCAGCCTCCCCAAGCAGTACGCCGTTCTGGCCGGCGTCCCGCTGCTGCGCCATACCCTGGCCGCCTTCGCCGGGCATCCGGACATTCGCCGGGTGCGCGCGGTCATTCATCCGGACGACCGCGACCTCTACGACAAGGCCGCTCACGGTCTGGACCTCGCCGAGCCGGTCACCGGCGGCCGCAACCGCCAGGAGTCGGTGCTGCGCGGCCTCGAGAGTCTGGCCGGCGACGCGCCCGAGCAGGTGCTGATCCACGACGGGGCGCGGCCCTTCGTCTCGCCCGATGTGATCGCCCGGGTGATCGCTGCCCTCGCGCGATCGGCCGGCGCGATCGCGGCGCTGCCCGTGGTCGATACCCTGAAGCGTGAAGCCGAGGGACATATCGCCGGCACGCGGGACCGTACCGGCCTGTGGGGCGCGCAGACGCCGCAGGGCTTCCGCTTCGCGGAGATCCTGGCGGCGCACCGCGCCGTCAAAGGCGAGGAACTGACCGACGATGCCGCCGTGGCCGAACGCGCCGGCCTCGCGGTCGCACTGGTGGAAGGCAGCCGGGAGAACATGAAGGTGACCTCGCAGGACGATCTCCGCACCGCCGAACAGTGGCTGCGTGGTCAGCACAGCGAAAGGGGGCTCGATGAAATGAGAGTGGGCCAGGGCTTCGACGTGCATGCCTTCGGGCCCGGCGACCATGTGACGCTCTGCGGCGTCCGCGTGCCGCACGACTACGGCCTCGTGGGCCATTCGGACGCCGACGCCGGTCTGCACGCGCTGACCGACGCCGTGCTCGGCGCGCTCGGCGCCGGCGACATCGGCAGCCACTTTCCGCCCAGCGACCCGCAGTGGCGCGGCGCGGATTCCGGCCGGTTCCTGATCCATGCGCGCGACCTGGTGACGGCGCGCGGCGGCCGCCTGCTCCATCTGGATGTGACGCTGATCTGCGAGCGCCCGCAGATCGGCCCGCACCGCGAGGCCATGGTGGCCCGTATCGCCAAGTTGCTGGATCTGCCGGCCGCGCGCGTCAGCGTGAAGGCGACCACCACCGAGAAGCTGGGCTTCACCGGGCGCGGCGAAGGCATCGCCGCCCAGGCGGTCGCAACCATCGCGCTGCCTCAGGCGTTGTAGGCTTATGCCCGGCCCTTCTCCCTGGCTCCCCTCCTCGCTGCTGGCGACCTGGTTCGGTGCCGGCCTGCTGCCCTGGGCGCCCGGCACCTGGGGCTCGCTGGCCGCCCTGCCCTTCGGCTGGCTGCTGTTCTGGTTTTCCGGTCCCTTCGGCCTCCTGGCCGCGACGGTGGCCGTCTTCCTCATCGGCCTGTGGGCCGCGCACGGCTATGAGCAGGCCCTGGCGGTGAAGGATCCAGGCGTCATCGTCATCGACGAGGTCGCCGGCCAGTGGCTGACCCTGCTGGCGGCAGGCCTCGCCGCCGGCAGCTTGAAGCCGCTTGGCGTGCTGCTGGCCTTTCTGCTGTTCCGGGTGTTCGATGTCATGAAGCCCTGGCCGGTCGGCTGGGCCGACCGCCACCTGAAAGGCGCCTTCGGCATCATGGCCGACGATATCATCGCCGGCCTCTACGCCGCGGCAGCGGTCTATGCCCTGCTGTGGCTGTGGGAGAAGGCGTAGGAGCGCATGCTGGTGTTCGACGATCTGCTGCTGCAGCAGGCGGAAAACGTGCTGGTGCTGTACCGTCAGGCCGGCAAGCGGCTGGCCACGGCGGAATCTTGCACCGGTGGCCTCATCGCCGGCTGCCTGACGGAGATCGCCGGCTCCTCCGACGTGGTGGACCGCGGCTTCGTCACCTATTCGAATGCCGCCAAGAGCGAGATGCTGGGCGTCTCCGCGGCGCTGCTGGAACACCCCGGCCCCGGCGCGGTCAGCGCCGAGGTGGCCGTCGCCATGGCGCGGGGCGCGCTGAAGGCTTCGCAGGCCGACGTCACCGTCTCGGCCACGGGCATCGCCGGCCCGGGCGGTGCCAGCAAGGACAAGCCCGTGGGCCTGGTCTATCTCGGCTGGGCGGTGCGCGGCGATACCGCCCACGCCCTGCACCATGTCTTCCCCGGCGACCGCGCTGCGGTGCGCCTGGCGACGGTGCGCGAGGCCCTGCGCCTGCTGACGGAGGCTCTGTCCTAGATGCTGCTGCCGCCACCGCTGCCGCCGCAGCCGCCCCTGCCGGTGCGTGCCCGCGATCTCGCGCTGCTGCTGGTGCTGACGATCATCGGCGTGCTGGCCTTGCCGGTCGGCGCCAATCTCCTCTGGCCCAACATCGACTTCACCGCGCTCACCACCGTGCTCGGGCTGTTCGTCGCGCAGTCGGTGGTGATGATGACACTGACCTGGCTGGTCGCCCTGCGCCCGCATCATCTGGGTCTCGCCGATATCGGCCTGCGACCGGCCTACAGCGGCTGGTACCGCCTCGCGGTCGGCGTCGGCCTGCTGTGCATGCCGGTCGTCGCGCTCGTCAATCTCGCGCTTCAGTCGCTGACCGGGGGACCGGTGGAGAACCCGCAGCTCGAGGCCTTGGCGCCGGAGGGCTTCAGCTGGACGAGCCTCATCGCCATGCTGCTGCTCGTCGGCGTCCTGGTGCCCTTCATCGAAGAGGTGATCTTTCGCGGCCTGGTGCTCGGCTGGCTGCGCAAGCACCTGCGCTTCGTCTACGCGGCGCCGATCAGTGCGCTGTTCTTCTCGGTGGTGCACGGCATCCCGACCCTGATGCCGGCCCTGGCGGTGATGGGCCTGGTACTGGCGGCGATGAAGGAGCGCAGCGGCTCGCTCTGGCCATCGATCATCGTGCACGGCGTGTTCAACGCGCTGATGACGATCACCTACTACACCGCCCTGGCCGGCGCAGCCGGGTTCTAGCGCCCGAAATGGCGGTTGAGGGCGGCCAGCACCGTGTCGTCGCCGCTGACCCCCCGCGCGAGGCCCTCCAGCGCCGCGTGCCTGGCCCTGACGGCGTGGTCGATGCACCAGCCTTCCATCAGCTTCACGAGGACGCGGGTCGACCGCGCGGTCGAGCAGGCCGCATCGCAGTGCGCTTCCTGCGCGGCCGCGAAGGCTTCAAGACACCGAACGGCCAGCAGCAGACTGCGCAATGCTTCCGTACCGTGTTCCTGGGTCGATCGTGCTTCCACGCCGGAACTCCTCTTCGTGGTCGCCTGCGGGCGCTTCGTCGCCTGCCGGCCATCCTGGCAGGGCGCCGCAACGCCCATTCCCCGCAGTAGAGGCGACAAGCGCGCCGGGGTTGAGGATGTAACGCGTGGTAACGCCGCTTTTCGCGTGCGCGGAAACGGGGTACGGGATGGCAATCGACAGGCGATAGGCCGTTGCCCGGCCGACTGGGCCATACTATCGTTAAGTCGATATTTGTAATGACTTTTCCCGCGCCGCGCCTCGCGTGATTTAATTTCCGGTTGAGCTGTCGTGGATCCGGCCTGCCCCCCTATCAGGGGAAATGCAGGCAGGCCGCCTCTGGGGCAGAGAGGGTCGGAGGCGCGGATGCACCGTTTGACGGAACGGCGGCGCCATGGACAGACCGGGCTACGATGACGAAGCCAGCAAGGCGGCCCTTGCCGCCCTCGGGGCTTTGATCGAGAGCGGTGTCCTCGGCGAAGGCTCGCGCCTGCGCCCCCTGCTGCGCTACCTGGTCATTGAAGAACTGGAAGGCCGCGGCGACCGCCTGAAGGCCTATACCATCGCTACGGACGTCTTCGGGCGCGGCGACGATTTCGATCCCAACACAGACAGTATCGTCCGCGTGGAGGTGCACCGGCTGCGCCAGGCGCTCGACCACTACTACGCGACCCAGGGTGCCGGCGAGCGGGTCGCCATCGCCATCCCCAAAGGCAGCTACCGGCCGGCGATCACGGTCTCGGATGCCGCCCCGGCGGCAGCCCCGGCAGCGGCATCGGCGGCGAGCCCTACACGGCCGGCGACACGGCGCAGGACCGCCACCCTCGCCGTCGGGGTCGCCCTGCTGCTGCTCGCGGCTCTTGGCGCCTGGGCGTTCAGCGGGTGGCCGGTCTCCTTGCGGCAACCGCAGACACCGGAGCCGCAGCCTCTCTTTGCGCTGGAGGTCCTGCCGTTCGGCGCCGTGTCGGACGGCACAACGCCGCATGACCTGGCGGTCAGCCTGACCGACGAGGTCATCACCGGCCTCTCCCGCATCAGGGCCCTCACGGTGGTGGTGCGCGATCCCGCGATCACGCAGCGCATGGATGCCGGCCTGCCGCAGCAGCAGGAGGACCCGGGCATCGCCTACTTCATGCGCGGCAGCGTGCAGCGCTTCGGCGGCGCCACGCGGGTCGTCATTCAGCTCATCGAGGCGCGCTCCGGAAAGCTGTTGTGGGCCCAGGCCTACCAGGGCGCCGGGGAAGAGCGGGAGATGACAATCGATCCGATGGTCTCCACCATCGTCTCGGAGCTGCGCCAGCAGGTGTTCGACGCGGCAAAGCAGGCGCTGGAAACCGCCGATACAGACTCTCTCAATGCCTGGCAGCTGTACCTGCAGGCGACCCGGGTGCCGGGCGCGGCGACCAGCAGCCTCGCGTGGGAAAAAGAACGCATCGCCCTGGCTGAGCGGGCTCTGGCCCTCCGCCCGGACTTTGGCCAGGCCCATGCCATCCTGGCCGACAAGCTGGCTTTTCTGGCCAGCGTCGATCCGCCCTCCGACACGGCGGCGCTGCGGCGCAGGGCGGTGTTTCATGCCCAGCAGGCCCTGGAGCTGGCACCGGAAGACGCCGATGTGCTGTTCAACGTCTCCCTCTACTACTGGCACCTCGGCCGCCTGCAGCAGTCCGCCGAAGCCATCCACCGGACTTTGGAGCTGGATCCGAACCATGCCCTGGCCCGCATGCTGGACGATACATTGCCGTTCACCTGCGCCGCGCCGCCCCAGGAAACGCTGCAAAGGGCGGTGATCTACGACGGGGCCCTCTCGCCGGACAATCCGATCCGCTGGATGACCCTCAACTGGATCGCCACGCTCTACATGAACAATGGCAACTTCCTACGCTCGGCCGAGGTCGGGCGGCGCTCGCGGCTGATCTTCAGTTCGCCGGACAGCACCCTGCGGGACGCCGCCGTGCTGCTGCGCCTTGGCCGCGCGGACGAGGCTGTCGCACTGGTCGACGGGCTGCGCCGCCACTGGCCGGACCTGGATCCCCGGCACTACGCCCGCATCACCATCCCGCGCCGCTGCCACGGCGAGCCGGGGGCCGGCCTGCTGGGCCAGCTCTTCAATGATCTGGCGGCGGTCGTTGAGGCGGGCTCGTAAAATGCCCAGAGGGTGGGCAATTCTTCACCGGCACGCGTTTTTGGCGAACAAACCGTCTCTGTAAAATATTGAAATATAAGCGTTTAACCCTGTTACAACGCACCTGCCGCTTAAACCGGGCGGCGATTTCTGCGACCTTCCTGCCGTCGCCGCTGTCATCGCGGACAAGGGCGGCATGAAGCGCCGGAGCAGGCCGTCTCGAAACGGCCCCGCGGTGCATTTCTTCAGTGCTTTGACCCGCCACGACGGATGGCCGCGCCGCTTTATTGGGCTCGCGCGTGCGGCAGGAAGTGCGTTGGCGTTGAGGGGGCAGAGCCAAGGGAAACGCGTGGCATGGGAAGTCTTAACTATTCGACCCTGGTCATCAACGATGACAGCAGGGCGGTCAACCGGATCACCGAGATCGCCAGCGCGCTGGGCGAGTCGGTCGCGGTGGTGGACTGCCGGGAGAGCTTTCTCGGCGTCTACACGCCGGAGGTCAGGTGCATCGTGCTGGAGCTGTCGATGCCGTCCTTCTGCGGCGTCGAGGTCATCCGCTTTCTGGCCGAAACCAACTGCCGGGCGGCGCTGGTGCTGACCACGGACATGTCGCCGGACCTGCTGCGGCTGGCCGGCAAGCTGGCCACGGCGCTGGGGCTGGCGGTCGCCGACTCCCTGCAGGCGCCTTACGAGCAGGAGTGCCTGCAGAGCGCCCTCATCACCGCCACCGACCCGGCGGCGGTCGCGCGCCTGCGACCCCAGCCGGCCGACCCCGTGGCCATGGGCGCGGCGACGGTCCGGGGCGGCCGCTAAGCGGTCTTCGGCGAGCCCGGCATCAGGATGGGATCGGGTCAGCGGCGGAGCTCCGCTGCCGTGGTGCCGACGGGGCCACGGTGTAGAAGCCGGCGGCCGGCGGCGGGACATTGAACGCCAAGAAAACGGCGATGAAAGCCACGGTGGCCAGCAGCCGTCGCCACAAGGTCCCGGGGCGCCCCATCATCGACTGACCGCTGAGAATTGCAGCCGCGTTGGCCGCCTGCTCTGCCGGCACCTGCAGGGCAATGCCGCCCAAGGCATGGGTCAAATCCCACTGCACCGAGACCATGGCGTAGCTGTGCGGCATCACCCTGATGCCCGAGGCGCCGAGCATCGCCATGGCAAGACACGCTTCCGCCTGGCCATAGGCCCAGCCGATCGTTATCAGTTCGGATTGCCGCACGCCGCCTCCCCCGCTTCCCGGTCCAAGTCTAGCGGGTGCTGGCGAGACTACGCACGATTCTTTCGGCAGCGGCCGGCGGCTATCCCTCGTTGGTCTGAGGGTTCGGCACCGTCCCCGACGCGCCGTAGAGGTCGCGGGCGCGGGTCTCGAAGGCGGTGACCATGCGGCGCACCGCTTCGTGGAACAGGCCTTCGATGACCTTCTGCAGCAGTTTGGAGCGGAACTCGAAGTCGACGTAGAAGTCGATCAGGCAGCCCTCCGGGTGGTCCTCGAAGACCCAGTGGTTCTCCAGGTACTTGAAGGGCCCCTCGGCGTAGGTGACGTCGATGCGGTTAGCCTTCGCATCGGGCTCGACCCGGCTGGTGAAGCGCTCGCGGAACATCCTGAAGCCGATGATGAGGTCGGCGACGATCAGGTCTTCCTGGCGCGTGCGTACCCGCGCGCCCAGGCACCAGGGCAGGAACTCTGGGTAGCGCTCGATGTCCACAACCAGCTCGTAGAGCTGATCCGGGGTATAGGGCAACAACCGCTTTTCTTTATGGATCGGCATAACTGAAGACTAGAACCCTGACCTTGCGAAGCGCTTAACCCGCCCCATCAGCCCGCCGCGGCGAGCCTGGCCTCGCGGGCCGCGCGCAGCCGCGCGAAGTCGTCGCCGGCGTGGTAGGAAGAGCGGGTCAGCGGCGAGGCCGAGACCATGAGGAAGCCCTTGTTGTAGGCCATGGCCTCGTACTGCTTGAACTCCTCCGGCGTCACGAAGCGGTCGACGAAGTGGTGCTTCGGGGTCGGCTGCAGGTATTGGCCGATGGTGAGGAAATCGACCTCGGCGGAACGCAGGTCGTCCATCACCTGCAGCACTTCGGACTTGCTCTCGCCCAGGCCGACCATGATGCCGGACTTGGTGAACATCGAGGGATCGAGGCGCTTCACCTCGTCCAGGAGGCGCAGCGAGTGGAAGTAGCGCGCGCCGGGGCGCACCTCGGTATAAAGCCGCGGCACGGTCTCCAGATTGTGGTTGAAGACGTCGGGCTTGGCCGCGACCACGACTTCCAGGGCGCCTTCCTTGCGCAGGAAATCCGGCGTCAGGATCTCGATGGTGGTCTCCGGCGCCGCCTCGCGCACCGCGCGGATGACGTCGGCGAAGTGCTGCGCGCCGCCGTCGGCCAAGTCGTCGCGGTCGACCGAGGTGATGACCACGTGCTTCAGCCCCAGCTTGGCGACGGCGGTGGCAACGTTGGTCGGCTCGAAGGGGTCCAGGGCGTTCGGCTTGCCTGTCGCCACGTTGCAGAACGAGCAGGCGCGCGTGCAGATGCCGCCCATGATCATCATGGTGGCGTGGCGCTGCGCCCAGCACTCCCCGATGTTCGGGCAGGCGGCCTCCTCGCAGACGGTGTGGAGGCCGTTCTCCTTCACCACCGCGCGGGTCGCCTGGTACTCCTTGGAGACCGGCGCTTTCACCCGGATCCAGGCCGGCTTGCGCTTCACCTCCTGGTCGGGCTTGTGGGCCTTCTCGGGGTGGCGGACGCGGGGGGGCTTGGTTTCGCTCGTGCTCATCGCTCTATCTTAGCTTCCAACGACCCTTCTTACCTACACCAGTAATACGGGCTCTCATTCTCGGCAGGTGGTCGTTTCAGATCCGCCTCGTTCAGAGGGCGCCAATCGGAGGCGCGCTTGAACCCCTTACAGATATCAATACCCAGAGGGTATTTCTTCAGAGCTCGGGCCTGTTCAACCGCGAGCGAGTTTATGTTCGCTCCGCCAGTATAGATCGGGTCTCGCAGTTGGACCGGGCAATCTTCCCAGCCGCACAGCGGGCAAAGCTCAAACCCGCCCCACTCGGTCTCAAACACGCAAAACCCGCAGGCAGGGCAAGGAAAGAGATCTTTTTCCAACTGTTTCCACCCGCAACTCAGGTTACATGTGGATGACGCGGCCATAGGCGTCAAGGACCGACTCGTGCATCATCTCGGAGAGGGTCGGGTGCGGGAAGACCGTGTGCATCAACTCGGCCTCGGTGGTCTCCAGGCCCATGGCGACGACGTAGCCCTGGATCAGCTCGGTGACCTCCGCCCCCACCATGTGGGCGCCCAACAGCTGGCCGGTCTTGGCGTCGAACACCGTCTTCACCAGGCCCTCGGGCTCGCCCAGGGCGATGGCCTTGCCGTTGCCGATGAAGGGAAAGCGGCCGACCTTCACCTCGTAGCCGGCCTCCTTGGCCTTCTTCTCGGTCAGGCCGACGCTGGCCACCTGCGGGTGGCAGTAGGTGCAGCCGGGAATCTGCTCCTTCTTCATCGGGTGGACGTCGTTGAGGCCGGCGATCTTCTCGACGCAGATGACGCCCTCGTGCTCGGCCTTGTGGGCCAGCATCGGCGGGCCGGCGACGTCGCCGATGGCGTAGATGCCCTTCTCCGCCGTGCGGCCGTACTCGTCGATGACGATGCAGCCGCGGTCGGTCTTCACCTTGGTGGTGTCCAGGCCGATGTCCTCGATGTTGCCCTGCACGCCGACGGCGGAGATGATGCGGTCGACGGTGATCTCGGACTTCTTGCCGGCCTTGTCCTCGATGGTCGCGGTGACGTTGTCGCTGCCCTTCTTCACGCCGGTCACCTTGGCTTCGGTCATGATCTTCATGCCCATCTTCTCGAAGCGCTTGTGGGCGTGCTTGGCGATCTCCTCGTCCTCCACCGGCAGGATCTGCGGCATCACCTCGACCACCGTCACGTCCACGCCCATGGTGTGGTAGAAGGACGCGAACTCGATACCGATGGCGCCGGAGCCGATGACCAGCAGCGTCTTCGGCATCTTCTCCGGCACCATGGCCTCGAAGTAGGTCCAGATCAGCTTCTTGTCCGGCTCGATGCCCGGCAGCGCGCGCGGGCGCGCGCCGGTCGCCAGGATGATGTGCGGCGCCGTCAGGTCGCCAATGTTCTTGCCGTCCTTGGTGACGGTCAGCTTGCCGGGGCCGTTCAGCTTGGCGGCGCCGTCGACGACGGTGACCTTGTTCTTCTTCAAGAGGTGGCCGACGCCGCTGTTCAGCTGCTTGGAGACGGCGCGCGAGCGCTGCACCACCTTGCCGGCATCGAAGCCGACCTTCTCCGCCGAGAGGCCGTAGGCGTCAGCGTGCTGCATGTAGTGGTAGATCTCCGCCGAGCGCAGCAGCGCCTTGGTCGGGATGCAGCCCCAGTTGAGGCAGATGCCGCCCAGGTGCTGCTTTTCGACGACGCAGACCTTCATCTTCAGCTGCGCGGCGCGGATTGCAGCGACGTAGCCCCCCGGCCCGCCGCCGACGACGATGAGATCGAAGTTCGTATCAGCCACGTAAACTCTCCTCTAGGCCATGGCCCCCGCACGACTGTCGTCCCGGGGCTTGACCCCGGGACCCATTACCGGTCGTGCATGGCACTGCCGTGCGATATTGCGTTCTCGGTCCTGTCTGCCACGCTCGGGGATACCACTACGGCCCGGCTCGCGGATAGGCCATTGGGTCCCGGCATCAAGTGCCGGGACGACAGCCTTTGGGGCGGCAGTGTCGCGCGTTTCCTGCGGGCAATGCATCGATATCGTCCCCTCATCCCGGCGGGTTCCAGATGTTGGCGTCCGGCGCGCGGCCGGTGATGAGATGCAGGATCAGCGGCACCACGGCGCCCTGACCGCCGGGGCCGTTGAGGTTCGTCAGCAGCCCCGCTTGCGCATCGAAGACCGCCCGAAAAGGCGCGATGGAAGACAGCAGGTCGAAGCGCCAGGTGCCCGCCTCCTCCTTGAAGTAGACGTTCACCGGGATCGGCGAGCCCTTGAGGTTCGACAGCGGCGCCTGCGCCTGTGTGCCGGTGACGGTGAAGTCGGCGGCCTCCAGCTTCTGCACCTCGTTCATGTCGAAGGATCCGTGATCCACGGCGTAGGCGACCGGATCGCCGTCCTTCATGGCACGCAGGTCGTCGGCCTTCATATTGTGGCGCAGCATCAGCACGGAGATCTGGTCGAGCAGCGGCAGGGCGCGAACTTCCGCTTCCTGCATCGTCAGCGCGCGGTCCAGCGTCTGCTTCAGGAAAGCATGGGTGTCCGAGGACGTGAGCTTCGACGCCTCGGCGCCGTCGCCGTCGATCAGCGCCTGCTTGTAGGCCTCGAAGCTCTGCTCCACGGCTGCCGGGTCTGACTGCGCGGCGGCCGGCGCGGCGACCACCAGCATCAGGATCGCAAGGACGAGGTGCAGCTTCATCGCGGCGGGCTCCAGATTTCGGGGCCGGGCTTGCGGCCGCTGGCATGCTCAAGCATCAGGACGACGAACTCGTCCTCGCTGAGGCCGGTCTGCTGAACCGAATACTCGAAGGCGGCGCGGGTGAGCTGCGTGAGGGCGACAAGGTCGAGCAGCCAGCGCCCCTCCTCTTTCTCGAACTCCATCTTGAAGGGGCTGGCCTCGCCGTCGGGCCGCAGGATCGACCCGGATGCGCGGTCACCGTCCACCTGGTAGTGGCCGAGCTGCAGCTGGTCGGCGCCGCCGCGGCCGATCCAGCCGCGGTCCACCGCGTAAGACACCACCGCGCCGCCACTCATGCTTTCCAGCTGCTCTGGCTCCAGGCTGTGGCGCAGCAGCATGGCGTTCAGGCGGTCGCTCAGGTGAATCTTGTGCAGCGCTTCGCGGTCCAGGGTCAGGGCCTGGTCGGCGAGCTTGCGGTAGTAGTCGCGCGATTCCTGCGTCACCAGATCCGCCACGGCCTCGCCGTCGGACGCCAGGATGGCGGCCTTGTAGGCCAGGAAGCTTTCCTGCACGCCGCTGGTATGGCTCTCGGCCGCCGCCGGCAGCGGCAGTCCAAGCAGCATCAGGAGCAACAGGACCGGCAGGCTTCGCATGGAGGGACGGCCTTTCGCTTCGGGTTGCGGTGTTGTGCCGGCAGCGGCCTACAGCAGCATGGAAAGCGGGTCTTCGATCAGCTTCTTGAAGGCGGCGAGGAACTCGGCGCCGACGGCACCGTCCACCACGCGGTGGTCGACCGAGAGCGTGCAGCTCATCACCGTGGCGATGGCGAGCGCACCGTTCTTCACCACCGGGCGCTGCTCGCCGGCGCCGACCGCCAGGATGCAGCCCTGCGGCGGGTTGATGACCGCGGCGAAGTCCTTGATGCCGAACATGCCGAGATTGGAAACCGAGAAGGTGCCGCCCTGGTATTCCTCCGGCTTCAGCTTGCCATCGCGCGCCCGGCCGGCGAGATCCTTCATCTCGTTGGCGATGCCGGCGAGGCCCTTGGTCTCGGCCTTCTTCACGATCGGCGTGATGAGGCCGTTGGGCGTCGCCACGGCGACCGAGACGTCGGCGTGCTCGTAGAACAGCAGCCCGGACTCGTCGTAGGAGGCATTCGCCGCCGGCACCTTCTTCAGCGCCAGGGCGACCGCGCGGATGACGAAGTCGTTCACCGAGATTTTGTATTCGTCGGAGCGGCTGTTGAGCTCCTTGCGCACCTTCAGCAGTTCGTCCAGTTCGCAATCGACCGTCAGGTAGAAGTGCGGCACCTGCTGCTTGGACTCGGTCAAGCGCTTGGCGATCACCTTGCGCATGCCGCTGAGCGGCTCCTGCTTGTAGGTCATGCCCAGCATGTCGGCGAGCTGCTTGGCGCCCGGGCCGCTTGCCGCCGCGGCGGGAGCCGCCGGGGTCGGCGCGCCAGCCGCGGCTTCGCGCGCGGCAGGAGCCGCCGCACCGGGCCCCATGCTCTTCGGGGCCCCTTCGACATCGGCCTTCACGATGCGCCCGTGCGGGCCGCTGCCCTTCACGGCGGTAAGGTCGACGCCCTTTTCCTTGGCGATGCGGCGGGCCAGCGGGCTGGCGAAAATGCGGCCGTCGGAACCCTTGGGCGCCGCCGGAGCGGCTGACGCGGCGGCCTTCTCCGGCGCCGCGGCGCCGTTGCCCGACGCGGCCGGCTTCTCCGGCTTGGCTTCCTGCTTGGGCGCCGCCTCTTGCTTTGCCTCCGACGTCTTCGGCGCCGGCGCGTCGGCCTGCGGATCGCTCGGAATGGCCGAGGCGTCCTCGCCCTCCTCCAGCAGCACGGCGATGACCTTGTTCACCGGCACGCCGTCGGTGCCTTCGGAGACCAGCAGCTTGCCGACGGTGCCCTCGTCGACGGCTTCGACCTCCATGGTCGCCTTGTCGGTCTCGATCTCGGCGATGATGTCGCCGGAGCTGACCTCATCGCCTTCCTTGACCAGCCACTTGGCCAGCGTGCCTTCGGTCATGGTCGGCGACAGCGCCGGCATCAGGATGTTGATCGGCATTGGTCGGTTCCCTTCCCCGCCGCGTCAGTCGCGGTAACAGACTTCTTTGGCGCCGGCGACGATGTCGTCCACCTGCGGCAGCGCCAGAACTTCCAGGTTGGCGGCATAGGGCATCGGCACGTCCTTGCCGGCGATGCGCTTCACCGGCGCGTCGAGCCAGTCGAAGGCCTGCTCCATGACCACCGAGGCGACCTCGGAGCCGATGCCCGCGTAGCCCCAGCCTTCCTCGCAGGTGACGATGCGGTTGGTCTTCTTCACCGAGGCGATGATGGTCTCGGTATCCAGCGGCCTGAGGCTGCGCAGGTCGATGACCTCGGCGTCGATGCCTTCCTCGGCCAGCTTCTCGGCCGCTTCCAGCGCCTTGCCCACCATGATGGAAAAGGCGGTGATGGTGACGTCCTTGCCCGGCCGCGCGACACGCGCCTTGCCGATCGGCACCGTCCAGTCCTTGTCGTCGGGGACCTCGAAGCTCTGGCCGTAGAGGATCTCGTTTTCCAGGAAGATGACGGGATTGTCGTCGCGGATGGCCGACTTCAAGAGGCCCTTGGCGTCGGCTGCCGAATAGGGCGCCACCACCTTGAGGCCGGGGATGTGGGCGTACCACGAGGCATAGCACTGGGAATGCTGGGCGGCGACGCGCGCGGCGGCGCCGTTGGCGCCGCGGAACACGATCGGTGAGGAGACCTGGCCGCCCGACATGTAGTGGGTCTTGGCCGCCGAGTTGATGATCTGGTCGACCGCCTGCATGGCGAAGTTGAAGGTCATGAACTCGACGATGGGCCGCAGGCCGTACATCGCCGCGCCCACGCCCAGGCCGGTGAAGCCATGCTCGGTGATCGGGGTGTCGACGACGCGGCGCGCGCCGAACTCGTCGAGCAGGCCCTGGCTGACCTTGTAGGCGCCCTGATATTCGGCGACTTCCTCGCCCATCAGGAAGACCTTGTCGTCGCGCCGCATCTCCTCGGCCATGGCGTCGCGCAGCGCCTCGCGGACGGTCTGCTTGACCGTGGCGCCGGTCCACTCCGGCTCGGCCTCGGGCGACGGCTCCTTGGGCGGCGCGGCATGGGCGCTGCCGGCCGGCTTCTCGTCCTTCTTGTCGTCGCGCTTTTCGGGTGCCTTGCTTTCGGCGGGGCTCTCGGCGGGCTGCTTGGCTTCCGCCTTTTTGGGCGCATCCGAGATGGCCGAGGCGTCTTCGCCCTCCTCCAGCAGCACCGCGATCACCTGGTTCACCGGCACCGCGTCGGTGCCTTCAGCCACCATGATCTTGCCGAGCACGCCTTCATCGACGGCTTCGACCTCCATGGTCGCCTTGTCGGTTTCGATCTCGGCCAGGATGTCGCCGGAAGAGACTTCGTCCCCTTCCTTCTTCAGCCACTTGGCCAGCTTACCCTCGGTCATGGTCGGCGAGAGCGCCGGCATCAGTACTTCGATAGGCATATCCCCTCCGGGAGTTCGTCCAGGGCCAACGCCCCGCGCTGCATTTTGTGAGCCGTCAGGCGCCTTCAGGCGTCGACATAAACATCGGTGTAGAGCTCCGAAGGATCGGGCTCCGGGCTGGTCTGGGCGAAGTCCGCCGCCTCGGAGACGATGGCCTTCACTTCCTTGTCGATTTCCTTGAGCTTGGCCTCGTCCATCACCTTGCGCTCGATCATGATGCCGCGCAGGCGCTCGATGGGATCGCGCTCCTGGCGCACCTTCTGCACCTCCTCCTTGGAGCGGTACTTGGCCGGATCGGACATGGAGTGGCCGCGGTAGCGGTAGGTCAGCATCTCCATGATGTAGGGGCCCTTGCCGGAGCGCGCGTGACCCAGCGCCTTTTCCGCCGCCTCGCGCACCGCCAGCACGTCCATGCCGTCGACCTGCACGCCGGGAATGCCGTAGGCCTGGCCGCGGTGATAGAGCTCGGTCGACTTCGCCGAGGAGCGCTCGATCGAGGTGCCCATGCCGTACTTGTTGTTCTCGATCACGTAGACCGCCGGCAGCGACCACAGCGCCGCCATGTTGAAGGACTCGTAGACCTGGCCCTGGTTCAGCGCGCCGTCGCCCAGGTAGGTGACCGAGACCGCGTCCTCGTTCAGGTAGCGGTGCGCGAAGGCGAAGCCGGTGCCGAGCGGCACCTGGGCGCCGACGATGCCGTGCCCGCCGTAGAAGCGCTTCTCGTGGCTGAACATGTGCATGGAGCCGCCCTTGCCCTTGGAGTAGCCCCCCTCGCGGCCGGTCAGCTCCGCCATCACGCCCTTTGAGTCCATGCCGCAGGCCAGCATGTGGGCGTGGTCGCGGTAGGAGGTCAGCACCGTGTCCTTGGGCCCCATGGCCGCCTGCACGCCGACCACCACGGCCTCCTGGCCGATGTAGAGGTGGCAGAAGCCGCCGATCAGGCCCATGCCGTACATCTGGCCGGCCTTCTCCTCGAAGCGCCGGATCAGCAGCATGTCACGGTAGTATTTCTGGAGGTCCTCGACGCTGGCCTTGACGGCTGCCTTGCCCTGAGACGCGGCGGTCTTGCGTTTGCCGCCGGCCTTGCCGGCCGCCGATTTGCTTTCTGCCATAGGGGACTCCCTGCATTGGCGCAAAGGAAACGAGGCGGTGGAGAACCGCCTCTTTGCGTGCAGTCTACAGCAAAGCGGGAGGGCTGGCAATCTTGGTTAATTCGTTGATTCTCATAAGAAAATCAACAATTAACGTGAAATAAGTTAAAGCGGCTCCTGCCGGCAAGCGATCTGTTTAGGGTTCGCTGCCGTCGCGCCGCAGATCGGGGCTGAGAAAGATGATATGGTCGCTCGCGGCCCCAAAGTTCAAGAGCGCCTGGGCCCGTTCTTCCAGCATATCGGGATCCAGGTGCTCGCGGCGCAGCAGGCTGACGCGATGTTCGAGGCGCGCGCGATCCTCGGCCACGGCGGCGGCGGTCTGGGTCACCTGGGCGCGCTCCTGCTTCAGCATGATCCAGGCATAGAAGCCGCGGTCGCCGTGCAGCGCATGATAGGCGAAGTAGGCCACCGTGCAGGCGGCGAGCACCTGCGGTGCCGCCACCCGGGCCCTTGACTTTATTTCGCGGAGCAATCTCATGACCCGAACGAATCACATCCCGATTCGCCGGGCAAGGGAAAAAGAGTCAGGGATTCCAATTAGATTCAAAAAACGACTCGGGGTTTCCCGAAGGCCCTCGAGGTTCGCGTTTTGGACTCATTTCCTCTGCTGCTGGTTCAACGCGCCCCTCCCGCACCAGGGCTGTCGCCCCGGGGCACGACCCCGGGGCGCAGCGGCGGCAGCGGGAATACCGGTTCCGGCATCGAAGGGCGGTCAGCCCCGCAGCACCGAGCGGCCGGCGTAGAGGGCGGCCGTGTCGAGCTCTTCCTCGATGCGGATCAGCTGGTTGTACTTGGCCATGCGGTCGGAGCGCGACAGCGAGCCGGTCTTGATCTGGCCGCAGTTGGTGGCGACGGCGAGGTCGGCGATGGTGTTGTCCTCGGTCTCGCCGGAGCGGTGCGACATCACCGCGGTGTAGCCGGCGGTGTGCGCGGTCTCCACCGCTTCCAGGGTCTCGCTGAGGGTGCCGATCTGGTTCACCTTCACCAGGATCGAGTTGGCGATGCCCTTGCCGATGCCCTCGCGCAGGCGCTCCGGATTGGTGACGAAGAGGTCGTCGCCGACCAGCTGCACGCTGGCGCCCAGGCGCTCGGTCAGCGCGGCCCAGCCCTCCCAGTCGTCCTCGCTCATGCCATCCTCGATGGAGAGGATCGGATAGCGGCTGCACAGCTCGGCCAGGTAGTCGACCATGCCGCCGGCGTCCAGCACCTTGCCTTCGCCGGCCAGATTGTATTTGCCCTTCTTGAAGTACTCCGTGGAGGCGCAGTCGAGCGCCAACATGACGTCGTCGCCCAGCTTGTAGCCGGCGGCCGCGGTCGCCTTGGCGATGAAGCCGAGCGCCTCGTCGGTGGACTTGAGGTTCGGCGCGAAGCCGCCCTCGTCGCCGACGTTGGTGTTGTGGCCGGCGTCCTTCAGACCCTTCCTGAGGGCGTGGAAGATCTCCGAGCCGGTGCGCACCGCCTCGGCAAAGCTGTCGGCGCCGACCGGCATGATCATGAATTCCTGGATGTCGATCGGATTGTCCGCATGGGCGCCGCCGTTGATGATGTTCATCATCGGCACCGGCAAGGTGCGCGCGAAGGTGCCGCCGACGTAGCGGTAGAGCGGCAGGCCGGCCTCCTCCGCCGCCGCCTTGGCGACGGCCAGGGAGACGCCGAGGATGGCATTGGCGCCCAGGCGCCCCTTGTTGGCGGTGGCGTCGAGCTCGATCAGGGTCTGGTCGATGTGGACCTGGTCCTCGCCGTCCAGGCCGGAGAGCACGTCGAAGATCTCGTGGTTCACCGCGTCCACCGCGTTCAGCACGCCCTTGCCGCCGTAGCGCTTGGCGTCGCCGTCGCGCAGCTCGACCGCCTCGTGGGCGCCGGTGGAGGCGCCGGAGGGCACCGCGGCGCGCCCGAAGGCGCCGCTTTCCAGAGTGACGTCGACCTCGACGGTGGGATTGCCCCGGGAGTCGAGGATTTCCCGGGCCTGAATATCGATGATTGCGGTCATGGCTCTCTCGGCATCTTAGGGGGACGCTGGTCTAGGGGAGGCTGGAGGCCCCGGCCGGGGTTCAGCCCTCTAGAAATGGAGCCTAGGCTATAGGCGAGCCGGGCCGTCTTGTCGACCGGGGAGCAGGCCTCCGGTTGGAGAAGCGGTGAATAACTGCCTTTTGATTCAGGCGTTTTGGCGAGAGCGCCACATTCGCCGACCCTGCCCCGCCTGGCCGGGACTCAGCCGGTCTGGCCGCCCAGCTTGCCGGCGGCGCCCAGCCGGCCCACCGCATCGCGCAGCTGGTCGGCGATGGCCGAGACATCGGCGCTGGCGTTGCTGACCGTCGCGGCACCGCTGCTGGCCTCGGAGGCCGCCTGCTTCACCTCGGCAAGGTCGGTGGTGACCGAGCGGGTGCCCTCGGCGGCGCGCTGCGCCTCGGCCGAAACCGAATGCGCGGTGTCGGCCACCTCGCGGATGCGCTCGGCCATGCGCCCGGCGCGCGCCTCGGCATCGGCGATACGCCCGGAGATGGTCGAGGTCACCTCGATCTGGTGGTCGGCCGAGCCGGAGATGCCGGAGACCGCGTTGTTCACCTGGTCGATGACATCGCTGATGGCGCCGATGGCGGAAACCGCCTGGCCGGTGCCGCCGCGGATCTCTTCGATGCGGTTTTCGATCTGCTCGGTGGCCGCGGCGGTGTCGTCGGCCAAGCGCTTCACCTCGCCGGCGACCACGGCAAAGCCCTTGCCGGCAACGCCGGCGCGCTCGGCCTCGATGGTCGCGTTGAGGGCCAGCATGCGGGTCTGCTTGGCAATCTTGCGGATCGCCTCCAGCACCGCGCCGATGCGGTCGCTCGCCTCGCCCAGGGTGTTGATGGTGCCGGTCGCCTCGGTGACGCGGCCGACCGCCGTATCGGCGATGGCCTTTGCATCGCGCGCGCCGCTGGCGATCGCCTCCATGGCGGCGGCCATGTTGCGCACCTCCGCGGAGACCACGGCCATGTGTTCGGAGACCTCGGTGGCGTGCCCGGAGATGTCGCCGACGTTGCTGTTCACGCCGCCGACGGCCGAGGCCATGCTCTCGACGTTGCCGGAAACCCGCTCGGTGGTCAGCGCGACGTCCTCGGCGCGGCTCAGCATGCCCTGGGAGCTGCTGCTGAGCAGGCCCGAGGTGCGGTTGAGATCGCCCGAGGCCGCGACCAGGCGCTGCGCGCCGCCGGCGATGCCGTCGATCATCTCTTCCAGCTTGGCCATCAGGTGGTTGAAGGAGATGGCCAGCTCCGCCGCTTCGTCGCCGGTGCTCTCGTCGAGCCGCCGGCTGAGGTCGGCATTGCCCATGGCGAGGTCGTTCAACGCCTGCTGCAGCAGGCCGGTGCCCAGGGTGGTGCCGTGCTCGGCGGAGTTCAGGCCTTCCAACTCATGGGCGGCCGAGACGCGCAGCCCCATGGTCACGTCGATCAGCTTGAACACCACGTAGCCGCTGCCGAAAGCCCAGGCGAAGGCGATGCCGACACCGAGGGCCTGGATGCCGATCTGAGAGAGGCGGCTGGTCTCGCCGAGCGCATCCGCCGGCATCAGGAAGGCCAGCAGGAGGGTGCCCCAGGCGCCGCAGACGCCGTGGACAGCGACCGCGCCGACAGCGTCGTCGAGCTTCAGCACGCGCTCCAGGAACACCGTGGCATAGTACACCACCACGCCGCTGGTGAGCCCGATCGCGATGGCGCCGTAGGTGTCCAGCACGTCGCAGCCGGCGGTGATTCCGACCAGGCCGGCGAGCACGCCGTTGATCGGCCACACGGGGCGGTGCAGGCCTTCATGCCAGCGTCCGATCGCCATGGCGATCGCGCCACCGAAGCAGGCCGAGAGAATGGTGTTGGAGACGATGTGCGCGAAGGCCGGCGTGCCGGCAGTGGTCGAGCCGCCGTTGAAGCCGATCCAGCCGACCCAGAGAATGATGGCGCCCATGGTGGCGAGCACCGCACTATGGCCGTGGATCGGCAGCGGATTGCCGTTCTCGTCGAAGCGCCCGATGCGCGCGCCGGCGACCACGATGGCGGCCAGGCCGATCCAGCCGCCGACCGAGTGCACCACGGTAGAGCCGGCGAAATCGATGAAACCCAGGTCCGCCAGCCAGGCGGTGTTGTCGGCGATCAGCAGATTGCCCCAGGCCCAGTGGCCGAAGACCGGATAGATGAACAGCGCCACGCAGACGGCGGCGATGAGATAGCCGCCGAAGCGCATGCGCTCGGCCACCGCGCCGGAGAGGATGGTCGCCGCCGTGCCGCAGAACACCAGCTGGAAGACGAAGAAGGTGAAGTCCCAGTCGCCGCTGTGATTCCAGAACGGGCTTTCGAAACCGAACCAGCCGCCCTGGGAGGGGCCGAACATGAGGCCGAAGCCGAGCACCCAGAAAGCGCAGCCGGCAATGATGAAGTCGGCGATGTTCTTTTGGGCCACGTTGATCGAGTTCTTGGAGCGCACCATGCCGGCTTCCAGCAGCAGGAAGCCGCCCTGCATGAGGAAGACCAGGGCGGCCGCCAGCATGGTCCAGACGTGGTCGATGTTGGTCTGCTTTTCGTCGAGCGCAGCCTGGAATTCCTGGCGCAATGCCTCAAGGTCGGCCTCGCTCACCGCCGCCCAGACGGAGTCCGAAAGCGCCGCCGCCGCCAGCGCGGTCACAGCGAATATCAGGAGAATGCGCATGTCTGAAATCTTTCCACGTCCACCCAAGCACCGGCTCCCAGCAACCGGCGACCGGACTGATCTTCAAATAAATTCGCTTAAAAAGTTATAATTAATCGTTCGTATACACTTGTCAGGGGTTGCGCGGTGCCGTTTCAGGCTGCGGTGGCCTGCGCGTCCCCCGCCGGTTCGTCCAGAGCGCGGATGCCATCCAGGAAGGCCTGAACCTCCGCCTGCATGACTTCGGCCTGGCGCGAGAGCTGCTCGGCGGCGTCGAGGACATCCTTGGCCGAGCGGCCGGTTTCGGTGGCCGCCACGGAAACCGCGGAGATGTTTCTGTCGACGTCTTCGGTGCCGGAGGCGGCCTGCTCCACGTTGCGGGCGATTTCCTGGGTCGCCGCGGTCTGCTGCTCGACCGCCGAGGCGATGCCGGTCGAAACCTCCCGGATGCCGGCGATGGTCTCGGTGATGCTCTTCAGGCGCCCGACCGCGCTGCCGGTCGCGGTCTGCATGTCGGTGATCTGGCGGGCGATGTCCTCGGTCGCCTTGCCGGTCTGCGTGGCCAGGGACTTCACCTCGCCGGCCACCACCGCGAAACCTTTTCCGGCCTCACCGGCGCGCGCCGCCTCGATGGTAGCGTTCAGCGCCAGAAGATTGGTCTGCTCGGCGATGTCCTGGATCAGCGCCATGATCTTGCCGACGTGCTCGGCGGCCTCGTTTAGGTGCTGCATGTCGAGGTCGGCATCCACCGCCTGGGTGGCGGCGTTCTGGGCGACCGACGTCGAGTGGGCGACCTGGTTGCTGATCTCGGTGATGGCCGCCGACAGCTCCTCGGTCGCCGCGGCAACGGTCTGCACGTTGGCCGAGGCCTCCTGCGACGCCGCCGCGACGGTGCGCGCGCTGGCCGAGGTTTCCTCCGCCGTCGAGGTCAGGGATTCCGCCGTGGCATGCATCTCGACGGCGGCCGCCGAGACGGTCTTCAGGACATCGCCGATATTCTCGTCGAAGCGCCGGGTCAGCGCCGCCTGCTGCTCGAGGCGCCTGGTGCGCCGGGCCTCCTCCGCCTTCTGCTGCTCGGCCAGGGCGTTGGCCTTGATGGTTGTCTGGCGGAAGACCTCGATGGTCTCCGCCAGCTGACCGACTTCATCGTGCGAGTCGACCGTCAGGGCTACCGAGGTGTCGCCGGCCGCCAGCGCCTTCACCGTGGCGACGGCGCGGATGAGCGGGCGCGTCAGCGCGGCGGCCATGAGCGCGCCGAGGCCGATGCCGAGCGCGAGGCCGATGGCCGAGACAATCGACAGCAGCAGCACGGCACGCTGTTCGTCGGCCTCGGCCTGGTGCGCGGCAGCGTCGGTGAAGCGGCCGAGTTCCTGCAGCACAGATGTCAGTTCCTGCTCGAGCGCGTCCTGCTCATGCTCGGTGCTGGTGATGAAGGTCTTCAGATCCTGAATGTCGCCGGCGGCGAGATGCTCCAGGGCCTGCTCCACGTGTTCCTGGTAGCTCTCGTGCAGAGCTCCGATCCTGTCGAGGCGCGCCAGCACATCGGTGAACTCTTTGCGTTGGTCGTCGCTGTGCGCCAGGGAAGCCGCGCGGCGTGCGAGGTCGCTGGCAGCCGCCAGCGCCGCTTCCGCCTTTTCGCCGAACTCGGCGAAGCTGCGCCGCGCTTCTTCGAAGCCGGGCTGCTGCGCCGCGGAGGTGGTCAGTGCCGAGCCGGCACTCAGCGCCCGCTCGAAGCGCGAGTTCTGCTCCAGCTGCGCCACGGTGACGTCGGTCACCAGGCGGGTCAGCGGAACGTCCAGTTCGGCCACGTCGGCGATTTCGCCGCCGATGCGATCCAGCTTCCACAGTGTGATCGCGGCGTTGATCGCCACGATGGCCAGCAGGATCGCCACGAGGCCGAGAATCTTGCTTCGCAGATTCAAATCACGGATCCGGGGAAACTTAGCTCTGCTCACACATCTCTCCACGGTAGACGCCGGCTCGGCGCAATTGGCTGGCGAATCAAACAAAAAGGACAGCAAACCAAGAAGGAATTCCCTCATAAAGGTCTTAATGTTGCGTTGATTCTCTGAAAAATTGCACGGCGCTGCCTTCCCGTGCTGCCGCGCCGGCCGCGCAAGGCCCCCTTGCGGCGCGCCGGGGCGACCGCTAAGAAGCAGCGGCGCGCGTCCCTGCCCCGTCTCGGCGGCCTTGTTCCTGTTTTCCCGCACCAGAGGACTTCTTCATGCAGCTCACCCTCCGCAAATGGGACCTGTCGATCGGCAGCGGCCAGAAACTGTTCTGCATTCTCGGCCTGAACGTCCTGGAGGATCGCGACCTGGCGCTTGAGACCGCCGACCACCTGAAGAAGGTGACCACGGCCCTCGATCTGCCCTTTGTCTTCAAGGCCAGCTTCGACAAGGCCAACCGCTCCTCCTTCAAGAGCTATCGTGGCCCCGGCATGGAACAGGGATTGAAGATCCTGGCCGAGGTGAAGGAGAAGTTCGGCGTGCCGATCTGCACCGATCTGCACGAGGTCGATCAGGCCGAGCCCGTGGCCGCGGTCGCCGACGTGGTGCAGATCCCGGCCTTCCTGTGCCGCCAGACCGACCTGGTGGTGGCCGCCGCCCAGGCGACCCTGAAGAACCAGGGCCTGCTGCACGTGAAGAAGGCGCAGTTCCTAGCGCCCTGGGACTGCCACTCGATCCTGCGCAAGATTGAGGAAGCCGCCGCCAAGGACATGACCATCCTTTGCGAGCGCGGCTCCAGCTTCGGCTACAACAACCTCATCGTCGACATGCTGGCGATCCCGGAGCTGCACAGGCTGGGCGCGCCGGTCACCATCGACGCGACCCACGCCGTGCAGCTGCCCGGCGCCCAGAAGGACGCCGACGGCGTCGCCTCGGGCGGCCGGCGCGAGGGCGTCTCCGTGCTGGCCGCGGCGGCCGTGGCCGCCGGTGCCGACGGCGTCTTCCTGGAGTTCCACCCGGACCCGGACAAGGCGCTCTGCGACGGCCCCAGCTGCCTGCCCCTCGACGGCGCCGCCGAACTGCTCGGCAAGCTGCGCGCCATCCACGCCACGGTGCACGGCTACAACGCCTCCTGAGGGTGTTTCACCGCCCGGCGCCATCCGCGCCGGCGACCTTCATCATGCAGGGATCCCATCTCGGCGGGCCGCTGAAGTGTTCGGCCAGCGTGTCGACGAGGACGCGCACCTTGCCCGGCACGTAGGCGCCGGGCGGCCGGACCACGAAAATGCCGAGTTCCGGCGCAGGGTGGTCGAGCAGCAGGGGCACCAGACGGCCCTGCTCGAACTCGCCGGACAGCAGGAAGGTCGGCACCATCGCGACCCCCAGCCCCGCGGTGGCCCATTGCAGGATGGCCTCGCCGCTGTCGGACCGCAGGCGACCTTTGGGGCGTACTGACACGGTCCGTTTGCCCGATTGGAACAACCAGTCGGACTGGCGGCTGCCGGTGTAGATCAGGCAGTCATGCCCTGAGAGATCGGCAGGCACCGCCGGGGTTCCGTGCCGTGCCAGGTAGTCGGGACTGGCCACCACGACCGCGCGGGTCTGCGCGAGCTGGCGGGCGATCAAGGCCGAGTCCTCCAGCCGACCGATCCGGATGGCGGCATCGAAGCGCTCCCCCATGATGTCGACGATGCGGTCGCTGTAGGAGACGTCCAGCTCCAGACGCGGGTGGCGGGCCGCCAGCGCGGCCAGGATCGGGGCGACGTGGCGGACGCCGAAGGACAGGGGCACTGACAGCCGAAGCAGGCCGACCACCTCGCCGCCGCGTTGCGCGACGGCTTCCCGCGCTTCCTCGTAGTCCGCCAGGATCCGTTCGGCCCGCTCCTTGAATTCCATGCCGGCGTCGGTCGGGCTGATGCCGCGCGTGGTGCGGCTCAGCAGGCGGGCACCGAGGTCGGCCTCAATCTGGGCGATCCGGCGGCTGACGATGGATTTCGAGATTCCCAGCCGCTTGGCCGCGCGGTTGAAACCGCCGCTCTCTATCACGGTGACGAACAGCTTCAGACTGTCGAACTCGTTCATCCAGGTGTTCCTATATCAGCAACATATTGGTGCAGTTTAGGCGCATTGTGATGCAATTTCAGCATCACTAATTCTGAGGATCGAAACGCGATCCCTTACGGGATCTCCCGTGCAATCGCCCTCAAGGAGCGCACCGCTCATGTCCAAGGTCCTTATCGTCACCAGCAGCGCCAGCGGCGCCGCATCGGTTTCCAACCAACTCGTCCATGAGGCGGTCGCGGCGCTGCGCCGCCATGATCCGGGACTGCAAACGGTGGAGCGCGACCTGGGAAGCAATCCCGTGCCGCACTTGACGGCCGATGGTGTGGCGGCGCTCCGCGCCGAGCCCGGAAACGCGGTGCAGGCCGCCGCCCGCAAGCTCTCCGACACGCTGGTTGCCGAACTGCAGGCGGCCGACACCGTGGTCATCGGCGCGCCGATGTACAACTTCGGCATTCCCTCGACCCTGAAAGCCTGGTTCGACCATGTGCTGCGCGCCGGCGTTACCTTCCGCTATACCGAGGCCGGCCCCCAGGGTCTGCTGGAGGGCAAGCGCGCGGTCGTCGTGCTGACCCGCGGCGGGCTCTACAGCGAAGGGCCGGCGCAGGCGCTGGACGCGCAGGAGCCGCACCTGCGCACGCTGCTCGGCTTCATCGGCATCACCGACGTGACCTTCGTGCGGGCGGAGAAGCTCGCCTTCGGCGACGAAGCGCGCGCGGCCTCCATTGGCCAGGCCGGAGATCAGTTGAACCTCGCCCTGCAGCAAGCGGCCGCCTGAGCAAGTCCCGCCTGCCTCCAAAAGAAGAAAGGCCCCGCGCTTCGGCGGGGCCTTTTCGTTCTTCGTAGAGCGAGGCTCAGACCAGGCGCGACTGCTCCACCGCGGCCGCCACGAAGGACGTGAACAGCGGGTGCGGGTCGTGCGGCTTGGACTTCAGCTCCGGGTGGAACTGCACGCCGACGAACCAGGGGTGCGAGGGGATCTCTACGATCTCCGGCAGCTCGCCGTCGGGCGACAGGCCGGAAAACAGCAGGCCCGCCTTCTCCAGCGTCTCGCGGTAGTTGATGTTCACCTCGTAGCGATGGCGGTGGCGTTCGCTGATCGCATCGCTGCCGTAGATCTCGCGCACCCTGGTGCCTTCCTTGAGGAGGCAGGGATAAGCGCCCAGGCGCATGGTGCCGCCCAGGTCGCTCTCCATGTTGCGGCGCTCGACCTCATTGCCGCGGGACCACTCGGTCATCAGGCCGACCACCGGGTCGCCCGGCGAGCCGAACTCGGTGGAGCCCGCCTGCGGCAGGCCGGCCAGGTGGCGCGCCGCCTCGATCACTGCCATCTGCATGCCGAAGCAGATGCCGAAATAGGGGATCTGCCGCTCGCGGGCGAAGCGCGCGGCGGCGATCTTGCCCTCCGCGCCGCGCTCGCCGAAGCCGCCCGGCACCAGGATGCCGTGCACGCCTTCCAGCTGCTGCAGGGTGCCCTCGCTCTCGAAGATCTCGGAATCCAGCCAGGACACCTTGACCCGCACGTTGTTGGCGATGCCGCCGTGGGTCAGCGACTCGGCCAGCGACTTGTAGGCGTCGAGCAGGCTGACGTATTTGCCGATCACGCCGATGGTGACCTCGCCGTCCGGCTCGTTGATGCGGCCGGTCACGTAGTCCCAGTTGGCGAGGTCCGGCTGCGGTGCGTCGAGCTGGAAGTGGCGGCAGACCTCGTCGTCGAGGCCTTCCTCGTGGTAGGCGCGCGGCACCGCGTAGATCGACTTCACGTCGAGCGCGGAAATGACCGCCTCTTCGCGCACGTTGCAGAACAGCGCGATCTTGCGGCGGTCGTCCCTGGGAATCTCGCGCTCGGCACGGCACACCAGGATGTCCGGCTTGATGCCGACCGACTGCAGCTCCTTCACCGAGTGCTGCGTCGGCTTGGTCTTCAGTTCGCCGGCCGCCGCGATGAAGGGGATCAGGGTCACGTGCAGGAACAGGCTGCGCTCGCGTCCCAGCTCGTTGCCGAGCTGGCGGATCGCCTCCAGGAACGGCAGGCCTTCGATGTCGCCGACGGTGCCGCCGATCTCGCAGATCACGAAGTCCTCGTCGGTGAGGTCCGCGCGGACGAAGGCCTTGATGGCATCGGTCACGTGCGGGATCACCTGGACCGTTGCGCCCAGGTAGTCGCCGCGCCGCTCGCGCGTCAGGACCTGCGAATAGATCTGCCCCGTGGTCACGTTGTCGCTCTTGCGTGCGGGCACGGCGGTGAAGCGTTCGTAGTGACCGAGATCCAGGTCGGTCTCGGCACCGTCATCGGTGACGTAGACCTCGCCGTGCTGATAGGGCGACATGGTCCCCGGATCGACGTTCAGGTAGGGGTCGAGCTTACGCAGCCGGACCTTGAACCCGCGGGCCTGCAGCAGCGAACCGAGCGCCGCTGCGCAGAGACCTTTGCCGAGGGAGGAAACCACGCCGCCGGTGATGAAAATGAACCGCGCCATGGGAGAAAACTATTGAACGAGTTTGAGGGGTGAAGCAAGCCTTGCGGCGGTGGGTAAATCGTGACCGCTCAGCCGCCCGAAGAAAGTCGGCTGAAAGCCTCGGAAAAGTATTCTGCCAGATGATGCCGCCGGCGCGCGCGAGGCCGGCCGCTCGGACGCGAGGCGCGCGAATCGCCGCGCCCGGCCTGCCCGATTCGCCCCGCCCGCCGCCAGGGGCCGTGCCCCGATCACTGGGTCGGGACGGAGGGTTCGCTCGGTGCCGCCGGCTGCGGCGCGGGCTCTGTCGGGCTCGACGCCTCGCCCGGCAGGCGATCGATGATGGAGCGCGGCTCGCCGCCGCCAGCCAGCAAGGTCAGGCTGATGCTGGTGACCATGAAGCCGGCCGCCAGGATCGCCGTGGTGCGGGTCAGCAGATTGGCGGTGCCGCGTCCGGTCAGGAAGCCGCCCATCCCGCCGCCGCCACCAGCGCCCCCGCCACCGCCGATGCCAAGGCCGCCGCCCTCGCTCCGCTGCAGCAGGACGACGCCGATCAGGGCGAGCGCCAGAAGGATGTGAATGACCAAGAGGACTGTTGTCATGATACCCGCTATCTAGCTTGATTCCCGGGCTCGAGGCCCGGCGTGCCGCCCGGGGGCCGCCCCGGGGTTGCCCCCGGGCGGCATTGCCGGGCTATGTAATGGCTCCGGCCCGGAAAGACCAGAGAAAAGACCCCGGAAACGGCCACAATTGCTTCGCCAAGGGCACGGCGGCGGCGGTTCAGGCGCTTTCGGCGATGGCCCAGAAGGACTCCGCGTCCAGGCTGGCCCCGCCGACCAGGGCGCCGTCGACGTTGGCTTGCGACAGCAGTTCCCGCGCGTTGTCCGGCTTCACCGAGCCGCCATAGAGAATGCGCACTTTTTCCGAGCCCTCGCCAACCAGGCCGACCAGCAGGCGGCGGATCTCCGCATGGACCTGGACGACGTCGGCCGGGGTCGCCGTGCGGCCGGTACCGATGGCCCAGACCGGCTCGTAGGCCACCACCAGGCGGCCGGCCTCCATGCCCGCCGGCACCGAGCCTTTCACCTGGCGGGCGATCACCGCCAGGGTCTGTTCGGCATTGCGTTCCTTCTCCGTCTCGCCGACACAGACGATCGGCACCAGCCCGGCGGCCAGCGCCACTTCCGCCTTGGCGCGCACCTGGGCGTCAGTCTCGCCGTGGTCGGCGCGGCGCTCGGAGTGGCCGACGATGACATAGGTGCAGCCGATGTCGCGCAGCATGGGCGCGGCAGTGTCGCCGGTATGGGCGCCCGAGGTGGCGCCGTGGCAGTCCTGCCCGCCGACGGCAATGCGGCTTCCCGCAAGCGTCTGGGCGACCAGCCCCAGATAGGGAAACGGCGGGCAGACCAGCAGGTCGCAGGCCGGCTGGCCGCCTTCGGCCAGCCCTTTCAGGCCCTCGGCCAGGGCCTTGGCGTCCTCGCCCAGGCCGTTCATTTTCCAGTTGCCGGCAATCAAGGCTCTCATCCGCGGCTTCTCCTTACGCTGCCCGCCGGACGCGGCCCGCCGGCAACATGCCCGGGCGCTGTCCGTTGCGCGCCTACCTAGCATAGGGTTTCCTGCAAGGCCATGGGGCAGGCTGCGGCCGCCTGGCGCCCTGCGCCGCCACTCTAAAACCGGCAAAATTAGGCGGAATTGCTTGTTGCCCGGGCCTGGACGCCTTTCTACACTGCCGCGCCCCTCGCCCGGCGCCGCCGGCCAACCCTAGCGAAACAGTCTGGTAGCCATGAAGCCCCGCAACATCGTCGCGAAGATCGTCACGGTCGTCCTGTTCAGCCTGCTGATCCTGAGCTTCGCCGTCTGGGGCATCGGGGACATCTTCCGCAGCACCGGCCAGATGCAGTCGGTCGCCGAGATCGGCGACACCACGATCGACCAGGCCGCTTTCGCGCGCGAACTTTCCGTCGAGATGAACACGATGAGCCGACGCCTCGGCGTCCAGCTCACCATGGACCAGGCGCGCGCTTTCGGCATTCCCCAGCAGGTGCTGGAGCGGATGATCACCCGCGCCTTGCTGGACGAGCTGTCCTCGCGCATGGGCCTGCTGGTGACCGAAGAGCAGATGCGCAAGCAGATCCTGGAGAACCCGGCTTTCCAGGGCGCCAACGGCCGGTTCGATGTGAACCGCTTCAACATGGTGCTGCAGAACGCGCGCATGAGCGAGCCGACCTTCCTGGCTCAGCTCGGCGACGACATCAAGCGCCAGCAGCTCGTCGATGCCGTCACCGGCGCGGCGGCGGCACCCGAGAGCCTCGCCCAACGGCTCTTCACCTATCGCGAGGAGCGCCGCGTGGCCGACTATGTGACGGTCGCCAACAACAGCTTCACCGACCTCGGCGAGCCGGATGAGGCAGCCTTGCAGGCGACCTACGACGACGCCGGCAGCGCCCTGATGACGCCCGCCTTCAAGCAGATCACCCTGGTGGTGCTGAGCGTTGCCGAGGCGGCGCAGAACATCGCCATCTCCGACGAGCGCATCGCCGAAGCCTTCGAGAACCGAAAGGCGGCGCTGTCCCGGCCGGAGCGTCGCCACGTCGTCCAGGCGGTGCTGCCCGATGAGGCGGCCACCCGCGCCCTCGTGGAAAAGATCACGGCGCCGGGCGACTTCGCCGCCGCCGTCGAAGAGGCGACGGGCCGGCCGCCGGTCGACCTCGGCACGGTAACGCAGGACGACCTGCCGGAAGAACTCGGCGCCGCGATTTTTGCGCTCGACGAAGGCACGCCCAGCGCGCCGATCCAGACCTCGTTCGGCTGGCACGTCGCGCTGGTCAGGGCCATCGAACCCGGCTCGGAAGCGACCCTGGAGGGCAGCCGGGAGCAGCTGCGCCAGCAGCTGGCGCAATCGGCGGCCGTTGATATCGTCATCGACCTTGCCAACCAGTTCGACGAAATGCTGGCCGGCGGCGCTTCCATCGAGGAGGCCGCTCAGCGCCTGAACCAGGACGCGCGCGAGATTCCCGCGATCGACAACCGGGCCCGCGGCCCCGGCGGAGACGTTATCGAGGGCCTGCCGTCGCTCAACGGCTTCCTGCCGGTGCTGAACCGCACCGCCGTCGGCGAGACCAGCACCCTGACCGAAACCCTGGACGGCGACTATTTCATTTTGCGGGTCGACGGCGAAACCCCGGCGGAGAAGAAGCCGCTGGCGGAGGTGCGCGACCAGGTGGTCGAGATGTGGCGCGCCGGCGAGCAGTCACGCCTTGCCGCGGAGAAGGCCGAAGCCCTGGCCGAACGGCTGAGGGGCGGCGCAGACCTGGCGGAGGTCGCCGCGGCCGAAGGATTGAACGTCGCCGAGACGGCGCCGGTGACGCGCTTCGAGAACGATCCGCAGCGCACCCCCTCGCCCCAGCTCTCGCAGCAGCTCTTCGAGATCGCCGAGGGCGAAGTGACCACCGTGGCCACCGGCAACGGCCAGATTGTCGCCAGGCTGAAGCAGGTGATGGAGCCGGCGAGCGAGAACCGCGAAGCGCGGCTTGCATCGCTGCAGGATGAGCTGACCGCATCGCTGCAGAACGATGTCTTCGAGCAGTTCCTCAACGCGCTGCAGTCGGAGTTCGCGGTGACCATCAACCAGCGTCTCGTCAACGAGACCCTGACGAGCTTCTGAGGCCCCATGCAGAGCGTCCCCGAGTTTGACGCCTTCGAGGCGGCCTACAATGCTGGCCGCGCCCAGGTTGTGCACACCGCGCTGATCGCCGACCTGGAAACGCCGGTCTCGGCCTTCCTGAAGCTGGCCGAGGGCAAGCCCAATGCCTTCCTCTTCGAGTCCGTCGAAGGCGGTTCGATCATCGGGCGCTATTCCTTTCTCGGCATGCGCCCCGACCTGATCTGGCGCTGCCACGGCGACAAGGCGGAGATCAACCGCAAGGCACGCTTCGACGCCGACAGCTTCGAGCCGATCGAGGCGCCGGTGCTGGACAGCCTGCGCGCGCTGATCGAGGAGTGCCGCTTCGAGCTGCCCGAAGGCCTGCCGCCGATGGCCTCCTGCCTGCTCGGCTACATGGGCTACGACACCGTGCGCCTGATGGAAAAGCTGCCGGAGGAAAACCCCGTCGTCATCGACGTGCCCGACGGCCTCTTCCTGCGCCCGACGGTGGTCGCCGTGTTCGACCGCGTCGAGGATCTCGTCACCGTCTTCACGCCGGTGTGGCCGCGCAGCGACGTCTCGCCGCGTGCGGCCTATGCGCAAGCCTGCGAGCGTCTTGCCGACGTGGCGCAGGATTTCGAGCGCGCCCTGCCGCAGCGCCGCGACGTCATCGCCGACCTGAAGGAACTGCCGGATCCCAGCGCCAACATGACGCGCGAGGACTTCCACGCCATGGTCGCCAAGGCCAAGGACTACATCCTGGCCGGCGACATCTTCCAGGTTGTGCTGTCGCAGCGCCTGTCGCTGCCGTTCAAGCTGCCGCCCTTTGCGCTTTACCGCGCGCTGCGGCGGCTCAACCCCTCGCCCTTTCTCTTCTTCGTCGACTTCGGCACCCACGCCATCGTCGGCTCCAGTCCCGAGATCCTGGTGCGCCAGCGCGACGGCATGGTGACCATCCGCCCGATCGCCGGCACGCGGCCGCGCGGCGCCACGGCGGCGGAGGACCGCGCGCTGGCCGAGGATCTGCTGGCCGATCCGAAGGAGCTGGCCGAGCATCTCATGCTGCTCGACCTGGGCCGCAACGACGTCGGCCGCGTCGCCGAGATCGGCAGCGTGAAAGTGACCGAGAAGAACGTCATCGAGCTCTACAGCCACGTCATGCACATCGTCTCCAACGTCGAAGGCAAGCTGGCCGAAGGTAAGGATGCGATGGACGCGCTTATCGCCGGTTTCCCGGCGGGCACCGTGTCCGGTGCGCCGAAGGTGCGCGCCATGGAGATCATCGAGGAACTGGAGCCGGAACGCCGCGGCATCTACGGCGGCTGCGTCGGCTACTTCGGCGCTGGCGGCGCGATGGATACCTGCATCGCGCTGCGCACCGCCGTGGTCAAGGACGGCACCATGTACATCCAGGCCGGCGCCGGCATCGTCGCCGACTCAAAGCCGGAGTCGGAGCACCAGGAGTGCTGGAACAAGGCCCGCGCCATCCTGCGCGCCGCCGAGGAAGCCGTGCGCTTCGCCGCGCGGCGCGGCAACTGACCGCCGTTCCGGCGCAAATTAACCAATTGAGAACTCGATCGGAGTCAGTTTTGGGAACTCGACAAAACCCCTTGGCGATTTCCGCGAATCGGGTTGATAGTTGAGATCCTGTTTCAACAGCTGAAAGGAGGTGATCCAATGTCTCATGAGATCTCGGTGGAGTCCCAAGGCCTTGGATGTTTTACGGGTTTGATGGAGCAGCCTTCTTCCGACTCGTAACACCTTCGAAGCGGGACCCCGTTATCGGGGCCTTGGACTGACCAGCTCATGGAGGGGCCGCCGCAAGGCGGCCCCTTTTGAGTTTCCGGCGCAAGGCGGCCCCTCTTTGAGTTTGCGGCGCCTGTTTGCGTTCCAACGGGCCGCGGCTTCGGGCTTCACAAGCGCCGCCGAAGTCGTTTTAAAATAGCGCCATGACCCGGACGATCTGCCATCTCTTCGAGGTCCCAGGGCATCGTCCCGTGGTGGCCAACTGGATCTACGAGGCCTTCTGGTTCGGCCAGGACGGCTACGATCCCGACCTCTTCGAATGCCGCCTCGGCGAGGCCTGCGACGCGGACAGGATCCCGCTGTCCCTGCTGGCGCTCGACGGCGGTACGCCGGCTGGCACGGCGAACCTCATCGTCGACGACTACCCCGAGCGTCCGCAGCTGACGCCCTGGCTGGCGGCGCTCTACGTCGATCCGCCGTTCCGTCGGCGCGGTCATGCCACCGCCCTCGGCCGTCGCCTGCTGCAGGAGGCTGCGCGGCTCGACTGCCCCACGGTGTACCTCACCACGCACATTCCCGATTTCTACCGGCGCTTCGGCGCCGAGGTGCATGAGCAGATCGGCGAAGATTTCTGGATCCTGCGCATCGACAGCAAGGCTGCGGCGTAGTCGCGCCACCCAGCATTCGCTGCAAATCGGCGTCCCGCGCCGGTGTCGGGGCAAACGGCCCCTCAGTCCTCTCACCGCCCGCCGCGCGGATCTCAAGCCTGAGTCGAAATATCTTACAGGCATGAAACCCACCGCCCCCGTTAAGTCATTGGAATCATGGGATCAGCCTTCTAAAAAATCGTCTTTTGATTGAAAACTGCCCGGACTGTTTATCCTTTGGCTTTACACTTTTTCCGCGTTCCGTGGCCCGCCCTGGCTCGAAATCGTTGCACCGCCCCGATTTTCGACCTCGGCACGGCAATTGCTACATGCATAACCAGATCAATGGCCCGCAGTGGGTATTTGCAGTTTTTATTGAGGAACGTTGTCGATGAAGTTGGTTTTGTGGGCCATGGCCCTGCTGTTCGGGGCCGGTGCCCTCTCCTTTGCCCCCGCGCCGGCGCAGGCGGCGCCGATCTTACTGATCTCCGAGGGAAAGCTAATCGGGGCAAACAACGTCGATGTTTTGGGTACGCTCTATGACGTGAGTTTCGTCGACGGTACTTGTGCCGCCGTTTTTTCCGGCTGTGACTCTGTGTCGGATTTTGACTTTAACGACTTTGCGTCGGCTACGGCTGCCGCCGGGGCGCTAATACAACAGGTGCTGCTCGATTCCAGCTTGGGGAATTTCGACAGCCTCCCCTCTCTCACGGCAGGATGTTCCTATGTGGCGAACTGTACCGTGGAACTCCCTTACGGTTTCTGGCCGGACGGCACTGTGAAAACCGGGCTCGCGGGGAACTTCGCCGGTTCCGGTGACTTCTGGGGAACCGGCACCCTTCGTCTCTCCGAGAACACGTCGGTGATCTCGAATCAGGCCTTGGTACGGTTCACGCTCGCCGCCACCGCCGTGCCCGAGCCCGCGACGCTGGTGCTGTTCGGTGCCGGCCTGCTGGGCCTGGCCGGGCTGAGCCGGCGCCGCCGCCGGGGATAGACCGGATCAAGGGTTAGGTTCAGCCGGCCCCGGCCATGTGCTGCGCGGCCAGCTGTTGGCGGTGGCGCACGATGGCGGAGATCGGCACCAGGGCGAAGCCCCGCGCCCGCATCTCCGGGATCCACTGCTGCAGCGCGGTGACCGTGCCGTCGTGCGGATGGCCGATGCCGATGGCGTAGCCGCGCTGGCGCGCGGTCTGCTCCAGGATCGCCAGCTGGCGGTGGATCGCCGCCAGGTCATCGGGCTCGTTGTCCAGGAAGACGTCACGCACGGCGTAGGGCACGCCGCTGCGCGCCGCCGCCTCGCCCGCGACCGAATTGCCTGCCGTCAGCGAGTCGAGGAACAAGAGGCCGCGGGCCTTCAGCTCGCGCATCACCAGGGCCATGCCTTCCGGTGAGGCGGTGAAGCGGCTGCCCATGTGATTGTTGACGCCGACGTAGCCGTCGAACCGCGCAAGGCCCCAGCCGAGGCGCTGCACCAACTCGGCAGCCGGCAGGTCGTCGCGCAGCACGTTGGGGCCTGGGTCCATCGTCTCGCTCATCGGCTGCATGGGCACGTGAAGCATCAGTTCGTGGCCGTGGTCCCTGGCCTCGGCGGTCATCTTCGCGAGGCCGTCGGCGTAGGTCATGAAGGCGAGCGTCAGCGGCGCCGGCAGCTCGATGGCGTTCAGCGCCCCGCGGCGATTGACGCCGACGTCGTCCAGCACGATGGCGATCATCGGCTTGCCGGCGGCGGGCGCCACGGCGATGGCGTTCTGCTGCCAGAGGGCCGGGCCGTCGTGGGGAACCACCGGCAGTGCCGGCGCCAGGGCCGGTGCCGGTGCCAGGGACGGCGCTAGTGTCGTCTGCGATTCTCCACCAAGCGGCCCATCGCCCTGCCAGCCACTCTCGGCGTTGGGCGTGGTATTGCGCAGAGCGGTGGCCTCCTGCTGCTGGCGCAGGGCTTCGTGGTATTGGACCTCCAGCGCCTCGCGGTCGACTTGCGGACCCGCGGCCATGATCCGCGGCTCGGGTCTGGGAACCGGCGCGGTTGCCGGTGCGGGCTCGGCGATCTGCGGCGGCGGCGCACCCAGAATGCCCTGGCGGTCGAGGTAGACGCCGGCGACACCGCCCAGCAGCAAGCCGATCGCCAGCAGACCGGCGATGGCCGCCGCATTCCACAGGGCCTCGCCCCGCGGCCGGCGGCGTATTCCAGCAGGCTTATGCGACTCGCGCTTGGTCATGGCGCGCGGAGCCTAGCATGGCTTGGTTAACGAAGCGGGGCCTTTCTCGTGCCCTTTAGTGGGCTGATTTAGCGACCTTTTCCGGGCTTTTTCCAGCCAAGCCCTGGAGGATGGGGCAGTCCGGCCGGGCATCGCCGTGGCAGCGCTCCATCAGGTGGATCAGGGTGTCGCGCATCTCCGTCAACTCGCTCAGCTTGCGGTCGATGTCGGCGACGCGGTGGCGCGCAAGGGCCTTCACCTCGGCGCTGGAACGGCTGCGGTCGCGCCACAGCGTCAGCAGGCTGCCGACCTCCTCGACCGAGAAGCCGAGACTGCGCGCGCGCTGCACGAAGCGCAGGGTCTCGACGTCCTCCCTGCCGTAGACCCGGTAGCCGGCGGCGGTGCGGTCGGCCGGCTGGATGAGGCCGACGGACTCATAGTAGCGGATGGTCTTGGCCGGCACGCCGGACTGCCGGGCGGCGGTTCCGATGTTCATCGTGGGTCTCCTCATGGCCGGTCGCTCGAACTCAGATTGAACTTTCCAGCAACAGGAAGGTCAAGCCCCGGGCCGGCCTCGGCCCCAAGCTTGGCCCGGACGGCAATCTGGTGCCTTTCCGTCGCGCCCGCCGGCCTGCTATAAGGAAGCAACAAGAGGCGACAACCAGGCCGAAAAGCGCGGCGTAAGCACCTGATATGTTTCTGCTAATCGACAACTACGACAGCTTTACCTACAACCTCTTCCATTTCCTGGGAGAGTTGGGGGCGAAGGTCGAGGTGCGCCGCAACGACAAGATCACCGCGGCGGAGGCGCTGGCGCTGAATCCTCAGGGCATCGTCATCTCGCCGGGCCCCTGCGATCCGGACCGCGCCGGCGTCTGCCTGGAGCTCATCGCCGCGGCTGCCGGCCGGGTGCCGCTGTTCGGCGTCTGTCTCGGCCACCAGGCCATCGGCCAGCACTTCGGCGGCCGGATCGTGCGCGCGCCGCAGCCGATGCACGGCAAGCTCAGCCTGATGACCCACGACGGCAAGGGCGTCTTCGCCGGCCTGCCCTCGCCGCTGACCGCGACGCGCTACCACTCGCTGACCATCGATCCGGCGAGCTTCCCCAGCGACGTGCTGGAGATCACCGCGACCGCCGAGGACGGCGTCATCATGGGCCTGCAGCACAAGACCCTGCCGATTCACGGCGTCCAGTTCCATCCCGAGAGCATCGCCTCCGAGCATGGCCTGGCACTGCTGCACAACTTCCTGAAGCTCGCCGACCCGGCCGCGGCGGCCTGAGCGCAGGAGGCAGCGGATGAGCGCAGACATGCCCGAGCTGAAGGGGCTGATCGGCAAGGTCGCGAACGGCGCCACGCTGAGCCGCGCCGAGGCCGAGCAGGCCTTCGACATCATGATGTCGGGCGACGCCACGCCGGCGCAGATGGGCGGCTTTCTCATGGCGCTCAGGGTACGCGGCGAGACGGTGGAAGAGATCACCGGCGCCGCCACCGTGATGCGCGCCAAGATGACCACCATCAAGGGCCCGGCCGGCGCCATCGACATCTGCGGCACGGGCGGCGACAGCACCGGCAGCTACAACATCTCCACCGCCAGCCAGTTCGTGGTCGCCGCCTGCGGCGTGCCGGTGGCCAAGCACGGCAACCGCGCGGCTTCTTCCAAGAGCGGTGCCAGCGACGTGCTGGAGGCGCTGGGCGTGAACATCGAGGCCGACTTCGCGCTGGTCGAAAAGGCGCTGGCCGAGGCCGGCACCTGCTTCCTGATGGCGCAGCGCCACCACAGCGCCATGCGCCACGTCGGCCCGGCCCGCGTCGAGCTCGGCACCCGCACCATCTTCAATCTCCTGGGGCCGCTCTCCAATCCGGCCAGGGTGAAGCGCCAGCTGATCGGCGTCTTCGCGCCGGAGTGGATCGAGCCCCTGGCCCAGGTGCTGCGCGACCTCGGCCACGAGCGCGCCTGGGTGGTGCACGGCGCCGGCGGCATGGACGAGGTCTCGACCCTGGGGCCGACGAAAGTGGCCGAGCTGAAGGACGGCAAGGTCACGACCTTCGAGGTGACGCCCGCCGACGCGGGTTTGCCGACGGCAAAGCTGGCCGACATCGTCGGCGGCGACCGCGATCACAATGCGGCGGCGCTGCGTGCCCTGCTGGAAGGCCAGCACAGCGCCTACCGCGACATCGTGCTGCTGGGCAGCGCGGCCGCCCTCATCGTCGCCGGCAAGGTCGACGACCTGAAAGCCGGTGCCGCCCTATCGGCGGAGGCCATCGACAGCGGCCGCGCGCTGAAGGTGCTGGAGCGTCTCGTCGCCATCTCCAACGCCAAGGTGCCGGCATGAGTCCAAAGGCGACAAACGACGTGCTGAAAAAGATCTGCGCCGACAAGCGCGAGTGGGTGGCGACGAAGAAGGCCGAAGTTTCGCTGACGGAACTGGAAACCCGCGCGAAGGACGCTTCGGCGCCGCGCGGCTTCCGCGCCGCGCTGGAGGCCAAGGCGGCCGGCGGCGCCAACGCCCTTATCTGCGAGATCAAGAAGGCCTCGCCCAGCAAGGGCCTCATCCGCGCCGATTTCGATCCGCCCAGCCTCGCGCAGGCCTATCTCGCCGGCGGCGCCGCCTGCCTCTCGGTGCTCACCGACGCCCCCTATTTCCAGGGCGCCGACGCCTACCTGGTGGCGGCGCGCGCGGCGGTGCCGCTGCCCTGCCTGCGCAAGGACTTCATGCTGGATCCTTACCAGATCGTCGAAAGCCGCGCGCTGGGCGCCGACTGCATCCTGCTCATCATGGCGGCGCTGGAAGATGCGCAAGCCGCCGAACTGGAAGCCGCCGCCCTCGATCTCGGGATGGACGTGCTGGTCGAGGTGCACGACGGCGCAGAACTGGACCGGGCGTTGAAGCTGAAGTCACCGCTGGTCGGCATCAACAACCGCAACCTGAAGACCCTGGCGGTCGACCTGGCGACCACGGAAGAACTGGCGCCGCGGGTGCCCGGCGATCGTTTGCTGGTCGCCGAGAGCGGTCTCCACACGCCTGACGATCTCGCGCGCATGACGGCGACCGGAGCGCGCGCCTTCCTCATCGGCGAGTCGCTGATGCGCCAGGACGACGTCACCGCCGCCACCGCCGCGCTGGTCGGAGGCAAGGCCGCCCGTCGTATGCATGGCGCGGCCTAGGAGCCCATCATGGCGGACTTCACCCACTTTGATGCCGAGGGTAAGGCGGTAATGGTCGACGTCTCCGACAAGGACGTCACCGAACGCAGCGCCACCGCCCGAGGCTCCGTCATCATGCAACCGCAAACCATGGCGATGATCCGCGACGGCGGCATGAAGAAGGGCGACGTCCTCTCGGTCGCGCGCCTCGCCGGCATCATGGGCGCCAAGCGAACGCCGGACCTCATCCCGCTGTGCCATCCTCTCGCGCTCACCTCGGTGAAGGTCGATCTGAGCCTCGACGAGGCGCGCAACGCCGTCGACATCACCGCCACCTGCAAGCTGCAAGGCCGCACCGGCGTGGAGATGGAGGCGCTCACCGCCGTCAGCGTGGCCGCGCTCACCGTCTACGACATGTGCAAGGCGGTCGACCGCGGCATGCGCATCACTGAGGTGCGTCTGACCCGGAAGGCCGGCGGCAAGTCCGGCAGCTTCGAGGCGCCCTGATGATTCCCGTTGCCGAGGCGCTGGCGCGCATCGTCGGGTCCTTCGCGCCGCTGCCGTCCGAGACCGTGAGCATCGCCGAGGCCTTCGGCCGCGTGCTCGCCGCCGACGTGACGGCCCGCGTCACCCAGCCGCCGCACGCTGTCTCCGCCATGGACGGCTATGCCGTGCGCGCCGCGGACGTCGTGAAGGTCCCGGCGACCCTGGACGTCATCGGCGCGGTGCCGGCCGGCGGCCTCTTCGAGGGCACCCTCGCGCCGGGCCAGGCGGTGCGCATCTTCACCGGCGCGCCGCTGCCGCCGGGCAGCGATGCCATCGTCATCCAGGAGGATACCGAGGCCGCCGACGGGCCGGACGGCAAGAAGGTCACGGTGAAGGAGTCCTGCAGGCCGGGCAACTACGTGCGCCCGGCCGGGCTCGACTTCGCCGCGGGCGATCCGGGCCCGCGCGCCGGGCGCCTGCTGACGGCGCGCGACGTCGGTCTGATCGCCGCCATGAATCATCCCTGGGTCGCGGTGCGGCGGCGCCCGCGCGTCGCCATCCTCGCCACCGGCGACGAGGTGGTGATGCCCGGCGAGCCGCTGGGCCCGAGCCAGATCGTCAGCTCCAACGGCCTTGCCCTCGCCGCCTTCGTGCGCGCCTGCGGCGGCGAGCCGGTGCAACTCGGCATCGCCGCCGACCGCGAAGACAGCCTCGTTGCCTTGGCCGCCGGCGCCAAGGGTGCCGACCTGCTGCTGACCGCCGGCGGCGCCTCGGTTGGCGAGCACGACCTGGTGCAGAAGGTGCTGGGGCGCCAGGGCATGCAGCTCGACTTCTGGAAGATCGCCATGCGCCCGGGCAAGCCACTGATGTTCGGCCAGCTGGGCGGCACCCCTGTCATCGGCCTGCCGGGCAACCCGGTCTCCGCCGTGGTCTGCTCGCTGCTCTTCGCCCGCCCGGCGCTGAATGCCCTGCTCGGCCTCGACGTGCCGGCGCATCCGGTGGAACAGATGGTGCTGGGCGCCGACCTGCCGCAGAACGACCGCCGGCAGGACTACCTGCGCGCCACTGTCGCCAAGAACGGCGACGGGCGCCGCACGGCGACACCCTATGGCCGCCAGGATTCCTCCATGCTGGCCCTCCTCGCCGCCGCCGACGGCCTCATCGTGCGGGCCCCCCACGCCCCGGCCGCGGCCAAGGGCGACCAGGTCGAGGTCCTGGCGCTGCAGCAGCTGCTGCCCGGCGTCTGACCCCCTACACCTGACCCCTGCGCCCGGTTTTCCGCCCTTTTTTGCTATCCTTTTGCGCGGCCCGACCCCTGCCAGGTTCCGGACATAGCTCTTGACGCTGTTTGAGAACTAAACTAGAACACGAGGGAAGGTTTTTGTTTTGTTCCACATTTTGTGTCTCATTCGTGACGAACGACGACACCCGGGGGTCCAGCAACGATGCTCACCAGAAAGCAGCACGAGCTTCTGCTCTTCATTCATCAGCATCTGCAAAAGAACGGTGTTTCTCCTTCCTTCGACGAGATGAAGGAGGCGCTGGCCCTGAAGTCCAAATCCGGCATCCACCGGCTGATCACCGGCCTGGAGGAGCGCGGCTTCATCCGCCGCCTGCCCCACCGGGCCCGCGCCGTCGAGGTGATGCGCCTGCCCAATGATATCGAGGCGGCCAACCAGTCCCATGAGGAAGCGCCGGCGCCCGCGGTGCCGCGTACCGGTTTCGCGCCGAAGGTGATCCGCGGCGGCTTTTCCTCCTCCATTCCCGGCGCCCAGGCCGGCGGCGACAGCGAGGCCCTGCAGCTGCCGCTATACGGGCGCATCGCCGCGGGCACGCCGATCGAGGCGCTGCGCGACTATTCCAACTACGTCGACGTCCCCGCCGCCCTGATGGGGACCGGCGAGCACTATGCCCTGGAGGTGGACGGCGATTCGATGATCGACGCCGGCATCCTGGACGGCGACACCGTGGTCATCGAGCGCTGCGAGACGGCCGAGAACGGCGCCATCGTGGTGGCCCTGATCGACAACGAGGAAGCCACCCTGAAGCGGCTGCGCCGCAAAGGCGGCGCCGTGGCGCTGGAGCCGGCCAACAAGGCCTACGAAACCCGCATCTTCCCACCCGAGCGGGTCACCATCCAGGGACGCCTCGTCGGCCTGCTCCGCCGCTACTGATCTTCGTCTTCCGATAGCCACTCGGGCCGCCGCGCCGGAAACGGCGACCACGGCCGCGCGCCCTGCTGGCGCGCCACTGTGCGGACGGTGATCCCCCCGCCCTCCAGCCACACCGCATGGGCGCCGTAGCGCCAGAGGTCGAAGCGGTCGATGACCACCGCCGGTCCCGCGCAGGGCTGACGGCGCAGCGGTTCCAGGCTGATCACCACGTCGGCCCGGCCGCAGTCGTCGTCGGCCGCGCGCGGGTCCTGCAGGACGGCGACGCGCAGCGTTTCTTGCGTATAAAGACAGCCGAGCGGATCGCAACTCAGGCGCCCTGCCGCCGCCTCGCCAAGCTTCGGCCAGGTCACGGTCTCCGCCGCAAAGGCCTGGCGCTCCCAGGTTTCCAGCACGAAGCGGCTGCCGCGCTGGGAGGGCACCCAGAGCCGGCCCTCCGGATCGCGCAGCGCGACCTGGCGGGCGTCGCCGCTGACCAGCAGGCTTGGCGGGTCGAAGGCGAGCGGGCTCAGCGCACCGGCCAGAATCACCGGCAGCGCCGCCCAGCGCCAGCGGCCGCGCCAGAGGCAGAGCCACAGCCCGCCGAGCACGGCGAGGCCGAGGCCCCAGTCGGGCATCGGCGGTACCTGCAGCACCGCCGCCGGCCAGCCGGACACGGTGGCGGCAACGGTCAGCAGCAGCTCGATGCCCCAGCCCATGGGCGCAAGCGCCAAGCCCTCCAGCCCGAACGGCATGAGCAGTACCGCCAGCACCGCCCAGGGCATGATCCAGAACGCGGTCAGCGGCACGGCGAGGAGGTTCGCCGGCAGGCCGTAGAGCGCCAGGCGGTGGAAGTGGAAGGCGGCGAAGGGGCCGGTTGCCAGCATGGCGATCACCGAGGTCGCGGCGACGCCGGCGACGTAGCCGGCCAGCCGCCCCAGCGGCCCGCGCGCCGTCTCCCGCATCGGCCGGCGCCATTCCCAGGCCTCGTAGGCCGCGATCAGCGCGGTGACGGCGGCGAAAGACATCTGGAAGCTCGCAGTCATCAGGCTCTCCGGCGCCACCAGCAGGATCACCGCCGCGGCGCAGGCGACGAGACGCAGCGACAGCGCCCGCCGGTCCAGCAGGACGGCCAGAAGCACGATCATGACCATGAGGAAGGCCCGCTCGGCCGGGATGCTGGCGCCGACCAGGTTCAGGTAGACAAAGGCGCCGGCGGCGGCCGCCACGGCGGCGGCCTTCTTGATCGGATAGCGCAGGGCGACGCCGGGCAGCAGCGCGAGGCCCGCGCGCAGGAAGAAGAACAGCAACCCGGCGACGAGGCCCATGTGCAGGCCGGAGATCGCCAGCAGGTGGGCGAGGCCGGCATTGCGCATGTCCTCCTGCACGGCCTCCGGGATGCCGCCGCGCTGGCCGGTGACCAGGGCGACGGCGACGGCCCCGGCCGCGCCGTCGAGCCGGCCGGCAATGCGCTGGGCGACCGTCTGGCGCAGGTCGGCCCACCACAGGTGCCAGGCCGCCGGCCCGCCCGTGCCGGCCTGCGCCACGTGCGGCAGGAGCGTCGGCGCACCGTAGGCAAAGCCGATGCCGCCGAGGCCCTGGAACCACGCCTGGCGGGCGAAGTCGAAGGCGCCGGGGGCGGCCGGCGGGCTGGGCGGCCTGAGCGCCGCGCGCAGTCGGACCCGGCTGCCCGGAACCGGCGGCGCGTCGAGGCCGGCGACGGTCACGCGGACCTGTGCCGGGACGGCCGCCGCCTCAAGGCCCGGCATCTCGAGCGGCCGCAGGTAGAGCCGCCAACCGCGCGCGTGGGGTTCGGTGGCCAGGACCTCGGCGCTCATCGCGGCCGGCCCCCAGGAACGCTCCAGGACCGGCGCGGCGACCCGCTCCGCGCGTAGCTGGGCGGCCCCGAAGCCGAGCGCCACAGCGAGCAGGCCGAAAGCCGCCAGCCGCGCGCCCGCTGCGGTCCGCAGCAGCAAGGCGGCGGCCGCGAAGCCCAGTGCCGCGGCGGCGCCGAGCCAGAGCGGCGGCTCGGCCGGGCTCCAGAAGTAGCCGGCGACGCCGAGGCCGAGCAGCACCGGCAGCCACAGCGGCCAGCGGTCGCGCTCGCCCAGCAGGGCATCGCCTAGCCGCAACAGACCCGGCGACAGGCTTCGTGCCGGCAGCGCCGCCGCTTCCCTGCCCGCCGCGTCAAAGCCTGCCGCCACCGCGCCCGTCCCCCAGCCCGTCCCGCTTAACCGCGACGATTGTAGCCGCTCGCCGATACGCGCAAAAGAAGCGCAAGCGCCGGTTTGCCGAGCTTCCCCCGGCTGTGGTAAACCCCGCCATCCCTGTTTCCCTGGCGCCCGATTGCCGGCCGCCGCTCCAGCAAGCGATATCCCGATGACCACCGACTCCCGCCCTGTCGTGACGCGCTTTGCGCCTTCGCCGACCGGCTTCCTGCACATCGGCGGCGCCCGCACGGCCCTTTTCAACTGGCTGTTCGCCAGACACCACGGCGGCACCTTCCGCCTGCGCATCGAGGACACCGACCGCAAGCGCTCGACCCAGGAGGCGATCGACGCGATTCTCGACGGGCTCGACTGGCTCGGCCTCGACCACGACGGCGAGATTGTCCACCAGTTCTCCCGCGCCGAGCGGCATGCCGCCATGGCGCGCGGACTGCTGGCGCAGGGCCGCGCCTATCACTGCTACTGCTCGCCGGAAGAGCTGGAAGAGATGCGCGCCACCGCGCGCGCCGAGGGCCGGCCGATGCGTTACGACGGGCGCTGGCGCGACCGCGATGCTTCCGAGGCGCCGGCAGGCGTCGATCCGGTGGTGCGCCTGAAGATGCCGCAGGACGGCGAGACCACCATCGCGGACCTCGTGCAGGGCCCCGTGACGGTGCGCAACGACCAGCTGGACGACATGGTGCTGTTGCGTGCTGACGGCACGCCGACCTACATGCTCTCCGTGGTGGTCGACGACCACGACATGGACGTCACCCACGTGATCCGCGGCGACGATCACCTGACCAACACCTTCCGCCAGTACCAGCTCTACAGGGCGCTCGATTGGGAGACGCCGGCCTTCGCGCACATCCCGCTGATCCACGGGCCCGACGGCGCCAAGCTGTCGAAGCGGCACGGGGCCCTGGGCGTCGATGCCTACCGCGACATGGGCTACCTGCCGGAAGCGCTGCGCAACTACCTGCTGCGCCTCGGCTGGGGCCACGGCGACGACGAGGTGATCTCCACCGAGCAGGCCATCGAATGGTTCGACCTCGATGCCGTCGGCAAGTCCGCCGCGCGGTTCGACTTCGTGAAGCTGGAAAGCCTCAATGGCCACTACCTGCGCGAGGCGGCTTCCGAGCGCCTGGTCGAAGAGGTCGTGCCGCGGCTGGAAAAGCAGCTTGGCCGGCCGCTGACAGATACAGCCCGCCGCCACCTGCAGCAGGGCATGAACGGCCTCAAGGCGCGCGCGAAGAACCTGGTAGAACTGACTGAGAATTCGCTGTTTTATGTGGTCGATCGACCGCTCGAGATGAGTGCCAAGGCGGAGAAGATCCTGACGCCCGAGGCGCGCCGGCGCCTGGCGGGGTTGCAGGCCGCCCTCGCCGCGCTGCCCGACTGGCGCGAGGCGGACATCGAAGAGGCGGTACGGGGCTTCGCGGAATCCGAGAACTGCAAGCTGGGCGATGCCGCCCAGCCGCTGCGGGCGGCCTTAACCGGATCGAACGTCTCGCCGGGTATATTCGAGGTGATGGCGGTGCTCGGTCGCGAGGAGTCCCTCGCCCGCATCGCCGACCAGAGTGCCGCCGCCTAGCGGAAAAATTCAGACCGATTATGTTGCGCCGCGGCAATTGATTGAATCGGGCCGATTCACTATGCTCGCGCCCAACATGGACTGCAGTTTCGCGGGTCATAGCAAGCTTGAGGGATGGGAACATGAACGACGCCAAATCGCCGACCGGAACACGGAACACCGTCACCCTGACGGACAATTCCACGGGCGAGAGCCTGGAACTTCCTATCCTCAGCGGCAGCGTCGGGCCGAAGGCCATCGACGTGAGCAAGCTCTACGCCGAGACGGGCATGTTCACCTACGACCCCGGCTTCACTTCGACGGCAAGTTGCGATTCCAACATCACCTATATCGACGGCGACGTCGGCATCCTGATGCACCGCGGCTACATGATCGAGGACCTGGCCGAACACAGCGACTTCATGGATGTCTGCTATCTGCTGCTGCACGGTGAACTGCCGGACGCCAAGGAAAAGGCGGCGTTCGAGAAATCAATCACCTATCACACCATGCTGCATGAGCAGATGAACAACTTCTTCCGCGGATTCCGGCGCGATTCGCACCCCATGGCCGTCATGGTCGGCGTGGTCGGTGCGATGTCGGCCTTCTATCACGATTCCACGGACATCAACGATCCGCACCAGCGCATGGTGGCCTCGCACCGCCTGATCGCGAAGATGCCGACCATCGCGGCCATGGCCTACAAGTATTCGGTCGGCCAGCCCTTCGTCTATCCGCGCAACAACCTGCGCTATGCCGAAAACTTCCTGCACATGATGTTCTCGGTCCCTTGCGAGGAGTACAAGATCAGCCCGGTGCTGGCGCGCGCCATGGACCGCATCTTCATCCTGCAC
>NZ_JBBKAH010000010.1:0-70824 GCF_037652055.1 Pelagibius sp. 7325
GGTGCTCTTCGCCGTCGCCCGCACGGTCGGCTGGGTCGCCCAGTGGCGCGAGATGATCGAGGACCCCAAGCAGCGCATCAGCCGCCCGCGCCAGCTCTACCACGGCGAAACCAAGCGCGAGTACATCCCGCTCGACAAGCGCTGATCCGCAACGCTCGAGACTAAAAGAAAGGGCGCCCTGCCAAGAGCAGCGGCGCCCTTTCCTTTTGCGGGCAGCCTTAATCGGTGTTCGCGCGGCGCCTCTTTAGGTTACCTTTGTAAGGGGGCGACGCCGTCAGGCGACTGTCCATTCGTGACGAAGTCAGAAGGACAGTCAGCCGATGGACGAGTGCAGCACAGGAGAGCTGATCGGGTCGTTCGTTTTCTTTTTTCTGCTTATTGTCCTCATCCATGCCGCGCCGATGGCCTGGCTCTTCAAGCGGTGGGGTTATCGATATTATTTGGGGCTCCTTCCAGCCGCATTTTGCGCCATGGGGGCCGCTACCTACCTCAGTTTTAAAGTGTCATGCGGAACGGCAGGCTTCGAACATCCAATCACCTACGTGGCCGCTGCGTTTTACGCCGTTTGCTATCTCCTGTTGGTGTTCTTTAAGCCCGATATGGCCGTCCCTGGTGAGGCGGGGGGCGAAGTGATCTTGCCTTTCATTCTGAGCATTCCATCAGTGGGCGCGGTTGCGGCAGTTGTCTGGCTGTTGTTGAGCCTAGGGCGGGATCGCCTGCTGATGGTAACCGGAAAGGAAACGACCCTAAGGTACAGGGCCTATGAAACCTTAGCGCTTGGTGTGATCATCATTTTGGGCGGCGCATATGTCGCCTATCGAAACCTTGACTAGAGCCACGCATATCGCACGCAGCTCGTCCAAGTGTTACCCAATTCCCGATGATTTCAGCCCTTCAGGCTGTCCAGAATGCACTTGGCCGCCGCACGGCTGGGTGAGCCCTCGGGCGGGGTCAAGGCTTCGACCACGCCGCGGTAGCCCTGGCGCTGGTCGGCGCGGGCGACCGGGTCGCTCAGCAGGCGCTCGACGGCGGGCAGCAGATGCTCGCTGCGGCAGCGGCGCTGCAGGTATTCCGGCTGCACCTCGCGCCCGGCGATGAGGTTGGCCAGGCTGACAAAGGGAACGCCCAGCAGCGAGGGCGGCAGCAGCCCGACGATGCCGGCGAAGCGGTAGGCCACCACGGTCGGCACCTTGGCGACGGCGAGCTCCAGGGCGACGGTGCCGGAAGCCGCCAGGGCCGCCGTCGCCGCCCGGAAGGCCTGCGCCTTGGCTTCGGCGCCGCGCACCACCGCGACCGGGACAGGCCAGTCGGCGGTCTGTGCGCGCACCATATCCTCCACGGTTTCCACCGTCGGGATGACCACCTTCAGGCCCGGATGCCGCGGCGCCAGGCCGCGCACCACCGCGGCGAAGACCGGCAGCAGCTTCTTCACCTCGCCCTTGCGGCTGCCCGGCAGCACCAGCAAGCGTGGCGGGCCTTGCGGCTCTTCCGGGGCCAGCCCAGCCGCGGCGGCCTCCACGGCGGGGTGGCCGACGAAGTGGGTCGCCAGGCCGTGGCGCTCGAAGTACGGCGGCTCGAAGGGCAGCAGCACCAGCAGGTGGTCGAGGTAGCGGGCGATCTTCTTGGCCCGCCACGGCTTCCAGGCCCAGACCTGCGGCGCCACGTAGTGGATCAGCGGGATGCCCTCACCGTGCAGGCGCTGGGCGATCTCCAGGGTGAAGCTCGGCGAGTCGATGGTGACCACGGCATCGGGATGCAGGGCGCGGATCGCCGTCACGGTTTCGCGCATGCGCCTCAGGATCACAAAGAGGTGCGGCAGCACCTCGATCAGCCCCATCACCGCCAGCTCGTGGATCGGAAAGCGGCTCTTCAGCCCCTCCGCCGTCATCTGCTCTCCGCCGACGCCGGCGAAACGCACCCGCCCCCCGGTCTCCTCCCGCAGCGCCGCCATCAGGCGGGCGCCCAACTGGTCGCCCGAAGGCTCGCCGGCGATCAGAAAGATCAGCGGGGCGGCCGCCGGATCCGCGTCTGACGGGGCGGGCCCGGTCATGACGACGCGGCGCGGATGCCGACGAGGAACAGTCCCGCCCGGTCGGCCGCCTCGGCCACCGCCGGCGCGTCCACCACCAGGGTGGCGCCGGCCTCCACAGCGATGCCGCGCAGGCCGGCGGCGGCGGCTTCCGCGACGGTCCTCACGCCGATGGTCGGCAGATCGGCGCGGCGTTCCTGGCCCGGCTTGCTGAGCTTCACCAGCACGCCGCCCGGCCCGGCCCGGCGCAGCGGTCCGCAGCGTGCCAGCAGGGCGTCGGTGCCCTCCACCGCCTCGACCCCCAGCACCAGGCCGTCCTGGATCACCGTGGCCTGGCCGACGTCGGCGGCGCCCATGGCGCGCACCACCTCGATGCCGCGGCGGATGTCCCGCCAGGCCGCTTCGTCCGGCACCACCTGCCCCAGGCAGCCTTCCTGGGCCAGCAGATCGGCGAGGAACTCGTCGACGCCGCGCAGGGTGAAGCCCTCGGCCTCCAGGGCCTTGACCACGGCGCCCAGCAGACCGTCGTCGCCCAGCGCCTTGAAGCCGATCCTGGCGAAGAACTTGAAGGTCAGGCGGTCGGGCCGGAGCTCGGTCATGCTCGGCCGCTTCACGGCGCCGACCAGGACGAGTTCCTCGGCGCCGGCGGCACGCAGGGCGCCGATCGCCTTCTCGCTCTGGCCCATGCGGATCCACAGGTGGTCGGTGCCGGCGACCGTGGCGGGGTCGGTGTGTCCCTCGATGGCGATGACGAAAGCGCCGCGGCCGCTGTCGCGGCAGACCTCGACGAGCCGGCGAGGAAGCGATCCGCCACCGGCAACGATACCGAGCGGCCCCGTTCCCGGCGGCCGGGCCATCAATCCTCTTCCGGCCGCAGGATCGGGCGCGAGGTTTCGGCGCGCAGGAAGCCGACCACGGCGTCGACGGTGGCGCGGCCGCCGTAGGATTCGGCCACGGTGTCGATGCGCTCGGCGAAGGTGCCTTCGGTGCCGAAGAGGTGCTCGTAGGCCTTCATCAGGGCCTGGATTTCCTTCGAGTCGACGCCGGCCCGCTTGAGGCCGACCAGGTTGAGGCCGGCCAAGAGGCCCGGGCGTCCCATCACCATGCCGTAGGGAATGACGTCGCTCTTGGCGCCGGCCATGGCGCCGATGATGGCGCCGCGCCCGATCCGCACGAACTGCTGCGCGCCGGAGAGGCCGCCCATGATGACATGGTCCTCCAGAACGACGTGACCGGCCAGGGTCGTGTGGTTGGCCATGATCACGTTGTCGCCGATGCGGCAATCATGGGCGACGTGGCTGCCGGGCATGAAGAGGCAGCGGTTGCCGATCCGGGTCACCATGCCGCCCCCCTCGGTGCCGGTATTCATGGTGACGTGTTCACGAATGACGTTGTCGGTGCCGAGGCGCAGTTCCGAGGGTTCGCCCTTGTACTTGAGATCCTGAGGCGGCTGGCCGATCGAGGAAAAAGGATAGATCTGGGTGCGCGCGCCGACGGTCGTGCGCCCATCGATCACCACGTGGCTGTGCAGCCGCACCCCCTCACCCAGGCTGACGTGCGGCCCGACGACACAATAGGGGCCGACGACACAACCTTCGGCGATCTGCGCCGCGGGATCGACGATGGCGGTTGCATGGATATCCGGCATCAGTAGCCCATGATCATGGCAGAAAAGCTCGCGTTTGCGACTAGCACGCCCTCGACCTTGGCTTCGCCCTGGAACTTCCAGACACTGCGCCGGTTCTGGATGCGGGTGACGTGGATCTTCAGCGTATCGCCCGGCACCACCGGCTTGCGGAAGCGCGCGTCGTCGACGGACATGAAGTATACGACCTTGCCATGCGCTTCCTCCCCGAGGGTGTACATGACCAGCGCGGCGGCGCTCTGCGCCATGGCTTCGACGATCAGCACGCCCGGCATGACCGCCTGGGCGGGGAAATGCCCCTGGAAGAAGGGCTCGTTGATAGTGACGTTCTTGAGGCCGGTCGCGCTCTCGCCGGGGACGATGTCCTCCAGGCGATCGATCAACAGGAAGGGATAGCGATGGGGCAGCAGCCCCATGATCTCGTGTACGTTGAGCGGGCCCAGCTTCTGCTGCTTATCCGCCGGCTGCTGCTCGGGGGTTTCTTTATTCATCCTTCTTCTTGCCTCTTGCCTTCAACTCCCGATCCCACAAGGCGCAAAGCCGGAAAAACTCCCGCACCGGCCGAGCGGGACTGCCGAGCACCTGCATGCCGCTCGGAATGTCGCGCATAACGCCGGACTTTGCGCCAATCTGCGCGCCGGCACCGATCTTCAGATGGCCGGAGATTCCGGCCTGGGCGGCGACGGCAACGAAGTCCTGCAGCACGGTGCTGCCGGCCACGCCGGACTGGGCCACCAGGACGCAGCCGCGCCCGATGCGCACGTTGTGCCCGATCTGCACCAGATTATCAATCTTCGCCCCGGCCCCGATTACGGTGTCCGGGCCGGCGCCACGGTCGATCGTGGTGTTGGCTCCGATTTCGACGCCATCCTCGACGATCACGCGGCCCAGTTGGGGGACATCGACAAAGCCCTCCGGATCCATGGAAAAGCCGAATCCCCGGGTGCCGATTCGCGCGCCGGCGTGAATCTGGCAGGCGCGCCCGATCCGGCAATAGGCCAGGGAGACATTGGGGCCGATGACGGTGGCGTCGCCGATGCTGACCGCTTCGCCGACCACGGTGTTGGCCTCGATGCGGCAGCCGCGCCCGATCTCGGCGCCAGGGCCGACCACGACGCCGGCGCCCAGTTCGCTGCCTTCGCCGACGCTGGCGGAGGGATCGACCACGGCGGAGGGATGCACCCCCGGACGCGGTCGCGGCAGCGGGTAGAAAGCCTGGGCGACCTTGGCGTAGCCCCGGTAGGGCCGCCGGGCCAGCAGCAGCAGCATCCCCGGCGGCGCCCGCTCGGCGAGTTCCGGTGACACGATGCAGGCGCCGGCCTTGCTCTCGGCGAACTGCCCCAGATAGCGTCGGTTGTCGAGGAAGCTCACATCGTCCGGGCCGGCGCTGTCCAGCGGCGCCACGTCGGCGAAGCTGCGCTCGCCGTCGGCGCCGGGCTGTAGCTCGGCTTCAGCGATCCCCGCCAGGGCGGCAAGCGTGAAAGGGCCTGCATTGTCGAAGAACCTGGGATCAGCCATGCGGCACCTTTTTCAGACTCTGGCAGTCAGACTCGGACAGCCAACGCTGCGCGTCAATTCTGCGTCGGCGGCAGCGGCACGTCCTTCAGGACGGCGTTCAGCCGCTGCAATGCCTCGTCGGTGAAGTCGAACTCCGAGCGGACTATGATAACAGTGGTTTTAGCCACGATGAGATCAAGATCGTTCTCGCTGGCGATATCCTGCGAAATCTGCAGCAGAACCTGCTGGATCTGCGCCATACCCTGGCTGAAGCGCTGGTCGAGCCGGCGGCGCTCCTCCTGCAGCTGGCGCTGCAGTGCGACGCCCTCGGTCTCCAGCTTACTGCGCTCCTGCGCATAGGCTTCCGGCGACAGGCTGGCGCGGCGCTGCGCCAGGTCCTGATCGGCCGCACGCAGGGCCTCCTCGCGATCCTGGATGGCGGCCTGGGCCTCTTCGCGCTGCGCCTCGATCTCCGCCGAGAGATTCTGCACCGCGGTGGAGGCACGCAGCACGCCCTGGATGTCGATGACGCCGACCATGGCCGGCCGGTCGACCTGCGCGCGCACAGGCCCCACCGTCACCGCAGCTACGAGAAGGAGTGCGGCCAGGCGCGCAGACCAGCAGCGGAGCCTTTTCATCGGGTCTAGAACTGCGTTCCGAAGCTAAAGCTGAAGATTTCGGTCTCGTCGAAATCCTCTTTGACCAGGGCCAGGCCGAGATCGACCACCACCGGACCAAAGGGCGAATTCCAGGAAATGCCGGTGCCGACGGTGACGCGCGGCGACGAGGAATCCTGCACGTCCACCGGGATACTGTTGTCGTCGATCGCCCAGGCGGCGCCGATGTCGGTAAAGACGCGGCCGCGGATATCCAGGTCGAACGGTAGGGACAGCGGGAAGGAAGCCTCGACGGTACCGGTATAGAAATGCTTGCCGCCGAGGGAGTCGTCCGTGGCCGCATCGCGCGGACCGATGCCGCCGTACTCGAAGCCGCGGGGCTGTCCGCCACCTTTGAAGAAGCGGTCCGAGATCAGGGTATCCTCGCCGATGCCGGTCATGGTGCCACCGCTGCCGCGGACGCTGAGAGTGTAATCCTCGAACACCGTATAATAGTAGCCCGCCGATGCCGTGGCACGCGCGAAGGTCACGTCGCCGCCCAGGCCGAAAAACTCCGTGCGCAGACTGGTTATGAAACCTTCGCGCGGGTCGAAACGGGAATCGCGGGTATCGTAGGTAAGCTCGTTGCTGACACCCGAACGCATCGTGGCCCCTTCTTCCGAGCGCACCAGCAGCGAGGCATCGCTATCGACGTCGGTGATGTCGCGGTTTTCCAGGGTGTAGCGGACGACGTTGCGCAGCTCGTCCGTAATGTTGAAACCACCGCGGAGCGAGCCGCCGATGCGCTCTTCTTCGTAGGAGCTCTCGTCTTCGCGGTCGGTGGTCACGCGGTAGAGATCGACACCGGCCGCCAGGTTGCGGTCGAGGAAATAGGGTTCCGTGAAGCTGAAGTCGAGTTCCGAGGCCTCGCCGGCCAGGGTGAAGCCGAGCCGCAGGTCCTGGCCGCGGCCGAGCAGGTTGCGCTCGCGAATGCCGATGTTGCCGATCGGACCGTTGGCCGAGGAGAAGCCGGCGCCGAAGGTCACGTCGCCGGTCGACTGCTCTTCGATATCGACTTTTACGATGGTGCGGTCCGGGGCGCTGCCGGGCTCGTTCTCGACGGTCACAGTCTTGAAGAATCCGAGATTCTGCACGCGCTGACGCGAGCGCCGCAGTTTCGAAGTATTGAAGGCGTCGCCTTCGACCAGACGGAACTCGCGGCGAATCACCCGGTCCAGGGTGCGGACGTTGCCCTCGATGTCGATCCGCTCGACGAAGACCTTCGGGCCTTCCTGAATGTCGTAGACGATATCGATGGTGAGGTTGTCGCGGTCGCGCTGCACGCGCGGTCGGATGTCGACGAAAGCGTAGCCGAGGTCGCCGACCGCATCGGTCAGGACCTCAATGGTCTTGTCGACCTCGCTGGCGTCGTACCAGTCACCTTCTTCCGTGGTCAACTCGCTGCGCAGGACTTCCGGGTCGAGATTGCGCAGGCCGGTCTGCAATCCGATCTTGCCGAAACGGTAGCGCGGTCCCTCTTCCACCGTGAAGGTGACGATGAAATCCTGCTGGTCCGGTGTGAGCTCGGCGATGACGGAGACGACGCGAAAGTCGGCATAGCCTTCGTTCAGATAGAAGCGTCGCAGGAGTTCGCGGTCGAAGGTCAGGCGGTCCGGATCGTAGGTGTCGGCGCTGGTGAAGAAGTTCCAGAACGACGCCTCGGTGGTCGTCACCTCGTCACGCAGTGTTGAGTCGGAGTACTCGCGGTTGCCGATGAAGTTGATCGAACGGATCGAGGTCAGCGGGCCTTCGTTGATTTCGAAGGCCAGGTCGACGCGGTTCTGCTCCAGCTGGATGACCTTCGGCTCGACGGTCGCCGCGAAGCGGCCGGAGCGGCGGTAGATCTCGAGGATACGCTGCGTGTCGCTCTGCACCTTGGTGCGGGTGAAGACCACGCGCGGCCGCAGTTCGATTTCCTGCGCCAGCGTATCGTCGTCGATGCGGTCGTTGCCCTCGAAGGCGATGCGGTTGACGATCGGATTCTCGTCGACGACAACCACCAGGACATTACCTTCGCGCTCCAGGCGGACGTCGGCGAAGAGGCCGGTGGCGAAGAGATTCTTCAGGGAATCGTCGAGACGGACGGGATCGAAGGGGTCGCCGGGATTGACCCGCATGTAGGAACGTACCGTGGCGGCTTCGATGCGCTGGGTGCCTTCGACCCGGATGGCATCGATGCGCCCTCCCGAGAGGATCGACTGCGCAACCACGCTTTGCGGAAGAAAGAGCGATGCTGCACAGGACAGCAGGCACGCCAAAACGACGACGAACAACCGTCCGCGAAACACGTTCTCTTGTCCTTCCCCCGTGGCGCTGGTGCGGTCTTGGCGACCGCGCTTTAAGTCACCAGGCCTTTAACGAAGCTCACTAAACCATCGAACCGAAGCAGGTCGTTCCAGGTCACGACCACCATCAAGGTCAATACCAGAGCCAAACCGATCCGAAAACCGTATTCTTGCGCCCTTTCGCCCAGCGGCCGCCCCCGCACGGCCTCGATCGCGTAGAACATCAGGTGCCCGCCGTCCAGCATCGGCACCGGAAACAAATTGATCAAACCCAGGTTGATCGACAACACCGCAGCGAAGTAGACCAGCGTCGCAAAACCGAGTTCAGCCGCCTGGCCCGACATCTGCGCGATGCGGATCGGGCCGCCGAGCTCGTCGGTGCCGCGGTCGCCGCGAATGATTTGGCCGAGCGCAGTGAAGGTCTGATCGACGATCGCGACGGTCTGGCGGGTCGCCTGCCATACAGCATCGACCGGACCGTGGCGGGCGTATTCCACGCCGCTGCGCTGCAGCCCCAGGCGCCCGATCTCCTGCTCCTCGCCCAGCGCGTTAGGCACCACCTCGCGCTTCGGGGTCGCCTGTAGCGTGATCTCCTCAATGCCGCGCTTCACCGTGAAGGTCAGCGGCTCTCCGGGGCGCAACGCGACATAGGCCTGCAGTTCTTCGAAACGCTCGATCGACGTGCCGTTCACCGCGAGGATCTCGTCGCCCGGCGCGAAGCCACCGGCCTCCGCCGCGGAGTCCTGCATCACCTCGCCGACCACGGCCGGGGTGAAGGGCTGGCCGACGATGCTGAAGAGTCCCGCCAGCAGGACAATGGCGAACAGGAAGTTGGCGATCGGGCCTGCCGAAACGATGGCCGCGCGCTGTCCCAGCCGCTTGTGCGGGAAGGCCACCGCGCGCTCCTCGGCGCTCATGGTTTCGGAGCCGTCGGCGGGCATGCTGGCGGCATTGGCATCGCCGAACATCTTCACGTAGCCGCCCAGCGGGACCATGCTGAATTTCCAGCGGGTGCCGGCCCTGTCATTCCAGCCGAAGATCTCCGGCCCGAAGCCGATGGAGAAGACCTCGACCCGCACGCCGTTCCACCGCGCGATCAGGTAGTGGCCAAGCTCGTGGACGAAGACCAGAGCGGTGAGCACCAGCAGGAATGGCACGATGGTGCCGAGGAATCCTCCGGAAAAATCCATGATTTACAGCGCATTCCTAAAGTTGCGTATTAGGACGAGGCGGCCCCGGGCCCGCGGGGCTGGGCGGATCCGCTGCCCGGCGGGGCCCTACAGGATTACGCGCCGCCCGCCAAAGCGGTGGCGGCGTCCGCAAACGGTTCCAGCTAGATAGCGTAAAACGGTTACCAAAGAAAGGACCCCAACGAACGCCCGGGGGTCTGACTTAGGCGCTGGGGGCGCGAGCTTCAAGCAGGCCGCGGGCCGTGCGGCGGGCCAGCGCGTCGACCGCCTCGACCTCCTCGAGGCTGCCCAGAGGGATGCTGGGATGGGTCTCCAGCGTGCGCTCGACCACTTCCGGAATGCCGAGGAAGCCAAGGCGCCCGGCGAGGAAGGCGGCCACCGCCTCCTCGTTCGCGGCATTGAGGGTGATCGGCGCGGTGCCGCCGGCCCTCAGCGCCTCGCGCGCCAGCCGCAGCGCCGGGAAGCGCTGATCGTCCGGGGGCTCGAAGGTCAGCCGGCCGATGGCCGCCAGGTCGAGGCGCTCGACCGGCGTCGCCATGCGCTCCGGCCAGGCCAGGGCATAGGCGATGGGCGTGCGCATGTCCGGCTGGCCGAGCTGCGCCAGCACCGAGCCGTCGACGTAGGAGACCATCGAATGAATGACCGATTCGGGATGCACCAGGATGTCGATGCGCGGCTCCGGCATGTCGAAGAGGAAATGCGCCTCGATCAGTTCCAGGCCCTTGTTCATCATGGTTGCGGAGTCGACCGAGATCTTCGCCCCCATGTCCCAGTTCGGATGGGCCACGGCCTGGGCCGGCGTCACCGCCGCCATGTCGGCGCGGCTCAGGGTGCGGAACGGGCCGCCGGAGGCCGTCAGGATGAGGCGGTCGACGCTCTCGGGCTGCTCCAGGTCGAGCACCTGGAAGATCGCGTTATGCTCCGAATCGACGGGCAACAGCTGAGCGCCGCAGCGGCGCACCTCGGCGGTCATCAGGCTGCCGGCGCAGACCAGGGTCTCCTTGTTGGCGAGCCCCACCACGGTGCCCTGGCGGATCGCCGCCAGGGTCGGCGCCAGGCCGGCAGCGCCCACGATGGCCGACATCAGCCAGTCGGTCGGCCGCCCCGCCGCCTCGGCCACCGCCGCGGCCCCGGCCGCGACCTCGATGCCGCTGCCCGACAGCGCTTCCTTCAGGTCCGCATAGGCGCTCTCGTCGGCCACCACGGCAAGGCGCGCGCCAAAGCGCTTGGCCTGCATGGCCAGGCGCGCGACCGAGCGATTGGCCGTCAACGCCTCGATGGTGAAGGCCTGCGGGTTGCGCTCCACCAGATCCAGCGTGCTGCAGCCGATCGAGCCGGTCGAGCCGAGGATGGAAAGCCGACGCGGCTGGCTGGCGCGTTTCGGCGAGGCGGACGCCAAAGACATGTCAGATTGTATCCTTCACTGCCCAAAAATACAGGAAGGCGACGGGCAGCACCGCCAGCAATCCGTCTACACGATCCAGGATACCACCATGTCCGGGGATGATGTGACTGGAATCCTTCACCCCGAAGCGGCGCTTGCACCAGGATTCCAGAAGATCCCCACCCTGCGCAATCACCGCGAGCAGCATGCCGCCGACCACCAGCAGCATGGCCTCGCGACCCAGAAAGCCGGCCGCCAACACGCCCACGAGGCCGGCCGACAGCGCGCCGCCGATGAGACCCGCCCAGGTCTTGTTGGGACTGATCTTCGGCGCCAGCTTCGGCCCGCCGATGCCGCGCCCAGCGAAGTAGGCGCCGATGTCCGTCGCCCACACCACGGCGAGCAGCCAGAACACCAGGTTGCGGCCCTCTTCGGGCACGTTGCGCAGCCACAGGAACGACAGGCAGGCGATGCCGATGTAGAGCGTGCCGAGCGCGATCCACAGCGCCTGGGGTGGCCGGGTGTACCAGGTGACCGCCGCCGCGACCGCCGTGCCGAGCAGCAGCTCCCACAGCGCATGCTGCGACACGCCGAAGGCGAAGGCGAGCGGCACGCCGACAAGCGCGGCGATTGCCACGATGCCGCCGGGGCCGGGGTGCCCCTCGCCGGTCATGCGCGCCCACTCCCAGCCCATCAGGCCGGCCGCCACCATCATGAGGCCGTCCAGCCAAAGGCCGCCGGCATAGATGTCGAGCAGAATCAGCGGCGCGAGAACCAGCGCGGAGAGGATCCGGGTCAGCAGCAAGGAAGCGGCCCTAGAGGGATTCGGCGGCCGCGCCGTAGCGTCGCTCGCGCCGGCGGAACTCCGCGACGGCGGCTTCGAGGTCGCTCTTGTCGAAGTCCGGCCACAGCTTGTCGACGAAGATGAACTCGCTATAGGCCGACTGCCACAGCAGGAAGTTGCTGAGGCGCTGCTCGCCGGAGGTGCGGATCACCATGTCGGGATCGGGGATGCCGGCGGTGAGCAGGCCGGCGCCGAAGGTATCCTCGTCGATGTCCTCCGGTGCCAACTCGCCGGCGGCCACGGCGGCCGCGAACTGGCGGGCCGCGGCGGCGATCTCCTGACGTCCGCCGTAGCTGATGGCGATCACCAGGGTCAGGGCCTCGTTCTCGCTGGTACGCTTCTCCGCGTCGTCGATCAGCCGCACGATGTCGCCCGGCAGACGGTCGCGCTCGCCGATCACCCGGAGGCGAATCCCGTTCTTGTGGAACTCGGCGATCTCGCTCTGCAGGTAGCGCCGCAGCAGGCCCATGAGGTCGTCGACCTCGCGGCTGGAGCGGCGCCAGTTCTCCGAAGAGAAACCGAAGAGCGTCAGGAAGGGGATGCCCATCTCCATGGCGCCGGTGATGCAGCGGCGCACGGCCTCCGCGCCCTGGCGGTGTCCGAGGGTCCGCGGCAGGCCGCGGGCGTTCGCCCAGCGGCCGTTGCCGTCCATGATGATCGCGACGTGCCGCGGCGATGCCTGATCGGGAGAGAAACGTGCGTCGTCCATTGCCTTCACCGACCGGGGCCGATCCAACCAGGAACCGCCGGGGTCGACCGAATTCGAGGGAGCCTAAACCTGCAGAATTTCTTCTTCTTTCTGCGCCAGGGCGTCGTCCACCGCCTTGATGTGCTTGTCCGTCAGGGTCTGGATCTGCTCGGACCAGTGATGGTGCTCGTCCTTGGAGATCTCGTGGTCCTTTTCCATCTTCTTCAGCATTTCCATGCCGTCGCGGCGCACGTTGCGCACGGCCACGCGCGCCTGTTCGGCGTACTTCCCGGCGATCTTGGTGAGCTCGACGCGGCGCTCTTCCGACAGCGCCGGGATCGGCACACGGACCAGCTGGCCGTCGGTCGCCGGGTTGAGCCCCAGGCCCGACTCGCGAATCGCCTTCTCGACGGCGCCGACCATGCCACGGTCCCACACCTGAATCGTCACCATGCGCGGCTCCGGCACGCTGACCGAGGCGACCTGGTTCAGAGGCATGCTGGCACCGTAGGCCTCGACGTGGATCGGCTCGACGAGGCCGACGGAGGCGCGGCCTGTGCGCAGGCCGGCGAATTCCTTGTGAAGCGCCTCGATGGCGCCGTCCATGCGGCGCGAGATGTCGCGTAGATCAGGATCAGCCACGGGTTATTCCTCGTTCTTGACCAGCGTGAAGCAGCCTTCGCCAGCCAATACCTCGGCAAAGGCGCCCGGTTTGTATATTGAGAACACCAGGATAGGGATAGCGTTTTCGCGGGCAAGCGAGATGGCGGCGTGGTCCATGACGCCCAGATCGTCGGTCAGCACCCGCATGTAGCCGAGCGTGTCATAGCGCTTGGCGTTCGGGTTCTTGGCCGGGTCGGAGTCGTAGACACCGTCCACCTTCGTGCCCTTCAGCAGCACGTCGCAGCCCATTTCCGAGGCGCGCAGGGCGGCCGCCGTATCCGTCGTGAAATAGGGGTTGCCGGTGCCGGCGGCGAAGATCACCACCCGTCCCTTTTCCATGTGGCGCACGGCGCGGCGGCGGATGTAAGGCTCGGCCACCGTGGACATGGGGATGGCCGACTGCACCCGGGTGTCGCAGCCGATGTTGTCCAGGGCGTTCTGCAGGGCCAGCGCGTTGATGACGGTCGCCAGCATACCCATGTAGTCCGCCTGAGCACGCTCCATGCCCCGGGCCGCCCCCGAGACGCCGCGGAAGATGTTGCCGCCGCCGACCACCAGGCAGACATCGACACCCAGGCTGCGCACCTTGGCGACGTCGTTCGCGATCTGCGCGACCATGCCGGCATCGAGGCCGTACTCGCGGTCGCCCATCAGGGCCTCGCCGGAGATTTTCAGCAGGACGCGCTGGTACTTGAGGGGGCTGTCGGCCCGTTTTGGTGATTTGGACATGAGCCCCTTTTTTTGAACTCTGGCACCTGAACAAGCCCGGCGGCGGGCGCCGGCGGCCGGAGGTTCGATCAGCTTGCCCGCCGGTGGAAGCGGGCACATCGTAATGCGCCCGCACGCGTCATGCCAGGGTGGCGACGATCCCCCCGCGGCACCGCTGCCTTTTGACACGCAATCAAGGCGAAACGGTGGCCGCGGCCGGGAAAAGTCTATGTCAGCCGCCCCGAACCAGCTGTTCCGAAATCAGCCGCCGAGGGTGGCGGCGACTTCGGCGGCGAAGTCCTGCTCCTCGCGCTCGACGCCCTCGCCGAGCTGCAGGCGCACGAAGCCGGCGACGGCGACCGGGGCGCCGACGTCCTTGGCGGCGGCTTCCAGCACCTTGCTGATCTTGGTCTCGCCATCGATGACGAAGACCTGCTCCAGCAGGACGACTTCCTCGTAGAACTTGCGCAGGCGGCCTTCGACCATCTTGGCGATGATGTCCTCGGGCTTGCCGCTGGCGCGCGCCTGATCGCTCAGCACGTCGCGTTCGCGATCCAGGGCGGAGGCGTCGACGCCGTCACGGTTCACGGCCTGGGGCTGCGCGGCGGCCACGTGCATGGCGAGCTGCTTGCCGAGGGCCTCCAGCTTGGCCTTGTCGCCCTTGGACTCGAGGCCGACCAGCACGGCGATCTTGCCGAGGCCCGGCGCCGTCTGGTTGTGGATGTAGGAGCACACCACCCCGTCGTCGACGGTGATGCTGGCGGCACGGCGCAGGTTCATGTTCTCGCCGATCTTGGCGATCATGTCGGTCAGCGCGTCGCCGACGGTGTTCGAGCCGCCGGGGAACTTGGCCGCCTTGATGGCGTCGACGTCGCCGCCGACTTCCAGGGCGACGCCGGCCACCTTGGTGACGAAATCCTGGAAGGTCTCGTTGCGGGCGACGAAGTCGGTCTCGGAGTTGACCTCGACCACCGCGCCCTTGGTGCCCTCGGCGGCCACGCCGACCAGGCCCTCGGCGGCCACGCGGCCGGCCTTCTTGGCGGCGGCTGCAAGACCCTTTTTGCGCAGCCAGTCGACGGCAGCGTCCACGTCGCCGCCGCTCTCGGTCAGCGCCTTCTTGCAATCCATCATCCCCGCGCCGGAGGTCTCACGCAGCTCTTTGACCAGCGCCGCTGTAATTTCAGCCATGACGGAATCCTTCTTTCTTCAAGTCTCGAACGCCCCCTGAAAGGGCGCTTCGTTTTACAGGAATTTCATTGCCGTTCGGGGAAACCGGCGTAGGCCGGCTTCCCCGAGGCAAGAGTCGGAATCAGGCCTGCGGCGCGGCCTCTTCGGCCGCCGGGGCGGCGGCCGCCTCGGCCTCTTCCGGCAGGGCCTCGACCGGACCGTCGGCGGACTCGCCGATGTCGGCGCCGCTGGCGGTCATCTCGGCCTGGATGCCGTCCAGGACGGCGTCGGCGATGAGATCGCAGTACAGGCCGATGGCGCGCAGCGCGTCGTCGTTGCCCGGCACCGGGAAGGTCACGCCGTCCGGATTGGAGTTGGAGTCGAGCACGCCGATCACCGGGATGTTCAGGTTGCCCGCCTCTTCGACGGCGATGTGCTCCTTGTTCGTATCGATCACGAACAGCACGTCCGGCAGGCCGCCCATCTCCTTGATGCCGCCCAGCGCGCGCTCCAGCTTGTCGCGCTCGCGCGTCAGCATCAGGACTTCCTTCTTGGTCAGGCCGACCTGCTCGCCCGACAGCTGCTCCTCGACCGTGCGCAGGCGCTTGATCGAGTGGGAGATGGTCTTCCAGTTGGTCAGCATGCCGCCCAGCCAGCGGTGGTTCACGTAGTACTGGCCGCAGCGCTTGGCCGCCTCGGCCACCTTGTCGCTGGCCTGGCGCTTGGTGCCGACGAAGAGCACGCGGCCGCCGCCGGCGACGACGTCGCGCACGGTGACCAGGGCCTGGTTCAGCAGCGGAACGGTCTGCTCAAGGTCGATGATGTGGATACCGTTGCGGGCCCCGAAAATGTAGGGGGCCATGCGCGGATTCCAGCGACGGGTGGTGTGTCCAAAGTGAACGCCAGCTTCCAAAAGCTGACGCATCGAGGGGCTCGGAAGCGCCATGAGATCTTCTCCGGTTGGTCCACCGCAGGCCTGTCATCTGATCTCAAAACTTTCCGCTAGAATGCTGGAAAATAAGAGATTTCAGACACCGGAGCGACTGTTCGGGATGTCTCCCCGACGGCCGCAATGCCCACGTGTGAGATTGATAATGGGCGGGAAATACCCCCCGGACGGCCAAAACGCAAGGGAAAACCTGGGCCGGCCCGGCGCCGGGGCATGGCCGGCACGGCCTTCAGTTGCCGATCGGGTGGCGCGTTTCCCAGGCCTCGATGTAGTTGCGGGTCCGGGGAACCGCGTCGCGGGATTTGCTCAATTGAATCTGGGTCACGATGTGGCTGCCTTGCATGAAGGTCAGTTCGCTGGTGGCCAGGTAGAACTCCCACATGCGACAGAAGCGCTCGTCGTAGAGCGCCGCGGCCCGCGTGCGGTTGGCCGCGAAGCGCTCCCGCCAGTGACGGCAGGTATGGCCGTAGTGATCGCGCCACACCTCGATGTCATTGATGAACATCCGCGTCTGCTCGATGCGCGGGATGATCTCGGAAATGGCCGGCGAATAGCCGCCGGGAAAGATGTACTTGCGGATAAACGGGTTGGTGGCGCTGGGCCCGTTGCGGCGCGCGATGGTGTGCAGCAGCGCAATGCCGTCCGCGGTGAGGAGTTCGCGGATCTTCTGAAAGAACGTCGCGTAGTGCGCGACGCCGACATGCTCGAACATGCCGACCGAGACGATCCGGTCGAAGGGCCCTTCGACGGCCCGGTAATCCCGTTCCACAAAGCGGACACGGTCTGCGACGCCGGCCTCCAGGGCCCGCGCCTCGGCGATGCGCCGCTGCTCCGGCGACAGGGTGACCCCCACCACCTCGGCACCGCATTCCCGGGCGAGATAAATCCCCATGCCGCCCCAGCCGCAGCCGATGTCGAGCACGCGCATGCCCGGTTCGATGCACAGCTTTGCGGCGATGTGGCGCTTCTTGGCGGCCTGCGCGGTCTCCAGGTCGTCGCTTTCCTTCTCGAAGTACGCGCAGGAATATTGCATGTCGGCGTCGAGAAACAGCCGGTACATATCGGCGTTGAGATCGTAGTGGTGGCGCGCGTTGCGGGAGGCCACGCGCGCCGGATTGAACTGAAACAGCCGCCGGATCACTTTCTGGAAGGCCTTGTTCCAGCCCTCCGCCCCGGGCTTCTTCGCGCTGCCGCGACTCTTCTTCAGCAGCAGCAGAAAGTCGTAGATCGAGCCGCCCTCGATCTCGATATCGCCGTTCATGTAGCCTTCGGGCAGGTGAAGCGCCGGATTGAGCGCCAGCTTCCTGACGATGGCCGCGTTCTTGAATCGCAGGGTGAGCGCCGGCGCGCTGCCGTCGCCCGCGACGATCGTCCGCCCGGTGTGATCGATCACCTGCAGCGCGCCGCCGCGGATGTAGGACTTCAGCAGCCGCTTCAGCAGGGCCGCACTCAGGGCTCCCGTCATGCCGGTCGGGCGCCTCTGCATCTGTTTGAAGAACAATCCGGACTACGCATTTTCAATTCCATCGACAGGCACCCCGCATGGCCTCATGAGCCGCGGCGCAAGCTAGCACAGTCCGCCATGGCCCTGCGCAACCGGTGTGGATCCACCATGGTGATTTTAGCGATGGGGTGATTTTAGCGATCCTGCATGACCACGCCGGGCACCGCCTTGATGGCCTGGCGGATCTCCGGCGATAGGCGGTAGGACTGGCCGAGGTCGAACTCCAGCTCCTGGCCGTCCTCGAGGGCGACGATGAGGCGGATATGCCCCCTGCCCCTGCCCTCGCGGGCCAGCAGGGTCTTCAGGCTCTCCAGCGGCCCGGGCGTCGCGAGGTGGATGTCGAGGCCCTTGGAGGCCCGCGCGGCGGCGGCGTCGAGCGGCTCCAGCGACTGCGCGGTCAGCCGCGGCTCGTCCTCCTCGCGCGCCTCCGCCGAGACCCTCAGCAGCAGGGTCTGGCCGCCCTCCAGCAGCTCGCGGCACTGGCCGAGCGTCTCCGAGAACAGCGTCACCTCGTAGACCCCGGTGGCGTCGGAGAACTGCACGAAGGCCATGCGGTGGCCCTTGCGGTTGTTGATCTCGCGCTTGCCGATGACGATGCCGGCCAGGGTGAAGTGGCCGCCGCCGGCCGCCTTCAGCTGGGCATAGGTGATCGCCTTCACCTTCTCCAGTGTGGTGCCGTAGGTATCCAGCGGGTGGGCCGAGAGGTAGAAGCCGATGGCGTCGAACTCGTGGCGCAGCCGCTCCATGCCCGGCCAGTCCTCGACCGGCGGCAGCGGCAGCGGCGCCGGGCCGCCGCTCTCGGCACCGCCGAAGAGGTTCACCTGGGCGCTGTCGCGCTCGCTGGCGGCGGCACTGGCGTGGCGCACGATGGTCTCGGCGGCGTGGAACACCTGGGCCCGGTTCGGGCTCAGCGCGTCGAACGCGCCGGCGCAGGCGAGGTTCTCGATCTGGCGCTTGTTGATCAGCCTGGCATCCAGCCGGTTGGCGAAGTCGGCCAGGCTCTTGAACGGTCCCTTGGCCTGACGCTCGGCCACCACCGCGGCCATGGCATTGGCGCCGACGTTCTTCAATGCCGCCAGCGCGTAGCGGATCGCCGGCGTGCCGTCCGCCATCACCTCGACGCTGAAGTCCGGCTCCGAGCGGTTGATGTCGGGCGGCAGCAGGGGCACGCCGAGGCGCTGCAGCTCCTGGCGGAACACGTTCAGCTTGTCGGTGTTGCCCATCTCGTAGGTCATCGACGCGGCGAGGAACTCGACCGGGTAGTTGGCCTTCAGGTAGGCGGTCTGGTAGGCGACCAGGGCGTAGCCGGCCGAGTGGGCCTTGTTGAAGCCGTAGCCGGCGAACTTGTCGACCAGGTCGAAGACGTAGGAGGCGCGGTCCTTGGTGACACCCTTGGCGGTCGCGCCCTTCACGAAGATGTCGCGCTGGGCGTCCATCTCCGCCTTGATCTTCTTGCCCATGGCGCGGCGCAGCAGATCCGCCTGGCCGAGCGTATAGTCGGCGAAGACCTGGGCGATCTGCATCACCTGTTCCTGGTAGATGATGACGCCGTAGGTGTCCTTCACCACCGGCTCAATGGTCTCGTGCAGAACCTCGGGCTGTTCCTTACCGTGCTTGCAGGCGACGTACTTGGGGATGTTCTCCATCGGGCCCGGGCGATAGAGCGCCACGAGGGCGATGATGTCTTCGAAGGTATCGACGCGCGCCTCGCGCAGCAGGCTGCGCATGCCTGAAGATTCAAACTGGAACACGCCGGTCGTGTCACCGCGGCTCATCATCTCGAAACTTTTCTGGTCGTCGAGCGGGATCAGCGAGAGATCGACCTCGACGCCGCGGCGGGCGAGCAGCTCGCAGCCGCGCTGCAGCACGGTCAGAGTCTTTAGGCCCAGGAAGTCGAACTTCACCAGGCCCGCTTGTTCGACGAACTTCATGTTGAACTGCGTCACCGGCATGTCGGAGCGCGGATCGCGATAGAGCGGAACCAGCTGGTCGAGCGGCCGGTCGCCGATCACCACGCCGGCGGCATGGGTCGAGGCGTGGCGGTAGAGCCCCTCGATGCGCAGCGCGATGGTCAGCAGCTTGTCGACCGACTCGTCCTCGCGGCGCATCTCCTGCAGCACCGGCTCGCCGTCGATCGCCTGCTGCAGGGTCACCGGGTTGGCCGGGTTGTTGGGCACCAGCTTGCAGATGCGGTCGACCTGAGGATAGGGCATCTGCAGCACGCGGCCGACATCGCGCAGCGCCGCGCGCGCCTGCAGCTTGCCAAAGGTGATGATCTGCGCGACGCGGTCTTTGCCGTACTTCTTCTGCACGTAGCGGATCACCTCGTCGCGGCGGTCCTGGCAGAAGTCGATGTCGAAGTCGGGCATCGACACGCGCTCGGGATTGAGGAAGCGCTCGAACAGCAGCGCGAAGCGCAGCGGGTCGAGGTCGGTGATGGTCAGTGCCCAGGCGACCACCGAGCCGGCGCCCGAGCCGCGCCCCGGCCCGACCGGGATGTCCTGGCCCTTGGCCCACTTGATGAAGTCGGCGACGATGAGGAAGTAGCCGGCAAAGCCCATCTCCTGGATGACGCCCAACTCGAACGCCAGACGTTCGCGATAGGGTCTGGCCGCGGCCTCGCGCGCCGCCTGGTCCATGCCCTCGCGGTAGACGATGGTCTCCAGGCGGTGCTCCAGGCCGCCCTCGGCCTGCGCCTGCAGTTCTTCCTTCTCGCTGCGCCCGCCTTCGGTGGCGAAGGGCGGCAGGATCGGACTGACGAACTCCGGGAAGTAGGCGCAGCGCCGGGCGATCACCAGGGTGTTGTCGACCGCCTCGGGCAGGTCGGCGAAAAGCGCTCGCATCTCCGCGGCACTCTTGAAAGCATGCTCCGGGGTCAGCCGCCGGCGGTCACTCTGGGCGATGTAGGCGCCCCCGGCGATGCACAGCAGGGCGTCGTGCGCCTCGTAGTCGTCGGCCGTGGGGAAGAAGGCCTCGTTGGTGGCGACCAGGGGGATGTCCTGGCTGTAGGCCAGCTCCAGCAGGCCGGGCTCGATCTGCGCCTCGACCGGCAGGCCGTGGCGCTGCAGCTCGACGTAGAGGCGGCCCGGGAAGATCCCGGCGAGGCGCTTCAGCATCGCCGCCGCGGCATCCTTCTGCGCGCCGGCCAGCAGGCGCCCGACGGCACCGTCCGGCCCGCCGGTCAGCGCCAGCAGTCCCTCGGCGTGCTCGGTCAGGACCGCGAGGCTTACCTGGGCGGCCTCGCTGGGCTCGCTCTCCAGGAAGGCCCGCGAGACCAGGCGCATGAGGTTCTCGTAGCCCTTCTGGTTCTGCACCAGCAGGACGATCGGGTCGGGCGCCGGCGCGGTCGCGTTGCGCGGCTCGCCAAATTCCGGGCTGGCGGACTCGCGCGTAATGTGGAGCTGGCAGCCGATGATCGGCTGCACGCCCTCCTTCTGGGCGGTCTGGGCGAACTCCAGGGCGCCGAACAGGTTGCCGGTGTCGGTCACGGCGACTGCCGGCATCCCCTGCCCCTTGCAGAGCTTCACCAGGGTCTTTACCGGGATCGCGCCTTCCGAGAGCGAATAGGCCGAGTGGACCCGCAGGTGGACGAAATCAGCGTGGGACATGGGCGCCATTCTGCCCGCCGGGAGCGAGTCGAGTCACGGCAGAAGGACTGTGGGTAGGTGCCGGTTTCTGGGGGTAAGTCGCGGAACGGCTTCTGCCTGCCTCGGCATCTTACTCGCTGAACACCCTGACCACGTGGATCAGGCGCCCGACGTCGTCGCCGCTGGCCCGAACGGGCAGTTCCAGAACCCTGATCGACAGGAAGTTCCTGGCCGAGATCGCGATCCTGCCTTCGGTGAGGCCGATCAGGCCGCTCCGCCTGATCGCGCCGAAGTGTTCCCGGAACTGCAGGTCGAAGAGACGCGGCCAACCCTCGCTGAAGTGCACGCCCTTCACATTGAAATCCAAGGCCTGCGTGAAGGTCTCGCCGGACAGGACGAAATAGGGGTCCGGCGCGTCCGAGTCGAAGACGCTCAGGACAATGTCGGCATGCCAGCCGCGGAAATCCGCAAATTCGAAATCAGACCAGTCCGGCAGCGGCGCGCCACGGCGCTTGCTGTTCCACAGGTGGAGCATGGCCTGGAAGTCCGGTGCGGCGGCCAGCGCTTCCTCGAACGTCAGGCGTTTCAGGTCCATAGGAGGAGAATTGGCATCTTCCTCCAGGGAGCGGAAAACCCTCTCAGTGGCCGTCTTCGAATCCACTCAGATCCACCTATACCTTTGCATCTTCGGAGAGGATTACCCTATAGAATCGGACTAGTAAAACTGAGCTGATGGATTAATACAGCATCCAAAGGCTTACTTGTGAACAGCGAATCTGTGATCGCGCGGTTCGAGTGGCGGCTGCTCGCCGCCTGCTGAATTTATTGAAACGATTTGCTATCTCTGCGAGAAACCTCGCCGAGGAACGGCGCGCGTAGGTATCCAGCAGCATGGCGTGCAAAGTGGCTCTCGCTGCTGCTTTCGCTTGCACTGGCCATGGTGCGCGTGGCGACGCCAAAGTAAGTCAGGACCGGCAGCGTACTGGCCCTCAAGCCGGGATCACGCGGTCGAAGAGAGCTTCATGATCACCACGCCGGCCAGAATGAACCCGGCGCCCAGCAGGCGTGCGGGCGTCAGCGGCTCTCCCAGAACGGTGATGCCAACCAGGAAAGCACCATTCGCACCGATGCCGGTCCAGATGGTGTAGACCGTGCCGAGCGGCAGCGTCCTCATGGCAAGGGAGAGCAGCATGAAGCTCGCGACCATCGCCGCGATGGTAATCAGCGACGGCCCCAGGAGAGTGAAACCCTGCGACCGCTTCATCGAGTACGCCCAGCCGATTTCCAACAGACCGGCGCAAACCAGAAGAATCCAAGGCATAACCGAGCCTCCTTTTCAGAGACCAGGCCGTCCTGGAAGTCAGATTGTGGTCGGGGTAGAGGGCGTCCTCCGCCTCTTAAATGGACCAATTCGCGGAGGTTTCAAGAGGTTCACACTACAGCACAGGTGGCTGGGTCACCCCTCCACGATACGGCCGTGCTCCAGGCGGAGGACGCGGTCCATGCGCTGGGCATGGCTGAGCCCGGCTAAGGTAGCAGTGACGCCGCTACGCCGCTGTAGATGTAAGTGACCGGCAGATCGTAGTCGCCCTGCCGTAAATCATCGGCCCAGCCGGGGAGCGGCTCCGGGTTCAGCGAGACGGCCACCGTATAGCCGCCGGTCAGGCCGCTGCCCCACATCACCGACACTCCGCCATCCTTTGCCAGCACGCGGAGCGGGAAGCGGCTGATGGCGAGGAGGTCGTGAGAATCGATCAGCGTTTGGGGTATGGGCACGGGCTTGAGCGTCAGAGGATCATGGCCCGCCGGCAGGGTCCGAACCCCACGCCGATCCAACTCTGCCATGATATCTGCTGCGAGCCGCTGGTAGTCGGTCTCTGAGAAGCCCTTCATCCGGTAGACGAAGGCGTCGTAAGCACCGAACAGTCTCGGTCCGGCCAAGACAATCGCAGGTCCGATCAACGCCACCAGAGCAACGCCGAGGTACCGCCTGCCCTTCCCCATAAAAAAGAGCGTCAGGCAGCCCAGAGCGTAGACGGCACCGACCAGCAACGAGCACGCCGCCAGCGCAAGACCCACGAAGGGGTAGAGCATACCGAGCGGAAAAAGTGCCGGGTCGACATAGTATCCACCCGCCAGCCCGAGCATCCAGACCGCCAGGCCGGCGAGGACGGCAACAGCGATCGCGACCCCATGCTTCACGCCATGACGCGCCGCCTACGCCTCGACGATGCGGCCGTGCTCCAGGCGCAGGACGCGGTCCATGCGCTGGGCGAGGTCCATATTATGGGTGGCGATGACGGCCGCGAGACCGCCGTCGCGCACCAGGTGCAGGAGCTGGGCGAAGACGCCTGCGGCTGTGTCGGGGTCGAGGTTGCCAGTCGGCTCGTCGGCCAGCAGAATCGAGGGATCGTTGGCAAGGCCCCGCACGATAGCCGCACGCTGCTGCTCGCCGCCGGAGAGCCGCGCCGGGCGATGGTCGGCCCTTGGCGTCATGCCGACGGTCTCCAAGAGCGCCGCGGCCTTCTCGCGTGCCTTCGCTTTGCCGGCGCCGGCGATCATCTGCGGCATCATCACGTTCTCCAGGGCGGAGAACTCGGGCAGCAGGTGGTGGTACTGGTAGACGAAGCCGATGGCCCGTCGCCGCAGCGTCGTGCGCTGGGCATCGGAAAGGCCGAGGCAGTCCTGGCCATCGATGAGGACCTGGCCGCCGTCCGGGCGCTCCAAGAGTCCGGCAATGTGCAGCAGGGTCGACTTGCCGGCGCCCGAGGGGCCGACCAGGGCGACGATCTCGCCGCCGGAGACCTTGAAGGAGGCGTCCTGCAGCACTTCCAGGTTGCTGCGCGCCTGCTTGAAGACACGGCGCACGCCGCGCAGTTCCAGGCCATGGCCGTTGCGGCTGCCGACCTTGCTGAGATCGCCCTTACTCATAGCGCCCTTATTCATAACGGAGGGCCTCGACCGGATCGAGCCGCGCGGCGCGCCAGGCCGGATAGAGCGGCGCCAGGAAGGACAGCACCAGCGCGATGCAAACCACCAGCGCGACCTCGGTCGAATCCACCTTCGCGGGCATGCGCGTCAGGAAGTAGATCTCGGCTGGAAACAGCTCGGTCTGCAGCAGGGCCTGCAGCCATTGCCTGATCGCCTCGATGTTCAGCGAAAACGACAGGCCGATCGCGAAGCCGAGGGCGGTGCCGACCACGCCGATGGTGGCACCCGTGGTGAAGAAGATACGCAGGATCATGCCGCGCGTGGCGCCCATGGTGCGCAGGATGGCGATGTCCCTGCCCTTGTTCTTCACCAGCATCACCTGGCCGGAGAGGACGTTGAAGGCGGCCACCAGGATGATGAGCGAGAGGATGAGGAACATCACGTTGCGCTCGGTCTTGATGGCGCCGAAGAAGGTGGCGTTGGTGCGCTGCCAGTCGACGATGCGGTAACCGGGGCCGAGGTCGCGCTGGATGCGCGCGCCCACCGTGAAGGCGTCTTCGGGATTGTCGGCGAAGACCTCCACGGCGTTCACGGATTCCGGCAGGCGGAAGAACAGCTGCGCGTCGGCGAGCGGCATGTAGATGAAGCCCTCGTCGTAGACCGCCATACCGACCTCGAAGAGCCCGGCGATGGTGTAGGTCTTCATGCGCGGCACCGTGCCCATCACGGTGGTATTGCCGCCCGGCAGCAATAGGGTAACGCGGTCGCCGGCGCGCAGGTTGAACTTGCGCGCGAGGCGGGCGCCCAGAAGGATGCCGCCCTCGGGGCCATAATTCTCAAGGCTGCCGGAGACGATGTTGTCGGCCAGCAGCGGGCGCGCCAGGATGTCTTCCTTCTTCATGCCGCGCACCAGCGCGCCGCTCGCGGACTCGCCGGCGGTGATCACCACCTGCTCCTGGATCTGCGGCGTCACCATGACGACGCCGTCGACGGCGCTGAGCTTGCTGGCGAGCTCGTCGTAGCTGTTGATGCGCGGCTCGTCGGCGAAGACGGTCAGGTGGCCGTTCACGCCGAGGATCTGGGCCAGCAGCTCCTGGCGGAAGCCGTTCATCACCGCCATGACGATGATGAGCGCGGCGACGCCGATGGCGATGCCCAGCATGGAGAGCGTCGCGATGATCGAGACGAAGCCCTCCTGCCGGCGCGGGCGCAGGTAGCGGAGCGCGACGAGACGTTCGAAGCCGGAAAAGAACATCCGTTGCGCCTAGCCGGCCAGCTTCGCGAGCGCGGCATCAGGCGACAGCTCTTCGCGGTCGTCGCTGCCGCGCCGCTTCAGCTCGACGACGCCGTTCTTCAGGCCGCGCGGCCCGACCACCAGCTGCCACGGCAGGCCGATCAGGTCCATGTTGGCGAACTTGGCGCCGGCCGACTCGTCGCGGTCGTCGTAGAGCACCTCGATGCCGGCTTCATTGAGCTGGCCGTAGAGCTTGTCGCAGGCCGCCGTGCAGTCGGCATCGGCCGCGCGCAGGTTCACCAGGCCGACTTTGAAGGGCGCGACGGACTCCGGCCAGATGATGCCGTTGTCGTCGTGGCAGGCCTCGATGATGCCGCCGACCAGGCGCGACACGCCGACGCCGTAGGAGCCCATCTGCACCGGCACGCTGTCGTCGTCGGGCGTGGTGACCACGGCGCCGAGCGGCTCGGAGTACTTGGTGCCGAAGAAAAAGATGTGGCCGACCTCGATGCCGCGCCCGGTATAGCGTCGGTCGGCGGGGACCGCCGCCTCGAAGGCCGCCGGGTCGTGCTTCTCGTCGGTGCGGGCGTAGAGGTTGGTGTAGTAGTCGACCACCTTCGCCACGCTGTCGGCGTCGGCATAGTCGACGGCGGTGCCGAGCACGTCGTGATCGAGGAACTCGCGGTCGCAGAAGACCTCCGACTCGCCGGTATCGGCCAGCACGATGAACTCGTGGCTGAGGTTGCCGCCGATCGGGCCGGTGTCGGCCTCCATCGGGATCGCCTTCAGGCCCAGGCGCGCGAAGGTGCGCAGGTAGGCGACGAACTGCCTCTGGTAGGCGCGCCGCCCGGCCTCGTAGTCGATGTCGAAGGAATAGGCGTCCTTCATCAGGAACTCGCGCCCGCGCATGACGCCGAAGCGCGGCCGCACCTCGTCACGGAACTTCCACTGGATGTGGTAGAGCCCCTTGGGCAGGTCGCGGTAGCTCTTGGCGCCGTTGCGGAAGATCTCGGTGATCAGTTCCTCGTTGGTCGGGCCGTAGAGCATCTCGCGCTCGTGGCGGTCCTTGATGCGCAGCATCTCCTTGCCGTAGTCGTCGTAGCGCCCCGACTGCTTCCACAGGTCGGCCGACTGGATGGTTGGCATCAGGACCTCCTGGTAGCCCGCGGCGTCCTGCTCCTCGCGGACGATCTGCTCGATCTTCTTCAGCACGCGGAAGCCGAGCGGCAGCCAGGAGTAGATCCCGGCACTGGCCTGGCGCACCATCCCGGCGCGCAGCATGAGCCGGTGGGAGACGATCTCCGCCTCCTTCGGGGTTTCCTTCAGGGTCGGCATGAAATACTGCGAAAGGCGCATACCACACTCGTAGGGTTGAACTTGACGTAGGGTTGATACCCGGGAAGAGCCCTCGCGGCTCCAGGCGCGAAAATGACCGGGAATCCGCCGCGCCGCAAGGGTGCAACCGGTCAGCGGAGCCTGTGCTGTATAGGGGAGCCGCCCCGCTCTGTCGATGGCGGCGGCGCGGAAGCTTGGCCGAGGCCCTGGCCCGCGCTCTACCGGGCGGGGGCCCGATCCCGGACGATGCGCTGGCAGCGGGCGGCCAGCTCGGCCTCGGCGTCGGTCTGCAGGGGCTGGCCGTTGAAGGTGGCCCGGCCGCTGGCGACGTCGACCACCACCTCGCCGATGAAGATGTCGCCCTTGAAATTGGCGCTGTTGGCCGGGATGCCGTAGCGCTCGAAGAGATCGACCTCGATGGGGATGACGACCGCGTCGGGCAGGATCAGCCCACCGTTCGCGTTTAAGTCGGCCGGCGCCACCGGCTTGCCGCGCACGTCGCTGCCGGGCTGGTAGGTCACGTCATCAGCGGGGTAGTGGCGGGTCAGGCGGGCGCAGTCGGCCTCGCTGATGGTCAGATAGGCCTCCTCGGCGGCCGCCGGCGCGGCCGTTACCCCCAAGAGCGGGGCCAGCAAGAGCAGAACGGCGCGGCGCGCCTTCACCTGAAGATCCATCGGCTGAGCCTAGGGGCCCTCCGTTTAACAAAGCAATAAGCGGCACAGCAGGACGCCTTGCTTGCAGCTAAACCCGATTTTTCAACCATAGGGCGGAGTTCCGCGCAATTGTTGCAATGCAACATGGGGTAATTGTAAAACATTGTTAGAAAAAGGGTGACGCGGCCCGCGAATTGGGATATTACATATGCCCGTAAGAACTGCGCAAAATAGCGCAGCGCGGCCCAGGTTTAGGGTGGACACGCCAAAAAAGAATGACGACCCAAGGTCGTCCAACTTCAAAATGAGCCTGACAATCGGGCCATAAAATCTGAACAGGGAACTGGCGAGGGCAAGCTGCGGCTTGCCTTATTTTTTTGCCTGACGGCCCTCCCCCTACCCCCGCATCCAGGGCGGCGACAGCCTGGCGAGCGTCTTGAAGACCGGGCAGTCCTCCCGGTGGGCGCCCGGCAGATAGCCGGTGCTCATGAGGAACTCGCCGACGATCTCCCCGCCGGTGAACTTGAAGGTCTTGCGGAAGAGCTTCACCCACTCAGCCTTTTCCAGGGGATGGTGGGCGGCGATCCAGCCTGAGAAGGAGCCATAGTCCTCCCGCAGGGCAACGATGCGCCGGGCGTTCTCGATGGCGGCATCGACCTTCAGGCGGTTGCGGATGATGCCGGCGTCGTTCAGCAGGCGGCTGCGCTGGCGCTCGCCGTAGCGGGCCACCTTGTCGATGTCGAAGCCGTCGTAAGCGGCGCGGAAGCCCTCCCGCTTCTTCAGCATCAGCTCCCAGGACAGGCCCGCCTGGTTGATCTCCAGAATTAGGCGCTCGAACAGGACGCTGTCGTCGTCCACCGGGAAGCCGTATTCGCGGTCATGGTAATGGGCGTGGATCGGGTTGCCCGGCGCATAGTCGCAATAGCCGCTCACTGTGTACTACCCGGGGGCGTGCTCTCCGTGGCGCCGGGCTTCACGAAGGGGTCGACGCTGTCGCGGAAGGAAATCCAGCCCTGGTCGATCACCACATAGATGGCGCCCCAGATCGCCAGGGAGATCAGCGAGGTGACGACGAACTTCCGCACCAGCATGGGCTTTTCCGGAGCGCCGGGCTCGTGGCCGGTTTCCGGTGCGTCCGGCGGCCGCACGCCCCAGGGCAGCACGGTCAGCAGCACGACGATCCAGACCATGCCGTAGACGAGGACACCGGTGAACCAGTTCATCGCGGCACCCCTCAGGCCTGCTCGAGCTCGATGAGGGTGCCGCAGAAGTCCTTGGGGTGGAGGAACAGCACCGGCTTTTCGTGGGCGCCGATCTTCGGTTCGCCGTCGCCCAGCACCCTGGCGCCCTCGGCCTTCAGGCGGTCGCGGGCGGCAAGGATGTCGTCGACCTCGTAGCAGATGTGATGGATGCCGCCGGCGGGGTTGCGCTCCAGGAAGGCGGCGATCGGGGAGCTGTCGCCCAGGGGATGCAGCAGCTCGATCTTGGTGTTGGGCAGGTTCACGAAGATGACGGTAACACCGTGCTTGGGCTGCGGCACCGCATCGGAGACGGCGGCACCCAGCATGCCGCGGTAGACGCCCGCCGCCGCCTCCAGGTCGGGCACCGCGATGGCCACGTGGTTCAGCCTGCCGATCATTGCGTCCTCTCCTCTATGTTTTGCGCCTAATTTGTGGCCCGCCGGCGCGGGACGCAAGGCCCAGGCGGGCCCGCGTCGGTCCCCTGCCCGACTCTCCTGACAGGTCCTGCGGCGCCTCACTCGAAGCGGATGACGTGCACCATCACCATCGGCTTCTTGCCGAGCAGGCGGTTGATCGCCCGCCGCGCCGCCTGGGCCGCGGCCTCCTCCACCGCCGCATCGTCCTTGCGCTCGCGCCGGCCGAGGCGCTGAACCGCGTCGGCGATGGCGATCTCGACCGCCGCCAGGTCTTCCTCCTCCTCGTGCGGCTCGAAGAGGCCGACAGTGGAGATGTCGGGCTCGCCGTCCAGGGCGCCGCGCTCGTCCATCACCAGGGTGACGGCGACGGCGCCGTTGAACATCATCTTCTGGCGGCCCTTCAAGACGGGACTGTCGCGCGACAGCAGGCGCCGGCCGTCATAGACCAGCCGGCCGCTGGGGACCGTATCGACGACCTCGGCGTTGCCGGGCGCCAGCCGGACCACCATGCCGTTGCGCCCGACGATCTGCTGCGGCACCTGGCACTGCTTGGCGATCTCGGCATGCGCGGCGAGGTGGCGCGCCTCGCCGTGGACCGGCACCGCGACCTGCGGACGCACCCACTGGTACATCTGGATCAGCTCGTCGCGGCCGGGGTGGCCGGACACGTGAATCTCGTGGTCGTGGTCGGTGACGACGGCGATGCCCATCTCGGCCAGGCTGTTCTGCAGTTCGAAGATCGTCGTCTCGTTGCCCGGAATGACGCGCGAGGAAAAAACCACCGTATCGCCGGCGTCGAGCGCCACGCTGGGGTGGTCGCCGCGGGCGATGCGCCACAAGGCGGCGCGCGGCTCCCCCTGGCTGCCGGTGCACAGCAGCAGCACCGCCTCACGCGGCAGGAAGTCGATCTCGTCCTCTGAGACGAAGGGCTGATGGTCCCGCAGGTAGCCGGCCTCGCGCGCGCACTCGACGATGCGGTGCATGGAGCGGCCCAAAAGGCAGACCCGCCGCCCGCATTCCTCGGCGACATGGATGACGGTTTCCAGGCGCGCCACGTTGCTGGCGAAACAGGCGACGGCGACACGCTTTTTCAGCGGCCGCACGACCTCCAGCAGATGCCGGCGCACGTCGGACTCGGAGCCTGCCTCGCCCCACACCATCGAGTTGGTGGAATCGCCGACCATCGCCAGCACGTTCTCATCCGCCAGCGCTTTCAGGCGCTGCTCGTCGTAGGTCTCGCCGACCAGCGGCTCGGGATCGAACTTCCAGTCGCCGGTGTGCAGCACCGTGCCGGCCGCGGTGCGGATGATCACCGCGTTGGGTTCCGGGATCGAATGGGTCAGGGTCACCAGCTCGATCTCGAAGGGGCCGACCTGGAAGGTGCCGGACAGCGGCACCTCGATCAGCGGCACCTCGTCCAGCAGGCCGACCTCGGCCAGCTTGCGGCGCACCAGGGCGGCGGTGAACTTGGTGGCGTAGACGGGGCAGCGCAGCTCCGGCCAGAGGTAGGGCACGGCGCCGATGTGATCCTCGTGGGCATGGGTCAGGATCAGGCCGGCGAGGTCCTCGCGGCGCTGGACGATGAATTCCGGGTCCGGCATCTCGACATCGATGCCCGGCAGCCGCGGGTCGCCGAAGATGATGCCGAGATCGACCATCAGCCAGGCGCCCTTGTGGCCGTAGAGGTTGAGGTTCATGCCGATCTCACCGGTGCCGCCGAGCGGAACGAAGTAGAGGTCCTCGGCACCGAGGTCCTTGCCGGTGTATTCCTTGGCCATGCGGCTATTCCTTACAGTTGGCCGCGTGGATCAAGCGAAGTCCGCGAAGCGTGAGATCGGGATCGACCACCTCGATGACCGGGGCGGCTTCGGCGTAGAGAGTGGCGAGGCCGCCGGTGGCAATCACCTTCATCGGCCGGCCGTATTCCTGCTGGATGCGCGCGGTCAGCCCTTCGATGAGACCGACGTAGCCCCAGTAGATGCCGGACTTCATCGCCGGCACGGTGTCCTTGCCGATGACGTGCTCGGGCCGCTCGATCTTCACCCGCGGCAGCTGCGCCGCCGCGCGGTAGAGCGCCTCGACCGAATGCTGCGCCGAGGGCGCGATGACACCGCCCTCATAGGCGCCGTCCGGCCCGACGATGTCGAAGGTGGTGGCGGTGCCGAAGTCGATGACGATCAGCGGGCCGCCGTGGGCCCGGTGCGCGGCCAGCGCGTTGACCAGCCGGTCGGCGCCGACGTTCTCGCGGTGGTCCATGTGGACCTCGATGCCGAGATCCAGCTTGGGATCGCCGACCACCATCGGCTCGACCTTGAAGAACTCGCTGCACAGGGTGTTGAGATTGTAGGCCGAGGCCGGCACCACGTTGGCGATGATCGCCCCGGTGATGTCCGCCGGCTTCAGGTTCTGCAGCGTCATCAGCTGGGTCAGCCAGACGGCGTATTCGTCCGCGGTGCGCTTGGCGTCGCTGGAGGCGCGCCACTTGGCGCGCAGGGTCTCGCCGTCGAAGATCGCGAAGACCACATTGGTGTTGCCGGCATCGATGGCGACGAGCATGGCTTCTCCCTCGGCCTCCCCTTACGCGCCTTGCGCCTCGCCCGGCAGATAGACTTCGCCGGCGGCGATGCGGCGGGTGCTGCCGTCCGGCAGAGTCAGGACCAGGGTGCCCTGGGGATCGAGGTCGCTGAAGGTCCCGCTCAGCGTCTCGTGCGGCAGGCGCACCTCGATCTCCTGCTTGAGGCCCTGGGCGTGGCGCAGCCAGACCTCGCGCACCGGCGCGAAGCCCTCCTCCAGCCAGACGTTGATCCACGACAGCAGGTGGCGGGTGAAGGCCTCCAGCAGGTCGACGGCGGAAACGCTGGCCGGGCAGCCTTCGAAATGCAGGCTGGTCGCGGGCAGCCGGGTATCGCTGGGGAAGGAATTCACGTTGGCGCCCACGCCGATCACCAGCCACTCCAGGCGCTGGATACCGTCGGCTCCCGTCGCGCCTTGGGATTCCAGAAGGATGCCGGCCACCTTGCGGCCGTTCAGCAGCACGTCGTTGGGCCACTTGTAGGTGACGTCGATCTGCGGCTGGGCGACGCTGCCGATGGCCTCGCCCAGGGCGATGGCGGTGATGAAGCTGAACTGGGCGGCCTCGGCCAGGCTGCAGTCCGGGCGCACGATGACCGAGAGAAAGAGATTGCCCGACGCACTGGCCCAGCCCCTGCCCTGGCGCCCGTAGCCGGCGGTCTGACGGCGCGCCCAGATCAGGGTGCCGTCTTCGGCGCCCGCGGCGGCGCGGCGCTTGGCCTCGCTGTTGGTGCTGTCGATCTCGTCCAGCGCCACCAGCCGGTAGGCCGGCGGCAGGCGGGGGTCCCGGTTGCGGTCGGGTTCCGGGATCATCCCTGGAACAGCGAAGCCGCCGCCATGGCCGTGCCGTCCAGCAGCGGGGCGATGCCCACCGTCAGCAGGACGATCAGCAGGCTGGTCACGGCCAGGATGACGCCCATTTCCCGCCCGATCGGTCGGTCGAAGGCCTCGATGGGATCGTCGAAGTACATCAGCTTCACGATGCGCAGGTAGTAGTAGGCGCCGATAACCGAACTCAGCACGCCGACCACCGCCAGCACGTAGAGCCCCGCCTGGATGGCCGCCAGGAAGATGTAGAACTTGCCGAAGAAGCCGACCAGTGGCGGGATGCCGGCCATCGAGAACATGAAGATCGCCAGCGCGAGCGCCATCGCCGGGTTGGTCTTGCTGAGTCCCTTCAGGTCGTCGATGCGCTCCATCATCGTATCCTTCTGACGCATGCAGAGGATGACGGCGAAGGTGCCGAGGTTCATGACGATGTAGATCGTCATGTAGACCAGAATGCCGTTGATACCCTGCTCCGTTCCGGCGGCGAGGCCGATGAGGGCGTAGCCGATATGGCCGATGGAGCTGTAGGCCATCAGGCGTTTGATATTGGTCTGGCTGATCGCCGCCAGGGCACCGAGCACCATCGAGGCGATGGAGATGAACCAGATAATCTGCTGCCACTGCTCGACCAGGTCGCCGAAGGGGCCGACCATGACGCGCACGATAAGGGCGACGGCGGCCATCTTCGGCGCGGTGGCGAAGAACGCTGTGACCGGCGTCGGCGCGCCTTCGTAGACGTCCGGCGTCCACATGTGAAAAGGCACGGCGGAGATCTTGAAGGCGAGGCCCGCGGCCAGGAAGACGATACCGACGATGAGGCCGATCGGTGCCGAGATGCCGACCTCGAACTGTGCCGCCAGGGCGACGAAGGAGGTGGTGCCGGCGAAGCCGTAGATCATCGAGATGCCGTAGAGCAGCATGCCCGATGACAGGGCGCCGAGGACGAAGTACTTGAGGCCGGCCTCGCTGGAGCGCAGGTGGTCGCGGCGGAAGGCCGCCACCACGTAGAGCGACAGGCTCTGCAGTTCGAGGCCCAGGTAGAGCGACAGCATGTCGTTGGCCGAGATCATCAGCAGCATGCCGAGGGTCGCAAAGAGGATCAGCACCGGGTACTCGAAACGCGCCATGTCCTCGCGCTCGATATAGCGCATGGACATGATGAGGGTGACCGCGGAGCCGGCGAGCACCAGAAGCTTCATGAAGTCGCCGAAGGCATCGGCGATGAAGAGGCCGCCCATCGCCTGCTCGCTGCGTCCCATCGAGACCGCGATCATGATGAAGGCCAGGGTGAAGCAGGCAACGGTCAGCGACAGCACCAGACGGGTGCCGCTGTTGCCGCGGAACACGCCCAGCATCAGCAGGATCATGCCGGCGCAGGCCAGGAAGACCTCGGGCAGCGCGGCGGCGATATTCAACTCGGACATCATGTCTCTCCTAGCCTCCGCTCTAGCGCCCGGACCATAGGCTGGCGAACAGCGGCGTCTCGGCGGCGGCCAGGGACGCCTCGTAGCCTTCGATCAGGCGCTCCACCGACGGCGCCATCACGTCGATGAAGGACGCCGGGTAGATGCCCATCCACAGCACGAGCGCGAGCAGCGGCGCGAAGACCGCCTTTTCCCGCCAGTTGAGGTCGAGGATCGCCATGAGATCCTCCTTGGTCATCTTGCCGAAGATGATGCGGCGGTAAAGGTAGAGCATGTAGGCGGCACCCAGCACCATGCCGGTGGCGGCCAGCAGGGCGACCCAGGTATTGGCCTGGAAGGCGCCGACCAGTACCAGGAACTCGCCGACGAAGCCGCTGGTGCCCGGCAGGCCGACCGAGGCCAGCATGAAGACCATGAACACCAGGGCATAGCCGGGCATGCGGGCCACGAGGCCGTCGTAGCGCTCGATCAGGCGGGTGTGCAGGCGGTCGTAGACCACGCCGACGCAGAGGAACAGCGCGGCCGAGACGATGCCGTGGGACAGCATCTGGAAAATCGCCCCCTCGATGCCCTGCTGATTCGCCGCGAAGATGCCGATGGTCACGAAACCCATGTGAGCGACCGACGAATAGGCGATCAGCTTCTTCATGTCCTCCTGGGCGAGCGCCACCAGAGAGGTGTAGATCACGGCAATGACCGAGAGGGTGAAGACCAGCGGCGCGAAGAACTCGGAGGCCTCCGGCATCATCGGCAGCGAGAAGCGCAGGAAGCCGTAGCCGCCCATCTTCAGCAGCACGCCGGCCAGGATCACCGAGCCCGCGGTCGGCGCCTCGACGTGGGCGTCCGGCAACCAGGTGTGCACCGGCCACATCGGCACCTTCACCGCGAAGGAGGCGAAGAAGGCCAGCCACAGCCAGATCTGCATGCCGGCCGGGAAGCCGTGGCTCAGCAAGGTCGGAATGTCCGTGGTGCCGGCGTCGTAGAACATGGCGAGGATCGCCAGCAGCATCAGCACCGAGCCGGCCAGGGTGTAGAGAAAGAACTTGAAGGCCGCGTAGACCCGGCGCCCGCCGCCCCAGATGCCGATGATGAGGAACATCGGGATCAGCACGCCTTCGAAGAAGACGTAGAAGATCACCATGTCGAGGGCGCAGAACATGCCGACCATCAGCGTCTCGAGGACGAGGAAGGCGATCATGTACTCCTTCACCCGCACCTTCACCGCATCCCAGCTGGCTAGCACGCAGAGCGGCGTCAGCAGGGTCGATAGCAGGACGAACATCATCGAGATGCCGTCGACGCCCATGTGGTAGCTGATGTTGAACGCGGGGATCCAGTCGAAGCGCTCGACGAACTGGAAGTCGGCGCTGGCGCGGTCGAACTTGAACCACAGGAACAGCGAGACGACGAAGGTCACCAGCGAGGCCCAGAGCGCCATGGAGCGGGCGTTCTTGGCCGCCAGGGCCTCGTCCTCGTGGCGCACGAAGAACAGGATCCACAGCGCGCCCGCCAGGGGCAGGAAGGTGATCGTCGAAAGGATTGGCCAACCCGTCATCTTAGGATCACCCCACCTGGCTGAGGATGTACCAGGTGACCAGGACGACGACCCCGATCAGCATGGCAAAGGCATAGTGATAGACGTAGCCGCTCTGCAGGGCCGAGGTCCGCTTGGATGCGTTCTGCGTGGTGGCGGCGATGCCGTCCGGCCCGAGGCGGTCGATGATCGCGCCGTCCCCGCCCTTCCACAGGCCGAAGCCGAGGAGCCGCGCCGGCCGCACGAAGACGCGGTCGTAGAGCTCGTCGAAGTACCACTTGTTCAGCGAGAAGAGGTACAGCGGACGCAGCGCGCGGGCGGTCCTGGCCGGCAGCCCCGGCGCCGCCATGTAGTAGAGGTAGGCCAGCGCGATGCCGCCCAGGCCCGCCACCAGCGGCGCCAGCTTCACCCACAGCGGCACGTGGTGCGCCGCCTCCACCGTGTTATTCCCGGGCAGCACCAGCAGCGCCTCGCCCCAGAACTCCTCCATGTAGTGCCCGACGAAGTACTCGTAGGCGGCGATGCCGGCGAAGACGGCGCCGAAGGCCAGCACGTAGAGCGGGATCAGCATGACCTGCGGCGACTCGTGCACGTGCGACATCACCTCTTTCGAGGCGCGCGGCTTGCCGTGGAAGGTCATGAACATCAGGCGGCAGGAGTAGAAGGCGGTCATGAAGGCCGCCATGACGCCCATGACGAAGGCGAAGGTGCCGTGGGTCGAGTGATCGGCGAAGGCCGACTCGACCACGATGTCCTTGGAGTAGAAACCGGCGAAGCCGAAGACGCCGGGGATGCCGATGCCGAGCAGCGCGATGGTGCCGATCCACATGAGGCCCCAGGTCATCGGGATCATCTTGTAGATGCCGCCCATCTTGCGCATGTCCTGTTCGTCGGACATGGCGTGGATGACCGACCCGGCGCCGAGGAACAGCAGCGCCTTGAAGAAGGCGTGGGTCATCAGGTGAAAGATGCCTGCCGAGTAGGCCGAGACGCCGAGGGCGAAGAACATGTAGCCGAGCTGCGAGCAGGTCGAATAGGCGATGACCCGCTTGATGTCGTTTTGGGTCAGGCCCACCGAGGCGGCGAAGAAGGCCGTCAGCGCGCCGACGTAGGTGACCAGCTCCAGGGCGGTCGGGGCATACTCGAACATCGGCGAGAGGCGGGCCACCATGAAGACCCCGGCCGTCACCATGGTCGCGGCATGGATCAGCGCGGAGACCGGGGTCGGGCCCTCCATGGCGTCCGGCAGCCAGGTGTGCAGCCCCAGCTGGGCCGATTTGCCCATGGCACCGATGAACAGCAGGATGCAAATGATGGTCAGCGCGTGGCCGGAGATGCCGAAGGCCTCGAACTCGGCGGTGGCGTAGCCCGGCACGGCCTGGAAGACCTGGTCGAAACTGGCGGTCCCGAAAAGCACGAAGGCGCCGCAGATGCCCAGCGCGAAGCCGACGTCGCCGACGCGGTTGACCAGGAAGGCCTTGATGGCGGCGGCGCAGGCGCTCGGCCGCTCGTACCAGAAACCGATCAGCAGGTAGGAGGCCAGGCCGACGCCCTCCCAGCCGAAGAACATCTGCACGAAGTTGTCGGCCGTCACCAGCATCAGCATGAAGAAGGTGAAGAGGCTGAGGTAGGCGAAGAAGCGCGGCTTGGCCGGATCATGCGACATATAGCCGACGGAATAGACGTGCACCATGGAGGACACGCCGGTCACCACCACCAGCATGACGGCGGTCAGCGTGTCGACCTTCAGCGCCCAGCTGACCTCGAAGCTGCCGGAATCGATCCAGGTGAACAGCTCGGTGACGCGCGCGTTGTGGGCGAAGGCGACGTCGTAGAACACGATGCAGGACAGCACGGCGGAAACCAGCAGCAGGCCGCAGGTCACCAGCATGGCACCGCGGTCGCCGATGAAGCGCCCGAAGAAGCCGGCGATGATGGCGCCGAGCAACGGCAGCAGGACGATCAGTTGCTCCATGGTCCCTGCCCTAACCCTTCATCATGTTGATGTCTTCGACCTCGATGGATCCGCGGTTGCGGAAGTAGACCACGAGGATGGCCAGCCCGATGGCCGCCTCGGCGGCGGCTACGGTCAGCACGAAGAGCGCGAATATCTGGCCGACGAGATCCTGCAGGTGGGTCGAGAAGGCCACCAGGTTGATGTTCACCGCCAACAGCATCAGTTCGATCGACATCAGCATGATGATGACGTTCTTGCGGTTCAGGAAGATGCCGAAGATCCCCAGGGTGAAGAGGATCGCGGCGACCGTCAGGTAGTGGCCGAGGCCGATTTCCAGCATGGCGTTATACCCCGCTCCGGCTTGGGACCTGCTTCACCTCGACGGACTCTGCACGGGTCCGCGCGGTCTGCTTGGCGATCGACTGGCGCCGCACGCCCACGCGCTGGCGCAGGGTCAGCACGATGGCGCCGACCATGGCGACCAGCAGGATCAGGCCGGAGACCTGGAAGAGGTAGATGTAATCGGTGTAGATCACCCCGCCCAGGGCCCGGGTGTTGTGCATGTCGCCGGCCGGCACCTGCGGTTGGCTGGCCGCCAGCTGCGCCGCCGGGGAAATGATCCAGGCGCCGCCGACCAGGATCAGCTCGACCAGCAGGATGAGGCCGATAAGGCCGCCGAGCGGCAGGTACTGCAGGAAGCCCTCGCGCATGCGCACGAAGTTGATGTCCAGCATCATGACCACGAAGAGGAACAGCACCGCGACCGCACCGACGTAGACCACCACCAGGATCATCGCCAGGAACTCCGCCCCCATCAGGACGAAGAGCCCCGCGGCGTTGAAGAAGGCGAGGATCAGGAACAGCACCGAGTGCACGGGGTTGCGCGCCGTCACCACCATGACGCCGGCGGCCACGGTGACCGCGGCGAAAAGATAGAAGGCCAGGGCCTGGATGATCATGCCGTCTGTCCCCCCTCTTCCTTCCGGCCGGCCGGCTCACCGGCCCATTCGATCAAACGCACGGGTTACTCCCCCAAAGATATGCGCGCGCCCCGCGACCGCCCAGGCCCGTCGGCTCAGCGGTAGGGCGCATCGAGTTCCAGGTTCTGGGCGATCTCGTATTCCCAGCGGTCGCCGTTCGCGAGCAGCTTTTCCTTGTTGTAGAACAGCTCTTCGCGGTTCTCGGTGGCGAACTCGAAATTCGGCCCCTCGACGATTGCGTCCACCGGGCAGGCTTCCTGGCAGAAGCCGCAGTAGATGCACTTCGTCATGTCGATGTCGTAGCGCGTGGTGCGCCGGCTGCCGTCTTCGCGCGGTTCGGCCTCGATGGTGATGGCCAGCGCCGGGCAGATCGCCTCGCACAGCTTGCAGGCGATGCAGCGCTCCTCGCCATTGGGGTAGCGGCGCAAAGCGTGCTCGCCGCGGAAGCGCGGGCTGAGCGGCCCCTTCTCGTAGGGATAGTTCAGCGTCACCTTCGGCTTGAAGAAGTAGCGCAGGGTCAGCGACATGCCCGAGATGAGCTCGCTGAGCAACAGGCTGCGCAGGCCGCGGTCAATCATGCCCATAAGTCAGACTCCCGCCGTCATGTGTGCGGCACCAGATCGAAGGCGACCAGCACGCCCGCCGTCAGCACCACCCAGAACAGCGAGAACGGGAGGAACACCTTCCAGCCGAGGCGCATCAGCTGGTCGTAGCGGTAGCGTGGGAAGGTCGCGCGGACCCAGAGGAAGAAGAAGAGCACCAGGCAGATCTTGGCGATCAGCCAGATCGGCCCCGGAATCCAGTTGAACGGCGCAATGTCGATCGGCGGCAGCCAGCCGCCGAGGAACAGGATCGAGGTCATCGCGCTCATCAGGATCATGTTCGCGTATTCGCCCAGGAAGAACAGGGCGAAGGTCATCGCCGAGTACTCGACGAAGAAGCCGGCCACCAGCTCGGACTCGCCTTCCGGCAGGTCGAAGGGCGAACGGTTGGTCTCCGCCAGGGTCGAGATGAAGAAGATCACGAACATCGGCAGCAGCGGCAGCCAGAACCACGAGAACAGGCCGTAGTCGCCCTTTTGTGCCAGGACGATGTCGGAGAGGTTCAGCGAACCGACCAGCAACAGCACGGTGATGATGACGAAGCCCATGGAGACTTCGTAGGACACCATCTGCGCGGCCGAGCGCAGCGCGCCGAGGAAGGGGTACTTCGAGTTTGAGGCCCAGCCAGCCATGATGACGCCGTAGACGCCGAGCGAGGAGATCGCGAAGAGGTAGAGGATGCCGACGTTGATGTCGGCCAGCACCATGCCGGCGTCGAAGGGGATCACCGCCCAGCCGATCATCGCCAGGACGAAGGTCAGCATCGGCGCCATCAGGAAGACGATGCGGTTCGCCCCCGACGGCAGGATGGTCTCCTTGAACAGCAGCTTCACCGCATCGGCAATGGGCTGCAGCAGGCCGAAGGGGCCGACCACGTTGGGCCCCTTGCGCAGCTGCATCGCGGCGATGACCTTGCGCTCGGCATAGGTCAGGTAGGCGACGGCCAGCAGCAGCGGCAGCAGGATCGCCATGATCTTGCCGAGCAGAAAGATGCCCTGCCCGATCGGGTCGTTGTAGAGGAAGTCCATCACCTCAGCCATGGGTGCCGGTCCCCCGCTTCACGCCGAGCGAGAAGGCCTCGACGCACTGTGCCATGGTCTCCGAGGCCCGGCTGATCGGATCGGTCATGTAGAACACCCCGACGGGCGAGACGAAGGGGGCCGCGTCCATCGGCCCTTCCTTGCCGAAGGGGCCCCAGTCCGCCGGCTCGATCTGGTCGACCGCGGCGAACACCCGGTTCACCTCGATGAGGCGCTGGCGCAGCTCACCCAGGCTGTCGTAGGGCAGCCGCTTGCCGACCGTCTCCGAAAGCGCGCGCAGGATGGTCCAATCCTCGCGGGCGTCGCCCGGCGGGAAGGCGGCGAGACGCCCCAGCTGCACGCGGCCCTCGGTGTTCACGTAGGTGGCGTTCTTCTCGGTATAGGCGGCCCCCGGCAGGATGACGTCGGCACGGTGCGCGCCGGCGTCGCCATGGTGGCCCTGGTAGATCACGAAGGGCCCCTTGCCCGGCGCGCCGAGGCGGCCCATGGGCAACTCGTCAGCGCCGAGCAGGAAGATCGCCCGGACCGAGCCGTCCTCGCAGCCGGCCAGGATGCCGTCGCGGTCGCGGCCGCCCTCGCCCGGCAGGAAGCCGAGGTCGAGGCCGCCGACCCGCGCCGCCGCGGTGTGCAGCAGGTTGAAGCCGTTCCAACCGTCTTTAGCCATGCCGTAGCGTTCCGCGACCTTGCGCGCGGCGGCCAGCACGGCGCCGCCGTCGGGGCGCGCCAGCGCGCCCATGCCGACGATGACCATCGGCCGCTCGGCCTTTTCCAGCACGGCGGCGAAGTTGCCCTTGCCGTCCGCGATCTCCGCCAGCGTCTCCGGCCCGGCGCCGAGATAGCTGTAGGGAAAGGTCAGGTCGACCTGCTGGCCGATCATGCCCACCTTCAGGCCGTTCTGCAGGAAGCGCTTGCGCAGCCGGGCGTTCACCATCGCCGCTTCCCAGCGCGGGTTCGTGCCGACCAGCAGCACCGCATCGGCCTGCTCGATGCCGGCGATGGTGCTGTTGAAGAGGTAGGCGGCACGGCTGGACGCGTCGATCTTGGCGCCGTCCTGGCGGCAGTCGAGGTTCGGCGAGCCGAGCCCCGCCATGAGGTCCTTCAGCGCCAGCATCGACTCGGCATCGCAGAGGTCGCCGGCGATGGCGGCAATCTGCTTGCCGTCCAGTCCCTTAAGCTTGGCGGCGATGGCCTTGAAGGCGACATCCCAAGACACCGCCTCCAGGCGCCCGGCGCCGTTGCGCAGGTAGGGGCGGTCGAGACGCTGTCGCATCAGGCCGTCGCAGGCGTGACGCGTCTTGTCGTTGATCCACTCCTCGTTCACGTCCTCGTGCAGGCGCGGCAGCACGCGCATCACTTCGCGGCCGCGGGTGTCGACGCGGATGTTGGAGCCGACGGCGTCCAGCACGTCGATGGAGTCGGTCTTGCGCAGCTCCCAGGGGCGCGCGATGAAGGCATAGGGCTTGGAGGTCAGCGCGCCGACCGGGCAGACGTCGACCAGGTTGCCCGAGAGTTCAGAGTCGACGGCCTTTTCCAGCGTCGTGATCTCGGCATTCTCACCGCGGTTGACCAGGCCGATCTCCTCGACGCCGGCGATCTCGGTGGCGAAGCGCACGCAGCGGGTGCACTGGATGCAGCGGGTCATGATCGTCTTGATCAGCGGCCCCATGTACTTCTCGGTGACCGCGCGCTTGTTCTCTTCGTAGCGGCTGCGGTCGAAGCCGTAGGCCATCGCCTGGTCCTGCAGGTCGCACTCACCGCCCTGGTCGCAGATCGGGCAGTCGAGCGGATGATTGATCAGCAGGAATTCCATGACGCCGTTGCGCGCCTTCTTCACCTTGTCGGTGTCGGTCTTGATCACCATGCCCTCGCCCACCGGCATGGCGCAGGAGGCGATGGGCTTGGGCGCGCGCTCCATCTCGACCAGGCACATGCGGCAGTTGCCCGCGACCGACAGGCGGTCGTGGTAGCAGAAACGCGGGATCTCGACGCCGGCGAGTTCGCAGGCCTGCAGTACGGACAGACCGTCCGCGACTTCGATCTCTTTGCCGTCGATCGTCAGCTTCGGCATTGCTAACCCCCTACTCCGCCGCCGCCATGGACTGCTTGCGCTCCTTGATGCGGCGCTCAACCTCCGGACGGAAGTGGCGCAGCAGGCCCTGGACCGGCCAGGCGGCCGCATCGCCGAGCGCGCAGATGGTGTGCCCCTCGACCTGATAGGTCACATCGAGCAGCGTATCAATCTCTTCCAGTTCCGCATCGCCGCGCACCAGGCGGGTCATGACGCGGTACATCCAGCCGGTGCCCTCGCGGCAGGGCGTGCACTGGCCGCAGCTCTCGTGCATGTAGAAGTGCGACAGGCGGGCGATGGCCTCGACGATGTCGGTCGACTTGTCCATCACGATGACCGCCGCGGTGCCGAGGCCCGACTGCGCCTCGCGCAGCGAGTCGAAGTCCATCAGGATGTTCGTGCAGGTCGAGGCCGGCAGGCAGGGCACCGACGAGCCGCCGGGGATGACCGCCAGCAGGTTGTCCCAGCCGCCGATGACGCCACCGGCGTGCTTGTCGATGAGCTCCTTCAGCGGGATGCTCATCTCTTCCTCGACGTTCAGCGGCTTGTTCACGTGGCCGGAGATCGAGAAGATCTTGGTGCCGGTGTTGTTGGCCCGGCCGAAGCTGGTCCACCAGGCGACGCCGCGGCGCAGGATCTCGGGCGCGACGGCAATCGTCTCGACGTTATTGATCGTCGTCGGGCAGCCGTAGAGGCCGCAGGCGGCGGGGAACGGCGGCTTCAGGCGCGGCTGGCCCTTCTTGCCCTCCAGGCTCTCCAGCAGCGCGGTTTCCTCGCCGCAGATGTAGGCGCCGGCGCCACGGTGCAGGTAGATGTCGTAGTCGTAGCCGCTGCCGCAGGCGTTCTTGCCGATCAGGCCGGCGTCGTAGGCCTCGTCGATCGCCTTCTGGATCTGCGAGCTCTCGTGATAATACTCGCCGCGGATGTAGATGTAGCAGGCCGTGGCGCCCATGGCGAAGCCCGCCACCAGGCAGCCTTCCAGCAGGCGGTGCGGATCGTTGCGCAGGATCTCGCGGTCCTTGCAGGAGCCCGGCTCGGACTCGTCGGCATTGACCACCAGGTAGGCCGGGCGGTCGCCGCGGTCCTTCGGCATGAAGGACCACTTGAGGCCGGTCGGGAAACCGGCGCCGCCGCGCCCGCGCAGGCCCGACTCCTTGATCGTCTCGACGATCTTGTCGCGGCCCAAATCCAGCAGCGCCTTGGTGTTATCCCACACCCCGCGCCGCCGGGCGCCGGCCAGGCTCCAGTCGTCCTGGCCGTAAAGGTTGGTGAAGATGCGGTCCTTGTCTTTCAGCATAGGTTGGGGTCCTGCAGCATCTAGTCGTCCCCTCCGGCCCCGGTGCTCTCTGGGCCGGGCACGTTCAACAGCGTCTGCCGTCCGCCTTCCGGCGCCGAAGCCAGGCGCCCGGTCTGCGAACCGACCTTGACCTCGCCGCCGGCGCGCAGCTCGTCGATGATCTCTTCCATGCGCTGGGGTGTCAGGTCCTCGTAGTAGAAGTCGTTGATCTGCACCATCGGCGCGTTGGCGCAGGCGCCGAGGCACTCGACCTCCATGATGCTGAACAGGCCGTCGTCGGTGACTTGCTTGAGGCCGACGCCCAGCTTCTTCTTGCAGGCCCCGGTGATGCCGTCCGAGCCGCGCAGCCAGCAGGGCGTCGTACGGCAGACCTGGATGAGGTACTTGCCGACCGGCTGCAGGTTGAACATCGAATAGAACGAGGCGACCTCGTAGACGCGGATCGGCGCGACCTCCAGGTAGGCGGCCACGTATTCGATGGCCTCGGGCGACAGCCAGCCGTCGTTCTGGCGCTGCGCCAGGTCGAGCAGCGCGATGGTGGCGCTGGCCTTGCGGTCCGCCGGGTAGCGCGCGCAGATTGTCTTCGCGCGCGCGTCGTTCTCCGCCGTGAAGGCGAAGCCCCCGGTCTTGGGCTGGGGATAGCTGCTGGTCTTCATCGGTCCACTTCCCCGAACACGATGTCCATGGAACCCAGGATGGCAACGCTGTCGGCCAGCATGTGGCCGCGGCACATGTAGTCCATGGCCGCCAGGTGCATGAAGCCCGGCGCGCGGATCTTGCAGCGGTAGGGCCGATTGGAACCGTCGGCCACCAGGTAGACGGCGAACTCGCCCTTCGGCGCCTCGACCGCGGCGTAGGTGTCGCCCGGCGGCACGTGGTAGCCCTCGGTATAGAGCTTGAAGTGGTGGATCAGCGCTTCCATCGAGCGCTTCATCTCGCCGCGCTTGGGCGGTGTGATCTTGTGGTCGGCAACCTGGACCGGACCGCCCGGCATCTTGTCGATGCACTGCTTCATGATGTGCAGGCTCTGGCGCATCTCCTCGATGCGGCAGAGATAGCGGTCGAAGCAGTCGCCGTTCTTGCCGACGGGAATGTCGAACTCGACCTCCTCGTAGCAGTCGTAGGGCTGCGACTTGCGCAGGTCCCACGGCACGCCGGAGCCGCGCAGCATCGGACCGGAAAAGCCCCAGTCGTTGGCTTCCTCAGCGCTCACCACGCCGATGTCGACGGTGCGCTGGCGGAAGATGCGGTTCTCGGTCAGCAGGCCTTCCATGTCGTCGATGACCTTCGGGAAGGTCTCGCAGAAGCGCGCGATGTCTTCCAGCAGGCCCGCCGGCAGGTCCTGGTGCACGCCGCCGGGGCGGAAGTAGGCTGCGTGGAGTCGCGCGCCGCAGGCCCGCTCGTAGAACTCCATCAGCTTCTCGCGCTCTTCGAAGCCCCAAAGGATCGGGGTCATGGCGCCGACGTCGATGGCGAAGGTGGTGATGTTCAGCAGGTGATTGAGGATGCGGCCGATCTCGCAGTACAGCACGCGGATGTACTGGGCGCGCTTGGGCACCTCGATGCCCAGCAGCCGCTCGACGGCCAGGGCGAAGGCATGCTCCTGGTTCATCGGTGCGACGTAGTCCAGACGGTCGAAATAGGGCACCGCCTGCAGGTAGGTCTTGTACTCGATCAGCTTTTCGGTGCCGCGGTGCAAGAGGCCGATGTGCGGGTCGGCGCGCTCGATCACCTCGCCGTCCATCTCCAGCACCAGGCGCAGCACGCCGTGCGCGGCCGGATGCTGCGGGCCGAAGTTGAGGGTCAGCGGCTTGATCTGTACCTCGGCCATCAGGCGCCCCCCTCTTCCTGCTTGGACGTCGCCGGCGCCTTCTCGTCGCCCGGCAGGTGCAGCATGCCTTCCCACGGGCTCATGAAGTCGAAGCGGCGGAATTCCTGCGTCAGCTTCACCGGCTCGTAGACCACGCGCTTCTGCTCCTCGTCGTAGCGCACTTCCTTGAAGCCGGTCAGCGGGAAGTCCTTGCGCAGCGGATGCCCCTCGAAGCCGTAGTCGGTGAGGATACGGCGCAGGTCGGGATGGTCGGCAAAGAAGATTCCGAACATGTCCCAGGTCTCGCGCTCCAGCCAGATGGCCGAGGAGAACGTGCCCCAGACCGAGGCGACGGGCGTGCGCTCGTCCGTGGTCAGCTTCACGCGGATGCGATGGTTCAGCTTCAGCGACAGCAGATTGTAGACCACCACGAACCGTTCGGCCTGATCGGGATGATCGACCGCCGTCAGATCGACCAGCTGCTTGAACTGGCAGTTCTGGTCGTCGCGCAGAAAGGTCAGAACCTTGGTGATGGCGTCACGATTGACGTGCAGGTTCAACTGGTCGTAGGCGATATCGACGGCCAAGAGATCGTTGCCGATCGCGGCCTCGAGATAGTCGCCAAGGTCTCGCAGCGCTTCGTTCATCGAACTTCCGCTTATCCTAGTGACGTCCATGCCAAGCGAGATCACCGCGCAAGGGTCGCGCTCCGCTTGATCTTCTTCTGCAGCTGAATGACGCCGTAGAGCAGCGCCTCGGCAGTGGGCGGACAACCCGGCACGTAGATGTCGACCGGCACGATGCGGTCGCAGCCGCGCACCACGGAGTATGAGTAGTGATAGTAACCGCCGCCGTTGGCGCAGGAGCCCATGGAGATGACCCAGCGCGGCTCCGGCATCTGGTCGTAGACCTTGCGCAGGGCCGGCGCCATCTTGTTGGTCAGCGTGCCGGCGACGATCATCACGTCGGACTGGCGCGGGCTGGGCCGGAACACCATCCCGAAGCGGTCGAGGTCGTAGCGGCTGCAGGCGGTGTGCATCATCTCCACGGCGCAGCATGCCAGACCGAAGGTCATCGGCCACAGCGAACCGGACTGCGCCCAGGCGGCCAGCTTGTCCATCTGAGCGAGGACGAAGCCCTTATCGGAAATCTCGTTGGCGACGCGGCTGAGCACCGCGTCCTGCTGGCTGCCCGGCGGAAGGGTGGTGGTGGCGCGTTCCATGTTGCCTACTCCCATTCCAGGGCTCCCTTCTTCCATTCGTACACAAAGCCGATGGTCAGAATGCCGAGGAAGATCACCATCGACCAGAAGCCGAAGACGCCGATGTCGCCCAGGGCCACGGCCCAGGGAAACAGAAACGCCACCTCGAGGTCAAAGATGATGAACAGGATGGCGACCAGGTAGAAGCGGACATCGAAGCGGCTGCGCGCGTCGTCGAAAGCCTCGAAACCGCACTCGTAGGCGGAGACCTTTTCGGAGTCGGGACGCTGGCGCGCGAGGATATAGGATGCGGCCACGATGATCACCGAAAGCCCGACCGCGATGCCGAGGAAGATCAGGATCGGCAAGTATTCAGCCAGCAAGGCATCCATGCTTCACTCTCCTAACCCGCCGTTAGTGGCGTGTTGTTTGGTCCGGTCAGTTCAGGCGTCGAAAAAACGTCGAACCAGCGTGCGTTTACTGCCGCATGGCATGGGGCATTGCAAGGTCAATCATCGCTGTTTGCCCCGGCGCTGCCTTGCTGCGGACTATAGGGCGGAAGGGAATCGCGGGAAAGCGCCAATCCCCAGGGCCTATCAACGGATTACGCGCGGGACGGCGGGCGGGCCGCAAAGGCCCCTGTGCCGAAGCTGTCGCGGGGGTAGATTCCCGGTCTGCAGGGCAAACCAAAGAGACGTCTTGCGCGAAGGCCGGGTGCGTGTCCGGAGAGGGAATGGCGGGAGTGACGGGACTTGAACCCGCGGCCTCCGGCGTGACAGGCCGGCGCTCTAACCAACTGAGCTACACCCCCGTATCCGGGACGCGGTGATGTACTCCACCACCCCCGGGGTGTCAAGCGGCGCAGGCTCCCGGCGGCCGCTTTTTTTGATTGCCGCGCTGACCGCCCGCCCGGCCTGCGGCGGCGCTGAGGCCCCCGGACAACCTTGCCCAGGCTCGCCGTCCGGAAGCGGGGCGAAATCGCCTCAGACGCCGTGGGAGCCCGACAGGGCCGTCGCCTCGGGTCTTCGGCATCGGGCTGGCGAAGGGTGGTGGGCGGTGACGGGATCGAACCGCCGACACTCGCGGTGTAAACGCGATGCTCTACCAGCTGAGCTAACCGCCCTCGCACAAGGCCGCTTCGTCGTTTCGAAGCAGGCCTTGTAAAATAGCACCGGCCGCCACCGAATCAACGGGGCGGCCGGGCCGAAGAAGCTGATGCTTCCGTGCTTAGTTCACGGCGTCCTTCAGGCCTTTGCCCGCCTTGAACTTCGGTTGCTTGGATGCGGGGATTTGAATCCGCTCACCCGTGCGGGGATTGCGGCCTTCGGAAGCAGCGCGCTGGGTGACATTGAAGGTGCCGAAGCCAACGAGGCGAACTTCTTCGCCGCCCTTCAGCGAGTCGGTGATCGCGTCGAAGACACAATCGACCGCCTTTGTGGAATCGGCCTTCGACAGGCCGGTCTTGTCAGCGACGACTGCTACCAGATCATTTTTATTCACGTTTAACCCCCCTCCTAACAGTAGGGAATAGGATGTGCAGAGAGATAAAAGAACCGCTCCGAGGAGGGGCGAATTGTAGATCGCGCTAACTTAAGGCGTCAACGCGAGAACGGCAGAAATGCAGGGGTTTTAGCCCTATTTAGGCTAAAGTTCCCCTGCTTTCCTGAAACGAATCGAGGATTGTCCGTTTCCGCTTAGTGCGTCAGCACGCCGGAGGGTGCATCGCCACCGCTGGGCGCCCGAGTCGTCTGAACGTCGTCGTCCGATTCGGTCCACTCGATGGGCGTCAGTTCCCTCACCAGCGCACGGGCGAGAACCTCGTCGCAGTCGGACACCGGAACGATCTCCATCTTCCGCTTCACGTTGTCCGGAATGTCGGCCAGGTCCTTCTCGTTCTCCTTCGGGATCAGCACCGTCTTGATGCCGGCGCGCAGCGCCGCCAACAGCTTCTCCTTCAGCCCGCCGATCGGCAGCACGCGCCCGCGCAGCGTCACCTCGCCCGTCATCGCCACGTCGCGGCGCACCGGGTTCTGCGTCAGCACCGAGACGATCGCCGTCACCATCGCGATGCCGGCGGACGGACCGTCCTTCGGCGTGGCCCCCTCGGGCACGTGCACGTGGATGTCGCGGCGCTCGAACAGCGTCGGCTTGATGCCGTACTGCACCGCGCGGCTCTTCACGAAGGACTCGGCCGCCTGGATCGATTCCTTCATGACCTCGCCCAGCTTGCCGGTGGAGGTCACCTTGCCCTTGCCGGGCAGCATGACCGCCTCGATGGAGAGCATCTCGCCGCCCACCTCGGTCCAGGCCAGACCGGTAGAGACACCGATCATGTCCTCCAGCTCCGCCTCGCCGTAGCGATAGCGCGGCACGCCGGCGTACTTCTCGAGATTGCGGCGGTCGAGCTTCACCGTCTTGGCCTTGCCGATGGCGATCTCCTTCACCGCCTTGCGCACCAGGTTGGCGATCTCGCGCTCCAGGTTACGCACGCCGGCCTCTCGCGTGTAGAGGCGGATCATGTCGCGCAGCGCCGACTCGGAGATCGACCACTCGTCCTCCTTCACGCCGTGATCCTTCATCTGCTTCGGGATCAGGTAGCGCTGGGCGATCTGCACCTTTTCGTCCTCGGTGTAGCCGGGGATGCGAATCACCTCCATGCGGTCGAGCAGCGGCCCGGGCATGCGCAGGGTGTTGGCGGTGGTCACGAACATCACGTCCGAGAGGTCGTAGTCGACCTCCAGGTAGTGATCGTTGAAGCTGCTGTTCTGCTCCGGATCGAGCACCTCCAGCAGCGCCGACGAGGGGTCGCCGCGCCAGTCGGCGCCCAGCTTGTCGATCTCGTCCAGCAGGAACAGCGGATTCGACGACTTGGCCTTCTTCATCGACTGGATGACCTTGCCGGGCATCGAGCCGATGTAGGTGCGGCGGTGGCCGCGGATCTCGGCCTCGTCACGCACGCCGCCCAGGCTCATGCGCACGAAGTTGCGCCCGGTCGCCCTGGCGATCGACTTGCCCAGCGAGGTCTTGCCGACGCCCGGAGGGCCGACGAGGCAGAGGATCGGACCCTTCACCTTCTTCATGCGCTGCTGCACGGCGAGGTACTCGAGGATGCGCTCCTTGACCTTCTCCAGCCCGTAGTGGTCGGCGTCCAGGATCTCCTGCGCGTGCTTGATGTCGCGCTTGATCTTGGTGCGCTTCTTCCAAGGAATCGAGAGGATCCAGTCGAGGTAGTTGCGCACCACCGTGGCTTCCGCCGACATCGGGCTCATCGAGCGCAGCTTCTTCAGTTCGGCGAGCGCCTTTTCGCTCGCTTCCTTGGTCAGCTTGGTCGACTTGATGCGCTCTTCCAGCTCGGCCAGTTCGTCGCGGCCGTCCTCGCCCTCGCCGAGCTCCTTCTGAATCGCCTTCAGCTGTTCGTTCAGATAGTACTCGCGCTGGGTCTTCTCCATCTGGCGCTTCACGCGATTGCGGATGCGCTTTTCGACCTGCAGCACGCCGATCTCGCCTTCCATGAAGGCATAGACCTTCTCCAGGCGGTCGCTGACGGTTTCGCTCTCCAGCAGCTCCTGCTTCTCGGGAATCTTCAGCGCCAGATGCGAGGCGACGGTGTCGGCCAGCTTCGAGAAGTCGTCGATCTGGTTGATCGAGACCAGCACCTCCGGCGGGATCTTCTTGTTCAGCTTGATGTACTGCTCGAACTGCGAGACCACCGTGCGCGCCAGCGCGTCGAGCTCGCGGTCGTCGCCCGCGTCGTCGGGCACCGGCTCGGCATAGGCCTGGAAGAAGTCTTCGGTATCGGCATATTTGCTGATGCGCGCGCGCTGGCCGCCCTCGACCAGCACCTTCACGGTGCCGTCGGGCAGTTTCAGCAGCTGCAGCACCGTGCCGATGGTGCCGACGGAATAGATGTCGGCCGGCGTCGGGTCGTCCTGTGCCGCGTTCTTCTGGGTCACCAGAAGGATCTGCTTGTCGTCCTTCATGACGTCCTCGAGGGCGCGCACGGACTTATCGCGGCCGACGAAAAGCGGCACGATCATGTGCGGGAAGACGACGATGTCGCGCAGGGGCAGAACCGGAAATAGGTTACCGCGAGCAAGTTCCAACATATTACCTCGTGCTAAACAGAGGGCGCGCAGCCGGGGGCAGGCGGGATGCGACAGGCGCCCGGGAGAGGACGCCCAAGAGTAGTCCATCCAGATTTAAAAATTGTAGATTCTTGTCGAGACTTCAAGGCCCACAAATGAGCCATGTAAAACAAGCGCTTATGCGCTGGTCCCCAAGTCTTCGCGACGATCCGTATAGATGTAGAGCGGCTTGGCCCGGCCATCCACGACCTCGCGATTGATGACGATTTCCTCGACGTTCTCCAGGCCCGGCAGGTCGAACATGGGGTCGAGCAGGATGCTTTCCATGATCGAACGCAGGCCGCGCGCACCGGTCTTGCGCGCAATCGCCTTATTGGCGATTGCCTTCAGCGCATCCTCGGTGAAGTCGAGGCGGACGTCTTCCATCTCGAAGAGGCGCTCGTACTGCTTTACCAGGGCGTTCTTCGGCTGGGTGAGGATCTCGATGAGGGCGCCCTCGTCCAGGTCCTCCAGGGTCGCGACCACCGGCAGGCGGCCGACGAACTCGGGGATCAGGCCGAACTTCAACAGGTCTTCCGGCTCGACCTCTTTCAGGATCTGGCCGGTCGAGCGGTCTTCCGGGCCGCGCACGTCGGCGCCGAAGCCGATCGAGGTGCCCTTGCCGCGGCCGGCGATCAGCTTGTCGAGGCCGGCAAAGGCGCCGCCGCAGATGAACAGGATGTTGGTGGTGTCCACCTGCAGGAATTCCTGCTGCGGATGCTTGCGGCCGCCCTGCGGCGGGACCGAGGCCACCGTGCCTTCCATGATCTTCAGCAGGGCCTGCTGCACGCCCTCGCCCGACACGTCGCGGGTGATCGAGGGGTTGTCCGACTTGCGGCTGATCTTGTCGACTTCGTCGATGTAGACGATGCCGCGCTGTGCGCGCTCGACATTGTAGTCGGCGGACTGCAGCAGCTTCAGAATGATGTTCTCGACGTCCTCGCCGACATACCCCGCCTCGGTCAGCGTGGTGGCGTCGGCCATGGTGAAGGGCACGTCGAGGATGCGCGCCAGGGTCTGGGCCAGCAGCGTCTTGCCGCAGCCGGTCGGGCCAATCAGCAGAATGTTCGACTTGGCCAGCTCGACGTCCGACGACTTGGCGCCATGCGCCAGGCGCTTGTAGTGGTTGTGCACGGCGACCGAGAGCACGCGCTTGGCATGCTTCTGACCGATCACATAGTCGTCCAGCACCGAGCAAATGTCCTGCGGCGTCGGCACCCCGTCGCGCGACTTCACAAGCGTCGTCTTGTGCTCTTCGCGGATGATGTCCATGCACAGCTCGACACATTCATCGCAGATGAATACCGTCGGGCCGGCGATGAGCTTCCGCACCTCGTGCTGGCTCTTGCCGCAGAAGGAGCAGTAGAGAGTGTTCTTGGAATCGCTGCCGCTGGACTTTGTCATACCGCTCTAACTAGGCGTCTGTTCCTCATTCGGCCATGTTAGTCAAACGGCCCGCCCCCACACAACGACAAAAACCGAGGGATTTGGGCTATGTCCGGGAAGCCTCCCGGGGACGTTCGCTAACTAAGCAATTTGAGCCTAATTCGAAGGGCTCAACAATCTCTTAACGAAAGGGTAAAGATCGCACTTTTCAAGGGTTGGCGTGGCTTTCGGCCACCACCGGACCGCTGCGCGGTCCGCTAAACGGGAGGTGCCGCCGGGCGGGCCGCCGGGGAGTGCCGGAGGCGGATTTCTCCGCCCGGGACCGCCGGCGAGCCGTCCGGAGCAGCGGTTTTAGCTCTTGCCGCCGGGCGTCGGCGATTCGCTGGCCGGGCGCTTGTCGACCACCTGATCGATCAGGCCGAACGCCTTGGCCTTCTCGGAATCCATGAAGTTGTCGCGCTCCATCGCCTTCTCGATCGTGTCCATGTCCTTGCCGGTGTGGAGGCAATAGAGCTCGTTCAGGCGCCGGCGGGTCCGGATGATCTCTTCCGCATGGATCTGGATGTCCGATACCTGACCCTGGAAGCCGCCGGAGGGCTGGTGGATCATGATCTTGGAATTGGGCAGCGCGAAGCGCTTGCCCTTGGCGCCGGCCATCAGCAGCAGCGAGCCGGCCGAAGCGGCCTGGCCGATGCACACCGTCTGCACCTCGGGGCGGATGTACTGCATGGTGTCGTACATCGCCAAGCCGGCGCTCACCACGCCGCCCGGCGAGTTGATGTAGAAGAAGATGTCCTGGGTCGGGTTCTCGGATTCCAGGAACAGCAGCTGGGCGCAGATCAGGCTGGCGACCTGATCGTGCACCGGCCCGGTCAGGAAGATGATGCGCTCCTTCAGCAGGCGCGAATAGATGTCGTAGGCACGCTCGCCCCGGCTGGTCTGCTCGACCACCATGGGAACCAGGGTATTCATGACCGTTTCAGGCAGGTCGTTCAGGGACATTCCGCTCATGGACATTCCTTAGAAGCTGGAGTCTCCCTGGATCGCCGGGAATCGGGCGACCCGGGGAAAAGTCGAAGTCGACATTTAAGTCCTGAGGCCCGCCAGGGAAAGCCCCTCGTGGAGTCGGACTCCCGAGGGTGCCTTTCCAGCCTGTTTCGTAAGTCCGCGGACGATCAGGCGTCGTCGCCGCCGCCCGCATCGCTTGAAGCGTCGTCCGGCTTGGCCTGCTTCGGCTTCGCGGCGGCCTTCTTTGCCGGCTTTTTCTTCGCTGCCGTCTGCTTCGGCTTGTCGGCGGCCTCGGCGGCTTCCTTCTCCTCTTCCTCGCGCAGCTCGTCCGGGGAAACTTCCCGTTCGGTGACCTTGGCGAGGTCGATGATGTAGTCGATCACCTTGTCCTCGAAGAGCGGCGCACGCAGCTGGGCCTGCGCCTCGGGGTGCGAGCGGTAGTACTCGATGACCTGCTGCTCCTGGCCGGGATGGCGCTGGGCCTCCATGAACAGGGCCCTGTTGACCTCGTCCGGGGTGACCTCGATCTGGTTGAGACGGCCGACCTCGGAGAGCAGCAGGCCGAGACGCACGCGCCGCTCGGCGATCGCGCGGTACTCCGCCTTCACGTCTTCGTCGTCCTTGCCCGCGTCATCGGGGTCGACGCGGCCCTGCTCGCGGTCGTGCTCGACCTGGTGCCAGATGGCGTCGAACTCCAGGTTGACCATGCCTTCCGGCACCTCGAAGTCGTGCGCGTCGGACAGCTGATCCAGGATCTGGCGCTTCACCCGCATGCGCGAGAAACCCTCGTAGTCCTGCGCCAGGCGCTCGCGCACCTTCTCCTTCAGGTCGTCCAGGCCCTCGGCCCCCATGGACTTGGCCAGCTCGTCATTCAGCTCGGCCGGCACCGACTCGCGGATTTCCTTGATGGTGCATTCGAAGACCGCCGGCTGACCGGACAGCTTCTCGTTGCCGTAGCCTTCCGGGAAGGTGACGTTCACCGTGCGGGCGTCGCCGACCGAGGCGCCGATCAGCTGCTCCTCGAAGCCGCCGATGAAGGTGTTGGAGCCGAGTTCCAGGTGATGGTCCTCGCCCGCCATGCCCGGCAGCGCCTCGCCGTGCACCGTGCCCTTGAAGTCGATCACCACGACGTCGCCGGACGCGGCCGGACGCGGGGTCTCCAGCGGCTTGGACTCCTTGCGGCTGGCCGCCAGGCGCTCCAGGGCGGAGGTCACTTCCTCCTCCGGCACCTTGATCTTCACCCGCTCCAGCTCCAGCGTGGCGAAGTCCATCGGCTGGATCTCGGGCAGCAGCTCGATGGCCATCGAGTACTCGAGGTCCTTGCCGGCCTCGAAGGAATCGATCTCGATCTTGGGCTGTATCGCCGGCCTGAGGCCGCGCTCGTTCAGCGCCTGGGCCGAGGAATCGGTGACCGCGCGCTCCAGCACCTCGCCCATGACCGACTGGCCGTACCGCTGCTTCAGCAGCTTGATCGGGGCCTTGCCGGGGCGAAAGCCGGGGATCTTGATCCGTCCGGCGAGCTCGCGAAGCCGATTCTCGACTTTCTCATTAATTTCTTTGGCTTCGATAACGACCTTAAAGTCGCGCTTCAAGCCATCGTTGCTAACTTCCGTGACCTGCATGATCGGCTAGGCCTTCCTCAGCCTTGTCTTTGGGTGATGATCCGTGAGGAAACTCCGGGCTTCGGAGCCGCCCCGGCCCGAAAACGCCCCAGAGAAACGCCCCGCAGAGGGTTTCGCATTTGGCCGCAGCTGCGCTGGTGCGGGCGGAGGGACTCGAACCCCCACGGATTGCTCCACTGGTACCTAAAACCAGCGCGTCTACCAGTTCCGCCACGCCCGCGCTGACCGCGGAGGGCCGATGTATATCATCGCAGCCGGTCGCGCAATAGCAACCGGCCGCGCAGGCGCGGCAGATCATCTGCCGCGTCGGCGTAAAAGTACAGGATTTCGCGGAAGAAACGGCGCCGGGCGCCAGGGCGGCATCAGGAGCCGGCCGGCCCGCGGAAGGGGGAGCCGGTCAGGAGCCGACGGGATCGCAGAAGTGCTCGAGGAAGGTCTTCATGCCGAGCACCCGGGGGCCGTCCTCGAAGGGCCGGTGGCCGGGCTTTTCGATGCGCAGGTCGTAGCGCACATGGGTCATGCCAAGGATCTCGCAGAGGCAGATGACGGTGGCGGTTTCCTGGCGGCCGTTGCCGTCGCCTCGGCGAAACACCCGGCCGGCCTTGACCTGCTCCGGGTTCGCCCCGCGGCGGCTGAACAGGCGGCGCTCGCCATGGCCCGTCAGGGCCCCGGAGAGGTTCTGCCAGAAGCCCGAGGAACGGCTGGCGCTCGGCTCGTTGGCTTCTCTGTTGTGCTGCGGCGTCTCAATCATGATGCCGAAGAGGCTAATGGCAAATCTTTGATGTAGGATTAATTTCGCTCAATTTCTCACGGCGCGGATACGGGGAAAAACTGAACGTCAGGCGTCCTGCTTTTCCGGCGCGATGGCGTCGCGAAAGCGTTCGGTGAACGACTGCAGGCCGAGGGTGCGGCGCTCCTCGTACTTGGCGAGGCGGGCACGCTCCACCGAGACGTCATAGGTGACGTGCGGGATCCCCAGAGCGTCCGGTCCGACATCCACCACCTTGGCGATCTCCACAATGTTGCCCTGGTGGGCAAGCTTGTAGACGGATCCGACCTTGATGGCGTCGGCCTTCAGCGGTTGCTTGAACCAATGTGCTGCGAGCATGATCTCAATACCTTCTCAATCAAGGCCTGCCCCCGGGACTTGCGCACAGCCCCGACTGCGCGAATTGCCAATTTAACGCGGCAGGGGTGAAGCTTTCGTTAACGAATATGGCAGAACTATCTAAAACTGTTGAAGAAATCCGCCTCGTTCACCGCGTTTGTGGAGAGTCGGTGAAGCTGCTGCAAAACCTCCGGTAGGGCGTTTGGCAGGTCCTCGGCGATCAGCCCCGGTCCGCGTTGCGCCGTGGCGCGGCCGTGCAGCCAGACCGCCGCGGCGGCGCCCTCGAAGGGCGCCATGCCCTGGGCCAGCAGGCCGCCGATCATCCCGGCCAGCACGTCGCCGGTGCCGCCGGTCGCCAGCCAGGGCGGCGCGGAGCCATTGATGGCCGCCCGCCCGTCCGCGGCGGCGATGACGCTGTCCGGCCCCTTGAATACGATGGTAGCGCCACTGCGGGCGGCCGCGGCGCGCGCCCGTTCCAGGCGGTTACCCCGGATGTCGGGAAACAGCCGCTGGAACTCGCCGTCGTGGGGCGTCAGCACCACCTGCGCTGCCGGATGAGTCGCGATGAGATTCCAGAGGCTTGCGGGCTGATCCTGAAACACCGTCAGAGCGTCGGCGTCGAGCACGACGGCCCTGCCCGCTTCGATGGCCGCCTCCGCGCGCGCCCGGGTCCCCGATGTCACCCCGTTGCCGGGCCCGATCAGCACCGCGTTGCGCCGCGGATCCTCCAAGGCAGCGGCAAAGTCAGCCGCTTCCGGCGCTTCCAGGGTGATCACCGCGGGGTTGGCGACGGCAAAGATGGGCAGGCTGGCCGGTGCGCAGGCGACCGAAACCAGCCCGGCGCCGATCCTCAGGCCCGCGCGGCAGGCCAGCTGCGCCGCCCCGGTCATCGTGGTGCCGCCGGCGACCAGCAGATGGCCGGCGCGATACTTGTGGGAGGCGGTGGTCCGCCAGGGATAGGCGGCCAGCCAGAGGCCCGGCCCATTCTCGAAGGTGCGCGGCGCGATCTCCGCAAGGACGGCGGCCGGAATCCCGATCTCGGCCAGGATCACCTGGCCGCAGAATTCTCGCGCCGGAACAAGTAGATGTGCCGGTTTCTTGCGGAAGAACGTGACGGTCTTCTCGGCATGAAAGGCGAGCCCGCCCAAGGGCTCCGACCCATCGCCCGGCAGACCGCTCGGCACGTCCACCGCGATCACCGGGAGGTCGAGGTCCAGGGTTCGACGGGCCAGTGCCGCCGCCCTGCCCTCCAGCGGCCGTGCCAGTCCGGCCCCGAACAGCGCATCGACCACCACGTCGCCCGCCGCGGGCTCCAGGGCGTCGAGCGGCTCGATGCGGCCGTGCCAGGTCGCGGCGGCCCAGGCGGCATCGCCCTTCAAGGCTTCCACCGGACCCAGCAGGCCGAGGCGGACCGGCCAGCCCGCGGCGGCGAGGTGGCGCGCGGCCACGAAGCCGTCGCCGCCGTTATTGCCGGGACCGCAAAGCACGCAGACCGGAGCGACCTTGCGGCGGCTCATCACCGCCCCGGCCACCGCCGCACCGGCAGCCTCCATCAACCGCTGCCCCGGTACGCCGCCGGCGATCGCGAGGCGGTCGACCTGGTACATCTGCTGCGTGGCGAGGACCGCCAGGTCCGCGGGGCCGCCCATTACCGGCGCCCCGCGGCTTCCTTAAGGGCGGCAACGCTGGCCTGGGCGCCGTCGCGCACAAACCCCAGGTCGCTGTCGACAAGAACCAGGTCGTAGCCGTCCGCGTAGAGCGACTGGACGCTGCGCGCGGGGGTCGGAATCGCGCCCAGCAGGCAGCCGGCCGCCTTGGCCGCCTTCTCCACCGCGTCGATTGCCGCCCGTACGTCCGGGTGGTCGGGCTCGCCCAGGTGGCCGAGACTGCCCGAGAGGTCGAAGGGCCCGATGAAGATCATGTCGAGATCCGGGGTGGCGGCGATTTCGGCCACGTTTTCGACCGCTTCCCGGCTTTCGACTTGGCAGATGGCAAGCACCGAGCCGCGGATCTCCTCGACGTAGTCCTGCCAGCCGACACCGTAGCGGGCGGCACGTACGATCGGCGCCGCCATGCCCCGCAGGCCGCGCGGCGGATAATGGCAGGCGGCCACCGCCGCCTCGGCTTCCGCCGCGGTGTTGACCGCCGGCACCATGACGCCGGCCGCCCCGGCGTCCAGCACCCGCTTCATCCAGGCAGGGTCGTTGGCCGGTACGCGCACCAGGGGCGCACAGTCGCTGGCCGCCATGGCCCGCATCACCGCCACCGCGTCGCCCAGATCGGCGGGGCCGTGCTCCAGGTCGATCATCGCGCAGTCATAGCCGGCGGCGGCCATCACCTCCGCGGCGGCCGGGCTGAACAGCTCGACCCAGAACCCGTTGACCTGCTGCCCCGCCCGCATGCGGGCTTTCAACGACTTATCCACCCCTGCTTCCCCTCTTTCGCAGCCTTTTCCCTGCCGCGGGCAATGCCGGCCCGCCGCGCTGCAGCTTAACGGGACCGGCCCGCCTTGTGATAGCCCGGCATCGAAGTAAAGACAGCGATTTCGCCGCCGCCGCGGCCGGCTTTTATTGGCCGCGGCCGCCGGCGCCGCCCCGGGCCTAGGCGCAGGGAAGTCAAAAAGCCGCAGCCGCGCACAGAAACGCAAATCGTCCGGCCGCCACGGACATGCCGAAAGGGCCGCGCCACCAATCGCGCCAGACTACCGGGTCAGTAACGGAGGAAGATTATTCTGCGCAATATTCTTTACTTGCATGGATGACGGTTTGTTTCACCTATGTCTTGACGAATGAGTAATCTGTTTCACGTGAAACGCGAGGGCGCCGCTATGGTTTAGAAGAGGTTAAGGTTTTTACTTGGGCTGTTCTTAAGCCCCGGTTAACCCTTTCGGGCGGGCAACCGCAACGGCGCGACCGCCCCTCGCCCGGGCAGCCTCGTGAGAATTCCCTGGCCATTGCGGCACATTGCCGGTCGCCGGAGGGATCAGTTCGGCTCGACGTGGTGGTAGGAATTGAAGGTTTCCAACCGCTCGAGCACGGCATTCAGCCGCGACTGCGCATTGGCGACGTCCTGGGCGACCGAGCGCAATTCCTGGCGCAGGATCAGGACCTCGTCCTCGATCACCTCGGTCGGACCGTCGCCGTAGCCGGTCAGCAGCCAGGTCGGGCTGACGCTGAAGGTTCCGGCCATCATGAGCAGCTTGTTGGAGCGCGGCTCCGCGCGGTCGTTCTCCCAGCCCTGCCACGTCGAGGTCTTCACCCCGAGCCGGCGGGCGGCCTGCGCCACCGTCAGCCCGGCTGCCTCGCGGGCGCGGGCAATGCGTCCGCCGATGGTGTCCGACTGGTCGTCGTGACCCTCCTTAAAAGCTTCACTCGTGTCGCTGGTGATGGGTCCATCCTCCGGTTGTTTCGTTCGAGGCTACGCGCATTCGGCCGCACAGAATGCCGCGCAGACGACCATGATCGCATCATGGGCGCCCAAAAATCCGGCGCAGCAGTGTGTTTTCGGTGTGCTTAAACCATAGGCGGAGGGGTCGGATTGTCAACCGGAGGGGCGGCACGCAGCCGCACAGCGGGGCAGATTTCATGCCGCCGTCATAATGTATAGGAGAACTTGCAGGGGGGAGCTTGGGGTGGCTGATGGGAATTGAACCCACGACCTCCGGTACCACAAACCGGCGCTCTAACCAACTGAGCTACAGCCACCATAGATTTTCCGGCACTCTTGAAGGGGGGCCTTGAGGCCTTGCGCGGGGCGCCGGATGGGCGTGTTTAGACCTCCGGCCGGCAGCCGTCAAGAGCGCGCTGCGCCTGCCCTTCTCCGGTCCTGCCGCCGGCTCGCCCGGCCGCCCGGCGGCGGTTTGCCGGCTTGCGGCGGCGGCCTCCTGTGCCCTAGTGTGCCCCAGTTCAGGGAGGTCAATTCTCCGATCACAAGGAACGGGGTGGGAGGGGGCGGCAATGCTCAAAACCGCGGCCGCGGTCGCACGGCTGGGTACCGAAAGCGCCTTCGAGGTGCTGGCGCGCGCCAAGCAGCTGGAGGCGCAGGGCCGGGATATCATCAATCTCGGCATCGGCCAGCCGGATTTCCAGACCCCCGAGCATGTCGTGGAAGCGGCGGTGAAGGCGCTGCGCGACGGCCACCACGGCTACACGCCCGCCAACGGCATCCTGGAGCTGCGCGAGGCCGTCGCCGAAGACCTGGAGCTGCGCCACCGGGTCAGCGTCGATCCCGGCAGCGTCGTGGTGGTGCCCGGCGGCAAGGTCACCATGTTCTTCGCCGTGCTCATATTCGGTGAGCCGGGCGCCGAGATCCTCTATCCGAACCCCGGTTTTCCGATCTACGAGTCGGTGATCAACTTCTCCGGCGCCACGGCGGTGCCGATCCCGCTCAGCGAAGCCAACGGCTTCGCCTTCTCCGCCGAGGAGGTGCTGGATCTCATCACGCCGAAGACGCGCCTGATCATCCTCAACAGCCCGGCCAACCCGACCGGCGGCGTCGCGCCGCGTGAAGAGGTCGACCGACTGGTCGCGGGGCTGTCCGCGCATCCGGACATCGCCATCCTCTCCGACGAGATCTACAGCCAGATGCTCTACGACGGGCGCGAGCACGTCAGCCTGCTGCAGTACCCGGAGATCCGCGACCGCGTGATCATGCTGGACGGCTGGAGCAAGACCTACGCCATGACCGGCTGGCGCCTCGGCTTTGCGGTGTGGCCCAAGGCCCTGGTCGAGACCGCGACGCGTCTCGCCATCAACTGCCACTCCTGCGTCAACGCCGCCGCCCAGTACGCCGGCATCGCCGCCCTGCGCGGCCCGCAGGACGCCGTCGCCGAGATGATGAGCGCCTTCGACATGCGCCGCCGGCTCATCCACCGGGCACTGAACGCCATCCCGGGGGTATCCTGCATCGACCCGGCGGGCGCGTTCTATGCCTTCCCCAACATCGCCGGCACCGGCATCCCGGCCAAGTCCCTGGAGGTCGAACTGCTGGAGCGCGCCGGGGTGGCGACCATCGCCGGAACCTCTTTCGGGCGTCATGGCGAGGGCTACCTGCGGCTGTCCTATGCCAACTCCCAGGACAATATCCGCGCGGCGCTGGAGCGCGTCGCCGGCTACCTGGCCGATCGGGAGGCGCTTTCGGCATGATTGGTTTGCGTGCAAATTGCCTTCAATTTGGGCAGCGCACGGGTGTTTCCCAGCGTGGCCCGCGCCGCCGCGAGGCAATATTGTAGGATTTGGCGATCGCCAGACAGTTGGCACGCCGCGTGCTTAGGCGAAGAGAGGCACTGGTTCGCCAGCGAACGATACCGAGCAACAAACGCCCAGCAGTCATTCGGCCAGATACACAGGACCCATACACGCAATGAAGAAAATCGAAGCGATCATCAAGCCGTTCAAGCTTGATGAGGTGAAGGAAGCGCTGCACGAGGTCGGCATCAAGGGCATCACGGTGACCGAGGCCAAGGGCTTCGGGCGCCAGAAGGGCCACACGGAGCTGTATCGCGGCGCTGAATACGTCGTCGATTTCCTGCCCAAGGTGAAGGTGGAAGTGGTCCTGGAGGACGACCTCGTCGAGCGCGCCGTGGAGGCCATTCAGCAGGCGGCCCACACCGGACGCATCGGCGACGGCAAGATTTTCGTCAGCGCGATCGAGGAATCCATCCGCATCCGCACGGGCGAACGCGGAGCCGCGGCCGTTTAGGCCGGCTCCCCACGCGGCTTCACGCGCAGCCCCGCAAGGGGCCGCAACCAGGGGATCGGGTTACAGACTTCAGCCGCAGTTCATCGGACTCCCTTGAACTCGGTCCACGTAAACCACTGTTGAGAAAAAACGGAAAGAGCATCCATGTCAGACGCCAAATCCATCCTTGCGATGATCAAAGAAAAGAACATCGTCTACGTCGACTACCGTTTCACGGATCCGCGCGGCAAGTGGCAGCACCTCGCCATGCACGTGGACGCGGTCGACGAAGATGCGCTCAACGAAGGCATCATGTTCGATGGTTCGTCGATTGCCGGCTGGAAGGCGATCAACGAGTCCGACATGATTCTGCGACCCGACCTCAGCTCCGCGGTGATCGATCCTTTCTGCAACCTTCCGCAGCTGATCCTGTTCTGCAACATCATCGAGCCGTCGACCGGTGAGCTCTACGGCCGCGATCCGCGCTCGACCGCGCTGCGCGCGCAGGAGCATCTGAAGTCGACCGGCATCGGCGACACCTCCTACTGGGGTCCGGAAGCCGAGTTCTTCGTGTTCGACGACGTGCGCTACGAAGTCTCCTCGAACCAGACCTTCTACTTCATCGATTCCGACGAAGGTCCCTACAACACCGGCTCGATGTTCGAGGAAGGCAACATGGGCCACCGCCCGGGCATCAAGGGCGGCTACTTCCCGGTGCCGCCGGTTGACTCGGCGATGGACCTGCGCGGCGAGATGCTGAAGGTCATGGGAGAGATGGGCCTGGCGATCGAAAAGCATCACCACGAGGTGGCGCCCTCGCAGCATGAACTGGGCACCAAGTTCCAGTCCATGATCACCGCCGCCGACCACATGCAGATCTACAAGTACGTCGTGCACCAGGTCGCCCACCAGTACGGCAAGTCGGCGACCTTCATGCCGAAGCCGGTGTCCGGCGACAACGGTTCGGGCATGCACACCCACCAGTCGATCTGGAAGGACGGCAAGCCGCTGTTCGCCGGCGACGGCTATGCCGGCCTGTCGGAGATGTGCCTCTACTACATCGGCGGCATCATCAAACACGCCAAGGCGCTGAACGCCTTCACCAACCCCTCGACCAACAGCTACAAGCGCCTGATCCCCGGCTTCGAGGCCCCCGTGCTGCTCGCCTACTCGGCGCGCAACCGCTCGGCCTCCTGCCGTATCCCCTACGGCGAGAGCCCGAAGGCCAAGCGCATCGAGGTCCGCTTCCCCGATCCGACGGCCAACCCCTACCTCGCCTTCGCGGCGATGCTGATGGCCGGCCTGGACGGCATCAAGAACAAGATCCATCCGGGCGATCCGATGGACAAGGACCTCTACGACCTGCCGCCGGAAGAACTGGCCGGCGTTCCGACGGTCTGCGGCTCGCTGCGCGAAGCCATGGAGGCCCTGGAAGCCGACCACGAGTTCCTGCTTGCCGGCGACGTCTTCAGCCGCGACCAGATCGACTCCTACATGGATCTGAAGTGGGAGGAGATCTTCGCCTTCGAGCACGCGCCGCACCCGATCGAGTACAAGATGTACTACTCGGTCTGACGGCCGCGCCGCCCGGACAAGGGCGGCAGCTTTCAACGATCAAGGCCCCGCCGGCGACGCGCTGGCGGGGCTTTTTTCGTCGGCGCAGCACATGGTTTCAGGGCTATGCCGCGCCAAGAAGACGCGATCGCCGCCCTTCCTTTTCGCTTATGAGTGGCATGGCCTGTCCACGTATTAGACTTAAAGTATAGACTACTTAAATTGGTATCGTGCTAGTATTACTGGCGCGAATATATCCGAGACTGATCAACTTTTGCGAAATCGTAAAGCTTCTGTTAAAATATTTCCTTTGTCTCTCCTTTGCTCGATTTATAGACCACAGACTACCCCTCCAAATTAACCTCTGCTGGCAAGCGCCGCACTATAAACAACCAAACATCTTCATCATGTTTGGAGTAGATAGTGCTTTCGCGACGTAGCGTACTTTTCAGCCTTGGAGGCCTGGCAGCCGGTGCTGCGGTTCCCGCCACGGCCCATGCGGCCATGACCGGCCTGCCCGGCCCCTTGCCCCTCTCCTCCCCGATGTCGGCCGGGGACTATGTGCCGGCACCCGCGGCGTGGTTCGCCCTCCTGCGCCGGCATCCCGAACTCGACCCCGCCGGTTCTCCGCTGAAACCGGTCAGGCTCACCGTTCGCCAGGCTGCGGAACTGATCCAGGTGAACAAGGAAATCAATGCCAGCATCCGCTACCGCGAGGACCGGACGCGCGACGTCTGGGAGGTGGGCGGGCGCGAAGGCGACTGCGAGGACTACGCCATCCGCAAGCTGTCGGTGCTGACCCAGCAGTACGGCTTCCCGCGCGGCGCCCTCACCCTCAGCGCCTGCCGCCTGGACCGCGGCCGCGGTCATGCCGTGCTGCTGGTGCACAGCGACAACGGGGTCTACGTCATGGACAACCTCACGCCCCGCGTGCTGCCCTGGCGCAAGCTGCCCTACCGCTGGGTGGCGCGGGAGGAGCCCGGTGCGCCCTTCCGCCTGTGGCGGGCCATCGCGACCTGAACCGGCCGGCCGGCTTGCGGACCGTCAGCGCGGCAGCGTCAGGCGGAAAGTCCTGCCGCCGTCGCCGTGCACCGAATCGTGCGCGCGAATGACGACCTCGGTCACCTCCGGCGGGATGACGACACCGCCGAGAGAGCGGGTGAACGGCTGCTCGGCCTCGTGCGGGTGCAGCAGCACCCGCGTCCCCAGCACCCGCCCCTGCGGCGTCTCCACCTGCCAGCGATCGGCGTAATGGTCCCAGCCTTCGTCGGCGTGGCGCACGGTGACGCTGAAGCGCCAGGTGCCGTCGCTCTCGCGCGCCGCTTCGGCACCGACCACGTCGGCTTCGCCGGCCTGGACCGCACCAAGCGGCAGCAACAGGGCGAGCGCGAGGGCAGCGGCAAGCGGGCCTTTCAGGCGCCGGGGCATCTGCGAGTCTCCTATTCCTCCGGCGGCACGGGGCGCGGCCGCCCGTTATCGTCGATGGCGACCAGGGTGAAGGTGCCCTGAGTCACCTTCACATGGGCATGGGGCAGCGTGTCACTGAAGCTGCCGCGCAGCGCCCAGGCCTCGATATGGATGGCGATGGAGGTGCGCCCGATGCGGATGATGTCCGCATAGGTGCAAAGCACGTCGCCGACGTAAACGGGCCGGTGGAACACCATGGCGTCGACCGCGACGGTGGCGACGCGCCCGCGCGCCCTCGCCCCGGCGGTGATGCCGCCGGCAATGTCCATCTGCGACAGCACCCAGCCGCCGAAGATGTCGCCGTTGGGATTGGCGTCGGCCGGCATCGCCAGAGTGCGGGTCGCCAGAGTGCCGCGCGGCCGGGCGGATTCCTCGGTGGCGGGATCAGCGGGCATGGGCGGCACGGCAACAGGGGGACAAGTAAGGCATGGACAGGGGGCCTCTCGCTAACTAGATATCGGGGCTTCAGATAAGATACGCTACTCGATAGGCGATTCCATTGCCCCGATTCGGCCGCTTGCGGAAGCCCTTCCCGACCGCGCCGGACCCTCAGCTTCGTTCATAGCACAGGCCAAGATGGCGGACCTCTTTCAATCCTCCTCCAAAAAGTCTTCCGGCAAACAATCAGGCTATTCGGCCAAGGACATCGAGGTCCTGGAAGGCCTCGAGCCGGTGCGCCGGCGCCCCGGCATGTACATCGGCGGCAGCGACGAAGGCGCCATGCATCACCTGGTGGCCGAGGTGCTGGACAACGCCATGGACGAGGCCGTCGCCGGCCATGCCTCGCGCATCGAGATCGAACTGCAGCCGGGCAACCGGGTCGTCATCAGCGACAACGGCCGCGGCATTCCGGTCGACCCGCACCCGAAGTACAAGCCGAAATCGGCGCTGGAGGTCATCCTCACCACCCTGCACTCCGGCGCCAAGTTCTCGCAGAAGACCTACGCCACCTCCGGCGGCCTGCACGGTGTCGGCGTCTCAGTGGTGAATGCGCTCTCCGATGAACTCACCGTCGAAGTCGCGCGCGACCAGAAGCTTTACGTGCAGAGCTACTCCAAGGGCGCGCCGACTTCCAAGCTGTCGAAGGGCGCCCCGGTGAAGAACCGGCGCGGCACCACGATCGCCTTCCATCCCGACCCCGCGATCTTCGGCAAGGAGGCGCAGTTCCGGCCGGCCCGGCTTTACCGCATGGCGCGCTCCAAGGCCTATCTCTACCGCGGTGTCGAGATTCGCTGGAGCTGCGACAAGAGCCTGCTGGGCAAAGGCGACGCGACGCCGGAGAAGGACAGCATCCACTTCCCCAACGGCCTGCAGGATTTCCTTTCCGCGACGCTGGATCAGCGCAAGACGCTGACGCCCGAGCCCTTCGTCGGCGAAGCGAAGTTTCCCGACGAGCAGGGCCGCGTCGAATGGGCGATCTCGTGGCCGCTCGACGAAGACGGCTTCCTCAGTTCCTACTGCAACACCGTGCCCACGCCCGAGGGCGGCAGCCATGAGGCCGGCCTGCGCTCCGGGCTGCTGCGCAGCCTCAAGGCTTATGCCGACATGACCGGCAACAAGAAAGCCGGCCCCGTGAACGCCGACGATCTGTGCGGCGGCGCCTGCGCCATGCTGTCGGTCTTCATCCGCGATCCGCAGTTCCAGGGCCAGACCAAGGAGAAGCTGGTCAGCGTCGGCGCCACCAAGCTGGTCGAGACCTCGATCAAGGACCACTTCGACCATTGGCTGACGGCGCATCCCGAGCGCGCGCGCCTGCTGCTGGAGCGCGTCATCGAGCGCGCCGACGAGCGCCAGCGCCGGCGCCAGGAAAAGGAGCAGAGCCGCAAGACAGCGACGCGCAAGCTGCGCCTGCCCGGCAAGCTCTCCGACTGCTCGCGCAGTTCGTCGTCCGGCACAGAGATCTTCCTGGTCGAGGGCGATTCCGCCGGCGGCTCGGCCAAGCAGGCGCGCTCGCGCGAGACCCAGGCGGTGCTGCCGCTGCGCGGCAAGATCCTGAACGTGGCCAGCGCCTCCGCCGACAAGCTGAAAGGCAACCAGGAGATCTCCGACATCGCGCTGGCGCTCGGCTGCGGCATGCGGAGCAGCTTCGATCCCGAGAAGCTGCGCTACGAGCGAATCATCATCATGACCGACGCCGACGTCGACGGCGCCCACATCGCCTCGCTGCTGATCACGTTTTTCTATCGCGAGATGCCGGGGCTCATCGAAAGCGGCCGGCTGTTCCTGGCGCAGCCGCCGCTCTATCGCCTGACCCAGGGCAGCGAGAGCGTCTACGCCATGGACGATGCGGAGAAGGACAAGTTCATGACCTCGCGCTTCAAGGGCCGCGGCAAGATCGAGGTCAGCCGCTTCAAGGGCCTGGGCGAGATGCCGGCCAAGCAGCTGAAAGAAACCACCATGGACCCGGGCAAGCGCACCCTGCTGCGGGTCACCATCGCCGCCGAGGGCGATGCGAATCCGGCCGCCGAAGGGAAGAAGGCCTCGGACCTGGTCGAGCAGCTGATGGGCCGCAAGCCGGAACTGCGCTTCGCCTTCATCCAGGAAAACGCCCGCTTCGTCCACGAACTGGACGTCTAGGTGGACAGTTCCTCGGCCGCTTTCCAATTCTCCATTGTCACCCCGGACAAGCGAGCGCAAGCGAGCGCGATCCGGGGCCCATGGCAGGGGCGGGTTCCCAGCGGTGCAAAGCGATGTCACAACGTCCGGCAGGTCTGCCGATGTCGAGGTCAGCGCCTGGCCTCTCCGTGGATCCCGGCTCGCGCTCGCAAGCTCGCTTGGCCGGGATGACAGGCCGGGAAACCGGCACTGGCCAGCGTGCTCCTTCCGACCAGAGCCCACGCGCGGTGGCCGTTGCGCCGCGGATGTGCTAGAGCGGCGGGTAATGACCGCCGCCTTCGCCCCAATCACCGCCCTGCTGCTGAGCGTCGCGCTGCTGCTGATGGGCAACGGCCTGCAGGGCACCCTGCTGCCGGTGCGTGCCAATCTGGAAGCCTTCTCGGCCACCGATATCGGCATTCTCGGCTCGGCCTACTTCCTGGGCTTTGCCAGCGGCTGCCTCTACGGGCCGCGGCTCATCCGCCGCGCCGGGCACATCCGCACCTTCGCCGCCCTGGTCGCCATCGCCTCCTGCGTGGTGCTGGTGCACTCGCTGTTCCTCAACGCCTATCTCTGGTGGCTGCTGCGCGCGATGACCGGCTTCTGCTTCGCCGTGCTCTACATGGTCATCGAGAGCTGGCTGAACGAAAAGTCGACCAACGACACGCGCGGCTTCGTGTTCTCGCTCTACACCATCATCAACCTGACCGTGATCACCATCGGCCAGCTGATGCTGGGCCTCGACCGGCCGGAGAATTTCCAGCTTTTCATCCTGGCCTCGATTCTAGTGTCGCTCGCCGCCGTGCCGGTGGCCCTGACCAAGGCCGAGGCACCGGCGCCGCTGCGGTCGGTGAAGATCCGTCTCGGCCATCTCTACAGGCTCTCGCCGGTCGGCGTCGTCGGCTGCCTCGCCGTCGGCCTCGCCAACGGCTCGTTCTGGGCGCTGGCGCCGGTCTTCGCCCAGAACAAGGGCGCGGACAGCTGGGGCGTCGCCATTTTCATGAGCGTGGCGGTGATCGCCGGCGCCCTCGGCCAGTGGCCGCTGGGACGGCTCTCCGACAAGATGGACCGCCGCCGGGTCATCATCGGCGCCGCCTGCGGCTCGGCGGTGGCGGGCATGCTCTTCGTGCTGTGGGCGCCGCCCTGGGGCGACGGGCTGCTGGCGCTGGCTTTTCTCTTCGGGCTGTTCGCGTTTCCGATTTACGGTCTCTCGGTCGCCCACATGAACGACTACGTGGAAGCGGACGGTTATGTCGAGGCGGCCAGCGGCCTGCTTCTCGTCTTCGCGCTCGGCGCCGTGATCGGTCCGATCGTCGCCTCCACGCTGACGTCATACTTTGGTGCCGACGCTCTCTTCGGCATGACCGCCGCCGTGCAGCTCTGCCTCGCCGGTTTCGCGCTCTATCGCATGCAAATGCGGGCGCCGGCACCTGAGGAAGAGCACGTCTCCTTCACCGAGTCCCTCAACCTGGCGCAGACCGTTTCGACCGTCGACCTGACTCACGACGAGTCCGAGGGCGATGGGGAACGCCGCGCCGCCGGCTGAGCACGCCCTCCCGATCGCAGTCCTAGTCTTCCGCCTGCAGCCAGCGCCGCAGCGCCGCGGTGACCGGCTGCGGCCGTTCCAGGGTGGCCAGGTGGCCGCAGTCCTCGATCACCACCAGCCGCGCCCCGGCGATGCCGGCGGCCATCGCCTTGTGGTCTTCCAGCGGCGTCAGCGCGTCCTCGCGGCCGCAGAGCACCAGGGTTGGCACGTGGATGGCGACCAGGGTGGCGCTGTGGTCGCGGCGCCCCAAAATAGCGCGCTGCTGGCGGATGAAGGCCTCCTTGCCGACGCGCTCGGCCATGGCGGTGACGGTGCCGGCGAGTTCCGCATCGCCCAGGCGGTCGCGATGGATGAACAGCGGCAGCAGGCGCGGCGTCACCCCTTTGAACTCGCCCTTCTCGGCCAACTCGATGAGGCCGCGGCGGCGTGCGCTCTCGGCGTCGCCGTCGGTCTGGAAGCGGGTGTCGAGCAGCGCCAGGCGGCTCACCCGCTCAGGTGCCCGCGCGATGACTTCCAGCGCCACATAGCCGCCCATGGAAAGCCCGGCCAGCGCGAAGCGCTCCGGCATCGCCGCCAGCACGCTCTCGGCCATGGCAGCGATGGACTCCTGGGAGGTGAGGTCGGCGACCCAGGGGTCGGCGATGTCGCCCAGGGCGTCGACCTGCGGCCGCCAGAGGGCCGCATCGCACAGCAGGCCGGGCAGCAGCGCCAGGGGTGTCTTATCGCTCATCACGGTCCGGAAGGATCAAGAGGTAACCCACGGGGAGGATGGCCATTGTGGGCGATTCCCTGCGCCCCGGCAACTGAGCGCCCCCGGTTGCCTAGCCTGCCTGCCGCGCCGACCACGCCGCCATGACCGCGGCGCTGTCGCTGAGCCGCGCGCCGGCACGGGCCAACCGCGCCAGGGCCGCGTCACGGTTGAGTTCGGCGCGTGACGCGACCGCGTCGGTCACCAGGGTGACGGCAAGACCCTGGGCCAAAAGGCCGAGCGCACTCTGCAGCACGCAGACATGGGCTTCCATGCCGGCGATCACCGCGTGGCGGACGCCGTGCGTGCGCAGGACCCGCGCGAAGGCCGGCTCGCGCGCCGCCGCGAAATGGATCTTCTCGACCACGGCGCCGGCCGGCAGCCGGTGGCGCAGCGCCGGCACGGTCGCGCCGAGCCCACGCGAATACTGCTCGGTCGCAAGTATCGGAAGGCCGGCTTCTTTGGCTTTTTCTATCAGCGCGGCAATGCGTGCCGTCACCTGCGGCGCGCCGGCGATGGCCGGGGCCAAGCGTTCCTGCACATCGATGACGACGAGGCCGCTGCCCATCATGGGCTCCTTGATATTCGGCACCGGTGGGACCATCTTGCTTATTGGAAGGTTAACCATATAAGTCTCGCCATTGAGCAACAATATTGTGCGGCTGAGGCCGCAAAGGCGAGACGGCTAATAATTTAGGCAGTTAACCGCCAGTTATCATTGACAATCGAAGCCCAATTCCTATTATCCGGGCCAAGTTCGATTGCCATGAGTTCAATCGACTAAGTTACTCCAAACTGAAATACGGATTGCATGACGTTCGAAGATCTTGGACTGAGTCCAGAGGTCCTGAGGGCCGTTCAGGACGTGGGATACACCACACCGACCCCCATTCAGGAAAAGGCCATTCCGGTCGTCCTGATGGGTCGCGACGTTCTGGGTTGCGCCCAGACCGGCACCGGCAAGACGGCGGGCTTCACCCTGCCGATGATCGACATCCTGTCGAGCGGCCGCGCCCGCGCGCGCATGCCGCGATCGCTGATCATCGCGCCGACGCGCGAGCTGGCGGCCCAGGTGTCGGAGAACTTTGAGCTCTACGGCAAGTACGGCAAGCTCTCGATGGCCCTGCTGATCGGCGGCTCCTCCTTCGTGGACCAGGAGCAGAAGCTGGATCGCGGCGTTGACGTGCTGATCGCGACGCCGGGCCGTCTGATCGACCTCTTCGAGCGCGGCAAGATCCTGCTGGCCGACGTGAAGATCCTGGTGATCGACGAGGCCGACCGCATGCTCGACATGGGCTTCATGCCTGACGTCGAGCGCATCGTCGGCCTGCTGCCCAAGATCCGCCAGACGCTGTTCTTCTCGGCCACCATGCCGCCGGAGATCCGCCGTCTGGCCGACAAGTTCCTGATGAACCCCAAGGCGATCTCGGTCGATCCGCCGGCTTCGGCCGCGCAGACCGTGACCCAGGGCCTGGTCAAGCTGCGCGGCGCCGCCAAGGAAAAGCGCGCTGCCCTGCGCAGCCTGATCCGCTCCGAGGGCGTGAAGTCCGCGCTGGTGTTCTGCAACCGCAAGCGCGACGTCGACGTGGTGTTTCGCTCGCTCGAGCGACACGGCTTCTCGGTGGCCGCGCTGCATGGCGACATGGCGCAGCCGGTGCGCATGGAGACCCTGCAGTCGTTCAAGGACGCCAAGGTGGAAATTCTGGTGTGCTCCGACGTCGCCGCGCGCGGCCTGGACATCCCGGCGGTCTCCCATGTGTTCAATTTCGACGTGCCTTCCAACCCGGAGGATTACGTCCACCGCATCGGCCGCACCGGCCGTGCCGGGCGCAGCGGCAAGGCCTTCACGCTGGCGCTGCCAGAGGAGAACAAGTATCTGGCCGGCGTGGTCAACATGCTCGGCATGGAGATCCCCCTGGTCCAGCTGGAAGGTGCCGAGGAATGGCAGCCCGGCGAGGCTGCGGACGAAGGCCGCGGACGCCGCCGCGGCGGCCGTGAGGGCGCGCGCGACGGGGGCCGCGACCGTGGCCGCGGCGGAAGCCGCGGTGGCGACAGCCGGCGGCGGGGAA